>NZ_JAUYGD010000010.1 GCF_030690725.1 Pseudomonas sp. | reverse complement strand
CGCCGTCGGGTCGCCGGGGCGCGTGGCCCGCACCAGCCGGGAGACATACTGCACGATGTAGGGGCTCACGGCCACCGAGCCGACCAGCTTCTGCAGCCTGAGGATCTCCTTGGCCGACAGGACCTTGGCGATCTCCACCTTCTCGCTCCGCGTCGTAGTGGCCAGGATCCTCTCCTCCTCGTCGGCCGAGGGGTAGTCGACCTTGATGTCGAACATGAAGCGGTCCAACTGCGCCTCGGGCAGCGCGTAGGTGCCTTCCTGCTCAATCGGGTTCTGCGTGGCCATCACCAGAAACAGTGGCGAAAGGTGGTAGGTGCTGCGCCCGACGCTGACCTGGCGCTCGGCCATGGCTTCGAGCAGCGCCGATTGCACCTTGGCCGGGGCGCGGTTGATTTCATCGGCCAGCACCAGGTTGTGAAAGATCGGCCCCTGCTGAAACACGAAGCTGCCGGTTTCCGGGCGATAGATCTCGGTGCCGGTGATATCGGCCGGAAGCAGGTCGGGGGTGAACTGAATGCGGTGGAACTCGGCCTCGATACCTTCGGCCAGTTCCTTGATCGCCTTGGTCTTGGCCAGACCGGGAGCGCCTTCGACCAGCATATGGCCATCGGCGAGCAAGGCAATCAGCAGCCTTTCGATGAGTTTTTCCTGGCCGAGGATCTGACTTGAAAGAAAATGTCGCAGCGCGACAAGCGCTTCACGGTGTTCCATCGTTAAGCTCATCCGGCAAATGTGACCAGCGAGTCTTGAATCTCGCCAGAGTTAAGTGGCAGCCACTTTAATGCAATCGCTGCCTCCTAGACTAACGTTGAACAACAAGGTTGTGGCGAAGGTCATTACTCGCGACTGCCTTGATCGAGTCCCCTGACGAATAACAAGCCAAACGGAGCAAACCCATGGCGTTCTTTACGGCGGCCAGCAAAGCCGATTTTCAGCATCACCTGCAAACGGCGCTGGCGCAGCACGTCAGTGAACAGGCTCTGCCACAAGTAGCCCTGTTCGCCGAGCAATTCTTCGGCATCATCGCCCTCGAGGAGCTGACTCAGCGTCGCCTCTCTGATCTGGTCGGCTGCACCTTGTCGTCCTGGCGGTTGCTGGAGCGTTTTGAACCGGCCAAGCCCGAAGTGCGGGTATTCAACCCCGATTATGAAAAACATGGCTGGCAGTCCACCCACACTGCCGTAGAAATTCTACACAGCGACATTCCGTTCCTGGTCGACTCCGTGCGCATGGAGCTGAACCGTCGCGGTTACAGCATCCACACCCTGCAAAACAGCGTGTTCAGCGTGCGCCGCAACAAGAGCGGCGAGCTGCAGGAAATCCTGCCCAAGGGTGCCCAGGGCAAGGATGTGCAGCAAGAAGCACTGATGTTCCTGGAGATTGACCGCTGCTCCAACGTCGGTGAATTGAAGACCCTGGAAAAAGACCTGCACGAAGTATTCAGCGATGTACGTCTGAGTGTCGCCGACTTCCAGCCGATGAAAGCCAAGGCCAAGGAACTGCTTGCCTGGCTGGATAAAGCCAAGCTCAAGGTTGAAGGCGCCGAGCTGGAAGAGATCAAGGTATTCATGAGCTGGTTGCTCGACGACCACTTCACCTTCCTCGGTTATGAAGAATTCACCGTTGCCGACAGCGCCGGCGGCGGCAGCATGGTCTACGACGAGAAGTCCCTGCTGGGCATGTCCAAACGCCTGCGCAGCGGCCTCAAGACCGATGAGTTGCATATCGAACCGGAGGCGGTGGCCTACCTGCGTGAGCCGCAGCTGCTGTCCTTCGCCAAGGCGGCCGTACCAAGCCGCGTGCACCGTCCGGCGTATCCAGACCTGGTGTCGATCCGCGAACTGGACGCCAAGGGCAAGGTGGTCAAAGAATGCCGTTTTATGGGCCTGTACACCTCGGCGGTGTATGCCGAGAGCGTGTGGAACATTCCGTTTATCCGCCGCAAGGTGGCGGTGATCAAGCAGCGTTCCGGTTTCGACAGCAGCGCGCACCTGGGCAAAGAGCTGGCTCAGGTATTGGAAGTGCTGCCGCGTGACGACCTGTTCCAGACCCCGGTGGACGAACTGTTCAACACCACCATGGCGATCGTGCAGATTCAGGAACGCAACAAGATTCGCGTGTTCCTGCGCCGCGATCCTTATGGACGTTTCTGCTACTGCCTGGCCTATGTGCCGCGTGATGTGTACTCCACCGAAACCCGCATGAAGATCCAGCAGGTGCTGATGGAGCGCCTGCAGGCCACCGATTGCGAGTTCTGGACCTTCTTCTCCGAGTCGGTACTGGCGCGGGTGCAGTTCATCCTCAAGGTTGACCCGAAGAATCGCGTGCAGATCGACCCGCTGCGCCTGGAAAAAGAAGTGATCCAGGCCTGCCGTTCGTGGAAGGACGATTACACCAGCCTGATCGTCGAAAGCCTCGGCGAAGCTCAGGGCACCGAAGTGCTCAGCGAATTCCCCGGCGGCTTCCCGGCCGGCTACCGCGAGCGTTTCGCCCCGCACTCGGCGGTGGTCGACATGCAGCACCTGCTTAGCCTGAACAATGAGCGTCAGCTGGTGATGAGCTTCTACCAGCCGCTGACCCAGGGCGAGCAGCAGCTGCACTGCAAGCTTTACCACGCCGATACGCCACTGCCACTGTCGGACGTGCTGCCGATTCTGGAGAACCTCGGCCTGCGCGTACTGGGCGAGTTCCCTTACAAACTGCGCCGCGCCGATGGCCGCGAGTTCTGGATTCACGACTTCGCCTTCACCTATGCCGAAGGCCTGGATGTCGACATCCAGCAGCTCAACGACACCCTGCAAGGCGCTTTCGTCAATATTGTTGGCGGCGCAGCTGAGAACGACGGCTTCAACCGTCTGGTGCTGATGGCCGCCATGCCATGGCGTGACGTGGCGCTGCTGCGTGCTTACGCCCGCTACCTCAAGCAGATTCGTCTGGGCTTCGACCTCAGCTACATCGCCAGCACCCTGGTCAACCACGCTGATATCGCCAAGGAGCTGGTGCGCCTGTTCAAGACGCGTTTCTACCTGGCGCGCAAGCTCACCGCCGATGATCTGGAAGACAAGCAGCAGAAGCTCGAGCAGGCGATCCTCGCCGCGCTGGACAACGTTGCGGTGCTTAACGAAGACCGCATCCTGCGCCGCTACCTGGACCTGATTAAAGCTACCCTGCGCACCAACTTCTATCAGACCGATGCGGCTGGGCAGAACAAGTCCTACTTCAGCTTCAAACTCAACCCACGGGCGATTCCGGATATTCCACGGCCGACGCCGAAGTTCGAAATCTTTGTCTACTCGCCGCGTGTTGAAGGCGTGCACCTGCGCTTTGGCGACGTGGCCCGTGGCGGCCTGCGTTGGTCGGACCGTGAGGAAGACTTCCGCACCGAGGTGCTGGGCCTGGTCAAGGCGCAGCAGGTGAAGAACGCGGTCATCGTGCCGATGGGCGCCAAGGGCGGCTTTATCCCACGGCGTATGCCGGTCGGCGGCAGCCGTGATGATGTGCTGGCCGAGGGCATTGCCTGCTACCGCATCTTTATCAGCGGTCTGCTGGATATCACCGACAACCTGAAAGACGGCGCCGTGGTGCCACCGCAGAACGTGGTACGCCACGATGGCGACGATCCGTATCTGGTGGTAGCGGCCGACAAAGGCACCGCGACCTTCTCCGATATCGCCAACGGCATTGCTGCTGAATACGGCTTCTGGCTGGACGATGCCTTCGCCTCGGGCGGCTCGGCCGGTTACGACCACAAAGGCATGGGCATCACCGCCAAGGGCGGCTGGGTCTCGGTGCAGCGCCACTTCCGTGAGCGCGGCATCGACGTGCAGAAGGACAACGTCACCGTGATCGGCATTGGCGACATGGCCGGCGACGTATTCGGTAACGGCCTGCTGCTTTCGGAAAGCCTGCAGCTGGTCGCGGCCTTCAACCATATGCACATCTTTATCGACCCGAATCCGGATGCGGCGAAGAGCTTTGTTGAGCGTCAGCGTCTGTTCGATCTGCCGCGCTCCAGCTGGGCCGATTACGACGCCAAGCTGATCTCGGCGGGCGGCGGCATTTTCCTACGTAGCGCCAAGAGCATCGCCATCAGCCCGCAGATGAAAGAGCGCTTCGACATCAGCGCCGACAAGCTGGCGCCTAACGAACTGCTGAACGCCTTGCTCAAGGCACCGGTGGATCTGCTGTGGAACGGCGGTATCGGCACCTACGTCAAATCCAGCAAGGAAAGCCACGCCGATGTTGGCGACAAGGCCAACGACCTATTGCGCGTGGACGGCCGCGAACTGCGCGCCAAGGTGGTGGGTGAGGGCGGTAACCTCGGCATGACCCAGCTGGGCCGCGTCGAGTACGGCCTCAATGGCGGCAAGAGCAACACCGACTTTATCGACAACGCCGGTGGTGTGGACTGCTCCGACCACGAGGTAAACATCAAGATCCTGCTCGGCGAAATCGTCGGCGCGGGCGATATGACCGGCAAGCAGCGCAACAAGTTGCTGGTGGAAATGACCGACGCAGTCGGCGGCCTGGTGTTGGGCAACAACTACAAGCAGACCCAGGCATTGTCGCTGGCCGAGCGCCGCGCCCGTGAGCGGGTCGGTGAGTACAAACGCCTGATGAGCGCCCTGGAAGCGGCCGGCAAGTTGGACCGCGCCCTGGAGTTCCTGCCTACCGATGACGAACTCAACGAGCGCGCCGCCAATGGTCTTGGCTTGACTCGGCCGGAGCTGTCCGTGCTGATTTCCTACAGCAAGATCGACCTCAAGGAATCGCTGCTGAAGTCCCTGGTGCCGGACGACGAGTATTTGGCGCGGGAAATGGAAACCGCCTTCCCGCCGCTGCTGGCGAAGAAGTTCGGTGAACCGATGCGTCGCCATCGCCTCAAGCGCGAAATCGTCAGCACGCAGATCGCCAACGATCTGGTCAACCATATGGGCATCACCTTCGTGCAGCGCCTGAAGGAGTCCACTGGCATGAGCGCGGCGAATGTTGCCGGCGCCTATGTGATCGTGCGTGACCTGTTCCGTCTGCCGCACTGGTGGCAGCAGATCGAGGCGCTGGACTACAAGGTCCCGGCCGAGCTGCAACTGCAGTTGATGGATGAGCTGATGCGCCTGGGCCGCCGTGCTACTCGCTGGTTCCTGCGTAGCCGCCGTAATGATCTGGATGCTGCCCGTGATGTCGCGCATTTCGCGCCGCGCATCGAGGCACTGGTCGGCCGGTTGGACGAACTGCTCGAAGGCCCGGCCCGTGAGCAGTGGCTGGCGCGCTTCCAGGGTTATGTCGAGGCTGGTGTGCCGGAAGAACTGGCGCGCGTGGTCGCCGGTACCAGCCATCTGTACACCTTGTTGCCAATCATCGAGGCGTCGGACGTGACCGGGCAGGAGCCGGCTCGTGTCGCGGCGGCGTACTTTGCCATTGGCGGGTCGTTGGAGCTGTCCTGGTACCTGCAGCAGATCACCAGCCTGCCGGTGGAAAACAACTGGCAAGCGCTGGCCCGTGAAGCCTTCCGCGATGACCTGGACTGGCAGCAACGCGCCATCACCGTGTCGGTACTGCAAATGGCCGAAGGCCCTGCGGATATCGAAGAGCGGGTCGGCGTGTGGCTGGATCAGCACCGCCGTCTGGTGGACCGCTGGAAGGTCATGCTGGGCGAGCTGCGCGCGGCCACCAACACCGATTACGCCATGTATGCTGTGGCGAACCGCGAGTTGATGGACCTGGCGCAAAGCGCCTGATGTGAGAGTGATGGCCCGGAGGCAATTCGGGCCATTGCCAGCAGGTGGTCTGGCTGTAGGTTGGCGCTGAGCGCAGCGAAGCCCAACAGGTGATGGCATGACGTGTTGGGCTTCGTCGCTACGCGCCTCAACGGAACGCCGCCCGACCCAACCTACTCACTACGAAAAACGCCGCGATTCCCATTGGGATCGCGGCGTTTTTTATTTGCCCAGATTAACGGCATTTGGGTAGCCCGGATGCAATCCGGGAGCGGTTTCTATCGTGACGAATCGCCCCGGATTACATCCGGGCTACTCCTCAGTCGTCGAAATCCATCCAGCCACCCATCTCTTTCCAGCGATTGACGATGCCGCAGAACAGCTCGGCAGTCTTCTCGGTGTCGTAACGTGCCGAGTGCGCTTCCTTACCGTCAAAATCGATACCAGCGGCCTGGCAGGCTTTGGCCAATACGGTTTGACCGTACGCCAGACCAGCCAGGGTGGCGGTGTCGAAGCTGGAGAACGGGTGGAACGGGTTGCGCTTGATGCCAGTGCGGTTAACCGCGGCATTAAGGAAGCCCAGGTCAAAGCTGCTGTTGTGGCCGACCAGGATTGCCCGCTTGCAGCTGTTGGCTTTCAGCGACTTGCGCAGGCCACGGAAGATTTCCGTCAGCGCGTGCTCTTCGGTCACTGCCATGCGCAGCGGGTGATCAAGCTTGATGCCGGTGAAGTCCAGCGCCGCTTGTTCGATATTCGCGCCTTCAAACGGCTCGATACGGAAGAACTGGGTGTGCTCCGGGTAGAGGAAGCCGCCTTCGTCCATGCCGATGGTGGTGGCAGCGATTTCCAGCAGGGCATCGGTGGCGCAGTTGAAGCCACCGGTTTCCACGTCCACGACTACCGGCAGGTAGCCACGAAAGCGCGCGGCCATCGGGTGGCGCGGGCCGGAGTGGCTGCCGCTTTCGGCTTCATCGTCGTACAGGTCTTCACTCACGCGTGGTTCTCCAGCAGGCGCCAGCGCAGGGTTTCACCGGCGCGCAGCGGGATAACGGTTTGATCGCCCAGCGGCAGGCTGGCAGGTGCGGTCCAGTCTTCACGCACCAGGGTGATGCTGTCGCTGTTGCGCGGCAGGCCGTAGAAGTCCGGGCCGTTCAGGCTGGCGAAGGCTTCCAGTTTGTCCAGGGCATTGCGCTGCTCGAAGGCCTCGGCATACAGCTCGATGGCCGCATAGGCGGTGTAGCAACCGGCGCAGCCGCAGGCGGCTTCTTTGGCATGCTTGGCGTGCGGGGCAGAGTCGGTGCCGAGGAAGAACTTGGCATTGCCGCTGGTGGCCGCATCCAGCAGGGCTTCCTGGTGGGTGTTGCGCTTGAGAATCGGCAGGCAGTAGAAGTGCGGGCGAATACCGCCAACCAGCATGTGGTTGCGGTTGTACAGCAGGTGGTGGGCGGTGATGGTGGCGCCGACGTTGGCCGAAGCGCCTTGCACAAATTCCACCGCATCGCGGGTGGTGATGTGTTCGAACACCACTTTCAGGGTCGGGAAACGCTCGACCACACGGCTCAGGTGCTCACCGATAAAGATCTTCTCGCGGTCGAATACATCGATCTCGCTGCGTGTCACTTCGCCGTGTACCAGCAGCGGCAGGCCAACTTCGGCCATGGCTTCGAGCACCGGGAAAATCTTGTCGATGCTGGTCACGCCCGAATCGGAGTTGGTGGTCGCACCGGCCGGGTAGAGCTTGGCCGCATGTACAAAGCCCGATGCTTTGGCGGTGCGCACATCTTCAGGTTGGGTCAGGTCAGTGAGGTACAGCACCATCAGCGGCTCGAAGCGGCTGCCGGCAGGGCGGGCGCTAAGAATACGCTGGCGATAGGCATCGGCTTCGCTGGCGTTGCGCACCGGCGGCACCAGGTTGGGCATGATGATGGCGCGGCCGAAGGTGCGGGCTACATCGGCAACGGTATGCGGCAGAACGCCACCGTCGCGCAGGTGGATGTGCCAGTCGTCGGGACGCAGCAGGGTAAGGCGGTCAGTCATGGAAGCTTCCAGGCGGGCAAAACGTGGCGAGAATGCTACCGGAAAAGCCCCGTGGCAGCACGTTGAAAGCGGGCGCGACAGGTAAAGCTGACTGAAGGCCGGGTTGTGCTGTGGCCCGACTTGCATAAGCGGCATAAAGCGCTGCTCAAGTTTTCCGCCGTGGCACCGATAGACAGAGGGTAAGCCGTATTCCCTGGAGTCTGTCGTGCGACCCTACCCACTCGCGGTGCTTTGCCTGCTGGCAAGCCAGCCCGTCCTAGCCATCAGCTTCCAGACGCGTCTGGAGAAGATCGAGTGGCAGGTCGAAGGTGATCAGTTCGAGTGCCGTTTGTCGCAACCCATCACCGATTTTGGCTCCGGAGTGTTTGTACGCCGGGCTGGCGAGCAGGTCACCTTCAGCCTGAAAGCCCGTGAGCGCTGGCTGGGTGCCGGGAATGCCACCTTACTGGCGGCGGCTGCGCCCTGGCAGCCGGGGCGCGGTGATATCAACCTGGGTTCGGTCAGCGTGGTGCCCGCCGAGGTGCTGTTCAACAGTTCCCAGGAGCAGGGCACGCGCTTACTCACTGGCCTGTTGGAAGGGCGCAGCCCCGTGGTGCGCCATCGTGCGGCGATGGGCGGTGATGCGGTTGAAGTGCGCTTGCTGCCGGCCAAATTCAACAAGGCCTATAACGAGTACCTGGATTGCACGGCCAAACTGCTGCCGGTGAATTTCGATCAGGTGCGCAAAAGCCAGGTCGGTTTTCCGGGTGGCGGTATCGACCTGGAACCGCTGGCCCAGGCCAAGCTGGATATTATCCTCAGCTTTCTCAAGGCCGACCCTAGCGTCAATCGCATTCAGCTCGATGGTCATGCTGACAATGGCGGCAATCGTCTGACCAACCGCGATCTGTCGCGCCGCCGCGCGCTGGCCGTGATGGAATATCTCAAAGCCAACGGCATTCCCGCCGAGCAGATCACCATGCGTTTTCATGGTGAGCGCTACCCGGTGGCGCCGAACAACAATGAAGCCAATCGGGCAAAGAATCGTCGGGTAACCATTCTCCTCGACCGGGTGCCGGAAGCTGCAGTGCCGCCTGCACCTGCTCCAGCGCCTGAGGCGACTGATCCTGCGGCCACCTCCTAGCGCCGGCTATTGGTCTGTTGTCCAACAATTATCCGTCGCTTGGTCGTCACAAGCTGTCGCGCCTCTGTAAATCAGGCGGCATGGGCAGTAGAATCGTCGGTTTTCCCGCACAACCCCGTGGAGTTGATGGCATGGCCGACGTAAACAAGGTAGTCCTGGCATATTCCGGTGGCCTGGACACTTCCGTGATCCTCAAGTGGCTGCAAGATACCTATAACTGCGAAGTGGTGACCTTCACCGCGGATCTCGGCCAGGGTGAGGAAGTCGAGCCGGCACGCGCCAAGGCTCAGGCCATGGGCGTTAAGGAAATCTACATCGACGACCTGCGCGAAGAATTCGTCCGCGATTTCGTCTACCCGATGTTCCGCGACAACACCGTCTACGAAGGCGAATACCTGCTGGGTACCTCGATTGCCCGTCCGCTGATCGCCAAGCGCCTGATCGAAATCGCCAATGAAACCGGCGCAGACGCCATTTCCCACGGCGCCACCGGCAAAGGTAACGACCAGGTGCGTTTCGAACTGGGCGCCTATGCGCTCAAGCCAGGCGTGAAAGTGATTGCCCCTTGGCGCGAGTGGGACCTGCTGTCGCGCGAGAAGCTGATGGACTACGCCGAGAAGCACGCCATCCCGATCGAGCGTCACGGCAAGAAGAAATCGCCTTATTCCATGGATGCCAACCTGCTGCACATCTCCTATGAAGGCGGCGTGCTGGAAGACACCTGGACCGAGCACGAAGAAGACATGTGGAAATGGACTGTCTCCCCCGAGGCCGCGCCAGACGCACCGACCTATATCGAGCTGACCTACCGCAAGGGCGACATCGTTGCCATCGACGGCAAGGACATGAGCCCGGCCACCGTGCTGGCTGAACTGAACCGCATCGGCGGCGAGAACGGCATCGGCCGTCTGGATATCGTCGAAAACCGTTTTGTCGGTATGAAGTCCCGTGGCTGCTACGAGACCCCCGGCGGCACCATCATGCTTAAGGGCCACCGTGCCATTGAGTCGATTACCCTGGACCGCGAAGTCGCTCACCTGAAAGACGAGCTGATGCCGAAATACGCCAGCCTGATCTACAACGGTTTCTGGTGGAGCCCTGAGCGTCTGATGCTGCAACAGATGATCGACGCCTCCCAGGCCAACGTGAATGGCGTGGTACGCATGAAGCTGTACAAAGGCAACGTGATTATCACCGGTCGTAAGTCTGATGATTCGCTGTTCGACGCCAATATCGCCACCTTCGAAGAAGATGGCGGCGCCTACAACCAGGCCGACGCTGGCGGCTTTATCAAGCTCAACGCTCTGCGCATGCGCATCGCGGCGGGCAAAGGGCGCAAGATGCTCTGATAGACTGGAGCACCTGAGCCACACCAAGCCCCGGCCATAAGCCGGGGTTTGCATTTATAAGCCCGCAAGATGGGCAACGATGAGGAGATACCTGATGAGACTGCTGCACACCATGCTGCGCGTCGGCGATATGGATAAATCCATCGTGTTCTACACCGAAGTGCTGGGCATGACCCTGCTACGTCGCAAGGATTATCCAGAAGGGCAGTTCACCCTGGCCTTCGTCGGTTACGGCGATGAGGCGCACAACAGCGTGATCGAGCTGACCCATAACTGGGGTGTGGAGAGCTACGAGCTGGGCACGGGTTACGGCCATATCGCCCTGGAAGTAGCCGATGTGTACAAGGCCTGCGAAGACATTCGCACCCGCGGCGGCAAGATCACCCGCGAGCCAGGCCCGATGAAGCATGGCACCAGTATCCTGGCGTTTGTCGAAGACCCGGACGGCTACAAAATCGAGCTGTTGTCGCCATCACGCGCCGACTGATAGCTGCTATCTTTGTAAGTAATGGCTTACAAGGCGAATGGCCAATCTACCCGGCCAGACGAGGTGTTCCATGACCAGCGGAAACTATGCAAAGCGGCTGATTCGGGCCGTGCAGGAGTTGTCCATGGCAAGGGATATGGATGCTGTTGCCGAGGTGGTGCGCCACGCCGCACGTGAATTGGTGGGAGCCGATGGCGCCACCTTTGTTCTGCGTGATGGCGAGCAGTGTTTTTACCGCGATGAAGATGCCATCTGTCCGTTATGGAAAGGTCAGCGTTTTCCCCTGCAGGCCTGCATCAGCGGTTGGGCCATGCTCAACCGGCAGGCGACGGTGATCGAAGACATCTACCTGGATGATCGGATTCCCCACGCCGCCTATCGACCCACCTTCGTCAAAAGCCTGGTCATGGTGCCGATCCGCACCCTGGAGCCTATCGGCGCAATTGGCACCTATTGGGCCAGCCAGTACCGCGCCACGGCCGATCAGGTCGAGATGCTGCAAGCCCTGGCCGATGCCACCTCGGTGGCCCTGGAGAATGTTCAGGTGTATGCCGAGCTGGAGCGGCGGGTCGAGGAGCGTACGGCGCAACTGGCGCAGGCCAACCAGCTGCTGCAGGACGAGGTGGCCGAGCGTCTGCGCGCCGAGCAGTTGGTGCGGCAGATGTCGCTGACCGATGAACTGACCGGTTTGTACAACCGCCGGGGCTTCCTGCTGCTGGCTGAGCGCGAGCTGCAGGTCGCGCGCAGGCGGCGGGGGCGCAGCCTGCTGCTGTATGTCGATCTGGACTACCTGAAGCTGGCCAACGACCGTTTCGGTCATGCTGCCGGCGATGGCATGTTGGTCGACGCAGCCGATTTGCTCAAATCGTTGTTTCGCACCACCGATGTGGTGGCGCGGATTGGCGGCGACGAGTTCGTGGTGCTGGCCAGCCATTACAGCACCAGTGAAGAAGTGCTGACGCGGTTGGACAAAGCCTTGCAGACCTTCCGTCAGCGCACGGGGCGGCCATTGTCGTTAAGCGTGGGCACGGCGGAGTCGTCGTTGCAGGCTGATCAAAGCCTGGAGCAGTTGCTGACTCAGGCGGATGCTGCGATGTATGCCAACAAGTGTTCACGACGCAGCTTGCAGGCTGTTTGCTGATCAACAAAAAGCCCCGCAGTGTAGCGGGGCTTTTTGTTGCTGGCGGCGTTAGAGGTCGAAGTCGTATTCGGCCAATTGCTTGTGCAGGCGGCGCTCTTCGAGGAAGTTGTCGATGATGCGGCGCTTGGTCAGGTTGGTCTTGGCAACCTCTACCGGTGCTTCGGCTTCATCCGCTTCTTCGGCAACAAAATCTTCGTCGAGCTCAAGTTCTTCTTTATCAGTGCTCATCAAATCCGCTCCAGGCTACTAGGGCCATTTGCGCACCTTATAGCGGCAAAACCTGAGCGGGTAAAAAAGATTTTTTCAATCAGCTTATTGAGCGGCTGAATAGCGGCTCAATCGTCGGAGGTTTTCTGTTTGTATTCGCACAGGTCTTCGATGCGGCAGCTGCCGCAGCGTGGCTTGCGCGCCTGGCACACATAGCGGCCGTGGAGGATCAGCCAGTGGTGTGAATCGAGAAGAAATTCCTTGGGCACGAACTTCATCAGCTTCTTTTCCACTTCCACGACATTCTTGCCCGGGGCGATACCGGTGCGGTTGCTGACGCGGAAGATATGCGTGTCCACCGCCATCGTGAGCTGGCGAAACGCGGTGTTGAGCACCACGTTAGCGGTCTTGCGCCCGACCCCAGGCAGGGCTTCAAGGTCTTCGCGATTGTCCGGTACCTGACTGCCATGCTTCTCGATCAGGATGCGGCAGGCCTCGATAACGTTCTTTGCCTTGCTGTTGTACAGGCCGATGGTCTTGATATACGCGCTCAACCCCTCGACGCCTAGGGCGTAGATCGCTTCCGGGGTGTTGGCTACCGGGAACAATTTGGCCGTGGCCTTGTTGACGCTGACGTCGGTGGCCTGGGCGGACAGTGTGACTGCTACCAAAAGCTCGAACGGCGTGCTGTAGGCCAGCTCGGTCTTTGGTTCGGGGTTGTCTTCATGCAGGCGGCGGAAGATTTCGTAGCGTTTGGCTGCGTTCACTCAATCACTCCGGTCACCCGTACGCGGCGGCTTTGCACTGGGGTATCGACCTGCTGCGCCTTGGCCCGTTCGGCCAGCACTTCGTCCACACGGTTTTTGCAGGCGATCAGCAGGCCCAGCACGATAAAGGCGCCTGGCGGCAGGATGGCCAGCAGGAAGCCCTTGTACTCGGGGATCAACGTCAGCTGCCAGTTGGTGGCGATAGGGCCGAACAGCAGGTGCATATTGGCGAACACTGCGCCGGTGCCGAACAGCTCGCGCAGGGCGCCGATCATCACCAGCACCACGCCAAAGCCCAGGCCCATCATCAGGCCGTCATAGGCGGCGCGGGCCGGGTCGTTCTTCGCTGCGAAGCCGTCAGCGCGGCCGAGGATCACGCAGTTGGTGGTGATCAAAGGAATGAAGATGCCGAGAATCTGGTACAGCTCGTAGGTGAAGGCCTGCATCAGCAGTTCGATGCAGGTGGTCAGGGCGGCGATGATCATCACAAAGGCCGGCAACCGCACTGCTGTGTTGACCACGCCGCGTACCAGCGAAACTGCGGTGTTGGAGCACACCAGCACCACGGCGCTGGCCAGGGCCAGGCCGAGGGCGTTGACCGCCGAGTTGCTTACCCCGAGCAGCGGGCAGAGGCCGAGTAGTTGCACCAGCGCGGGGTTGTTCTTCCACAGGCCGTTAAGGGTGATTTCGCGGTAGCTGGGACTAGCCATTGGACTTCACCTGGGCTGCGAACAGCTGCTCTTGATTGGCATCGAAATACTGCAGGGCCTTATGCACGGCCTTGACCACCGCGCGCGGGGTGATGGTGGCGCCGGCAAACTGGTCGAATTCGCCGCGATCTTTCTTCACCGCCCAGCCATCCTCGTCGGGATTGCTCAATGACTTGCCGTCGAAGCTGCGAATCCATGCGCTCTTGGCCAGCTCGATCTTGTCGCCCAGACCGGGGGTTTCCCTGTGGCCGAGTACACGCACGCCTGCCAGGCGGCCATCGGCGTGGATGCCGATCAGCAAATGGATCGCGCCGCTGTAACCGTCCGGCGCGGTGGCACGCAGGATCACCGCGCTGGGTTTGCCGTCTTTCAGGGCGATATAGGCGGTCTGTGGCGATTTACTGCCGAGCAGCGGATCGTGCAGCTGGATGCTGTTATCCAGCAGGTGGTTGTCGTAGCTGTTCTGGGGCAGAATTTCGCTCAGGGCGCGCACCTGGGCTTCGCGCTCCGCGTTGGCAATGCGCCCGGCAGTGGCTTGTTGCAGTACGGCCACCAGGCCCACGGTGACAATGGCGAACAGCCCGAGCACCAGGGCGTTTTTCAACATCGAGCGGCTAATTTCAGGCAGGGCCACGGTTACTCTCCCAACTTGAAGCCGCGTGTCGGCTTACGGTGGCCGTAGGTGCGCGGCCGCGTGTAGTAGTCGATGGTCGGTGCCGCCAGGTTCATCAGTAGCACGGCGAAGGCCACGCCGTCCGGGTAACCGCCCCAGGCGCGAATCACATACACCAGCACGCCAACGCCTATGCCGAAAATCAGCCGGCCGAGGTTACTGGTGGCGCCACTGACCGGATCGGTGACGATAAAGAAGGCGCCGAGCATGGTCGCGCCGGTCAGCAGGTGAAACAGCGGCGAGCCGTGGGAGTCCGAGCCCGAGCCGTTCCAGAACAGCAGGCTCATCAGCGCCAGGGCGGCGAGCATGCCAACCGGTGCATGCCAGGTGAACAGGCGCTTGTGCAGCAGGTACAGGCCGCCGGCGAGGAAGGCCAGATTGACCGCCTCGGTGGCGGCGCCGCCGAGATAGCCAAACGCGGGGTTCTGCGCCCACAGCTCGTCGATGGTCAGGCTCTTATTAACCTTCAGTGCGTCCAGCGCAGTGGCCTGGGCCCAGCCGTCAGGCAGGCTGGCGATCCCGAGAATCTGTTGCAGCCCTTCGAGCAGGCCGACCGTATGCGGGGCTGGCCAGCTGGTCATCTCCACCGGGAAGGAAATCAGCACCACCACATAGCCGAGCATGGCCGGGTTGAACGGGTTCTGCCCGAGGCCGCCATACAGCTGCTTGCCAAACAGCACAGCAAAACCGATGGCCACTAGCGTCAGCCACCAAGGCGAATAGGGCGGCAGCGCCAGGGCCAGGAGCACAGCGGTGACCAGTACGCTGTAGTCCTTGAGGAAGAACAGCACCGGGCGCTTGCGCAGCGCCAGGATAGCCGCTTCAAAACCCAGTGCGCAGGCGCTGGCCCACAGCAGGTTTATCAGGGTGCCGGCGCCGAACAGCCAGGTCAGGGCGAGAATGCCCGGCACCGTAGCCAGCAGCACCTGCAGCATCACTTGCTGGGTGCGGTTGCTGCCCTTGGCATGGGGCGATGTGATACGGGGCAGGGCCATTGGCACTCCGGTTGTTGCTTGGGTTGGCTACACAGGGCTGTTATCAGCTGGCTGCGTGTTCCTGTAATTGGCTTTCAGCATCCGCCAGGCGCTGGCGTGCGGCTTCCAGGGCGTCGGCTGGGCTGTCGGTGTCGCGTTCAAGTTTGCGCAGATCGGCGCGGGCAAAGGCCACTTCGGTCTTCAGCGCGCGGGTAGTTTCATCGATTGGCTTCTTGTCGGTGCGCACCAACTCTGGCGCGGGCTTGCCAGATGCATCCTCGGCCTGGTGCAGCGCCTGCTCGGCGGCCGCCAATGCTTCGCGTAGGCTGCCAAGCGCGGCTTCATCGCTGCCGGCTTTCTCGGCTTTTTTCAGTTCGGCACGTTTCATCGCTAATTCGATCTTGGCTTTTTTCAGCGGGTCGGGGGCTTCTGTATCAGGCGCTTTTACGGGCGCGGCCGGTGCCTGGGCTTCCAGGCTGACTAGAAGCTTCTCTGCGGCTTCCAGCTGGCTGCGCAGTTGCTGCAATTCGCTTTGTTGCTCATCGCTGGGTGCTTCGAGCTTTTCCAGCTTGCGCACCTGGGCGCGCAGCATGGCGGCATCGATCTTGGCCTTTTTCAGTGCGCCATCGTCGGCAGCCGGTTTGGCGGCTGGTGCCGGCGCTTGAGCTTCCAGGCTGGCCAGCAACTTTTCTGCGGCTTCCAGCTGGTCGCGCAGTTGTTGCAGTTCGCTTTGCTGCTCATCGCTGGGTGCTTCTAGCTTTTCCAGCTTGCGCACTTGGGCGCGCAGCATGGCGGCGTCGATTTTGGCCTTTTTCAATGCGCCATCGTCGGCTGCTGGCGCTGCGGCCGGTGCAGGCGGGTTGGCGGCCATGGCGCTGTCGAGCGCTTGCTGGGCGATGGCTGCAGCGCTGCGTAGTTCGTCGACCTGGGCCTGCAGCTCGGGGCTGGCGTGGGTTGCCAGCTGCTTTTCGGCTTTCTTCAGGGCGACCTGGGCCATGCTGGCTTCGATCTTTAGCTTCTTCTGTTCATCGCTCAGCCCGGCCGGTTTGGCCGCTGCTGCATCGCTGCTGGCTGCAGCGGGTGCGGCTTGGGCCTGAGCGGCCTTGGCTTGCGCCGCTTTGGCTGCGCGGGCCTGGCGCTCGGCTTCCTTCTGTTCTTCGGCGCGGCGCAGGCGTTCCTGACGCAGCTCGAAGCGTTGTTTCGACTGCTCGGCCTTGAGCTGTTTCTGCTCCAGATCGCGAATCTCACCCTTGGCCGCGCGGTAGTACTGCACCAGGGGAATGCTCGACGGGCAGACATATGCGCATGCGCCGCACTCAATGCAGTCGAACAGGTTGTGCGCCTTGAGTTGCTCGTGTTCTTGGCCGATGGCGAAGAAGTGCAGCTGCTGTGGTAGCAGGCTGGCCGGACAGGCTTCGGCGCATTCGCCGCAGCGGATGCATGGCATGGCCGGCGGTGGCGGTGGTAGCTCGGCGGTGGTCGAGGCCAGCAGGCAGTTGGTGGTCTTGATCACGGGTACGGCGAAGTCGGGCAGGGTAAAGCCCATCATCGGGCCGCCCATGATCAGGCGGTTCAACTTGCTGCGGTCCAGGCCGGCAAACTCCAGCAGTTCACCCACCGGGGTGCCGAGCAGCACCTCGACGTTCATCGGCTGGGCCAGAGCTTCGCCGGTGAGGGTGGTGATGCGCGAGATCAGCGGTTTGCCGTGGATCACCGCGTTATGAATGGCCACGCAGGTGCCTACGTTCTGGCAAAGCATGCCGATATCCGCCGGCAGGCCGCCGCTCGGCACTTCCACGCCGGTTAGGATCTGGATCAGCTGCTTTTCGCCACCGGATGGGTACTTGGTGGGGAAGACCTTGAGCTGATAGCTGCGCTCGTTCAGCGCGCTGCGCACTGCGGCGATGGCTTCGGGCTTGTTGTCTTCGATGCCAATCAGCACCTGATCCGGCTGGATCAGCTGCACCAGAATGTCGATGCCGCTGATCAGCTCGTTGGCGCGTTCGCGCATGAGCAGATCGTCGGCGCTGATATAGGGTTCGCACTCGGTGCCATTGATGATCAGCGTGTGGATCTTCTGCGTCGGCCGCGCGTTGAGTTTCACTGCGGTGGGGAAGCCCGCGCCGCCCAGGCCGCTGATCCCTGCCTGGCGAATCAGCTCAACCAGAGCGCTGCTTTCCAGATGGCGATAGTCAGCTTGTGGGGTCAGCTCGATCCATTTATCCAGCCCATCGCTGTCGATCACGATGGCCGGGGCGAGCATGCCTGATACATGCGGGTAAGGCTGCGGGCCGATAAAGCTCACGGTGCCGGAGGTCGGCGCGTGCACCGGTACGCTGACAAAACCTGTGGCAGCGGCGATCAGTTGGCCTTTCAGCACGCGCTCACCCACGGTTATCACGGGTTCTGCGGGCGCGCCGATATGCTGGTTGAGCGGCAGCGTCAGGCGCTTGGGCAGCGGCGCCGGCTGGATCGGCGTGCGGTTGGACAGCTCCTTGCGCTCGGCCGGGTGAATGCCGCCGGGGATATCCCAGATCAGTGCTTCAGCCTTGTGCAATGCGCTCATGCCGCCTGCTCCCGGTCGCTGGCAATCAGTTGGCCGGGCAGCAGGGGTTTTTCCCATTTCCAGCTTTGTACGGTGCTGCCGACTTCGAGCATGTCGATGCAGTCCACCGGGCAGGGTTCGACGCACAGGTCACAGCCAGTGCATTCGCTGACGATCACCGTGTGCATCTGTTTGGCCGCGCCGACGATGGCGTCCACTGGGCAGGCCTGGATGCACTTGGTGCAGCCGATGCACTCGGCTTCGCGGATATAGGCGACCATTTGCGGCTTTTCGCCTTCCACGGCGTCCAGCGGCTCGGCTTCAACGTCGAGCAGGTCAGCCAGCGCCTGGATGGTGGCTTCGCCGCCGGGTGGGCATTTGTTGATCTTGTCGCCGCCGGCAATCGCCTCGGCGTAGGGCTTGCAGCCCGGATAACCGCATTGGCCGCACTGGGTTTGCGGCAGCAGGGCGTTGATCTGTTCGGCAATCGGATTGCCTTCGACCTTAAAGCGCACGGCCGCGAAACCAAGGATGGCGCCGGCCACCAGGCACAGGGCGAGCAGGGCGAGAACGGCGATCAGCACCAGGCTCATAGCTTGATCAGCCCGGTAAAGCCCATAAAGGCCAGGGACATAAGCCCTGCGGTGATCATGCCGATGGCCGCGCCCTGAAAGGATTTCGGCACATCGGCGATGGCGATGCGCTCACGCATGGCGGCGAACAACACCAGCACCAGAGAGAAGCCGAGGCCGGCGGCAAAGCCGTTGGCGGTGGCGGTGATAAAGGTGAATTCGGCCTTGTTGGCGTTGAGCAGGGCCACGCCCAGAACGATGCAGTTAGTGGTGATCAGCGGCAGGAAGATGCCGAGCACGCGGTACAGCAGCGGGCTGGTCTTGTTCACCACCATTTCGGTGAACTGCACCACCACGGCAATCACCAGAATAAAGCTGATGGTGCGCAGGTATTCGATATCCAGCGGCTTGAGCACGTACTGCTGCACCAGGTAGCTGCACATGGCGGCCAGGGTCAGCACGAAGGTGGTGGCCAGGGACAGACCGATAGCCGTCTCGATCTTCTTCGAGACGCCCATAAAGGGACATAGGCCAAGGAACTGGACCAACACGAAGTTGTTGACCAGGATGGCGCTGACCATGATCAAGGCGAGTTCGGTCATTGCGGGTTCCATTGATGGACGGGCAAAGGCCGCAGGAAAGGGGTGGCTATTATCGGTAAGCCGAACCGGCCATACAAGCCGGATCAGCAGTCCTGAGGTACTGCCATAAGGCTAGCGCAGTCGGTGGTTATCGCCTGCGCTATCGACTCGCAGGTTTACTTAACCCGCTGGCCCGGCTTGGCACCGCTGTCTGGGCTGAGCAGGTAAATCTCTTCACCGCCAGGGCCGGCCGCCAGCACCATGCCTTCGCTGATGCCGAACTTCATCTTGCGCGCGGCCAGGTTGGCTACGTACAGGGTCAGACGGCCTTCCAGCTTGCTTGGGTCCGGGTAGGCGCTCTTGATACCGCTGAACACATTGCGCTTGGCGTCGCCGATATCCAAAGTCAGGCGCAGCAGCTTGTCGGCACCCTCAACGAACTCGCACTTCTCGATCAGGGCGATACGCAGGTCGACCGCGGCAAAGGCGTCGAAGGCGATTTCGGCAGCCAGTGGGTCTTTCGTCAGCTCGCCGTTGCCAGCGGCTGCTGGAGCGGCTTCGCTGGCGGCCAGGTCTTCTTTGGAGGCTTCGATCATGGCGTCGATTTTTGCAGGCTCGATACGGGTCAACAGGGCGCTGAACGGGTTCAGTTGATGGTTGGCCAATAGCGTCTGGTGATCGTCCCAGGTCAACGGAGCGACATTGAGGAAGGCCTCGGCGTCGCTGGCCAGCTGCGGCAGGACTGGTTTCAGGAAGATCACCAACTGGCGGAACAGGTTGACGCCCAGGGCGCAGATGGCCTGCACTTCATCCTGCTTACCGTCCTGTTTGGCCAGGGACCAGGGCGCCTTGTCGGCGATCCAGGCGTTGGCGCGGTCGGCCAGGGCCATGATTTCACGCATGGCGCGGGCAAAGTCGCGTGCTTCATAGGCTTCGGCGATGCTTGGTGCGGCGGCCTGGAAGGCTTCAGTTAGCTCGGGTGCGGCATTGCCGGCCACCAGCAGGCCGTTGTTGCCTTTGTGGATGAAGCCGGCGCAGCGGCTGGCGATATTCACCACCTTGCCGACCAGGTCCGAGTTGACCTTCTGTACGAAGTCTTCCAAGTTCAGGTCGAGGTCATCCACGCCACGGCCCAGCTTGGCCGCGTAGTAGTAGCGCAGGTATTCCGGGTTGAGGTGATCCAGGTAGGTGCGCGCCTTGATAAAGGTGCCGCGTGACTTGGACATCTTCTGTCCGTTGACTGTCAGGTAGCCGTGTACGGCCACTGCGGTTGGCTTGCGCAGGCCTGCGCCTTCGAGCATGGCTGGCCAGAACAGGGCGTGGAAGTTGACGATGTCCTTGCCGATAAAGTGGTACAGCTCGGCGGTCGAATCCTTGTTCCAGAACGCGTCGAAGTCCAGCTCCGGGCGCTTGGAACAGAGGTTCTTGAAACTGGCCATATAGCCGATTGGCGCGTCCAGCCAGACGTAGAAGTATTTGCCCGGCTCGTCGGGGATCTCGAAGCCGAAGTAGGGCGCGTCACGGCTGATGTCCCATTCCTGCAGGCCGGAATCCAGCCATTCGGCGATCTTGTTGGCCACTGCGTCCTGCAGCGCGCCGCCACGGGTCCAGCTTTTCAGCATGGCCTCGAAGTCCGGCAGTTTGAAGAAGAAGTGTTTGGAGTCGCGCAGTTCTGGCACCGCGCCGGAGATGGCTGAGCGCGGGTTCTTCAGCTCGGTCGGCTCGTAGGTGGCGCCGCATTTTTCGCAGTTGTCGCCGTACTGATCTTCGGCCGCGCACTTGGGGCAAGTGCCTTTGATAAAGCGGTCGGCGAGGAACATGCCTTTTTCGGGGTCGAAGTATTGAGTCACCGAGCGGGTGGCGATATGCCCGGCGTCGCGCAACTTCAGGTAGATGGCCGCAGACAACTCGCGGTTCTCGTCCGAGTGGGTCGAATGGTAGTTATCGAAATTGACCCCAAAATCGGCAAAGTCGGCGGTGTGTTCGGCCTGCACATTGGCAATCAGTTGCTCGGGGGTAATGCCTTCCTTTTCGGCGCGCAGCATGATCGCCGAGCCATGCGCGTCGTCGGCGCAGACGTAGATGGCCTGGTTGCCGCGCAGCTTCTGGAAACGCACCCACATGTCGGTCTGGATGTACTCGAGCATATGGCCAAGGTGGATCGAACCGTTGGCGTAGGGCAGGGCGCTGGTGACGAGAATCTTGCGGGCTTGGCTCATGGGATCGGCTGCACTGGTAACTCAGGGAAGCCGGCAACTATATAGGTGCGGCGGATATTTTTCATCCTTGCACGGGCAATGCCTGCCGGTGCGCGCCTATGGAGTTAGCCTGGGGTAAGATGCCTGCCTGCTTTACTCAGCCTTTCGGAGCCTTCCATGAGTGTCGTTACCCGCGCAGCGGTCGAAGCCGCCTTGTCCCAATACACCGACCCGCACCTGAATCAGGACCCAGTCAGCGCCGGTTGCCTGCGTGAAGTGGATATTCAGGGTGGGCAGGTCAAGGTGCGTCTGCAGTTGGGCTACGCGGCTGGGCTGTTCAAAAGTGGCTGGGCGCAGATGCTGCAGATGGCTCTGGAAGGGCTCGACGGCGTCGAGCGTGCGCAGGTGCAGGTCGACTGCGTGATCGAAGCGCACAAGGCGCAGGATCAGGTTCCGGCGCTGGCCAATGTGAAGAACGTGATTGCCGTGGCCTCTGGTAAGGGCGGCGTGGGCAAGTCCACTACTGCGGCCAACTTGGCGCTGGCGCTGGCCCGTGAAGGCGCCAAGGTCGGCATTCTCGATGCGGATATCTATGGGCCGAGTCAAGGCATCATGTTCGGTATCCCGGAAGGTACGCGGCCGCAGGTTAAGAACCAGAAGTGGTTTGTACCGCTCAAGGCGCATGGCGTTGAAGTGATGTCCATGGCCTTCCTCACCGACGAAAACACCCCGGTGGTGTGGCGCGGGCCCATGGTGTCAGGCGCGCTGCTGCAGTTGATCACCCAGACCGCCTGGGATGACCTGGATTATCTGGTGGTCGATATGCCGCCTGGTACCGGCGACATCCAGCTGACCCTGGCGCAAAAGGTGCCGGTGGCCGGCGCGGTGATCGTTACCACGCCGCAGGATCTGGCCTTGCTGGATGCGAAGAAGGGCGTGGAGATGTTCCGCAAAGTGAATATCCCGGTGCTCGGCGTGGTGGAAAATATGGCCGTGCATATCTGCTCGAACTGCGGGCATGCCGAGCATCTGTTCGGTGATGGTGGTGGCGAGAAGCTGGCGGCGCAGTTTGGTGTCGATCTGCTGGCGTCCTTGCCGTTGTCGATGGCCATCCGTATGCAGTCCGATGGCGGTAAACCAACCACCATCGCCGACCCTGAAAGCCAGATCGCGATGATCTATCAGGAAACCGCACGCAACGTTGGTGCGCGGATTGCCCAGGGCGGTGCGCAGCAGGCAATGCCGAGCATCGTAATCAGCGAAGACTGATTTGGTAGTGGCGCACGCAAGTGCGCCACATCGTGCGCGAAGATAAATAAGCGCCCATAAAAAAGCCCCGCACTAGGCGGGGCTTTTTATCAAGCGAGGTTAGTGCAGGTTATACAACCTGAACTTCCTCAGCTTGCATGCCTTTCTGGCCACGGGTAGCGACGAAAGTCACTGCCTGGCCTTCTTTCAGGCTCTTGAAGCCATCGCTCTGGATAGCTTTGAAGTGTACGAAGAGGTCGTCACCGGACTGTGGGGTGATGAAGCCGTAGCCTTTTTCATCGTTGAACCACTTGACGGTGCCATTCTGACGATTCGACATGTTATGTCTCCTAACAAATTTATTAACAGCCCTGGAAAAGCCCAGGCCGGGACTGAGTGCAACGAGTACTAGGAGTCGGACGATGTTTGGATCGAAATCTAGGCATCAAGTAGCGATTCGCGGTGACACATGCAGCACAGTGAAACAACCATACTCGCTTTTAACGCTAAGCGCGAATGCTCTGTGCATCTTTCTGTTATTTAGCGACGGACAGACTGTTTGCCGTTTTGCGCGCTGCGGTGGCTCAAGAGCCTTTGAACCCAACCGCTGGCCCCGGTAAGATGCGTGCACTTTTCACCCTTCGCTATAGCAGGACAGACGCCATGAGCATCAAATCGGATAAGTGGATTCGCCGCATGGCTCAAGAGCACGGCATGATCGAGCCCTTCGTCGAGCGTCAGGTACGTGCCGAGGGCGCACAGCCGCTGATTTCCTATGGTGTTTCCAGCTACGGCTACGATGTGCGCTGCGCCGATGAGTTCAAGGTGTTCACCAACATCAATTCGGCGACCGTCGACCCGAAGAACTTCGATGAGAAGAGCTTTGTCGATGTGAAAAGCGATGTCTGCATCATCCCGCCGAACTCCTTCGCCCTGGCGCGCACCGTGGAGTTCTTCCGCATTCCCCGCGACGTACTGACCATCTGCCTGGGCAAGAGCACTTATGCGCGCTGCGGCATCATCGTCAACGTCACCCCGTTGGAGCCAGAGTGGGAAGGCCACGTGACCCTGGAATTCTCCAACACCACTACTTTGCCCGCGAAGATCTACGCCAACGAAGGCGTGGCGCAGATGCTGTTCCTGCAGTCCGATGAGGCGTGCGAAGTGTCTTATAAAGATCGCGGTGGCAAGTATCAGGGCCAGCTAGGTGTGACCCTGCCCAGGGCTTGATCGGTCGCTGTAATGAAAAAGCCGGGCATTGCCCGGCTTTTTCATGGGGTTCAGAAACTCAGGGGACCAGCGGCAGTTCGCGCTTATGGCGAGTGGCGTCGTAGGTGCGCACGATGATGGCGTAGGCGTCCTCGCGCACGGGCTGGCCATGGAGGAAGGCATCGATTTCCGCGTAGCTGACGCCGTGGGCCTCTTCATCGGGCTTGCCGGGGCGCAGTTCTTCCAGGTCGGCGGTGGGTACCTTGAACACCAGATTTTCCGGGGCGCCGAGGTGCTTGGCGATGGCCCGCACCTGGCCCTTGACCAGGCCCGATAGCGGGGCGAGGTCGCAGGCGCCGTCGCCGAACTTGGTGAAGAAGCCCATCAGCGCTTCGGCGGCGTGGTCGGTGCCGATCACTAGGCCATTGTTGGCGTTGGCGATGGCGAACTGGGCGACCATGCGGATGCGCGCCTTGATATTGCCGGTGACGAAGTCGCGGCGGGCATCGCTAAGCTTCTGCAGATGAGTCACCTGCTCGCCGAGGCCCAGTACGCTGTCCGCGATATTCACCGTGTCTTCTTCGTCGGCGCGAATAAATTTCAGTGAGTCCTGAGCGTCTTGCTCGTCATGCTGAGTGCCGTGGGGTAGGCGTACGGCGATAAAGCGATAGGCGTTGTCGCCGGTCTCACTGCGCAACTCTTCCACAGAAAGTTGGGCCAGGCGCCCTGCGGTGAGGGAGTCGACGCCGCCACTGATGCCCAGTACCAGCACTTTCAGGCTGGAGTTGCGCAGGCACTGCTTGATAAAGGCCTTGCGCTTGTCGATCTGCGCCACCAGCGCGGCGGTATCTGCGAAAGGCGGCACCACATCGAGGGCGGCGGCGATTTCGGCTTGGCGATTGCTCATTTCAAAGTCCTCACTGGGAGCAGAACACATGGCTTGTGCGGTCGCGCGGCAGCAATATCCGGCGGTATGGCATCAAGCGCTATCAAGGCGCAAAGCTTACGTTGAACTGGCTGCAAAGTGCACGCTAGAGCTGCATGTCTGTAGAAGTGGGGCGAGTCGCAGGCAAAAAATTGCCTGGAGCAATTTTTAACGTTGCGCAGCGATGGCCCGTAGGGTGGCCGTCAGGGATGGCAGGCCATAAAAAATTGCCTGGAGAAGTTTGACGCCTCGCGCAGCGATGGCCTGAGGTGCGTCGAGGAATTGCGGGCAAAAGAAAGGGCGCTAAAAGCGCCCTAAAACGATGATGATCTATGGAGTAAGTCCACTTTCTCAGAGCGGCCGCCGCTGAATTGGTTCAGTGGAGGCCGACGAACGGTCGTTAAGTCATGGTTCTGCTTCAGTTCGCTGGCGTCAGCAGCAGGCGCTTGGTGCCATACACCTTGTCGAGGTTTTGCGACTGGAAGGGGAAGCTCATATAGCTGCCCTTGAGCCAGGCATCGATGCCGTCGGCGTAGTGTCTGCTGGCGGGGTTGCCGGACTGCCCGGAGCTGTTGAGACCGATCAGCGGCTCCTCGCGACCGAAGTCGACGACGATGCGCATGGCCGGAATCAGCCAGGTGTCGAAGTTCTCGCCCCAGTTGTAGGCCGCCACGTTCAGCGTGCTGTGATCACCGCCCGCTGGGTAGGGGCCGCGATCCAGATAACCCTTGATGGCATTGATGCTGGTGCGTTGGCTGGCGCTCATGTACTGCGCCAGTTGGCTGGTTTCGGTGGTCCAGTTGTAGGTGTGCAACTTGCCCCACTGCCAGGCACTGCGTTCGCTACCCAGCTTGCTTTCCAGCAGGGTGACGGCGCCTGCGAGGCTGCGCGCCAGGATGGTGGGTTTATCTTCACGCTGTGCGGTGCGGGTGTCGTTCCAGAACGGGCTGTCGTCACGGCCCAGCAAATGGTCGGCCTGGGCGGAGTAGGAGCTGTTGGCGGTCTCGACCAAAGCCTTCCAGGCAGCTGTGCTGTCCGGCCCCAATTCGTCGAGGAAGATGTCCCGTGCGCTCTGGTAGAGGAAGGCGCTGTACAGCGCTGCGTCTGCCGAGGTGGCGGTCATTTTTCCGTCGAACTTCATCAGTCGGCTGTACGCTTCGCCGGCTTTGCTGCGCTCGGCTGCCGGCAGGGCATCGATAGCGGCTTGCAGGCCTTCAGCCATGCCCGGTGCGCTGAACATGTTCTGCAGCTTGGCCACAAAAGGTGAAGTCTGGTCGTACTGCATGGCAATCATGCTCTGGGTGTCATGCCTGCCGGTGGCTGCCAGCGCGGCAATGCGTTCGGCGCGCTCAGGGTAGAACCAGGAGTTGGACAGTTGCATGCCGTAGCCACGCGGTACGGTGCGGTGGTTGGCGGTGCCGAGCCAGCCTTCAGGCGGATCCTGGTCGTAGGGATGCAGCATCGGGTCGGCGAAACCGTCCCAGTCGTACTGGCTGTCCCAGCCAGGGGAGGGCATCAGGCCCTGTCCCGCACGGCGGTTGGGGAAGCGTCCGGTGACTTGCCAGCCGATATGCTGCGCATCGGCAAATACGATGTTCAGCGGCATAGCGCGCACTTCGCGGGTGGCTTCAAAGGCCTGCTCAACCGACTGGGCGCGCGACAGGTCGAAGAAGGCATCCAGGGTCTTGTCTGCTTCGAATTGGGTGGTTTTCAGCGCCAGACCATAGCCGCTGCTCAGCTGCATGGGTTGCAGCATGTGCTTGCGTTCGCCCAGTACCGAGTTCAGCAGCGGGCCGTGACGGGTTTCAAAAATGGTTTCGCGGATTGGCCGCTGGCCTTTGATAAAGAAGGTTTCCTGGCGCTCCAGTGTGGGCAGCCATTTGCCGTCGGCCAGGTAGTGCAGGCGGCCACCTTGACGCCTGACCTGTTCGAGGAACAGATCCTGGTTGTCACCCATGACCATGGTCATGCCCCAGCCCAGTTTGCCGTTGAAGCCGGCCACCACCGCCGGGACGCCGGCAATCGACACGCCAGCGGCCTGGTATTTGGGTGAGCGGATCTGCACGAAATTCCACACCGAGGGCATCGACAGCGGCAGGTGGGTGTCGTTGGCCAGCAGGCTTTTGCCGCTGCGTGTGCGCTGTGGGGCAAAGGCCCAGTTGTTGGACGCCGCTACGCCGAGCATATGCGCGTCGGCAAACTGGCTGACGGCTGCGCTGACATCGCTCAAGCCGGCCAGTTGGCCCTTGAGGTCGAGCCCTTTGAGTTTGGCGGCTTCCTCCAGTGGCAACGGCTCATCGGGGTAGGTTGGCAGCAGCCAGGCGAGCTGCTCGCTGCCGACTTTCTGTGCCAGTACCAGTGAGGCGATTTCTTCCTGCAGGTTGACCGCCAGGCCAAAGTTCAGCAGGCAGAACACCAGCACCGAGTCCTCGGCCTTCCAGTACGCCGGGCGATAGCCAGACTCGGCCAGGTCCATTGGCAGCTTGTCGCGGTAGCGGAACAGGTAGGCGTTGACCCCGCGGGCATAGACCTCGAAGAAGCGTTTGATCCGCGGCGAGGCGTTGCTGTAGAGCACCTCGGCGCTTTTCTTCAGGTTGACCGCGCGCATAAAGCGGTCCATTTCCAGCACGCCGGGGCCGGCCATTTCGGCCAGGCGGCCCTCGGCCATCAAGCGCAGGCCGACCATCTGGCTGAGGCGGTCGCTGGCATGCACATAGCCGAGGGCGAACAGCGCGTCATGGAAGGTGGTGGTTTCGATCAGCGGCATGCCCAGGGGGTTGCGGCGGATTACTACGCTTTGCGCCAGGCCCTTGACCCGGACGATGCCTTGATCCGGGTGCACGCTGTCGCTGTAACGGCTGTTCAGTAATGACTGGCAACCTGTGAGCGTGACGACGGCCGTTAATACGGCTGCGAGGCTGAGGTGGGCCATGGGGCGTAACGCGCGCGCTAGCATGCAGCAGGCTCCTTGCGGGTGGAAAACGGTCGGTTGGGGTGTGCGCTTTCCAGGTGCGTGGGCGCGCAGGTGCGGACGTACTACGTTAGCCAGCCGCCATGCGCCTGACAAGGCGCGTGGCGGGCGAATCAGGCGCTTTTGCGCAGGGGCGGCAGGGCTTCATCAAGCAGCCAGCGGGCGGCGGCGCGAGCAGCTGCCTTGTGCTGCAACTCGAGTTCGCTGAAGTGTTGCTCATGCTGGCGGCGCACGTTTCTCTCCAGGGCCTTCCACTCGGCGTGGGTCGGCACCTGGGCGGTTGCCGCGAACAGCAGGTGAAAAACCTCACAGCGCTGATCCTGGCTAAGGCGGCTGTCGTAGTTGTCCAGCAGTACCTTGATCCGAATGGCGCCCTCGATCAGCGGCAACTGACCCTCGAGCAAACTGCTGGCGAGGATATACAGGTCACCGCCAATGCGTTCGCGCTGGGTGTTGAGCGCTGCAGCCTGGGCTTTTTCCTGGGCCCAGACACGTCGCCACAGTTGCAGGGCGTAGAGTGCCAAGGCGGCAATCAATACGCCGCTGCCGATCAGGACGAGGTTGTTCATCACAGGCTTATGCGCCGTGGCATTTCTTGAATTTCTTCTCGCTGCCGCACGGGCAGGGGTCGTTGCGGCCAACGTCTTTCAAGGCGTTGCGCGCAGGTTCCTGATGGCTGTGATTGCAGTGCGGGCCATGTACATGGCCGTGATCATGCTGGTGCGCGTGATCGTGGTCGTGATTGCAGTCAGGGCCGTGGACGTGTTCTTGCTGGGTCATGCGAGTTACTCCGGGATGTAATCGCCGGGAATTATCTCGCCATTGCGCGACATGTGCACGCTCTGTCCGAACAGCCAGCCAGTTTTTACTGCGCCTTGCAGACGATAGGGGATGGGTTGATCGGGTTTTTCCAGGGCTTTGACGATCTGCCGCAGGTGACGCCAGAGGTTGGTGCGCACCGGTATGGAGAAGTTGTGATGGCCGTGGGCAGGTACGGTAAACGAAACATTGGATTCGCCTTCAGCCAGTTTGACCTGGTTCAGATGCACCAAGTAATCCATCCCGCGCACCGGCAGGCTGAAATTGTTGGGGTTATCGATGCGAAAGCGCAGCGTGAACTGCTGCTCCAACAGTTTGGCTTTAACCACGTCGACTTTAACGAGACGAACTTCGGGCGACTTCAGATCGCCTGGAGAGGAACAACCGCTAAGGCCCGACAAGAGGCCAAAAAACATCAATAGGCTGAGAATTCTTATCGTTTGCGCCTGATAAAACATTGCATACTCCGAATGACGCATCAGTGTAACAAGCAAGTGCTTGGCTGCAACCTGTTGTGACGGTAAAAAAACCTGCGCCATACTGAGCAACGAATAGGACAGGAGTATGACCATGGCTCGCTACGAAATTGCCTTCAGTGCGCAGTTGGTTCCGGGTGCCCAGCTGGAGTTGGTGAAGGCCAACCTGGCCAAGCTGTTCCAGGCGGATGAACAGCGCCTGGCGCTGCTGTTCTCGGGGCGGCGTATCGTGATCAAAAGCAACCTGGATGCGGCAGGGGCGGAAAAATACCGCTCGACGCTGGAGCGCGCTGGGGCTGTGGCCGAAGTGGCCTGCCTGGATGATGAAATCGAAGAAATCGAATTGGCCGCACCACCCGCTGCTGCCACAACGCCAGTTGCCGCCCTGGTTGCGGCATCTGTGCAGGCGGCCAGCAGTCAGCCTGCGGGGCGCCTGCAGGTCGCGCCACGTGATGAATATATGGCTGCGTTTGCAGAAGTCGATGCGCCGGATTTTGGTATCGCGCCGCTGGGCGACGATGTACAGGACGGCAAGCCGCAGGTGCAGGCCCCGGCCCTGGATTTGTCGCAGTTCAGCCTGGCGCCGCCTGGCAGTGACATGGGCGAGGCGAAAAAAGCGCCGGCCGGGCCGCCACCGGATATCTCCCATCTGAAATTGCAGGATTAGCCCGCGCGGCGCAGGGAGCCGTGACTTACTGTTCTCTGCGCAAATGGCCCTCTAAGCCATCAAAAATAGCTTGAGCAGCACTTCTTGAACTTCTGCCCGCTGGCACAGGGGCAGGCGTCATTGCGGCCTAGTTTCAACTCGACAGTTGGGTCAATGAAATACCAGCTGCCGCTATTGCGCACGAATGCCGAGCGTTCGCGGTGGCTGTGCACGCCGCCTTCATCACGCCAGCGCGCGGTAAAGGTGACATAGGCGTGCTGCGGTTCGCCCTCAATCAGCTGCGCCTGCTCGACCTCAAGTCCGAGCCAGGTACTGCTCAGACTCCAGGTTTGGATGGCGTCCTGGTCGAGGCCGGCTTGCTGGGCCGGTAGTGTGCTGTGCACCAGGTAATCGATCAGTCCCAAGGCGTAGGCGCTGTAGCGTGAGCGCATCAAGGCTTCGGCGCTGGGTGCCGGAGTACCTGCGTGATAACGGCCGCAGCAGAGCGTCAGCAGTTGGCCGCTGCCGCAGGGGCAGGTGGTGCTGCTCATGGCTTTACCACCAGTACTTGCCGAAGTTTTCCGGGTTGGCCCAGAACTTGGCGTTCAGCCAGTCAGGTACTTGCTTGTAGTCGAGCAGGTCATAGGTGAACAGGTTGAGTGTCTGTTCATCGCGCTGGAAACACTCGCTGGCCTGCAGGGCCAGTGCAAAGAAGTCGGTTTCTTGCCAGTCACAGGCTTGCAGGTCGACCAGTACCGCCATTCGGCTGGCATTCAGATTGCGAATGCCACCAAGCAGCTCTAGTCCGGTGCGTTTCGGCAGATGCTCAAGGCAATCGACGATCAACGCCAGATCGAAACGCTGCGCGGCCACATCACTGGGCAGTGCGCCTGCGTCTGCATGAATCAAATGGCAGTTTGGGTGGGCCTGGATAAATGCATCAATCGCAGGTAGTTTTCGGCTACCGACTACCAACAGGCGTTCTGGCGTGTAGCGTGCCAACAGGGCGGCAAGGGCTTGCTGGGGTGTTCGGGTGGACGGGGTTGCAGACATAACGGCTCCTCGCTCAAGTGCGCAAAGACTAACGTGCAGCAGTAACGCGGCCTAGTGCGGATTGTGCTAGTAATGCGTTTGCATATTCTCTGGCATATTTTGTTACTGGCGTCTTTACTTCGTCAGTATCGGTTTTTGCCGATTTACCAATAGGAGACGTATATATGAGCATCACCAGGAAAGCATTACCCCTGATTGTCGCGAGTACCTTTTTGACCGGTTGTGCCGGGCTGCAGAAAACGGATTGGCCAACCTGTGCCGCGATCGGCGGTGTGGGCGGTGCTGCTCTGGGCGCTATTGAAAGCTCTACATGGGCCGGTGGCGGTGCAGTAGTTGGTGCAGGTATGGCCGCTGCATATTGCTGGGTGCATGGCGCCAGCGATGAGCAGGTTGTTGTGGTTGAAGAAGTGGTAGTTGAAGAAGTTGTGGTGTCTGAACCAGCCGAGGCAGTACGCGTTGAGCTGGACGTCAAATTCGACTTCGACAAGGCCCAGGTCAAACCAGAAAGCTACGGCGATATCAAAAACCTGGCTGACTTCCTGACCCAGTACCCACAGACCACCACAGTGGTTGAAGGTCATACCGACTCCGTGGGTAGCGACGCATACAACCAAAATCTGTCCGAGCGTCGTGCCAATGCGGTGCGTGATGTACTGGTTAACCAGTACGGCGTAGGCAGTAATCGTGTTAACGCTGTGGGCTATGGCGAAAGTCGTCCGGTTGCGGACAACGCCAGCGCTGACGGCCGTGCTGTCAACCGCCGCGTAGAAGCAGAAGTAGAAGCTCGTCCTTGATCGTCTGATCCCAGACTTTCTGAAGAAAACAAGCCAGACCCTCCGGGGTCTGGCTTGTGCAGCTTGAAGGGTAGGTCTTTACTCCTTAGTTACCGGCAGTAGCCGGCATTACAGGAGATTTCTACCATGAGAGTTAGATCCATGATGGGGGTAGCCCCCATTCTCTTGGTCAGCAGTGTTCTTTCAGGTTGCGTCACAACTTCCAGTACGGGAGATGCGCCGCTCAACCAAGGGAACTGGCCCCTGTGCAGTGCAATTGGCGGTCTGACCGGTGCTGGTCTGGGCGCAATCGAAAGTTCAACATGGGCAGCAGGTGGAGCCGTGGCCGGTGCGGTCATTGGTACGCTGATTTGTTATGCCCAGGATGGTGATGAAGACGATGACGGCGTGTTTGACCGTCGTGACCGTTGCCCAGGAACCCCTCCTAATACGCCGGTGCATCACAACGGCTGTCCGATCAAGGAATATGCCAGTACGCCTGCCGAAGCAGAGCCTGAGCCCATCGAAATGGTGGAATCGGTTCGGGTAGAGCTGGATGTGAAGTTCGATTTCAACAAGTCCGATGTTAAAGAAGACAGTCAGGCCGATATCAAGAGCCTTGCTGACTTTATGAAGCAATACCCGCAAACCACTACGACCGTTGAAGGGCATACCGACGCCGTAGGCAGTGATGCCTATAACCAGGGGCTGTCTGAGCGGCGTGCCAATGCGGTGCGTGATGTGCTGGTCAATCAGCATGGCATCGACAGCGGCAGGGTCTCCTCTGTCGGATACGGTGAGTCGCGGCCGGTGGCTGATAATGACAGCGACTCCGGGCGGGCCATCAATCGTCGTGTTGAAGCAGAAGTCGAAGCGCGACCCTAGCTGATGTGATGCGCTGGCAGGCCGTTGCGAACCCACCTGCCGGGTTCGCAACGGCCTGCCAGCGAGAGGGCAGTTGTAACCCAGTAAAAGCTGTGAAGGCGTTCGACCTCCATGGTTTTTACTGGTCTTCTGGCAGCACACTCCCAAAGCAGATAAGGTGCAGCGAAATAAAAAACTGCCGGGGGCGGATATGAAGACATTTCTGACGTTAGGTAAGGTGCTGACGGCATTGTTCTGGGGCGTCGTCCTGGCCAATCTGCTGCAACCCTTTGCACAACCTTTCGCACTGCTGTTGAACGGCGCCGGGGCTTTTATTCTGCTGATCCATGCGCTTGAGCTGTGGTTTTTTGACAAGCGCATCGCCGCTTGCCCCAAACCGGCGCTAGAGCGTGTGCAAGTTATGCTGTTCGGCATTTTTCAGCTGCTCGGACTGCCAGCTGAGCAAGCGGCTGTAGCCGCAGTAGCCGAGTCTGAGCCTGAGCAAGCGCTGCAGATGGAGGCCGAAAATGCGTAAGCTGTTCGTCCTCGCTGCGCTGTTCAGCCCGCTGGCATTGGCCCAGGCGGTGATTGAAGTCGATTCCCATGCGGTTATGCGTCTGCCGAGCAACACCAGTGTATTGCTGCTGGATCGTCTGCAGATTGCCGATCACGGTACCTTGTTGATTCCCCCTGGCCTGACCGAAATTCGCGTGGCTCAGCTAACCCTGGGCCGCGACGCACGTCTGGCGATTGCCCCCAGTGATCAGGCGCTGCGCCTTGAAGTGGAAACCGCCGAGATTGCCAGTGGCGCACAGATCAGTGCGCGCGGTGCCCAGGGCAGTGCTGAAAAGCCGGCGTTGCCGGGGCGTAACCTGAGCCTGCGCCTGCAAGCCGTGACCCTGGAAAACCTGTTGCTGGATGCCCGGGGCGGTACTGGCGCCCCCGGTTATGCCGGCCTTGCCGGTGCCGATGGCAAACCAGGTGGCTGCACCTGGGGTGAAGCCAGTCGCGGCCATGATGGCTTGAATGGTGGTGACGGCCAGCCGGGTGCCGCTGGTGCGCAGGTGCGCCTGGAGGTCCCGCAGGGTTTCCCGGTTGAGCAGTTGCAGGTGCGTCTGGATGGTGGCAACGGCGGTCAGCCGGGCGCGCCAGGTGCGGGTGGCCAAGGCGGCGTGAGCAAGGGCTGCTGGTTGTACAGCACCGATGGTGCACGCGACGGCAAGCCAGGGCAGGCGGGGCGGGCCGGTGAGCCAGGTCCGGCTGGCGCTCTGAATGTTGTGCAGTTCTAGCTGGTGGTGTGTTTCTAACCGCTGCCCTCGGGCAGCGGTTGCTTGAGCCCCGTTAGAACGAAGGGCGGATGCCGGCGATTGCTACAACCAGTAACCCCAGCAGCAGGTTGATGCCGACCAACCGACGTATGCGCCCAAGCACGGCGCCGCCATTCGGCCAATCCTCCGCCGCCACAGCGCGGCGCAGTTCAGGTAGTTGCAGTGCCTGAATCCGCAGAAACAGCGCCAGCATGGCGATATACAGCCCCATCATGATGTGCACGTAGCGCGGCGCCGTATCGAAGCCGCTAAAGCGCAGGTGCAGCATGCCCACGCCGGTCACCGGCAGCACAATCACTGCCGCCCATACCCAGTAGAAAAACCGCGGAAAGACCTCCAGCCAGAGTTTCAGGCGAGGCGGGGCTTCCAGTGCGGCGACGGCTGCTGGGCGCAGGATCATCCACGCGAAGAACATGCCGCCGACCCAGATCAGGGCGGCGAGCAGGTGCAGGCTGTAGATGAAGGCGTATGGGGTCATGCAGGCACTCCTGTTGGTTAAGCGGTTCAGCGCTGGATCGATTAGCGCGCTATGATAGCCGCCGATTACAAACACTGAAAATTTATCCAGCCTTTTCGCGCCAAGACCCCATGCTCAGTACCGAACTCAAGTCCCAGATCCAGGGCGCCTATTCCCGTTTTCTCGAAGCCAAGTCGCTCAAGCCGCGTTATGGCCAGCGCCTGATGATTGCTGAAATTGCCAAGGTGCTGGGTGCGATCAAGACGGACGACGAGGGCCGGCGTCTGGGTGATCCCGCGGTGGTGGCGGTTGAGGCCGGCACCGGTACGGGCAAGACCGTGGCCTACAGCCTGGCGGCGATCCCCACTGCCAAGGCGGCGGGCAAGCGCCTGGTGATCGCCACGGCCACCGTCGCCCTGCAAGAGCAGATCGTGCACAAGGATCTGCCGGACTTGATGCGCAATAGCGGGCTGAATTTTAGCTTCGCCCTGGCCAAAGGGCGGGGGCGTTATTTGTGTCTGTCCAAGCTGGATATCCTGCTGCAGGAAGGCCAGGCACAAAGCGCCACCGCTCAGCTGTTCGAGGAAGAAGGTTTCAAGATCGATGTGGATGAGCAGAGCCAGAAGCTGTTCACCACCATGATCGAAAAACTCGCCGGCAATAAATGGGACGGCGACCGCGACAGCTGGCCGGAAGAGCTGGAAGACACGCGCTGGTCGCAACTGACCACCGATCACAGCCAGTGCACCAATCGCCATTGCCCGAACTTTCAGCAGTGTGCCTTCTACAAGGCCCGCGAGGGCATGGGCAAGGTCGACGTGATCGTCACCAATCATGACATGGTCCTGGCCGACCTGGCCCTCGGCGGCGGGGCGGTGCTGCCGGACCCGCGCGACACTCTCTACGTGTTCGATGAAGGCCATCACCTGCCGGACAAGGCCATCGGCCATTTCGCCCATTTCACCCGTCTGCGCTCGACTGCCGACTGGCTGACCCAGATTGACAAGAACCTGACCAAGTTGCTGGCGCAGAATCCGCTACCCGGGGATCTAGGCAGGCTGATCGAGCAGGTGCCGGAACTGGCGCGGGAGCTTAAAACCCAGCAGCAATTTATGTTTGCCGCCTGTGAGCAGGTGGCCGATTTCAAACCGGGCGAGGATATGCAGGGCCGCGAGCGGCCGCGCCATCGCTTTGTTGGCGGCGTGGTGCCGGCGCACCTGACCGAGTTGGGCCTGGAACTGAAAAAGGGCTTTTCCAAGCTCAACGATCTGTTCACAGGGGTGACTGAGCAGCTCAAGGAAGCCATGGATGGTGAGGGCGCTGTCGGTATTGCCAGCCATCAGGCCGAGGAATGGTACCCACTGTTCGGCAGCCTGCTGGCGCGCGCCAAGGGCAACTGGGAGCTGTGGCTGGCCTTTACTGCTGAAGATCCGGAGGAAAGCCCGCCAATGGCGCGCTGGCTGACCCTGGCCGACAGCGGTGCGCTGTTCGATATCGAGGTTAACGCCAGCCCGATCCTCGCCGCCGAAACCCTGCGGCGTAACCTGTGGAATGTCGCCTATGGCGCCCTGGTGACCTCGGCGACCCTGACGGCGCTGGGCACCTTTGATCGCTATCGCATGCGCGCTGGCTTGCCGAAAGTGGCAGTTACCACCGTGGTGCCGAGCCCTTTCCATCACGCCGACGCAGGCGTGTTGCGGGTGCCCAACCTTAATGCTGATCCGCGTGATGCGGTGGCGCACACGGCGGCGATTATTCGCGACTTGCCTGGTCTGGTTGAGGGCTCGCGCGGCACCCTGGTGCTGTTTTCCTCGCGCAAGCAGATGCAGGAGGTCTTCGATGGCCTGGAACGCGACTGGCGCAAGCGGGTGTTTATCCAGGGCAACCTGTCCAAGCAGGAAACCCTGAACAAGCACAAGGCGAGGGTCGACAGCGGTGAGGAGAGCGTGTTGTTTGGCCTGGCCAGCTTTGCCGAAGGTGTCGATCTGCCGGGCGCCTACTGCGAGCATGTGGTGATCGCCAAGATCCCTTTCGCCGTGCCGGACGACCCGGTGGAAGCGGCGTTGGCCGAATGGATCGAAGCGCGCGGCGGCAATCCCTTTATGGAAATCGCCGTGCCGGATGCGTCGCTGCGTCTGGTCCAGGCATGCGGCCGACTGCTGCGCACCGAAGCGGATCGCGGCATTATTACCCTGCTCGATCGGCGTGTGGTTACTCAGCGCTACGGCAAGTCGATTCTCAATGCCTTGCCGCCGTTTCGTCGGGAAATCAGTTAGCCGTCCGGCTGCTAGGCAACTCGCTGAGCGCTAGTGGTTCCAAGTGGCGTATGCACAATACCTTGGTGGTTATCAGGGCCTGGATTTGGCCTTGGGCAGTCTTGCTCAGGGCGGTTGAAACAACGGGGGAGTGTGGTTCGTGAAGGTTAAGTGCAGGCTGCAAACGGCTGTTCTGCTATCGGCGCTCGTGGGTTTTGCCGGTGCCGCCATGGCGACAGAGCCGCAGGAGCTGTTCAACTTTGTTCGGCCAATGGATGCCGTGCAGGTTACGACGCAGGATGCCGATCTACCCAACCGCATTGGCGAGCCGACCCCGCAAGGCGAGGTGCTGCGCCGGGTGACTTTCCATCCTGCCGAGCAGCCGAGCCTAAAGCTAACCCCGCAAAGCGCTAGCTGGGACTGGTCGCAGCAGACGCTGGTCAGCCTGCGTGTGCAGAACGCCATGGACTGGGCACTGACCCTGGATGTACTGATCGAGAGCGCTGACGGTCAGCGCTTGAGTACGCGTATCGCCTTGCCTGCCGGCCCTGCGCAAACCCTGTTGATTCCCTTGCAGGCAACTTCGCCCCGCGCTCAGGGCATGCGCGCCGGTGTGCCGATGCCTTGGACGCACAAAGGCCAACGCCTGCTGCTGGCGGATACGGTCACAGGTGCGCTGGACCTGAGCAAGGTCAGCGCGGTTACCCTATCCATGCCGCAGCCGAAAGCTGCGCAACATATTCTGATCAGCCAGTTTGGTGTAAGCGGTGAGCAGCTTTCGGCGGCGGCCTATGCCGGTATCGTCGACCGTTATGGCCAGTATGCGCGGGCTGACTGGCCGGGCAAGGTCAAGAACGACGAGCAACTGCAGCAGGCGGTGGCTCAGGAACAGAAACAACTGCATACCTGGCTGGCCGAGCGCCCGGCGCAAGACAAGTTTGCCGGCTGGACCGGCGGACAGCCGTTTGAGGCGAGTGGCTTCTTTCGCACTGAGAAACGCGACGGCCGTTGGTACCTGGTAACGCCTGAGGGCCATCCGTTCTACTCGCTGGGCGTCAATGCGGTGACCGCGCAGCAGAGCGCCACCTACGTTGAGGGGCGTGAAGCGATGTTTACCGGTTTACCGCAAGCGGGTGAGGCGCTGGCGGCCTATTTCGGCACGTCCGACAGCCGCAGCGACACGGGTGCCAATCAGGGCCGGGCGTTTGCCAACGGGCGCTGGTTCGATTTCTACAAGGCCAACCTGCAGCGCAGCTATGGTCAGGTTGACCCAGCTGCCTGGCGCACGCTGAGTCAGGACCGCCTGCAGGCCTGGGGCTTCAATACCCTGGGTAACTGGAGTGAACCGGCCTTTGGCGGCGATAGCCGCATGCCGTTCAGCATTCCGCTGTCGATTCGCGGCGATTACGCCACCATCAGCACTGGCGTCGACTGGTGGGGTGCGATGCCTGATCCGTTCGACCCGCGCTTTGCCATGGCCACCGAACGCGCCGTGGCGATTGCCTCGCGCGATCACCGTGACAACCCCTGGCTGCTCGGTTATTTCGCCGATAACGAACTGGCCTGGGCCGGTCCTGCGGACGACCCCAATGGTCGTTACGCCTTGGCGTACGCCACGCTACGTCTGACCACCGATGTGCCGGCCAAGCGTGCCTTCCTCAAGCAGCTGCGTGACAAGTATCGCAACCAGAATGGCCTGTCCCGGGCCTGGGGTATCGAGCTGCCGGCCTGGGAACTGATGGAAGATCCTGGCTTTCAGGCGCCGCTGCCAAGTGCCGAGTTCCCGGCCATCGAGAAGGACATGCAGGCATTCTTGCGCCTGTATGCCGCAACCTACTTTAAGACCATTGCCGATTCGCTCGACTGGCACGCGCCCAATCACCTGCTGCTGGGTGGCCGTTTCGCCAGCAGCATCCCCGAGGCGGTGAATGCCTGCGCCGAGTTCTGCGATGTACTGAGCTTCAACTTCTACACCCGCGAGCCACAGCACGGTTATGACTTTGCCGCACTGCGCCAGTTGGACAAGCCGCTGATGGTCACCGAGTTCCACTTCGGCTCGCGTGACCGTGGGCCGTTCTGGGGCGGGGTTGCCGAGGTGTACAAGGAAGAAGAACGCGGCCCGGCCTATGCGCATTTTCTGGCCAAGGCCCTGGAAGAGCCGCAGATCGTCGGTTTGCACTGGTTCCAGTACCTCGATCAGCCGGTGACCGGGCGTCTGCTGGACGGCGAGAATGGCCACCTAGGCCTGGTCGGGATCACCGACCGGCCATGGGATGGTTTTGTCAAAGCTGTGCGCAAAGCCAATCTGGATGTGCCGAAAAAGCTGCTCGAAACGGTGAGTACGCCAGTGCCGGCGGTTCCGTAAAAGGCTATTTGGCGGGCTGATAGTAGGGGTGCCAACCTTGCGCAGGGTTCTACGCAGGCGTTAGAGCTGAAACAATCTGCCAAGCAGTTGGCCGAATACGAGAAGGGGGCAGGGTGGTGCAGATACAGGGTTATTTCGACCTCAAATTCGAAGCGTTGAGAGACGCCTTTGCGGCGTTGTTCGAGGAGCCGCAAGAGCGCGGCATGGCGCTGTGCGTGCAGGTCGGCGGCGAAACCGTGGTGGATCTGTGGGCCGGTGTTGCCGACAAGGATGGCCAGCAGGCATGGCACAGCGACACCATCCTCAACCTGTTCTCCTGCACCAAGACCTTTACTGCCGTTACCGCGCTGCAATTGGTGGGCGAGGGCAAGCTTGAGCTGGATGCACCGGTCGCGCGCTACTGGCCGGAGTTCGCCGCTGCCGGCAAGGACAAGATCACCCTGCGTCACTTGCTCAGCCATCAGGCCGGGTTGCCAGCCTTGCACGAGATGCTGCCGGCCGAAGCTTTATACGACTGGCAGGCGATGACTACCGCACTGGCCGCCGAACAGCCTTGGTGGCCGTTGGGTCAGGGCCATGGTTATGCGCCGATCACCTACGGCTGGCTGGTGGGAGAGGTGTTGCGCCGAGTCGAGGGGCGCGGGCCGGGCGAATCCATCGTCGCGCGCACGGCCAAACCGCTGGGGCTGGATTTCCATGTTGGCCTGGCGGATGAAGAGTTCGACCGGGTGGCGATCATCTCCCGCGGCAAGGGTAACTTCGGCGATGCGGCCGCCCAGCGCCTGCTCAAGACCATGATGAGTGAGCCTGCGGCCATGAGTACGCGGGCTTTTACCAACCCACCGTCGATCATGACCAGCACCAACAAGCCCGAATGGCGGCGCATGCAGCAGCCGGCAGCCAACGGCCACGGCAATGCCCGCAGCCTGGCCGGCTTCTACAGCGGCCTGCTGGATGGCCAGCTATTGGAAAGCGAGTTGCTGGCCGAGCTGACCCGCGAGCACGCAGTGGGCGAAGACAAGACCCTGCTGACCCGCACCCGCTTCGGTCTGGGTTGCATGCTCGACCAGCCCGAGGTCGCCAACGCCACCTACGGCATGGGCCCGCGCGCCTTTGGCCACCCTGGAGCCGGCGGTTCCATTGGCTTTGCCGACCCGGAGCGGGATGTGGCCTTCGGTTTTGTCACCAACAACCTAGGACCGTTCGTCTTGATGGACCCCCGTGCGCAGAAACTTGCGCGTCTATTGGCTGATTGTTTATAGCCAGCTCGGCTAAACTGCTGCGCAACATGGCATGGCCTGCCGCCAGCGCGGGCCACTGACCGGCTTCTTTTTGCTTATCACGTGTGGATACCCGATGCTCGCCAACAAAACTCTCGCCATCGCTCTGTGTGTACTGATCAGCGGTTGCAGCCTTTTCGAAAAATCCGAAAAGCCCGCGCCGAAAGTGGTGCCCATGCCGCCACCAGCAGTGACCCAGGCCTGGCTGGATGTGTACGAGCCGAAGGTGCGTGAAGCGATCAAAGGCACCCATTTCGAGTTCGAGCGTCGGGAAAACCTGCTGGTGGTCACCGCGCCAGTGCATGGCTCGTTCAACCCGGACCGTCCGCATATGATGCTGCCGGTCACCCTCGGTCCGCTGAGCCGTATGGCCAAATTGCTGGAAAGCGATGAAACCATCGGTGTGCTGATTCTTGGCCACGCCGACAGCAGCGGTGAAGTGAGTGCTAACCGCGAGCTGAGCCACCAGCGCGCCCGCGCCTTCACCTCGATTTTCCGCCTTAGCGGTCTCAAGCAGAACCGTCTGATGGTTAAAGGTCTGGGCTCGGATATGCCACGCGCGGCTAACGACAGCGTTGAAGGCCGTGCGTTGAACCGCCGAGTGGAAATCCTCCTGACCTCGAAAGACACCCTCAACGCGCTGATCTCCAAGTACAGCCAGCCTGCACCAGCCCCCGCCACTGCAGTTGCGGCTAGCAAGCCTGCAACTGACAAAAACGCGAAAACCGTAGCCAAGGCTGATAAGCCTGCTGCTGCTCAGTAACGCGCTACGTAGCGGCGCGTTGCCGCAGATCAAGCCAGATAGAGCGCTCGCGGGTAAGCTAGGCAAGACTTGATCGAGAGGATTTGCCGATGACTCAAACCCTGGCTGATATGCGCCGTGACTACACCCGCGATGGCTTGAGCGAGGCGCAAGCGCCGCTTGAGCCTTTTGCGTTATTTGAGCAGTGGTTTGCCGATGCGGTGAAGACCGAGCAGTTGCCGGTCGAGCCGAATGCCATGACCCTGGCGACCGTCGATGCTGAAGGGCGCCCGCATTGCCGGGTGCTGCTGCTCAAGGGCCTGGATGCGCGCGGCTTTACCTTCTTCAGCAACTACGACAGCGCCAAAGGCCAGCACCTGGTCGCCAATCCGTTTGCCGCCATGACCTTCTTCTGGCCTAGCCTGGAACGGCAGGTGCGAATCGAGGGGAGCGTCGAGCGGGTTAGTGCAGAAGAGTGCGATGCCTACTTTCAGGTGCGTCCGCTGGGCAGCCGTCTGGGCGCCTGGGCGTCGCCGCAAAGCCGGGTGATTGCTGATCGCGCCGAGCTGGAAGGCCTGCTGGCCGAGACCGAACAGCGGTTTCTCGATCGTGCGCCGCATTGCCCGCCGCACTGGGGTGGCTATCGCCTGCTGCCGGAGCGCATCGAGTTCTGGCAGGGCCGTTCCAGCCGCCTGCATGACCGCCTTAATTTTCGTCTGCAGGGCGCGAACTGGCTGCGTGAGCGGTTGGCGCCCTGAGCGCGTTTCAGTCGCCGGGGTACTGCCCGGCGGCTTGCTCCAACCAGGCGGGCAGGGCGCTGCGCTTGATGCCAGCGGACTGCGCCTCGGTCAGGCGAGCGAGCATATAGCTGCGCTTGGCCGCTGAGTCGCCAGCCAGTGACAGCGCCAGGTCGCGGTCCATCCAGCGTTTGATCCGCACATACAGCCACCAGTGGAAGTACAGCCCGGCAGCGCTGGTGATGGCGACGATAAAATAATCCATAAATCCCCCGATCAAGCCTTAGCTTAGGCGGGCTGGGTGTCGGTTCTGAACGCGGCGGAATGTCGCGCCCTGGCTCCGCGCGGCAGGTTAGGTAAAGTTTTGCCGCATAATGGCGGGTGACAGCGAAGCTGCGCAGGCGTTTTAATGGGGCCTGCCTAACTGGAGAAACAATCATGCGTAAACCTTTTCTGTTGGCTGCCTCGTTTGCCGTGCTGGCCCTGTTGGGCGGCTGCGCCTCCAGCCTGACGGGCGACACCTACTCGCGCGATGAAGCACGCACCGTGCAGACCGTGCGCATGGGCACCATCGAAGCGTTGCGCCCAGTGAAGATCGAAGGCACGAAAACGCCTATCGGCGCAGGTGCTGGTGCAGTCATTGGCGGCGTGGCCGGTAGCGGCGTCGGTGGTGGGCGTGGCAGCGCGGTGGCGGCGGTGATCGGTGCAGTGGCCGGTGGCCTGCTGGGCGCGATGACCGAGGAAGGCCTGACCCGCACCCAGGGTGTGGAAATCACCGTGCGCGAAGATGACGGCAGCATGCGCGCCTACGTGCAGGCCGTTGAAGAAAACCAAATTTTCCGCGTTGGTGAGCGCGTGCGCATCATGACCGTGAATGGCACCAGTCGCGTTACTCACTGAGTGTCGAAGAGGCCGGATCAGTCCTGACTGATCCGGTTTTTTATTGCCTTTTTTCTAGATAAACCAGATGTTTATCGGCGTTTCTCAGGTTTTTCAGGCAAGCTCGCGGAAAACACAGTGTTTAGTAATAATTCTATCCATGACGGTTGGCCGATAGTTATGGATAATCGCGCACGCTTTTGTGCTGACGGGCTTTAGTTGTTCTGCAGTGCAATACTTTTGCGCGGGTTGCTGCGCAGGCAAAAGCCTGCGGTTGACCGCAGTGAGAAGGTTAGGGAGTCAGCCGGGTACGTGCCGGGTTCGTATTTAGGGGTTTTTCTATGACGCTTGCGCTGATCATCGCCTTGCCATTTCTCGGCATTTTTCTGCCTTTGCTGGCCGAACGCATGGGCCGTTCCGCCTGCGCTGTAGCGGCAGCATTGGCGCCGCTGACGGCTTTGGTGCTGTTGTTCTCGCAGCAGTCTGCGGTATTTGCTGGTGAGGTGCTCAAGGTCAAACTGGAGTGGCTGCCGGCCCTGGGCCTGAATCTCAGCCTGCGCCTGGATGGTCTGGGCTTTCTGTTTGCCCTGCTGATTCTCGGTATCGGCCTGCTGGTCATTCTCTACGCGCGCTATTACCTGTCGAAGAAGGAACCGATGGGGCGCTTCTTCGCCTTCCTCCTGCTGTTTATGGGCGCGATGCTCGGCGTGGTGCTGTCGGAAAACCTGCTGCTGATGCTGATGTTCTGGGAGCTGACCAGCCTGTCGTCGTTCCTCTTGATCGGCTTCTGGGGCGCCCGTTCGGATGCGCGCAAAGGCGCGCGCATGGCCCTGGCCGTGACGGGCGGTGGTGGCCTGGCGCTGTTCGCCGGGATTCTGCTGATCGGCCATATCGCCGGCAGCTTCGAGTTGTCTCAGGTGCTGGCGGCCGGTTATGCGATCCGCGCCCATGAGCTGTACCCGCTGGCGCTGATTCTGGTGCTGCTGGGGGTGTTCACTAAATCGGCGCAGTTCCCGTTCCACTTCTGGCTACCGCACGCCATGGCGGCACCGACGCCGGTGTCGGCCTATCTGCACTCGGCGACCATGGTCAAGGCCGGGGTGTTTCTCCTGGCGCGCCTGTACCCGGCGCTGGCGGGCTCGGAGTGGTGGTTCTACCTGGTCAGCATCACCGGTCTGGTGACCTTGCTGGTCGGTGCCGGGATGGCGTTGTTTCAGCATGACCTCAAGGGTCTGTTGGCCTATTCGACCATCAGCCATCTGGGCCTGATCACCTTGCTGTTTGGTCTGGATACCCGCCTGGCCGCCGTGGCGGCAGTGTTCCACATCATCAACCACGCCACCTTCAAGGCCTCGCTGTTTATGGCGGCGGGGATCATCGACCACGAAACCGGCAGTCGCGACATGCGGCGCATCAACGGTATGTGGAAGTACATGCCGCATACGGCCGTGCTGGCCATGGTGGCGGCCTCGGCGATGGCCGGGGTGCCGCTGCTCAACGGCTTCCTGAGCAAGGAAATGTTCTTTACCGAGACGCTCAACCAGCACCTGCTGGGCAGCTTCAACTGGGTGATCCCGGCAGCGGCAACCCTGGCCGGGGTGTTCTCGGTGGCGTATTCGCTGCGCTTTATCCACGACGTGTTCTTCAACGGCGAGCCGGTCGACCTGCCGCATTACCCGCCGCATGAGCCGCCGCGCTATATGAAGGTGCCGGTGGAGATTCTGGTGTTCCTCTGCCTGCTGGTGGGTATTGTGCCGGCCTACACCGTGGCGCCGCTGCTGGCGACTGCCGCCTCGGCAACCTTGGGCGGTGATGTACCGAGTTACAGCCTGGCGATTTGGCATGGCTTCAACCTGCCGCTGCTGATGAGCTTTATTGCCCTGTTTGGCGGGATTCTGGTGTACGTGTTCCGTCAGCCGCTGTTTCGCTGGTATGCCGGGCTGCCGAGTGTTGACGCCAAGCTGCTGTTCGAGCGTGGTGTGCTGATCCTGGTCAAGGTGTCTAGCGTGATCACCCACTGGCTGGAGAATGCATCGCTGCAGCGTTACCTGGCGCTGCTGCTGGCAGCGGCCTTGCTGGTGGTGACTCAGGGGCTGAGCTCGTTGCCGCAGATCAGCGGCCCAGTGGCCATGGCCGAGATCGACGGCATCACCGTTCTGGGCTTGGGCATCATGGCCTTGGCCGCCTTGGTGACGGTGGTCTTCCACCGCCAGCGCCTGGTTTCGCTGCTGATGCTCAGCGTGGTCGGGCTGATGGTGGCCCTGGCCTTCGCCCGTTATTCGGCGCCGGATCTGGCCCTGACCCAGCTGTCGGTAGAGGTGGTGACCATTATCCTGCTGATGCTCGCGCTGTTCTTCCTGCCGGCGCATACCCGTATCGAGTCGAGCAGCCTGCGCGGTCTGCGTGACTTCACCCTGGCGGTCGGCACTGGCGTGATGGTGGCGATGCTGGTGTTCGCCGTGCTGACGCGGCCATACGACAGCATTTCCGCATTCTTCCTGGAGAACAGCGTGCCGGGCGGTGGCGGCACCAACGTGGTCAACGTGATCCTGGTGGACTTCCGTGGCTTCGATACCCTCGGCGAGGTCACAGTGCTGGCGATTGCCGCCGTGGGCATCTTCGCACTGCTCGATGGCCTACGCCTGATCCAGCCGAAGGTCGATGCACAGGGGCGCGACTGGGCGCGTGACCGCCATCCGCTGATCCTCGCCACTCTGTCGCGGGTGCTGTTGCCGATGGCGCTGCTGGTCTCGGTGTTTATCTTCCTGCGCGGGCACAACCTGCCGGGTGGCGGCTTTATCGCTGGCTTGGTGACGGCCGTGGCGCTGATCCTGCAATACGTCGCCAGTGGCGTGCAGTGGACGCAGTCGCGCCTGCCGCTGAATTACCAGGGCATGGCCGGCCTCGGCGTATTGATTGCCGGGCTGACCGGCCTGGGCAGCTGGCTGTTTGACCGGCCGTTCCTGACCTCGGCCTTCGGTCATTTCCATATCCCGCTGGTCGGTGAAATCGAGTTGGCCACTGCCATGCTGTTCGACCTGGGCGTGTACCTGACGGTTGTCGGCGCGACCCTGCTGATTCTCGCCAACCTGGGTAAGTTGACCCAGGAAAAAGCTGCACAAGAGGTGCTTTGAGATGGAAGCCATATTTGCCGCAACCCTGGGCATCCTCACCGCCAGCGGTGTGTACCTGCTGCTGCGCGCGCGGACCTTCCCGGTAGTGCTGGGGCTGACGCTGATTTCCTATGCGGTCAACCTGTTCCTGTTTGCCATGGGCCGCCTGCAGAGTGGCGTGGTCACGGTGATCGGCAAGAGCAGCGAGTACGCTGACCCGCTGCCGCAAGCGCTGGTGCTGACTGCCATCGTGATCGGCTTTGCCATGACCGCCTTCGTCGTAGTGCTGGCGCTGCGCAGCGTGGGCGAAACCCAGACCGACCATGTTGACGGCCAGGAGCCTGCGCAATGAACCACGGCTTGATCCTGCCCATCCTGCTGCCGATGTTTGCCGGCAGCCTGTTGCTGCTGGGCGCGGGCTTGAGCCTGCGAGTCAAACGCAGCCTGTCGCTGCTGGCCACCTTGTTGCTGCTGCCATTGAGCGGCTATCTGCTCTGGCTGGCTGATCAGGACGTGCTGCAGGTGTATGCCGCCGGTAACTGGGCAGCGCCGTTCGGCATCATCCTGCTGCTTGATCGCCTGAGCGCCTTGCTGCTGGTGGTCACGGCGGTGCTTGGCAGCTTTGCCTTGCTCTATGCAGTGCGGGGTGATGATCAGCGCGGGCAGAGTTTCCATGCGTTGTTCCAGTTCCAGTTGATGGGCATTAACGGTGCCTTTCTCACCGGCGATCTGTTCAACCTGTTCGTATTCTTCGAAATCCTGCTGATCGCCTCCTACTCGCTGTTGGTGCATGGCGGCGGAGTAGAGCGAGTGCGTGCGGGGCTGCATTACGTGGTGCTGAACCTGGTGGGCTCGGCGTTCTTCCTGCTTGCGGTAGGCGTGCTGTATGGCATCACCGGCACCCTGAACATGGCCGATATGGCCAGTCGGGTGGCCGCTGCCGGGCCGGATGATGCGGCGCTGCTCGGTGCTGCCGGGCTGTTGCTGCTGGTGGTATTTGGCCTCAAGGCGGCGTTTCTGCCGTTGTATTTCTGGCTGCCCAAGGCCTATGCCTCGGCCACTGCGCCGGTCGCTGCGCTGTTTGCGATCATGACCAAGGTCGGCCTGTATTCGATCATCCGCGTGTACACGCTGATCTTCGGTGACGATGCCGGCAGCCTGGCCAATATGGCCAACGACTGGCTCTGGCCAATTGCCCTGCTGACCCTGGCGCTGGGCGTGATCGGCGCGCTGGCTGCGGTCAGCCTGCAGGGCCTCTTGGCCTATCTGGTGGTGGTGTCGGTCGGCACCTTGCTCGCCGGTATTGCCATCGGCACCGAGCAAGCCCTGGCCGCCGCCTTGTATTACCTGGTGCACAGCACTTGGGTGGCAGGCGGGATGTTCCTGCTGGCGGACTTGATTAGCCGTCAGCGCGGCGACAAGCAGGGGCTGCTGGTGCAGGGCCCGGCGCTGCAGAATCCGCATCTGCTCGGCGGCCTGTTCTTCTTCGGCGCGATTGCTGTGGCCGGCCTGCCGCCGCTCTCCGGGTTTATCGGCAAGCTGCTGTTGCTGCGCTCGCTGGAGCCGGGTGTGCAGGCGCTCATGCTGTGGCCCGTGGTGCTGGGCGGCGGTCTGCTGACCCTGATTGCCCTGAGCCGTGCCGGCAGTATGCTGTTCTGGCGTGTCGGCCTGAGCCAGCTGGACAGCGCCGAGCTGGACTACGGCCGGCTGCTGGCCTGCGCCGGCTTGCTGCTGCTCAGCCTGCTGCTGATGGTTGGCGCCGCGCCGCTGCTCAGTTACGTCGAGGCCACGGCCAGTCAACTGCATGACCTGGCGTTGTACCGGCAAATCATCGAATCGGGAGCTGTACGATGAAAGCACGTCGCTGGTTACCCCATCCGCTGCTGAGCCTGTGCCTGTTACTGGTCTGGCTGCTGTTGATGAATGACCTGAGCCTGGGCCACTGGCTGCTCGGGGCGCTGCTCGGCTGGGCGATTCCGCTGTTGACCCAGGTGTTCTGGATCAACCCGCCACGGGTCTACAAGCCCTTCAAACTGTGCCTGTTTTTGCTGCGCATCCTCGGCGATATCGTCACCGCCAACCTGCAGGTGGCCAAGCTGATCCTCGGGCCGCCCGCCAAGCTGCGCCCGGCGTTCGTGGAGATTCCCATGCTGCTGGAAGATGAACTGGCGCTGACCATGCTCACCAGCATCATCTCGCTGACCCCGGGCACGGTATCCGCTGACCTTAGCGATGACCGCAAGATGCTCCTGGTACACGGCCTCGATGTGCCGGACGCCGAAGCCTTGGTGGCGGAAATCAAACAGCGCTACGAAGCACCCTTGCTGGAGGTATTCACATGCTCGCCTACGTGATTCCGCTGTGCCTGGTGATCATCGGCCTGGCCCTGGTACTGACCATGGCGCGCCTGATCATCGGCCCGGATTTGCCCGACCGCATCCTGGCTCTGGATACCCTGTATATCAACGCGATTGCCATGTTGGTGCTGTTTGGCATCTGGTTGGGCAGCGATCTGTATTTTGAAGCGGCCCTGCTGATTGCGGTGATGGGCTTTATAGGCACGGTGGCCGTGGCCAAGTATTTGCTGCGTGGCGACATCATCGAGTAACAACGTTCTACGGAGACTGCTGAATGGATACTTGGATCGAAGCGCTGGTGGCGCTGTTTCTGCTGATTGGCAGCCTGTTCGCCTTGATTGGTGCAATCGGCCTGTACCGCCTGCCGGACTTCTTTATGCGCCTGCACGGCCCGACCAAGGCCAGCACCCTGGGCGTGGGCGGCATGGTGATCGCCTCGCTGATCTACTTCAGCTTTCGTGGCGAGGGTGTCAGCCTGCATGAGCTGCTGATCGCTCTGTTTCTGTTTATCACCGCACCGGTCAGCGCTCATATGCTGGCCAAGGCCGCGCTGCAGCAGAAGCTGCAGATCAACGAGCAAACTCGCGGTAAACCCTGGGAACAATAAGGTGCCGGTTGCGTCGCGCTTCCTGTGGGAGGGGCTTTAGCCGCGACGGCTGTCTCGTCTCGAACCACCCCACACAGTTCGCGGCGCTGACTGTATCTGTCGGCGCCGCGTATGCCTCTCTACACTGCAGCCTTTAGTCAGGGGCTTGGGTATGCGTGAGCAGGGAAGGGGCATTGCGGTGATCTGCCTGGTGATCGCCATGGCGCTGTGGGGCAGTTCCTTTATTGCGCTGAAACTGGCCTTTGCCGAGTTGCCGCCGTTGTGGGTGATCTTCGGCCGTATGGCCTTGGGCAGCCTGGTGTTTTTGCTGGCGTGGCGCTGGCGTGGACAGATGCACTACCGCGCCGGTGACTGGAAATACCTGCTGGGCCTGGCCGCCTGCGAACCCTGTCTGTATTTCCTCTTCGAAGCCCTGGCGCTGCAACACACCAGCGCCGCACAGGCTGGCATGGTCACGGCCTTGTTGCCGCTGCTGGTGGCGGTGGGGGCGTTTATCTTCCTGCGCGAACGGATCAGCCGCATCACCCTGGCCGGTTTTCTCCTGGCCCTGATCGGCGCCGTATGGCTGAGCCTGGCCGGTAGCGCCGATGAGCATGCCAGCAACCCGATTCTCGGTAACTTCTACGAGCTGCTCGCGATGCTCTGCGCTATGGGTTACACCCTGCTGCTCAAGCACCTGTCATCGCGTTATTCGCCCTTTCTGCTGACCGCCATGGTGGCCTTTGTAGGCACTATTTTCTTTCTGCCGTTGGCACTGCTCAGCGCGCCGTTGCCAGCCAGCGTCAGCTCCATGGGCTTGGGCGCGGTGGCGTACCTGGGGATTCTGGTCACGGTGGGCGCTTACGGGTTGTACAACTTCGGCGTCAGCCGCCTGCCGGCCAGCCAGGCGTCGGGCTTTACCAACCTGATCCCGGTATTCACCCTGCTGTTCGCCATACTGCTATTGGGCGAAAGCCTGAATGCTGTGCAGATGCTGGCGGCGGGATTGGTGTTCGCTGGCGTATTGCTAAGTCAGTGGCGCGGTACGCGCGTGGTACCAGCCGGTGTTTTGGATTAGGGGGTAAGGCATGAGTGATTCAAGAACTTGGGCGCGCGAGGCTATCCGTATTATCGAGGCGGATTTTCAGCGCAGCGCCGATACCCATCTGATTCCCTTGGCACTGCCGGGCTTGTCAGGCGTCGAGTTGTATTTCAAGGACGAATCCAGCCACCCCACTGGCAGCCTCAAGCACCGCCTGGCGCGCTCGCTGTTTCTCTATGCGCTGTGTAACGGCTGGCTCAAGCCCGGTGCGCCGGTGATCGAGGCGTCCAGCGGTTCCACGGCAATCTCCGAGGCCTACTTCGCCCGCTTGCTGGGGCTACCGTTTATCGCGGTGATGCCGGCCAGCACCTCGAAGGAGAAGATCGCGCAGATCGCCTTCTACGGCGGCCAGAGCCATCTGGTGACGGACCCGACGCAGATCTACGCCGAGTCCGAGCGCCTGGCGCGCGAGACCGGCGGGCATTTTATGGATCAGTTCACCTACGCCGAGCGCGCCACCGATTGGCGCGCCAACAACAATATTGCCGAGTCGATTTTCCAGCAGCTGCGCAGCGAGCGCTTTCCCGAGCCGAGCTGGCTGGTGTCCAGCCCAGGCACTGGCGGTACCCTGGCAACGTTGGGGCGCTATGTGCGCTATCGCCGCCACAGCACCCTGGTGTTGTGCGCCGATGCCGAGCGTTCGGTGTTCTTCGATTACTACCGCACGGGTGATGCCAGCCTGTGCCTGAATCATGGTTCGCGCATCGAAGGCATTGGTCGGCCACGGGTCGAGGCGTCCTTTCTGCCGTCGGTGATCGATGCCATGTGCAAGGTGCCGGATGCCTTGTCGTTGGCCGCCATGCATTACCTGGCGCAGCGCCTGGGCCGCAAAGTGGGCGGCTCCAGCGGGACCAATCTGATTGGCGCGCTATTGGTGGCGCAGCGGATGGTCGCGGCGGGGGAATCCGGTTCGGTGGTGGCGATTCTCTGCGATGGTGGCGAGCGCTATGCCGATACCTACTACGATCAGGCCTGGCTCAGCGCCCAGGGTTTCGACCTGACTGGGTTAATCGCAACGGTGGCCGATTGCGCCGAGCGCGGCGTCGCGCTACCCGGTGACTTGCCCACGGCTGGGCTGTAACGGCTGGCTGCACACTGCTGTGCGTTACCTGCAAGGCTAAAAACTCCGGCTGCCTTGGCCGCCGGAGTTGTGAGTGGTTTGGCTTTCAGGCCGAAAAACCACCATCAATCATCAGGCTGGAACCGGTGATATAGCCGGCTTCCGGGCCTGCCAGATAGGCCACGAAACTGGCAATTTCTTCGGCACGACCATAGCGGTTAATGGCCATCAGCTGTTTCAGGCTGTCAGCAAACTCGCCGTTTTCCGGGTTCATCTCGGTGTCCACCGGGCCTGGTTGCAGGTTGTTTACGGTGATGCCACGGCTGCCCAGGTCGCGGGCCAGGCCCTTGGTCAAACCCACCAGCGCGGCCTTGCTCATGGCATACACCGCGCCACCGGCAAAGGGCATGCGCTCGGCATTGGTGCTGCCGATGTTGATGATGCGGCCGCCATCGTTGAGGTGTTTGGCCGCTTCCTGGCTGGCGATCACCACGCTGCGGACGTTGATCGACAGCGTGCGGTCGATGTCTTCGATACTCATCTGTTCAATCGGTGCGATAGCCAGTACGCCGGCGTTATTGACCAGAATATCCAGTTGGCCAAAGGTGCTCAGGGTTTGCTGAATGGCGCCGCGAATAGCGCTTTCACTGGCACTGTCGGCCTGGATGGCTAGGGCTTTGCCGCCGGCCGCCTGGATTTCCTGCACCAGTGCTTCGGCGTGCTGAGCGCTTTGGCTGTAGCTCAGGGCAACAGCGGCACCTTCACGAGCCAGGCGTTTGGCGATGGCGGCGCCAATGCCACGGGAACCGCCTTGGATAAAGGCAACTTTGTTACTGAGGGGCAGGGTGGTGGTAGTCATGTCGATCTCCATACAAGTAAGTGGGTGTTTGGGTACTTCTTGGTGTTGGAGTGAGTATCTGCTGCGGATTGGTTTCTAATAAGCCACTAATGCGCATATGCTTTCGATCCAAATGCTATCGAATGCCGCCGTCAGGAACCGCCGATGGACACCCTAAATTGCATCGAATGCTTTATTCGCAGCGCCCAGGCCGGCAGCTTCGCTGAAGCGGCGCGGCGCTTGGGGCTGACCCCGGCCGCGGTCGGCAAGAATGTGGCGCGGCTAGAAACCAGCTTGGATGTGCGGCTGTTTCACCGCAGTACGCGCAAGCTCAGCCTTACCGAGGCGGGGGAGTATTTTCTGGCTGATGCGGCGGGGGGCTTGAGTGCTCTGCAATTGGCCATGGGCAACCTCACCAGCCTGCGCAGCCAGCCGGCGGGCACCTTGAAGGTGAGCATGGGGTTATCGTTCGGTCGCGAGTATATGGTGCCGCTATTGGGCGAGTTCCTGCGGCGCTATCCGCGCATCATGCCGGATTGGCATTTTGATAACCGTCAGGTTGATCTGGTCGCCGAAGGTTTTGATGTCGCGATTGGCGGCGGCTTTGATATTCCCCAAGGTGTTGTGGCGCGCGAATTGGCGCCGGCACATCGCGTGTTGCTGGCGGCGCCGCAGTACCTTGCCCAGGCTGCGCCACTGGATTCACCGGCTGATCTTCCCCAGCACGCCGGCATCTTGATTCGCTCACCACAAACCGGGCGCGTGCGGCCTTGGACATTGCGTAATCGAGAGGGCTTGCTGGCCTCGGTGGAGATGAAAACCCGCATGACGTTCAGCGACCCAGAGGCTGCCTGTGTGGCTGCCGAGGCTGGTTTGGGCATCGCTCTGGTGAGCACCGGGCATGCGCTGACGTACCTGCGGCGGGGCACGGTGCAGCGCGTACTGCCGGATTGGCATGTAGACGCCGGGGCGATTTCGATCTATTTCGCCGGGCAGAAATTGCTGCCGCAAAAGACTCGGGTGTTTATTGATTTTGTCCGCGAGCAATTTCGGCAGCAGGGGCTGGAGAAACTGTTGTCAGCGCTGTAGGAGAGCTGGTTCTGAAAAGCAGGGCAGCCTGTTCTAGGCGGGTTCAGCAATACTCAGGATGACGCGAATCAGCGCTTCGCTTACGTCAATAGCATCCACTCAGGCGAAGAGCACGCGGGATGCTGCGCAAGGCTGGTTTTGTCGAACTGAGAGCTACGCCGACCTTGGGCGCCGCCCCAACGCTTCGCGGCGCACTGCACCCGCTTGCCTGCGCCCGGGCATTAGCCTGCAGCTGGCCAAACCATGCTGGTCTAGAGTCACTGCTGTGGGTGGGCGTACACCGCGCCCCCAATGCAGCAGGAGAAATGCCGTGGGAATTGTGCGCAGCTGTTTGCACATGCTGCTGTGGTCAGTCGTTGGGTTGAGCGGGTCGGCGTTGGCTGCCGATGATACGGCAGGGTCGAAGGACCATCCGCTGCTGTCCCGCTACCCGAACTCGCATATCGTCGAATACGAGCAGAACTACAACGCCGCGCAGTTCGCCACCGGCACTCAGGACGGCGTGCCGCAGCGCCAGACCGTGGAAGGCGATGCCACGCAGATTCGCTATTTCCACAACGCGGTAGACAGCCAGCCGAGCCCGCTGCAGCTGCTGCGCAACTACCAGAACGCGATCAAGTCGATTGGCGGCGAAGTGATTTACGAGCGCCTGCCGCAGGATGGCGATGGCGGCGAAACCACACTGAAGGTCACGACCGGTGGTAAGGAGGTGTGGGTGCGCCTCGAACCTGAGATTTTCAGCGCACCGACCCAGAGCTACAAACTGGTGATAGTCGAAGTGGCGGCCATGCAGCAGGTGGTCAGCGCCAATCAGTTACTCGATGAACTCAACCGCAACGGCTTTATCGCTTTGTATATCAACTTCGACACCGGCAAAGCCGAGCTCAAGGCCGATGGCCAGGCCACCGTGGCGGAGATTGTCAGCATGCTGAAAGCCGCGCCGGCTCTGCGTCTGGCCATCGAAGGCCATACCGACAGTCAGGGCCAGGCGGAGGCCAACAAGCTGTTATCCGAGCAGCGTGCGCAGAGCGTGATGAACGCCATCGTTGCCGCCGGTATCGAGGCGCAGCGGCTGACCGCCGCCGGCTTCGGTCAGGAACGGCCAGTAGCGGACAATCGCAGCGAAGAAGGGCGGGCGAAGAATCGCCGGGTCGAACTGGTCAAGCTGTAGTCCGTACGCTGTTTGGATTGCAGGCAGCGTACGTTTGATGGCTTAGAGCAGGTTGTTAGATGGGCTCGGCAATCCCCAGCATGTCGCGAATCAGCGCTTCGGCCACGCGAATGCCATCCACCCCGGCGGAGAGAATGCCGCCGGCGTAACCCGCGCCTTCCCCGGCCGGGTACAGGCCACGAACGTTGAGGCTTTGCATGTCCGCGCCACGGGTGATGCGTAGCGGCGAGGAGGTGCGGGTTTCGATGCCGGTGAGTACCGCGTCATGCAGGTCGAAGCCTTTGATCTGTTTGCCGAAGGCCGGCAGCGCTTCGCGGATCGCTTCGATGGCAAAATCCGGCAGCGCCAGGGCCAAGTCGCCCAGCTTGATCCCCGGTTTGTACGACGGCTCGACGCTGCCCAGTTCGGTGGACGGCTTGCCGGCGATAAAGTCGCCGACCAGTTGCCCCGGCGCTTCGTAGGTGCTGCCGCCGAGCAGATAGGCCTGGGACTCCAGGCGCTCCTGCAGCTCTACACCGGCCAGCGGACCGCCCGGGTAATCCTGCTCCGGGGTGATGCCGACGACGATGCCGGCGTTGGCGTTGCGCTCATTACGCGAGTACTGGCTCATGCCGTTGGTCACCACGCGGTTCGGCTCCGAGGTGGCTGCGACCACGGTGCCGCCTGGGCACATGCAGAAGCTGTAGACCGAGCGGCCGTTCTTGGCGTGGTGCACCAGTTTGTAATCTGCGGCGCCGAGCTTGGGGTGGCCGGCGTATTTACCGAGGCGTGCGCGGTCGATCAGACCTTGCGGGTGCTCGATGCGAAAGCCCACCGAGAACGGCTTGGCCTCCATAAACACCTCGCGCTTGTGCAGCATGCGGAAGGTGTCACGCGAGCTGTGACCCAGGGCCAGGATCACCTGGCGGCTGAGAATCTGCTCGCCACTGTCGAGCACCACACCCTTGAGCTGACCATTTTCGATCAGCACATCGCTGACGCGCTGCTGAAAGCGTACTTCGCCGCCCAGGGCTTTGATCTCTTCGCGCATGGTGGCGACCACGCCGGTAAGGCGGAAGGTGCCGATATGCGGCTTGCTGACATAGAGGATCTCGTCCGGCGCGCCGGCCTTGACGAACTCATGCAGCACCTTGCGCCCGTAATGCTTGGGGTCCTTGATCTGGCTGTACAGCTTGCCATCGGAGAAGGTGCCGGCACCGCCTTCGCCGAACTGCACGTTGGACTCGGGGTTGAGCACGTTCTTGCGCCACAGGCCCCAGGTATCCTTGGTGCGCTGGCGCACTTCGGTGCCGCGCTCCAGCACGATGGGCTTGAGTCCGGCCTGGGCGAGAATCAGCGCGGCGAAAATCCCGCACGGGCCGAAACCGACGACCAGCGGGCGCTCTGCGAGGTTCTCAGGCGCCATGCCGACCGGTTTGTAAGCGGTATCCGGGGTGACGCTGATATGCCGGTCATCGCTGAATTTGGCCAGCAATGACGCTTCATCACGCAGCTCGCAGTCGATGGTGTAGATGAAGTGCATCTCAGTGGATTTTTTGCGCGCATCGTAGCTGCGCTTGAACAAGGTGAAGCCAAGCAGCTCGCTGTCGGCAATCCCCAGGCGCTGGACAATGGCCGGGCGCAGGGCCTCGTCGGGATGATCGAGGGGCAGCTTGAGTTCGGTGATACGAAGCATGAGGGGCGATCCACTTTCAGGGCCGGAGGCAACCCGGCAGCTTTTAAAAGGCGGCGATTATACGCCTGATCTGTGGTTAAAGGCCGCCGTCTATAGCGGGCAGCGGCCTGTCATATGGATGAGTGCTAGCGCGCCTCAGGCTTTACCCAGGCCAGCATCACATCGAGCATGCGGTTGGCGAAGGCCCATTCGTTGTCATACCAAGCCAAGACCTTGACCAGATCGCCCTGCACGCGGGTGTGGCTGAGGTCGACCACGCAGGACACCGGGTAGCCATTGAAGTCGCTGGACACCAGCGCCAGCTCGTTGCACTCCATCACCCCCGGCGGCAACTGCAAGGCGCCGGCCTTTAGCGCGGCGTTGATCGCTTCGCGGCTGGTCGGGCGTTCGCTGGTAAAGGTCAGATCGACCAGTGAGACGTTGGGCGTGGGTACGCGTATCGACAAACCATCCAGGCGGCCGATCAGCTCCGGCATGACCAGGCCGATTGCTTTGGCCGCACCGGTGCTGGTGGGGATCATCGACAGCGCGGCGGCACGGGCGCGGTAGAGGTCGCTGTGGGTCTTGTCCAGCAGGTTCTGGTCATTGGTGTAGGAGTGGATGGTGTTGACCAGCCCCTGACGAATGCCCACGGCTTCGTGCAACACCTTGGCCATCGGCGCCAGGCAGTTGGTGGTGCAGGAGGCGTTGGAAACGATCTGCTGATCGCCCAGCAACTGGTGGTTAACGCCGTAGACCACGGTCAGGTCGGCGCTGTCCAGCGGGTGCGAGAGCAGCACGCGCGGGCTGCCGGCGCTGATGTGCTGTTCGACCTGGGCGCGTTTTTTCAGCTTGCCGGTGCATTCGAGCACCAGATCCACCGCGTGCTCACGCCAGGGCAGATTGCTCACTTCGCGCTCACGCAGCAGCTGGATCGGGTGGCCGTTGACCAGCAAGGTATCGCCGTCCAGGCTGATATCCCCAGGAAAGCGGCCGAAGGTGGAGTCGAAGCGGGTGAGGTGGGCGAGGGTGCTTTGTTCACCCAGATCATTGATCGCGGTGAGGTGGATCTGCTGCTCCAGTTTGCGCTCGAACAACGCGCGCACCAGGCAGCGACCGATACGTCCATATCCATTGATAGCAATGCGCAGCATAACGATATCCCTTTGGCTGTCTTCCCTTGCAGCTTAGGCCAATCGTCTACCAAGCGGCTGATCTATCTCAGCTATCTGCGCATTGATCGGTGTATCCACGGCTCAGTCGTTGCGGGCGCCACCCAGGTAGGCACAGCCTCGCAGAACTTCGCCGTTGAGGCGTAATTCAGCACTCATGTGCTGCACCGCACCACTCATGCCGTCAACGCAGCGCTGGCGGGCGACCCACAGATCCAGGCGTTGGCCGTTGGCTTCGCTGCTAAGGTTGAGACGGCCTTCGGGCAATTGCTCTTCCAGGTAAGGCAGTGCTTGAGGTTCCTGGCCGGGGCGGTTGAGGATCAGGCCCTGATTGCTTACCGCAATATTCCAGTCCGGCTCGTGGCCGCTGGCGCGCAGGATGGTGCGGGCGAAGTTGATGTCTGTGCAGCCATGGCCTTCCGCCTGTACGCGGTACACCTGGCTCGGCACGAACTGGCCATCGACACCTTTCTGCGCATTGGCCTGCAGCTGGCCGCGCATATCGACATACAGCGTTGCGTGGCCGTCAGCGAATAGCGTGCTGGCATCGCTGCTCAGCTCGGCGGCGCTGTCTTCCTTGAGGATAAATTGACGTTGTTCCTGGCAGGGGCGAAACAGCAACTGGCCCGCGTTCAGGCTCAGCTCGCCTTGCATGCGCGTCTGCTTGATCAGCGGCTCGGCGGGTTTGTCGGTAAACACCTGGCAACTGGCGAGCAGTGGCAACAAGGCAACGTAAAAAGGGCGGCTGAAACGCATCGTGGCACTCCTGAAAAGTGCGCTCACGTTACCTAGGCCCCTGGCGTATCACAAGGGCATGCCGCCGCTGGCGACGGCATTTTCAGCCCGGCTGGGCAGATCTATCAGGGTTGTGCAGCCTGCTGCTTGACGTGCCTGAAGGTTAGCCGTTGGTTTTGATGGTTGTGGTTGGACCATTGGTCTTGACCGACTCAATACCGGTCTCACGGCCAGCGGCAGCCTTGTACATCTGGCTGGTGCCAATCACCTGATGGTTGGCCGCTTTGAGGTTGAAGTAGAAGCGCCCATCACTGGCATCCTTGCGCTCGTAGTGCTCATCGGCAGGCGCATTCTTTTGCACCGAAGCAATGCCGCCTTCCGCAGCCGCGCGGGTCTCGTACTGCTCACTGCGCAAAATCACCTCGGCATTACCTGCCTTCAATACGAAAAAGAACTGGCCTTTATCGTTCTTCGAAAGTTCATACCAACCAGCCATGGCGGCCTCCATCAAATAAAAGGGAAGGGGTAGAACAGCGATCAACGCAACTACGGGCGTGATCGACGGGCAAAAGCATAGCAAGGGCGTGTGACAGTACGCGGTGAGGTGGTGTTAGCAGCTGCGCTGGCCGTGCTTGAGGAGATTGTTTGCTGTGCGTTACTCGCCAGACAGATCCGACTCCTGGTCTGGGTCGCCCAGAAGGAATGTGTCGCCATTGCTTGCGGTCAAGGTAGCTGTGCCCAGGTTGCGGATAACCCACTGCCATTGGCCATAACGGCTCTGTAACGTGCCGCGCGCAGTGCAGGGGCCGTAGAGAAAAAAGTCATGCTGCTGACGCGATGAAATAAGTACTGCCCGCGCAAAGAAGGCCTTTACCTGCTCTGGACTGATCATGAACGTGGCACAGCCTTCAGACTGCGGACCGATCCCCTGTTCTTGTACATGGATTTTGGTAATCGTCCCTATGGGCGATGCAAAGCCGGTAAGTGGTAGCAATAGTATTAATAACAGTAGACCTGCGAGTATTTGGCAGGTCTTACGGGCAGAGATAGGCGCTTGCTGTTTGGTCATGGCTTGAGGTGTTTTGTGTCTTGATTATTGTGATTGAAGTACTTGTGAGTAATGTCGTAATAAAACGGATATTTGATGTGGTCGAAGGTTTGCTTAAGGGGCGGGCTTTAGCCTGTTCCAGTGAGCGGGGCGAATGGGTTGAGCCAGTTGTTATGTCTCATCATCAAGTTCGGCGGCTCGTAATAGCTGGTTGCTGCGTCGCACTGTCAAAATATCAACCTGATCTCTGACGCTATAAATAACCCGATACGCTCCAAACACTACTTCTCTGATGCGGTGTGCGCCCACCTCTGGAACCATGCGGCCACTTTCAGGAAAGTCAGCCAAACGTTCTACTGTGGCAAATAACTCATCGACCCACTTAACTGCAGCAGCAGGCTTGTCTTCGGCAATGTATTGAGCGATATCTTCTAC
>NZ_JAUYGD010000009.1 GCF_030690725.1 Pseudomonas sp. | reverse complement strand
AGGGGATCGCTGTTCTTACGCTCTTTAACCTTGTCCAGGGCGCCATAAACGATACGCTCGGCAACGGCTTTCTTACCGCTCTCCATCACGTGGTTCATGAACTTGGCCAGGATTTGGCTTCCGTATTTTGGATCGTCAAGCACTTCGCGCTTGGCTGCTACACGACGTCTTGGCATTTGATAAGCCCTCAAACGGTCTTCAGGTTAGCCCGGGACTGCATCGTTAGATGGATGCCCGACCTTACTCTTATCGACTCAGATAAATAAAAAACTGCAATTCGGTGCACGCACCGGGTACTTCAGACGCCTATTACTTCGGACGCTTGGTACCGTACTTCGAACGACCCTGCTTACGGTCTTTAACGCCGGAGGTATCCAGCGAACCGCGCACGGTGTGATAACGCACACCTGGCAAGTCTTTTACACGACCGCCGCGAATCAGTACGACGCTGTGCTCTTGCAGGTTGTGGCCTTCACCGCCGATGTACGAGGAAACCTCGAAACCGTTGGTCAGGCGCACACGGCATACTTTACGCAGTGCCGAGTTAGGTTTTTTCGGCGTAGTGGTATACACGCGAGTGCACACACCACGACGCTGCGGGCAGTTCTGCAGCGCAGGCACGTCGGATTTCTCGACGATGCGCTTACGCGGCTGACGTACCAGCTGGTTGATAGTTGCCATCTTAAGCTCCACTGTTGTCTTGCGACGCTATTGCCCTACAAACAAAATGGCAGAGCACGTGCCCTGCCAAATTTAGGGGTGCATGAGTCTAAAGAGACTCACTGCCCCAGTCAAGACAAAGCCCCGCTAGCGAACTAGCGGGGCTTTGTACTTAATTACTGCTGGAGTTCAGCGCTTCGGTCAGTGCGGCTTCCACTTCACTGGCGCTGACACGTACCGGCTGAGCCGCTTCACGCTTGCGCTTGCGCTCGCTGTGATAGGCCAGACCGGTACCGGCTGGGATCAGACGACCCACAACCACGTTTTCTTTCAGGCCACGCAGGTAGTCGCGCTTGCCAGTTACAGCCGCTTCGGTAAGAACGCGGGTGGTTTCCTGGAAGGAGGCCGCCGAGATAAACGACTCGGTGGACAACGACGCCTTGGTGATACCCAGCAGAACACGGGTGTACTTGGCAACGAACTTGTCTTCTGCTGCCAGACGCTCGTTCTCACCCAGTACCGCGGTCAACTCCATCTGGTCGCCCTTGATGAAGGTGGAATCGCCCGACTCAGCCACTTCAACCTTGCGCAGCATCTGGCGCAGGATGGTTTCGATGTGCTTGTCATTGATCTTCACGCCCTGCAGGCGGTACACGTCCTGGATCTCGTTGACGATGTACTTGGCCAGCGCGCTGACACCCAGCAAACGCAGGATATCGTGCGGGTCGCTCGGACCGTCGGAGATAACTTCACCCTTGTTGACCTGTTCACCTTCGAACACGTTCAGGTGACGCCACTTCGGAATCAGCTCTTCGTACGGATCGCTACCGTCGTTCGGGGTAATGACCAGACGGCGCTTGCCCTTGGTCTCTTTACCGAACGCGATGGTGCCGCTGATTTCCGCCAGAATCGAAGCTTCTTTCGGACGACGCGCTTCGAACAGGTCAGCAACGCGCGGCAGACCACCGGTGATGTCACGGGTCTTCGAGGTTTCCTGAGGAATACGGGCGATAACATCACCGACCGCTACCTGAGCACCGTTCGCCACACCCACCAGGGCGTTGGCCGGCAGGAAGTACTGAGCCGGTACGTCGGTACCTGGCAGCAGCAGATCCTTGCCATCTTCGCCCACCATCTTCACCGCAGGACGAATGTCCTTGCCGGCAGCCGGACGATCTTTCGGATCGAGGACTTCGATGTTGGTCAAACCAGTCAATTCGTCAGTCTGACGCTTGATGGTGATGCCTTCTTCCATGCCCACGTAGGTCACGGTACCTTTCATTTCTGTCACGATTGGGTGGGTGTGCGGGTCCCACTTGGCGACGATTGCGCCAGCGTCGACCTTGTCGCCTTCCTTCACCGAAATCACCGCACCGTACGGCAGCTTGTAGCGCTCGCGCTCACGACCGAACTCGTCGGCAATCGCCAGCTCACCGGAACGCGATACCGCGATCAGGTTGCCGTCGAGGCGCTCAACGTGCTTCAGGTTGTGCAGACGTACAGCACCGCCGTTCTTCACTTGTACGCTGTCGGCAGCCGAGGTCCGGCTAGCCGCACCACCGATGTGGAACGTACGCATGGTCAGCTGGGTACCCGGTTCACCAATCGACTGAGCAGCGATAACACCGACCGCTTCACCAATGTTGATCTGGTGACCACGAGCCAGGTCGCGACCGTAGCACTTGGCGCAGATGCCGTAGCGGGTTTCACAGGTGATCGGCGAACGCACGATCACTTCATCGATGCTGTTCAGCTCGATGAATTCAACCCACTGCTCATCAACCAGAGTACCGGCTGGAACGATGACTTCTTCGGTGCCTGGCTTGAACACGTCACGGGCGATTACTCGACCCAGCACGCGCTCACCCAGCGGCTCAACTACGTCACCGCCTTCAATGTGCGGTGTCATCAGCAGGCCATGCTCAGTGCCGCAATCGATTGCGGTAACCACCAGATCCTGCGCCACGTCTACCAGACGACGGGTCAGGTAACCGGAGTTAGCCGTTTTCAACGCGGTATCCGCAAGACCCTTACGAGCACCGTGCGTCGAGATGAAGTACTGCAGAACCGACAGACCTTCGCGGAAGTTCGCGGTGATCGGCGTCTCGATGATCGAGCCGTCCGGCTTGGCCATCAGGCCACGCATACCGGCCAGCTGACGGATCTGAGCCGCGCTACCACGAGCACCGGAGTCAGCCATCATGTACATCGAGTTGAACGACTCTTGCTCGACTTCTTTGCCGTCGCGGTCGATGACTTTCTCTTTCGAGAGGTTGGCCATCATCGCCTTCGACACTTCGTCGTTGGCCTTGGACCAGAGGTCGATCACCTTGTTGTACTTCTCACCCTGGGTTACCAGGCCGGAGGCGTACTGCGATTCGATCTCTTTAACTTCCTCGGTGGCGGCGTCAATGATGCGCGCCTTCTCATCCGGGATAACGAAGTCGTTCACACCGATCGACACACCGGAGATGGTCGAATAGGCGAAACCGGTGTACATCAGCTGGTCAGCGAAGATCACGGTGTCTTTCAAGCCAACGGTGCGGTAGCACTGGTTGATCAGCTTGGAGATCGCCTTCTTCTTCATCGACTGGTTGACCACGTCATACGACAGGCCGTCCGGCACGATCTGGAACAGCAGCGCACGGCCGACAGTGGTGTCGACGATACGGGTGTTCTTGGTGATGCTGCCGTCGCGATCTTTGATCACTTCGTTGATGCGCACTTTTACCCGCGCATGCAGCGAGGCTTCGCCGCCACGGAAAACCCGGTCAACTTCCTGCAGGTCAGCGAATACGCGACCTTCGCCCTTGGCGTTTACCGCTTCACGGGTCATGTAGTACAGACCCAGTACCACGTCCTGAGACGGTACGATGATCGGCTCACCGTTGGCAGGCGACAGGATGTTGTTGGTCGACATCATCAGTGCGCGCGCTTCCAGCTGGGCTTCCAGCGTCAGCGGTACGTGCACAGCCATCTGGTCACCGTCGAAGTCGGCGTTGTACGCGGCGCAGACCAGCGGGTGCAGCTGAATCGCTTTACCTTCGATCAGAACCGGTTCAAACGCCTGGATGCCCAGACGGTGAAGGGTGGGTGCACGGTT
>NZ_JAUYGD010000028.1 GCF_030690725.1 Pseudomonas sp. | reverse complement strand
ACGCCTTCGATTTACGCGAAGAGGGTGTCATCTTTACCCATGCCAACGCCGTAACCGGCCTGGAACTGGGTGCCGCGCTGACGCACGATGATGTTGCCAGGAATGATTTACTGGCCGCCATACATCTTCACGCCAAGGCGTTTGGCTTCTGAGTCGCGACCGTTGCGGGTACTACCGCCAGCTTTTTTGTGTGCCATGAGTTCAATACTCCTATAAAGGGATCAGACCGAAACGAATCAGGCCTGGATACCGGTGATTTTGATCTCGGTGTACCACTGACGGTGGCCCTGGCGCTTCATGTGGTGCTTACGACGACGGAACTTGATGATGGTGACCTTGTCGTGACGACCTTGAGCGATCACTTCAGCAACAACTTTTGCACCCTCAACAACCGGAGCGCCGATTTGCACGTCGTCGCCATTGCCGATCAGCAGAACACGGTCAAAAGTCACAGCTGTGCCAGTGGCCAGCTCGAGTTTTTCGACCTTGAGGAATTCGCCTTCGGTGACTTTGTATTGCTTGCCACCAGTAACAATTACTGCGTACATGGTAAATCTCCGTTAATCCTGCTCACCCAGCGCTTTATAGGAATAAGTGTCGGCTGGCATGGCTGCTTGGGGCCGGAAGGACACCCTTGCAATTGCGTAAGGCAGGGAAATACCCAGGGGGAAGTTCAGGGTGCGCGATTGTACGCAAGCAATCGACACCATGCAAGTGCGCCGAGCGCTTGCCTTGACAGCCCCTACCCTGCCCCCTAGCATGCCGCGCAACCCATGAGTAGCAGGTGCAAGCGATGCAACCCCAGGCTTTCTACCGCGTGGTGGCGGATGACTTTACCGCCGTCGACGGCATCATCCGCGCGCAACTGGTGTCGCGAGTCCCTCTGGTCGAGAAAATCGGCGACTATATTATCTCCGCTGGCGGCAAACGCCTGCGCCCGCTGCTGGTTCTGCTCAGCGGCAAGGCCCTAGGTCTGGACGGTGACAACCTGCGCCTGCTCGCTGCCACTATCGAATTTCTGCACACCGCCACTTTGCTGCACGACGACGTGGTCGACATGTCCGATATGCGCCGTGGCCGCAGCACCGCCAACGCCCAGTGGGGCAACGCACCGAGCGTGCTGGTCGGCGACTTCCTTTATTCGCGCTCGTTCGAAATGATGGTCGAGCTCGGCTCCATGCCGGTGATGAAGATCCTCTCAAAAGCCACCCGGGTGATTGCCGAAGGCGAAGTGCTGCAGCTGTCGAAGATTCGCGACGCCAGCACCAGCGAAGAAACCTATATGGAAGTCATCCGCGGCAAGACCGCGATGCTCTTCGAGGCCTCGACCCATAGCGCCGCTGCACTGGCCGGCGCCAACGCCGAACAGACCGAAGCTCTGCGCACCTTTGGCGACCACCTTGGCGTGGCCTTCCAACTGGTCGACGACCTGCTCGACTACCGCGGCGATGCAGCCAGCTTGGGCAAGAACGTCGGCGACGACCTGGCCGAAGGCAAACCGACCCTGCCGCTGATCTACACCATGCGCGAAGGCACGCCCGAGCAGGCGGCCCTGGTACGTCAGGCAATCCAGAAAGGCGGCATTGAGGACCTGGAAAGCATCCGCAACGCTGTCGAAGCTGCCGGCGCACTGGACTACACCGCCCAGCAAGCCCGTGACTACGCAGAGCGCGCCATCGCCTGCCTGGCTGCGCTGCCCGCCAGCGAATACCGCGACGCGCTGATCGAGCTCAGCCGCTTTGCCGTAGCCCGCACGCACTGACGCTCCCTGCGACAGACAAGAGCCCGTCCAAGTGACGGGCTTTTATTTGCGCGACGAAAGGCAGCGATTAATCCTTGCTATAAATATAATAAGAATTATTCTCATCTAACCACTTGAAAGGGAGATGAGTCATGACCTATCTGATCGATGCCTGGCTGGACCGCCCGCAGCCGTATCTACGCATTCTCAACCGCAATACCGGCGAAGTCTGCGCGCTGCTCAAGGAAGATGCGCTGGATGAGCTGCGTGATCAGGGCGATCTGGATCTGCACGAGCTGAACTCCAGCGAGCCGCTGGTGCTCAAGGAGTTGGTGCGCAATTTGTTTCTCTACTGCTACGCCCGGGCATTGCGCCCTTGAGTATCTGGGCTTAAACGCATCGCGGGCATGGCCCGCTCCTACACCAGACTTGCTGGAACCTCGTAGGAGCGGGCCATGCCCGCGAAGGAAAGCGCCTGAAACGTTAGAGAACGTCCAGCAGCTCCACGTCAAACACCAGCACGCTGTGCGGCGGGATGCTGCCCACGCCTTGCTCGCCGTAGGCCAGCTCGCTCGGCACGTACAGGCGCCACTTGCTGCCGGCATTCATCAGTTGCAGGGCTTCGGTCCAGCCGGCGATCACGCCGCCAACCGGAAACTCAGCCGGCTGGCCACGATCGTAGGAACTGTCGAACACAGTGCCGTCGATCAGGGTGCCGTGATAGTGGGTGCGTACGCTGTCTTCACGGGAAGGCTTGGCGCCTTCGCCTGCGGTCAGCACTTCATACTGCAGGCCGGAAGCCAGTACGGTGATGCCATCACGCTTGGCGTTTTCCGCCAGGAAGGCCAGGCCAGCACCAGCAGCGGCTTCAGCCTTGGCAGCGGCTTCGGCTTGCATGATGTCGCGGATGACTTTGAAGCTGGCCGACAGTTCGGTTTCGCTAACGCGGCTTGGCTGGCCGTTGAAGGCGTCAGTCAGGCCAGCCAGGATGGCGTCCAGGCTCACGCCCGGCGGCGGGTTGTCGCGCAGCTGACCACCCAGTTGACGGCCGATGCCGTAGCTGACGCGGGTTTCGTCAGTCGAGAGATTGAGTTCGGACATAGCACTGCTCCGCTAGGGGCTAAAAAAGGTCGGCCAGCCTAGCACAAACCGCCAGGCCGCCCTACCCGCCTGCCAAGCCCTGGCGATTGCGCCGGCAGCGCTCGGAGCAGTACTTCACCTCAGCCCAGCAACGCGCCCATTTCTTGCGCCAGGTAAAGGGCAGCCCGCAGACCGCGCAGGTTTTGACCGGCAGCTCGGCCTTTTTCACAGCGCCTCGCCCGCATCCAGCCGCGCCAGCAGCTGCTCGCCACGCGCCCACAGGCCCTGCTGCTTGGCTTCGCTCATCTTGTCCAGGCCGCGGTAGATCATGCCCAGTCGATGGTTACCCGACAGCTGCTGGCGGTGACGCATAAGGAAATGCCAATACAGCGCATTGAATGGACAGGCCTGCTCACCCACGCTTTCCGTGACCTTATAAGCGCAGTCGCCGCAATAGTTGGACATGCGCTTGATGTACTGACCACTGGCGCAGTAGGGCTTGGAGCCCAGGTAGCCGCCATCGGCGTGCATCACCATGCCCAAGGTATTGGGCAGCTCGACCCAATCGAAAGCATCCATATACACCGCCAGGTACCAGTCGCAGACCTGGCTGGGCTGGATGCCGGCCAGCAGGGCAAAGTTGCCGGTGACCATCAGCCGCTGGATATGGTGGGCATAGGCATGTTCTAGAGTCTGACCGATGGCCTGGCTCATGCATTTCATCCGGGTTTTGCCGGTCCAGTAGAACTCCGGCAACGGCCGAGTGTTGCCGAAGGCGTTACGCTCGGCGTACTCCGGCATATGCAGCCAGTAGATGCCGCGCACGTATTCGCGCCAGCCAATCAGCTGACGGATAAAGCCCTCCGCGGCGTTCAGCGGCACCTGACCGCGCCAGTAGGCCGCCTCGACATCGGCGCACAGGCGGCGCACATCCAGCAGGCCGATATTCAGCGCCGCGCTGATCCGCGCATGGAACAGAAACGGCTCACCGACCGCCATGGCGTCCTGATAATCACCAAAGGCCGGCAGGGCGAAATCGAGAAAGTGCTGCCACAGCGCCTCGGCCTCGGCGTGGGTCACCGGGTAGTCAAAAGACTCTAAGCTGCCGTAGTGATGACTGAAGCGCTCGGCCACCAGCGCCAGCACCTCCTCGGTAATGCCATCTGCCGGGAAACGCGCGGTCATCGGCGCCTTGATCTGTTTGGGCAGCGCCTTGCGGTTTTCCGCATCGAAGTTCCACGCACCGCCCACCGGGGTGCCGTCGCCATTGAGCAGCAAAGCGGTCTTGCGGCGCATCTCGCGATAGAAAAACTCCATGCGCAGCTGCTTGCGCCCCTCGGCCCAGCGCGCGAACTCGTCCCGGCCACAGATAAAGCGGCTGTCGGCATGCCACGTAATCGGCACGCCGCAGCGCTTGAGTTGATCTTCCAGGCGCCATTCGCCGCACTCGGTGATATGCACCTCAGCCGCCTGCAACTGCGCAGCCCAGCGCTGCAACTCGCCCGGCAGCGAGCCGCTGTTCTGTACATCATCCAGCTTGACGTAATGCACTCGCCAACCACGCTCACGCAGGGCCTCGGCAAAGTGGCGCATGGCACTGAAGATCAGCGCGATCTTCTGTGGGTGGTGCGGCACATAGTCGGTTTCCGCTGCCACCTCGGCGAGCAGCACGGCATCCTGTTGCGGGTCCAGGACCTGCAGGCTTGGCAGGTCGAAAGACAGCTGATCACCCAGCACCAGGGCAAGCCGGCGAATAGACATAGATGGCGTCGTTACCAGGAAGAATTAAAGGAAATCGGCACGCGCAAGGTGTCCTGGGTGCCGTCTTGCATGCCGCACATTTCGTCATGCACCACCGCGTGCACCAGGTGAAATGGCACGCGCGGCAGGTCGTGCAGCAGATCGCGGGCATGCTCGACCGAGCGCAGATGCAGGGTTTTGCCATGACCATCACTGAGCGGGTGGGCACGGCCATCCATATGCGCCTCCAGCAGGTAGATACCACCTTCGATAGAGATCAGGTTGAGCGCTTCGATATGCCCGGCTTGGGCGTGCAGCGACAGGTCTTGCAGGTTCATGGCGATGTCCTCGGCGGCCGAAGCTATACAAAAATCTATACAAATACAATTTTTGTACAACAACAGAAAAGCACAAGGCACAACGCAAACCGCCCGTCCGTTTTGCAACGACCGGGCGGCGGGAACGCATAAGAAAGGGCTCAGCTCGATTCGTACTTGGTCAGCTTATCCAGATAACCCATGGCGAAGGCCGAAAGGACGAAGGCCATGTGAATGATCACGTACCACATCAACTTGCTGTCGGGGATGTTCTGCGCATTCATAAAGACTTTGAGCAGATGGATCGAGGAGATCGCCACGATAGAGGCCGCCACTTTCATCTTCAGCGAGCTGGAGTCCATCTTGCCCAGCCAGCTGAGCTTCTCGGTACCTTCCTTGATATCCAGTTGGGAAACAAAGTTCTCGTAACCGGAAATCATCACCATCACCAACAGGCCACCGACCAGCGCCATATCGATCAGCGAGAGGATCACCAGAATCAGGTCCGCCTCGGCCATGCCAAAGACGTTGGGCAGAATATGGAAGACTTCCTGAAAGAACTTCAGCGCCAGCGCCAGCAGACCCAGCGAGAGGCCGAAATAGATGGGGGCCAGCAGCCAGCGCGAGGCATACATGGCATTTTCGATAAAGCGTTCCATAAGGGCTCACTCAGGGTTTAAAACTGCCGGCGAGTATACCCAGCGCCCTCGCCGAGACAACCCTGGAATGTGCTAATCGATGACCGCTCAGGTTATCCCCGGCAACTGTGGATAACCTTGTGGGCAGGCTCAGGATCAATGGCTGTAAGCCAGCTCTGCGCAGGGTTTGCGCGGACTAATCAAATACTCGGCAATTGCCCGCTCAGGTTTCCGGCTGAAACTGGTAATCACCCAGATGGTGGCCGCGTTCGCCGTTCAAACGGCGCAGCTCGGCCTGGATATGCAGGCGCCAGATCGGCACATCGGTGGATTGCTCGTAACCCATGCCGTGCAGGTTTTCGGCGATATCGGTGAGGATACTTTCGGCGGCGAAAGCCCCGTGGAATGGGCCTTGCGCTTTAATCGTGGAAGGCTGCGCACCGGCCATGCCAGCGGCGCAGATCAGCGTCCAGAGGCCCTTGTTACCGGCCAGCGGCAACACCACGCATTCGATACGAGTATCCAGGCCCAGACAGTGACGCGTGAGATTGAGGCTGCGCGACATGGCGACGACCCTCTCGGGAGCAGGCCTTCAGCCTACACCCGAGCAAGCGCCGCTGGGAAGCCAACAGTTACCCCCGCTAGCTGTGGATAACTGTGTGGATGAAGTGAGGAAAAGCCGGCCAGAGCCAGGCGCACGGGCCGGCGGCGCAATTCGCTCAGTGACCGACCAGCCACCGGGCGAATTGCCTGCGCCATGCGGTCATTCAGCCGCCGGCTTTTTCGCCCGTGGCTTCTTCTCCTTGACCGCAGCAGCCGGTTCTTCATTCTTCGGCTCTTCCTTGTCGTCCTCTTCCATACCCATGGCGGCGATATCGCGCAGGCGCTCAACCACCCGCGCATTGACGCTACCCGCCGGGAATTGCCCCTGCTCATTGGGCGACCCGGCGTCCGCACCGACCAACAGGCTCAACGCCTCATCGACCTGACGCACGGCGTAGATATGGAACTGCCCGGCGCGCACTGCCTGCAGCACACGCTCGTCGAGCATCAAGGTGGTGACGTTGGAGTGCGGGATGATCGCGCCCTGCTCGCCGGTCAGACCGCGGGCCTCACACAGGCGGAAGAAGCCTTCGATCTTCTCATTGACCCCGCCCACTGCCTGCACTTCACCGAACTGATTGATCGAGCCGGTGATGGCGAAGCACTGCTTGAGCGGGGTGCGCGACAACGCAGAGATCAGCGTGCAGACCTCGCCGAGCGAGGCGCTGTCGCCGTCGACATAGCCGTAAGACTGCTCCAGGGCGATGCTCGCGGATATTTCCAGGGGGAACTCCTGGGCATAACGGCTACCGAGGTAGCCGGTGAGGATCATCACGCCCTTGGAGTGAATCGGCTGACCGAGGTTGACCTCGCGCTCGATGTCGACAATGCCGCTGCCGCCCGGATAGACCGTGGCGGAAATCCGCGCCGGCACGCCGAAGGCCGAATCGCCGACTTCCAGCACGGTCAGGCCGTTGCACTTGCCCACGGCCGCGCCGGCGGTGTCGATCAGGATAATCCCGGCCAGCATGTCATCGATGATCCGCGCCGATACGCGACCGGTGCGAGTGGCCTTGGCTTTCAGGGCGCGCTCGATATGCCCGGCATCGGTCACCTCATCCCCGGCCAGGCTGCGGATAAAGTCGGCTTCGCTGACCAGCTGGAACAGATCACCAATCCGCGCCGACAAACGTCCCTGGTGCTCGGCCAGGCGCGCACTGTAGGTCGCTACCCGTGCCACCGCCGCCGCTGTCAGCGGTGCCATGCCCTCTTCCGAGGTGCGAGTCTTCATCAGCTGGGCGAACTGCTCCAGGCTGTCGTCGGCCAGCGGAATGTCTTCATCGAAGTCGACCAGGACGCGGAACATCTCCTGGAAGTCCGGATCGAGGTCCTGCAGCGTGTAATACAGCTGACGCGAGCCGATGATCACCACCTTGAGGTGCAGTGGAATCATCTGCGGGGTCAGGGTCACGGTGGCGATGCGGCCGAGGTCACCCAGCGGTGACTCCATCTTCAGCTGCCGCGATTGCAGGGCGCGCTTGAGCGCATCCCAGACAAACGGCTCGCCGAGCATCTTCTCGGCTTCGAGAATCAGAAAACCGCCGTTGGCGCGGTGCAGCGCACCGGGGCGCAGCTGGCGGTAGCTGGTGTAGAGCGCGCCCTGATCGGTGTTGTATTCGATGCGGCCGAACAGGTTGTCGTAGGTCGGGTGCGGCTCGAACACCACCGGCGCGCCGCCCTGGGCGTGATGACCAACCACCAGGCTCGGGCAGTACTGCTCTTCGAGTAGCTTGCGCGTCTGCGCATCAGCTTTTTCCACTTCGACCAGCTGATCGACCACGGTTTTCAGCAGATTGACCTGCACCGCCTGCAGGTAGGCGCAGACCCCGGCGTTTTCCGCATACTTCTGCGACAGCGGCGCAAGCAGCGGCTGCAGGGCGATGGTGATGGTTTCTTCATTAAGCTGACGCAGCAGGTTGCTCGACTCGCGCTTCCACTGCGGCAGGCTGGACAGCTCCTCGTTGAGGCGCTCTTCCAGGGTGGCGATATCGGCATGGAAGCGCTCGCGCTCGGCTTCCGGCAACTGGGCAAACTCGGCCTCATCCAGCGCCTTGCCATCGAGCATCGGGGTGAAGGCGATATTGCTGCTGTCACGGTACAGAGCGACGCTCTTTTCCAGCGACAGGCGCTCGACCACATCCAGCGCCTGGTCGTAGCGCTTGTTGAAGGCGCGGTCGATGGCGTTCTTTTTCTGCTGGAACGAGGGGTGCTCAAACACCGCCGGGAAGGTCGCCAGCAGGTTATCGATCAGCCCGTTGATATCGGCGAGAAACTCGCCAGCAGTACCGGACGGCAGCTCCAGCGCGCGCGGCTCGCGCGGCTCATCGAAATGGTTGACGTAGACCCGGTCAGCCGGGGTCTCCAGGCGCTTGGCTTCAGCCTTGAGGTAGCGTTTGACGAAGGAAAAGCGGCCGGTGCCGGGCTCGCCCATAACAAATACGTTATAACCGGGGCGCGGCATCGCCACGCCGAACTGCAGCGCCTCGACGGCGCGCTCCTGGCCCAATACGCCACGGAAGGGTTCCAGGTCTTCGGTATTGCTGAAGTTGAACTGCTCAGGGGAAAAGGGACGGGTAAGTGCTTCAGGTGCCAACCGCAAATGGGCTGCGACGGAGTCTGGCATTGGAAATCCTTGGACGGGGGCCTGGTGGAAATCATGGCCGCATCGGCCCGCATCCACAAGCCATAAGGATGATCCTGAGCAAGTGAAATCCTGCGCCCATGCACTACAGTGCCCTCAGTCTTAACAGGAAGCCTGCCCATGAGTCTTTTCCAGGAAGTCGCCATACTGCTGGCCCTGTCAGCCCTGGTCGGCGGCATTGCGGTGAAGCTGCGCCAGCCGCTGATCATTGCCTACATCCTGGTGGGCATCCTCGCCGGCCCGGCGGTACTGGGTCTGAGCAGCGAAAACGAGCCGCTGCAGCTGCTCGCGGAGATCGGCATCACCGTGCTGCTGTTCGTGGTCGGCCTCAAGCTGGACATGCGCCTGGTGCGCACCCTCGGCCCGGTAGCCCTGGCCACCGGCCTGGGTCAGCTGACCTTCACCATCGTCTTCGGTTATGGCCTGTGTTACCTGCTGGGCCTGGAATGGCTGACGGCGCTGTATGTGGCCGTAGCGCTGACGTTCTCCAGCACCATCATCATCGTCAAGCTGCTCTCCGACAAAGGCGAGATCGACTCGCTGCACGGGCGCATCGCCATGGGTTTCCTGATTGTGCAGGACATTGCCGTGGTGCTGGCCATGCTCGGCCTCAACCTGTATCAACCGAGCAGCGCCGAACAGCCCGGCATGCACCCGCTGTTGCTCGCAGCCACCCTGCTGGGCAGCCTGGGCGTGCTGTTTCTGCTGATGCGTTACGCCCTGCCGCGCCTGCTGAATATGATGGCCGACTCACCGGAACTGCTGATGCTGATGGCCATCGCCTGGGGCACCTTGCTGGCAGCCGGTGCCGACTCGCTGGGCCTGTCCAAGGAAATCGGCGCGTTTCTCGCGGGGTTCTCTCTGGCCTCGACCTCGCTGCGTGAAGCGGTGGCCAGCCGCCTGACCAGCCTGCGCGACTTCCTGTTGCTGTTCTTCTTTCTGCACCTGGGCCTGCAGCTGGACTTTGCCCATATTCACGGGCAGATCGGCAGTGCGCTGATCCTCTCGGCCTTTGTGCTGATCGGCAACCCGCTGATCGTCATGGCCATCATGGGCTGGATGGGCTATCGCAAGCGCACCGGCTTTATGGCCGGGCTGACCGTGGCGCAGATCAGCGAGTTCTCGATCATCTTTGTCGCCATGGGCATCGGCCTCGGCCATGTTGGCCAGGACGCCCTGGGCCTGACCACCCTGGTGGGGCTGATCACCATCACCCTGTCGACCTACATGATTCTCTATGCGCAGCCGCTGTTCGCCCGCTTATCGCCCTGGCTGGGGCCGTTCGAGCGGCATATCCCGCACCGGGAAAACGCCGACGACAATGCGCCCACCGGTGAACAGCCGGACATCATCGTCTATGGCATGGGCCGCTACGGGCGCAAACTGGCCGAGCAGCTGGAGCTGGGCGGACGCCGCGTGCTCGGCGTAGATTTCGACCCGCAGGCCCTCGCCCAGGCGCGCGAAGAAGGGCTTAACGCCTGCTACGGCGACGCCGAGGATGCCGACTTTCTCAGCCATATGCCGCTGGGCCACGCCCAGGCACTGATCAGCACCATCCCCCAGCGCGAGGTCAACGCCATTCTGTTTCGCGCCTTACGCAGCGCGGCATTCAAGGGCCAAATCACCCTCAGCGCATTTCGTGCCGGTGATGCCGAAGCACTGCATCATGCGGGCGCGGCCAGCGTGTTGCGGCCGTACAGCGACGCGGCAGAAACTGCGGCGCGGCGCTTGCTGGAAGAAATCAAAAAGGTCTGAGCCTGACCGGCAGCGGCCGGCGCGCACAAACAAAAACGGAGCCTTGCGGCTCCGTTTTGTATTGCGGCGTGGCTTATTGGGCCAACTTCTTGTAACGCACCCGGTGCGGCTGCGCGGCAGCATCGCCCAGGCGTTTTTTACGGTCAGCTTCGTACTCGGTGTAGTTGCCTTCGAAGAACTCGATATGCGAGTCGTCTTCGTACGCCAGGATGTGGGTCGCCACGCGATCCAGGAACCAGCGATCGTGAGAGATCACAATGGCGGCGCCAGGGAAGTCGAGCAGTGCTTCTTCCAGGGAACGCAGGGTTTCCACGTCGAGGTCGTTGGACGGTTCGTCCAGCAGCAGCACGTTGGCGCCCTCTTTCAGGGTCAGCGCCAGGTGCAGACGGCCACGCTCACCACCGGAGAGGTCCTTGACGAACTTCTGCTGATCGCCGCCCTTGAAGTTGAAGCGGCCGACATAGGTGCGCGACGGCACTTCATAGTTGCCGATCTTGATCATGTCGGAGCCGCCGGACACGGCTTCCCACACGGTCTTGCTGCCGTCGAGGTCGTCGCGGCTCTGGTCAACGCAGGCCAACTGCACGGTTTCACCGATCTCGATGCTGCCCGAGTCCGGTTGCTCCTTGCCCATCAGCATGCGGAACAGGGTCGACTTACCGGCACCGTTACCGCCGATCACGCCGACGATGGCGCCCTTGGGCATGCTGAACGACAGGTTGTCGATCAGCGCGCGGTCACCGTAGCCCTTGCTGACGTTGACGAAGTCGATGACCTTGTCGCCCAGACGCGGGCCGACCGGGATATAGATTTCGTTGGTCTCGCTGCGCTTCTGGAATTCCTGCGACTGCATTTCTTCGAAACGCTGCAGACGTGCCTTGGATTTCGACTGACGAGCTTTGGCGCCTTTGCGCACCCACTCCAGCTCTTCCTTCATGGCCTTTTCATGGGCCGACTGCTGCTTGGATTCCTGGGCCAGACGATCCGACTTGGCTTCCAGCCAGCCGGAATAGTTGCCCTCGTAAGGAATACCGGCGCCGCGGTCGAGTTCGAGAATCCAGCCGGCGACGTTATCCAGGAAGTAACGGTCGTGGGTGATCGCCACTACGGTGCCCGGGAAGTCGTGGAGGAAGTGCTCCAGCCAGGCCACCGAGTCGGCGTCCAGGTGGTTGGTGGGTTCGTCCAGCAGCAACATGTCCGGCGCCGACAGCAGCAGGCGGCACAGGGCCACACGACGCTTCTCACCACCGGACAGTACGCCGACCTTGGCGTCCCAGGCCGGCAGGCGCAGGGCGTCGGCGGCGACTTCCAGTTGGCGTTCGAGGTTGTGGCCGTCGCTGGTCTGCAGAATGGCTTCGAGCTTGGCCTGTTCGGCGGCCAGTTTGTCGAAGTCGGCATCCGGCTCGGCGTAAGCGGCGTAGACCTGATCCAGACGCGCCTGGGCGTCCTTGATCTGGCTCACGGCCTCTTCCACCACTTCACGCACAGTCTTGCTCGGGTCGAGCTGCGGCTCCTGCGGCAGGTAGCCGATATTCAGCTCCGGCATCGGACGGGCTTCGCCGTCGAACTCGGTGTCGACGCCAGCCATGATCTTCAGCAGGGTGGATTTACCCGAGCCGTTAAGGCCGAGCACGCCGATCTTCGCGCCTGGGAAGAACGACAGGGAGATGTTCTTGAGGATTTCCCGCTTCGGCGGTACGACTTTGCCGAGCCGATGCATGGTGTAAACGTATTGAGCCATGATGACCTTGGTTCTGGGTTGAAACGAAAGAGAAGCCGCCAACTGATGCGTGCAGCCTGAGGCTACACGGCGGGGACGGAGCCGCCAGGCGCTACCTGCGCAGCATCCTGTGCATACAGTCACGCGCGCGTGCGACAAAGCTACCGGAATGCGCCGAGCAGGGCAAACGACGCTCGTCGGCGGCGCTGGCACTTTGCCACGGTTATGGCATGCTAGCCGCCCCCTGCCTGCCGGCCGTTCTGCGCACCCGCCAGGGACCAGCCCATCGCCGCCCAGCCCCCAGGATGTAAGTCTTTGCCAACAGTCACGCCCCCAACCACAGCGCATACACCCGGCACTCCGCCGGCTGAGGCGATGCGTGGGCCGACCCGTGGTGCACTGGTGGTGCTGGTACTGAGCATGCTGGTGTTGCTGCTCTGGCAGCTGCGCCAGGAATCCCAACAGCTGCTCGACAACCAGCGCCAGCTTGGCCTGGCCTACAGCTCGCAGCTGGCCAATCACCTGGGCCTGAATATGGAGCTCAAGGCCAGCGCCGGCCAGGCCCTGCTGCAAACCCATGTGCTGCCGCCGAGTAATTCCGATGAACTGGAAGAACTGCTGCACACCCTGCGCGGCGTATTCCCAACGCTGCGCAGCCTGGCCTGGCTGAATGGCCAGGGCCGGATCATCGCCGACAGCCATACGCCCAGCGAAGATGCGCTGTACCTGGCCGAGCTGCTGCAACGCGGCGGTAGCGAAAGCTTCTTCTATACCTTCAGCGCCAACGACCACGGGCGCATCTACCTGCTGCTGCGGCATAACCCCGACAGCGCCGCCAGTGGCTACTGGGTGTTGCGCCTGACCAATCGGGCGCTGGCCAGCTGGCTGCAGGAGCATCATCAGAGCCCACACCAATGGCAGCTGGAAGACCGCAATGCGCAACGGGTGATTGCCAGTAACACGGCCCAGGGCGCCAACAGTTCATCGGTTGCGCCGCCGGTCACCGCCGAGAACCTCGACCAGAGCCTGCTGGAAACCCCGCTCAAGGGTAGCGACTGGCAGCTGCGGGCACTGTTCAACGAGCGCAAGGTGCGCGCCCAGCAACTGCCGCAACAGGCCAGCAAGCTGCTGCTGTTTATCCTCTGCGCCACCCTCACGCTGCTGGCGCTGTATCGCCTGCTGAACGAGCAGCGCAGCCTGCATGCACTGAATACCGCCTCACGGCGCTCGTTGCAGCAGGCCGCCAGCGTGCTCGGCGCCATCGAGGAGCGCGTGCTGGTGACCGACAGCAACGGCCAGCTGCAGTACCTCAACCCGCAGGCCGAGGCGATGTTTGGCCTGAGCAACGACGAGGCGCGCAACTGGCACCTGCTCAAACTGCTGCCGCGTCTCGACCCGCTGCTGCTGCACGACACCGCGCTGCACAACGACCTCGGCCCGGACCTGGTGGAAATCCAGCAGAACGGCGTCGCCCACCTCTACGACATCAGCCGCAGCGACTTGAGCGAAGACAACAAGCGCACCGGTTTTGTCTGGGTGCTGCGCGATGTCACCGAAGAACAGCACGCCTCCCATGTGCTGCAGGAAACCCGGCGGCGTTATCAGGACATCTTCGACGGCACCGGCACCGCCCTCTGCGTGCTCGACCTGGCCGAGCTGCAGCGCTATCTGCAACAGCAGCAACTGCGCAACATGACCAGCCTGCAACGCTGGCTGGACGAAGACCCGCAGCACCACAGCGAACTCTGTCAGCGCCTGCGCCTGACCGAAACCAACCAGGTGGCCCTGCAACTGCTCGGCGTCGACTCCAACCAGCAAGCCTGGCAGCACCTATTCAACAGCGGCCCGCTGCGCCTGGATGGCTTTCGCATGCAGCTGATCAGCGCCCTGCTCAGCGGCAGCGGCCAGCTGGAAATGGAACGCCAGATCCTTACCCCGCAAGGCTATGAGCGCCACCTTTGGCTGCTGCTGCGCCTGCCGGAAAGCATCGACGACCTGCAGGCCGTGACCCTCAGCATCAGCGACATCACCAACCGCAAGCGCATCGAAACCTCGCTGATCGAGCGCGAGCGCTTCTGGTCCGATGTGGTCAGCGCGGTGCCCGACACCATTTATGTGCACGACATCGCCGGCAAGCGGGTGATGTACAGCAACAACCACCTCGGCCCGCAATTGGGCTACAGCAAGGCGGAAATTCAACAGCTCGGCGAGCGGCTGTGGGAGAAGATTCTGCATCCCGACGATGTCGAGCTGTACCAGCGCATGCGCAATATCCAGCAGGTACAGGGCAACGGCCTGCTGATGCAGTTCGAGCTGCGCTGGCGGCACCGCAACGGCAGCTGGCACTGGTTCGATATCCGCGAGCAGGCCCTGGCGCGCGATGCCAAGGGCCGAGTCAGCCGGCTGATCGGCGTGGCCAAGGACATCACCGAACAGATCACCCACAGCGAATCCCTGCGCACCAGCGAGCAGCGTTATCGCCTGCTGGCGGAAAGCATCAGCGACGTGATCTTCTCCACCGACGCCCAGCTGCAGCTCAACTACGTCAGCCCCTCGGTGATGCCGGTGCTCGGCTATGACAGCGAGTGGGCGCTGACCAACGGCTTCCAGAGCCTGGCCACCAACCCACGTCAGCTGAGCGGCTTCTACGCCCTGCTCGACCGCGTGCGCAACGCTTTGGGCGACCCACAACGACTGGCCGAACTGCGCGCCGAGTTTCTGCCGCAGCTGTTCGTCTTCGATGCACTGCGCGCCGATGGCCAGAAAATCCCGGTGGAGCTGCGCCTGGTGCCGATGTGGGATGACAGTGGGCGCTTCGAAGGCCTGCTCGGCGTCGGTCGTGATATCAGCCTGCAGCGCCGCGCGGAGAAAGACCTGCGCATGGCCGCCACGGTATTCGAGCACTCCACCGCGGCGATTCTGGTCACCGACCCGGCCGGCTATATCGTGCAGGTCAACAATGCCTTCAGCCGGGTCAGCGGTTACAGCTCCAAGCAGATTCTCGACCAGCTGCCGAGCATGCTCACCGCCGACACCCAGCAGGCCAGCCATCTGGCCTATGTGATCAAACAGCTCAACCAGCAGGGCAGCTGGGAGGGCGAGGTGTGGCTCAAGCGCAAGAGCGGCGAGAAATTCCCGGCCTGGGTCGGCATCACGGCGGTCAGAGACGATGAAGGCGATCTGGTCAGCTACGTGTGCTTCTTCAGCGATATCAGCGAGCGCAAGGCCAGCGAACAGCGCATCCACCGCTTGGCCTACTACGACGCCCTGACCCAGCTGCCCAACCGCACGCTGTTCCAGGACCGTCTGCACAGCGCCCTGCAACATGGCGAACGGCACCAGGAGTGGGTGGTGCTGATGTTCCTCGACCTCGACCGCTTCAAGCCGATCAACGACTCCCTCGGCCACGCCGCCGGCGACCGCATGCTCAAGGAAGTGGCGGTGCGCCTGTGCGCCTGTGTGGACAGTGACGACACCGTGGCACGCATGGGCGGCGACGAATTCACCCTGCTGCTGCAATCCCAGAGCCAGCGTGAGGTCGCGCTGACCCGCGCGATCCACGTCGGCGAGCAGATTCTCGCCAGCCTGGCGCAGCCATTTATTCTCGAAGGCCGCGAGTTCTTCGTCACCGCCAGTATCGGTATCGCCCTCAGCCCCCAGGACGGCAACGAGCTGAGCCAACTGATGAAGAACGCCGACACGGCGATGTATCACGCCAAGGAGCGCGGCAAGAACAACTTCCAGTTCTACCAGGCCGACATGAATGCCAGCGCCCTGCAGCGCCTGGAGCTGGAGAGCGACCTGCGCCACGCCCTCGAACAGGGCGAGTTCAAACTGTATTACCAGCCGCAGTTCTCCGGCGACGGCAAACGCCTGACCGGCGCCGAAGCGTTGCTGCGCTGGCAGCATCCGCAGCGCGGTCTGGTGCCACCGAATGACTTTATTCCGGTGCTCGAAGAGCTGGGCCTGGTGGTGCAGGTCGGCGACTGGGTGCTGCGCGAAGCCTGCCGCCAGCTAGCCGAATGGCACGAGGCGAAGATTCGCGTACCGAAGATTTCGGTCAACCTCTCGGCCCGTCAGTTTGCCGAAGGCGACCTGCACGAACGGATCGCGCAGATTCTTCAGCACAGCGGCATTCCAGCTGGCTGCCTGGAGCTGGAACTGACTGAAAGCATCCTGATGGAAGACGTGGCCAACGCCATGCAGACCCTCAGCAGCCTGAAGAAACTCGGCGTATTTATCGCCATCGACGACTTCGGTACCGGCTACAGCTCGCTGAACTACCTCAAGCAGTTCCCCATCGACGTGCTGAAGATCGACCGCAGCTTTGTCGACGGCCTGCCCCACGGCGAGCAGGACGGGCAGATTGCCCGGGCGATCATCGCCATGGCCCACAGCCTCAACCTCACGGTAATCGCCGAAGGCGTGGAAACCCTGGCCCAGCTGGATTTCCTGCGCGGCCACGACTGCGACGAAGTGCAGGGCTTCCTGCTCGGCCGGCCAATGCCGGCGCACCAGTTCACCGCGCTGTTTACCGGCACCGCGCTGTTTATGCTGGGCTGAAGCGCACCCGCGCATGAGCCCCGCTTGTCCGCCAGATGACCACGCTTCATATGCCTGTTTAGTGCGGATGAGGTAGAATTCGCCCCCTCTTTCTACCGCCCAGCTGATTTTCTCAGGGGAATGCTATGTTCAGCCGTGATTTGACTATCGCCCGTTATGACGCCGAATTGTTTGCCGCGATGGAGCAGGAAGCCCAGCGCCAGGAACATCACATCGAGCTGATCGCCTCGGAGAACTACACCAGCCCAGCGGTGATGGAAGCCCAGGGCTCGGTACTGACCAACAAGTACGCCGAAGGCTACCCAGGCAAGCGTTACTACGGTGGTTGCGAATACGTCGACATCGTCGAGCAGCTGGCCATCGACCGCGCCAAGCAGCTGTTCGGCGCCGACTACGCCAACGTCCAACCGCACTCCGGTTCGCAAGCTAACAGCGCCGTGTATATGGCCCTGCTGGAAGCCGGTGACACCGTTCTGGGCATGAGCCTGGCCCACGGCGGCCACCTGACCCACGGCGCCAGCGTCAGCTTCTCCGGCAAGATGTACAACGCCGTGCAGTACGGCATCGACAACGTCACCGGCCTGATCGACTACGACGAAGTCGAGCGCCTGGCCGTTGAGCACAAGCCAAAGATGATCATCGCCGGCTTCAGCGCCTACTCGCAGGTGCTCGACTTCCCACGCTTCCGCGCCATCGCGGACAAAGTCGGCGCTTACCTGTTTGTCGACATGGCTCACGTAGCCGGTCTGGTTGCTGCGGGTGTGTACCCGAACCCGGTGCCGTTTGCCGACGTGGTCACCACCACCACTCACAAAACCCTGCGCGGCCCGCGCGGCGGCCTGATCCTCGCCCGTGCTAACGAAGCGCTGGAGAAGAAATTCAACTCCGCCGTATTCCCAGGCGGCCAAGGCGGCCCGTTGGAGCATGTAATCGCCGCCAAGGCCGTGTGCTTCAAGGAAGCCCTGCAGCCTGAGTTCAAGGCCTACCAGCAGCAAGTGATCAAGAACGCCCAGGCCATGGCCAGCGTGTTTATCGAAAACGGCTACGACGTGGTCTCCGGCGGTACTGAAAACCACCTGTTCCTGCTGTCCCTGATCAAGCAGGACATCACCGGTAAAGACGCCGACGCCGCCCTGGGCCGCGCCTTTATCACTGTGAACAAGAACAGCGTACCGAACGACCCACGCTCGCCGTTCGTCACCTCGGGCCTGCGCATCGGCACCCCAGCCGTGACCACCCGCGGCTTCAAGGAAGACGAGTGCCGCGCACTGGCTGGCTGGATCTGCGAGATCCTCGCCAACCTGGGCGACGATGCGGTTGAAGCGCGCGTACGCGAGCAAGTCAAAGCGGTCTGCGCCAAGTTCCCGGTTTACGGCAACTAATCAGCAGCTGCTGCTAAAAAGCCCGCCTCTTGGCGTAAGGCTGTTCACATAAGAAAAATGCCGCTTCGCCCTTGCCAGGGAAGCGGCATTTCTTTGTGCTCACCACCGTAGGATGGGTGCTAACCCATCAATTGGCTGATGGGTTAGCACCCATCCTACGGCCTGAACCACTGCCAAAGACTTAGAGCGAGGAAGATTTCAAAGCCCGCCGCTCTATAGGGCGTAAAGCGGC
>NZ_JAUYGD010000027.1 GCF_030690725.1 Pseudomonas sp. | reverse complement strand
AAGGCTAATTCTTTTTGTATCAGGAGCGTCTAGCCCATGAGTATGCAGGACCCGTTAGCGGACATGCTAACTCGTATCCGTAATGCCCAGATGGCTGAAAAGTCCGTCGTAAGCATGCCGTCTTCCACGTTGAAGGTGGCTGTAGCCAAAGTTTTGAAAGACGAAGGTTATATTGCGGGTTATCAGATCAGCGGTGAAGTTAAGCCGCAGCTGTCCATCGAGCTGAAATACTTCGAAGGCCGTCCGGTTATCGAAGAAGTTAAGCGCGTTAGCCGTCCAGGCCTTCGCCAATACAAATCCGTCGATGATCTGCCGAAAGTTCGTGGCGGTCTCGGTGTATCCATCGTCTCCACCAACAAGGGTGTGATGACGGACCGCGCTGCGCGCGCTGCCGGTGTCGGCGGCGAAGTGCTTTGCACAGTGTTCTAAGGGGGGATAAGCATGTCTCGCGTTGCTAAGAACCCCGTAAAGCTGCCCGCTGGTGTTGAGATCAAACTCGCCGGCCAACAGCTTTCGGTAAAGGGTGCCAAGGGCACTCTCGAACTGAACGTTCACTCGTCCGTTGAAGTTCTGCAAGAAGCCGGTGAGCTGCGTTTCGCTGCTCGCAATGGCGATCAGCAGACTCGTGCAATGGCCGGTACCACTCGCGCCCTGGTCAACAATATGGTGATCGGTGTTAGCACTGGCTTCGAGCGTAAGCTGCAGCTGGTTGGTGTTGGTTACAAAGCGCAAGCCAAAGGTCAGGTGCTGAACCTCGCTCTCGGCTTCTCCCATCCGATCGACTATGAGTTGCCGGACGGTGTAGTTGCTGAAACCCCGAACCAGACCGAGATCCTGATCAAGGGTGTCGACAAACAACTGGTTGGTCAGGTCGCTGCGGAGATTCGTGACTTCCGTCGTCCTGAACCTTATAAGGGCAAGGGTGTTCGTTACGCAGACGAAGTCGTCCGTCGTAAAGAAGCCAAGAAGAAGTAGGGCCTAGCAAATGACCGACAAAAAAGTTACTCGACTGCGTCGCGCTCGCAAAGCACGCCTGAAAATGCACGAGCTCGAAGC
>NZ_JAUYGD010000026.1 GCF_030690725.1 Pseudomonas sp. | reverse complement strand
ATGACGTTTTCCAGGGCGCTCATATGCGACCACAGGTTGAAGTGCTGAAACACCATGGACAGGCGCGAACGCATGCGCTGCAGCTGCTTGGGATCAGCGGCTTTCAGGCCACCGTCCTTGTTGGCCACCAGTTTCAGCTCTTCGTTGTTGAGCAGAATCTTGCCGCCGTGGGGCTGCTCCAGCAGGTTGATGCAACGCAGGAAGGTACTCTTGCCCGAGCCGCTGGAGCCGATGATGCTGATCACGTCGCCGGCCTTGGCCGCCAGTGACACGCCCTTCAATACTTCGTGGCTGCCGTAGCGCTTGTGCAGATCCTGAACTTCAAGTTTGTACATGGTTTCCACTCTCTTGAATCAGTCGCTGAGCAAGCGACCCTGGCGAATAGGGGTACGACCGGCCACTTTGGCCAGCCACAAACCGGGCTGAGCAAAACGCAACCGCTCGCGCGCATAGAGCACACCATCTGTAGCGGCACAGACAGTTGTGTGGCGATCATCCAGCGGATCGATCACTTCAAACAATGGATCGCCGGCCAAGACCCGCGCACCCACTGGTTGCAGAAAACTCACCACCCCTGCATGCGGGGCATAGGCGTATTGCGCGCCGTTAAACGGCGTAGCGTCGCAGCTTTCAGCGGGCGCTGGCGGCCAGTCACCGGCAATCAGGCCCTGTTCGGCGAGGAACGCCAGAATGCTTTCGGCACTGGCCTCGGCTTCGGCTTTGCCAGTATCGGCCATGCCGCCCAGCTCGACTGTTACGGCCAGGCAGGCCAACGGCACGGTCGCTTGAGGAAACTGCCGGGCCAGATGCACCCAGGGCAAGGCGCAGGCTTCATCGAAGGAGCTGCCGCCGGAATCCTCGACGGTCAGCGCTGCACCGGCTTGCAGGCGTGCAGCCAACGAGCGCAGTTGCGGCCACTGCTGCGGCAGCAGGTATAGATGCACGGCAGCATCGAAATCACAGTGCAGATCAAGCACCACATCGGCATCGCAGGCATGTTTAAGCAGCAGGCGTTGCATGCCTTGCAACTCCGAGCCGGCTGGCGGCAAGGCTTCCAGCGCGGCCTGCATGGCGGCACGAATCAGCCGCACATTGCTCGGGCCGTCACTGCCCAGACAGCCTTCAAGCGCAGGCGCGATGGCAGCGGCCAGGTCAAAGAAATCGCGGTTGAAGTTCTTGCCGCTGCCAAGCTCGAAACGGCCCTGATGGGTCGCCTGGAACATCTGCCCCAGGCCAATCGGGTTGGCTACCGGCACCAGCTCGATCACCCCAGTCAGACGCCCCTGGGCTTCCAGCTGACGCAGACGGCGCTTGAGTTCCACTGCCACGCGCATCCCTGGCAGCTCATCGGCATGCAGCGAGGCCTGGATATAGGCCTTGCACGGGCCCTGGCCGAAACGGAACACGCTCAAGCGGCGTTCGGTTCCGGGGCAACCCCAGGGCAGTGAATGATCGATACGCTGCATGCTCTGTTCCTCAGGCCTTGCGCGGGGCCAGGTAGGCCAGCCAGCGGCGTTCGGCCAACTTGAACAGGCGTACGAGGATAAAGGTCAGGCATAGGTAGAACAGGCCGGCCGTGATAAACGCCTCGAACGGCAGGTAATACTGCGAGCTGACGGTGCGCGCCGCACCGGTGATATCGATCAGGGTAACGATCGACGCCAGCGAGGTGGTGTGCAGCATCATGATCACTTCGTTGCTGTACTGCGGCAGTGCGCGGCGCAGGGCCGACGGCAGGAGAATGCGGCGGTACAGCTTGGCGCGCGACATGCCCATGGCCTTGGCGGCTTCGATCTCGCCATGCGGCGTGGATTTCAGGCTGCCAGCGAGAATCTCCGCGCTATAGGCGCTAGTGTTGATGGCAAACGCCAGGCAGGCGCAGAAGGTGGCGCTGGAGAAATACGGCCAGAGGAAACTCTCACGCACCGCTTCGAACTGGGCCAGACCGTAGTAGATCAGAAACAGCTGCACCAGCATCGGCGTGCCGCGAATCACGTAGGTGTACAGCCAGGCCGGAAAGTTGACCAGAGCCGACTTGGAGACGCGCATCAAGCCCAGGGGAATGGCCAAGGCCAGACCGCACGCCAGGGAGATCAGCAGAATTTTCAGGGTGACCAGTACACCGCCGAAGTACAGCGGCAGGTTCTGCAGAATTACGTTGTAGTCAAAGATCATCGCTGCGCTCCCCGCTTACAGATCAGCGGCTTTGGTGCCGACCGAGTAACGTTTTTCCAGGTAACGCAAAGCCAGCAGCGACACGCTGGTCAGCACCAGATACAGGGCCGCCACGGCCAGGTAGAAGGTGAACGGCTCGCGAGTGGCATCAGCAGCGCTTTTCGCCTTGAACATCATGTCCTGCAGACCGACCACGGAAATCAGCGCGGTGGCCTTGGTCAGCACCAACCAGTTGTTGGTGAACCCAGGAATGGCGAAACGAATCATCTGCGGCACGAGGATGCGGAAGAACACCTGCATGCCACTCATGCCATACGCCGCGCCCGCTTCAGCCTGCCCCTTGGGGATGGCCATAAAGGCGCCACGGAAGGTCTCCGACAGGTAAGCACCAAAGATAAAGCCCATGGTGAACACGCCGGCAATAAAGGGGTTGATATCGATGTAGTCGTCGTAGCCGAACATCGGCGCCAGACGGTTAACCATGTCCTGACCGCCGTAGAAGATCAGCAGGATCAGCACCAGGTCGGGAATCCCGCGGATCACCGTGGCGTAGGTTTCACCCAGCAGCGCTAGCCACTTGATCGGCGACAGGCGAAACGCCGCACCCAGCAAACCCAACACGATGGCCACGGCCATCGACGTCAGCGCCAGAATCAGGGTGAGCCAGGCACCCTCCAGAATGGTCGAGCCGTAGCCGTTGAGCATGCTCTGCTTACCTCATGCAAACGCCGGGCGGCGCCTGGGAGTACAACGAAAAAGTGACGCAGGCCTACGGGCTGCGGGTCTGCGCCACTTTAAGTGAAGACGACGCGGTAAGAAAAATCAGTCGCCGTAGACGTTGAAGTCGAAGTACTTGTCCTGCACTTCCTGGTACTTGCCGTTGGCACGGATGGCCATGATGGCAGCGCTGATCTTGTCAGCCAGGGCCTTGTCACCCTTGCGCACGGCGATGCCGGCGCCCATGCCGATATATTTCTCGTCGGCGTAGTCTGGGCCTACCAGGGCGAAGCCTTTACCGGCGTCGGTCTTGATAAAGCCGTCGTCGATATTGACGACGTCAGCAAAGGTGGCGTCCAGACGACCGGAAGTCAGATCGAGAAAAGCTTCGTTCTGCGAGCTGTACCGCACGATCTCGATACCGGCAGGGGCAAAGATATCGGTGGCGTAACGGTCGTAGGTGGATGCGCGCTGTACGCCGACTTTTTTGCCTTTCAGATCAACCAGCGGGTCGTTGAGAACGGTACCCGCTTTCATCGCCAGCTTGCCCGGGGTCTGGTAGTACTTGCTGGTGAAATCAACCGATTTCAAGCGATCTTCGGTGATGCTCATCGACGACAGTACAGCGTCGAACTTGCGCACTTTCAGGGCCGGGATCAAGCCGTCGAATTCCTGCTCGATCCATTTGCATTCCACTTTCATCTCTTCGCACAGGGCGACGCCGATGTCGTAGTCGAAACCGCTGATGGCACCTTCAGCGGTTTTGAAGGCGAATGGCGGGTAAGCCGCTTCGATACCGATACGCAGAGGCTTGGCCTCTTCAGCCATGGCCAGCGGCGACAGCATGGACAGCGCCAGTGCGCCGAGAAGTGCAATCTTCTTCATTTTGTGACTCCTTCGAATGGGAATGGCATCAGTGGCAGAGATTGTTCAGGTATGCATCCAGCCTTGCATGAATTGTAGTGAGTCACCGCCAAGCTGCGCGCTGCGCAGACGCCGGACGGCCCCAGCCGGGTGAGCGGCATTCTAGCGACAGCTCGAAAGTCGATATTTCTTCAATGCGACAAGTAATTACAAAAGGCCAGGACGGGTATAGCGAGGATATTGACAGCACCTGCAATTTATGCAGAGACAGAAAAGACAGTTAACCATTGATTAAAGCAATTAACGCGCCCGCTTTTAATCAGGCCTTTATCTTCGCGGCCTGGTGGCATTTTTTATTTTCACAGCCGCCCAGAACAATGCGCCATCCTGGCGCAAAACGTTCCCACACACCCCATAAAAGTGCGCGTTGTTACGCCCAGGTGACAAGCAAATACCCAGATGAAAATCGATAACCCCACACAAAGCACAACGCCCTGCCCGGCTTGTGGCCGAAACAGGGCGTTGCTTACAGGCGGCTCAACCGAAGTCAGGCAGCCTGCATCTCGCGGTGAGTATCGATAAGGTGCTGCACCACGCCAGGATCGGCCAGCGTGGAGATATCGCCGAGTGCATCGTATTCGGCGGTGGCGATCTTGCGCAGGATACGGCGCATGATCTTGCCCGAGCGGGTTTTCGGCAGGCCTGGGGCCCACTGAATCACGTCCGGTGAGGCAATCGGGCCGATTTCCTTGCGCACCCAGTTTTTCAACTCCTGGCGCAATTGCTCGGAAGGCTGCTCGCCACCATTCAAGGTGACATAGACATAGATGCCCTGCCCTTTGATGTCGTGCGGCACACCAACCACAGCGGCTTCGGCGACTTTCGGGTGAGCGACCATGGCGCTTTCGATCTCGGCGGTACCCATGCGATGGCCGGACACGTTCAACACATCGTCAACGCGACCGGTAATCCAGTAGTAACCGTCCTCGTCACGGCGCGCGCCGTCACCGGTGAAGTACATACCCTTGAACGTCTTGAAGTAGGTATCGACAAAGCGGTCATGATCGCCGTACAGCGTACGCGCCTGACCCGGCCAGGAATCGATGATCACCAGGTTGCCTTCGGCAGCGCCCTCGATCAGGTTGCCCAGGTTATCCACCAGAGCCGGCTGCACGCCGAAGAACGGACGGGTCGCCGAGCCTGGCTTAAGTGCGGTGGCGCCTGGCAGCGGGCTGATCAGAATGCCGCCGGTTTCGGTCTGCCACCAGGTATCGACAATCGGGCAACGCTCTTTGCCGACGGTCTTGTAATACCAGTTCCAGGCTTCCGGGTTGATCGGCTCACCAACCGAGCCGAGCAGGCGCAGGCTGGAACCATCGGCACCGGCTACCGCCGCATCGCCCTGGGCCATCATGGCGCGAATTGCAGTCGGCGCGGTGTAGAGGATATTGACCTTGTGCTTGTCGATGATCTTCGACACCCGGGTGATATCCGGATAGTTCGGGATGCCTTCGAACAGCAGCGTGGTCGCGCCATTGGCCAGCGGGCCGTAAACGATATAGCTGTGGCCGGTGACCCAGCCGACGTCGGCGGTGCACCAGTAGATGTCGCCGGGCTTGTAGTCGAACACCCGCTCATGGGTCAGCGCGGCATACACCAGGTAGCCGCCAGTGGTGTGCTGCACGCCTTTCGGCTTACCGGTGGAGCCCGAGGTGTAGAGGATAAACAGCGCTTCCTCGGCGCCCATTTCCTTCGGCGCGCAATGGCTGGAGGCCACGGCCATCAGGTCTTCGTACCAGATGTCGCGGTGCTGGTTCCACTTGATCGGGCTACCGGTGCGCTTGCACACGATAACTTTCTGGATGCTCGCGGTTTCCGGGTTGGTCAGCGCGTCGTCGACGTTAGCCTTCAACGGGGTTTTCTTGCCGCCGCGCAGGCCTTCATCGGCGGTGATCACCACCTTGGATTGGCAATCGATAATGCGCCCAGCCAGCGCTTCAGGAGAGAAGCCGCCGAACACCACCGAGTGGATCGCGCCGATACGGGTACAGGCCAGCATCGCCACCACTGCCTGCGGAATCATCGGCATATAAATGGTTACTACGTCGCCGCGGTGCACGTCCTGGCCACGCAGGGCGTTGGCGAACTTGCAGACTTGCTCGTGCAGCTGGCGGTAGGTGATTTCCTCGTGTTCGGAGGGGTCATCGCCTTCCCAGATAATCGCCACCTGATCGCCACGCTCTTCCAGGTGACGGTCCAGGCAGTTGTAGGAGACGTTGAGGGTGCCGTCGGCAAACCATTTGATATCGACGTGGTGATCGTCGAAGGACGTCTGCTTGACCTTGGTGAACGGCTTGATCCAGTCCAGGCGCTGAGCCTGCTCACGCCAGAAACCGTCAGGGTTGATCACCGACTGCTGGTACATGGCTTTATAGGTGGCTTCATCAGTCAGCGACTGGGCCGCCACCTCAGGGCGCACGGGATACAAGGACGCAGCACTCATCAGAAACACCTCGGTGGGTAGTTGTTGTTCTATGCGCCATTTTGTAGCCAGGACCCCACCTTTGAGCCATTCGACCATGGTCTTAACGCTCTACGACCATGGTTGCAGAGGGAAATCGCGAACAAAAAAAAGGCGGTCATCTGACCGCCTACCCAAATCATTCCAGGGAGAGGAATGGAGAAACGCTTGCATCCAAACCACGCAGGATTGGAACGCCGCCACTTTCGCCCAGCACGCTGCGCTGGGCTATTGCACCTTGGTCGTAGGCTGCGGCGTGCTCACCTGCCGGGCGCTTAAATCAACAAACCAGGGCTCCAGCCGTCGACCGAAGGCAACTTCTGCGCTAAATAGCTTTTGATAACTCGGGTAGTCAGCACCGGGCTGCTCGCCCTGCTGTGGCAGGCTGTCGAACGTTGCATGCCAGCGCTGTGGCAGGTTGAGGCTCTGTATTCCTGGAGTATCGGCCGAGCCACCGAGTTGCCAGGTCCAGCGTTGGTTGTCCGGGCGCGGATCATCACCCTCACCCGTCCATTTGCTTGCAACGCTACTGGCCTGCACCTCGATGATGCTGCGCACAATGGCGTAGCGCGTGCGGTCCGGATAACGCGCGCGCAGCACCTGCTGATCCATCCCGACATCGACCACCAACAGGCGGCTGGCGCGGTGTTGCTCGTAATCCAGCGCATTGGCTGCGTGCTGGGCCGCCTCTCGCAACTCCTTGCTATCCGGCACCGACTTCTGCAAACGCAGCGCCTCGGCATGGGCAGCAACCAGCAGCGCGACTTCACGCTGATAAGCCGGGCCATCGAGTTCCAACACCAGCAGCGCATCACGGTCCAGCTGACGGCGGTAGCGCCGCACTGTCTGCTCGTTCAATTCTGTGGGTACATGGAAGCCCAGCTCGGCCATCTTCTCGGCACTGATCGACAGGTAGTAATGGTCGTCATCCGCCTGACTCGGCCAGCGATAATCCAGGCGCAGCGCCAGGCTGCTGTTGTCCTTGCGCCAATAGGCGTAGGTAGCGGCCAGCTCGCGTTCGGACAGTTGCAGGCGGCTTTCCTCAGGCAGCTGACGATTCCAGGCCACACCCGCCAGGACGATGGCGTTGACCAGGACAATCAACGCCAGACCGGTGATCAGGTAACGCGGGCGAATGCCGTTCATTGCCCACCTCCCAGCAAGCCATGGCGGCTACGCAGGCGGCGCAGTACCAGCAGAATCAGCACCGCACTCAAGCCCAACACCAGGAAGAACAGGTACTTGGGCATGCTCTCCCACCACCAGTCGAACAACTTGGTGTAGAGGAAGATCACAAAGAAACTCAGCCCGGTGTTCACCACATCCGCCCATTCGTGGCGCACACCCAGCCAGATCACCAGGGCCGCAAGGATAAAACCGCCGATATGGTAGGTATTCTCGATGTACTCAGGCGGGTAATCGAAGTAACTGCCCGCACCCCAATGCGCCAGCACCAGTACCGGTATAAACACGCCAAGTAGACCAAAAAACCGGTAGATCACGGCAAAGCCATCAAAACGGCGCTGATTGATCAGCAGCGGCAGCACGAAGATCAGCAGCGCCGGCACGATAAAGTTCTCCGGCCGCTGAGCAAACCCCAGCCAGTAAATGCCATCCCAGCTGCCGATGCGCGCTGCAACAAAGGCCAACAAACAGCTCAGCCCGGCCGCCAGTAGCAGGCGCGCACCGCAGGCATAAGCCAGCAGCAGCGCATAGAGCGCCCAGGGCAGCAAAGCATTGTTCGAGGGAGTGATATTGAAGATCTGCCCGAGCATGACGATGTTCAGCACAAAGCAGGTAAAGGCCACCAGCGCCGCCAGCTTGCTGAAGTAACCCGAGCTATCGAGGCGTTGCACCCAGAGTGTCAAACCGAACGAGGCGATGCTCGCCGTCAACAGAATCGCCACTTGGCTCTGAGTGCCAAACAGCCCCCAGAACTGATAGAACAGAAAAAACACACTGGCCGCCAACGCCAACGCACCGAGAAACGAGGCGATACGCATGCCCAGCGATAGCTGACGGGCCTGAATGTCGTGATCGATATCGAAGGCCGCCAGGTAACTATTGAGCAATTGCTGCTGGTAGCCGTGCAGACTGGCGCGCTGGCTATCACTCAGGCTCAACACCTGCTCGGCCTCAAGACGCGCTAATTCACGGTTGAAAACGCCGATCTCATCGGCACGTTGCTGGGCATCACTGCGGTTTATGTTGGGCATGGCAATCCTTGCGGCGGGTCCATCAGATCTGGGCTGATTCAGCACACTCTAGCGCTAAACTTTCGGCCGTGGGCTGACCCAGTAGAAGCTTTCAGCCCTCGCGACTAAAGCCTCGCCTACAAACAACACGCGCCTGACTAAACTGCAGCTGCCCGACGCGCCACTCAGCTCATGGAAACACCGATGAACGAGCACCATGCAGCCTTGCTGCAACATGCCCCGCACAGCCAATCATCCGCCGATACCTGGGCCAGGCTTTGCTGTGAACAGGCGCTGCTGGCGGTGGAGCAAGGCTGCTATGGCGTAGGGGCCGTGCTGGTTAACCAGAACCAGGAGCTACTTTGCAGCGCGCGCAATCAGGTATTCGTCGATGGACACTACAACAGCGCCGCTCACGCCGAAATGTTGCTCCTCGACCAGCTGGAAACTGAGCACCCCGAGCAGGACCGCAGCGCCCTTACCCTGTACGTCAGCCTGCAACCTTGCCTGATGTGTTACGGCCGCATCCTGCTGGCCGGTATCACCCGCGTTCGCTATCTGGCCCAGGACAAACCCGGCGGCTTTAACGGCAAACACCTGCCCGCAGCCTGGGCCGACCTGGCCGCACACACATCGGTATACCAGGCAGATGTGGACCACTACTGGATCAACCTGGCTGAACAGGCGATCAACCAACTGCAGAATCGACAGGCATTACGCGAGCGTGTCGTCGCAGCCTGGCGTGGTGCGCCAAAAACCTAGGCAGCCCGTAGGCTTGCCATTAACACCCGCAAGACTCCGTACGCGTGCTCCTGCCTCTGCAATCTGGTGCTCCAGGTGCGGATATACCGGCTGAATATCGAAGCGATCACACCGTCACGACATGCTTAACATCAAATAGCCAGCATTTCTGGCAAAGCGCTCTGATGCCGATTAGAATCGCCGCCGCAGGACGCACCCTCCCCACCTTCTGGATTTACCGTCATGGATAGACTTATGCCGTCATTCGCGCTCAGCACATGCGGCGGCAAGCGCTCCCAGCGTTAGCACCATGCGAAATTCCTTGACGGCTCCCGGCCCGTTGCTGCTTTCCCTGTCTATTAATTCAATGAGATTCGTATGAACAAAATCATCACTGCCAGCCTCGCAGGCTTGCTTGTATTGCTTAGCGGCTGCGCCACTGAACAATCGCGCACCCTGGAAGTTGCAAAAGTCACCACCGCCAGCAGCCACTACAGCGGCCCACGCAGCCCGATTGCCGTAGGCAAGTTTGATAATCGCTCCAGCTATATGCGCGGCATCTTCAGTGACAATGTCGACCGCCTCGGTGGCCAGGCCAAAACCATTCTGATCACTCATTTGCAGCAGTCCAATCGCTTCAATGTGCTTGACCGTGACAACCTGGCCGAGCTGCAACAGGAATCGGGTTTCTCCAAACAGGTTCAGCAGGTGCGTGGGGCAAACTTTGTCGTCACTGGCGATGTAACCGAATTCGGTCGTAAGGAAGTTGGCGACCACCAGCTGTTTGGCATTCTTGGGCGCGGCAAACAGCAGATTGCCTACGCCAAGGTCAACCTGAATATCGTCGATGTGCTGACTTCCGAAGTGGTCTATTCCGCCCAGGGAGCGGGCGAGTACAGCCTGTCCAACCGGGAGATCGTCGGTTTCGGCGGCACTGCCAGCTATGACTCGACACTCAACGGCAAAGTACTGGATCTGGCGATTCGTGAAGCCGTGAACAACCTGGTCAATGGTGTCGATAGCGGCGCTTGGCGACCAGCCAAGTGAGCCCGGAGAAATCGCCCATGAACCTCACTCGCCCCACTCTTTTTCTAGCTGCCTTGATAGCCGCAGCAACTTTGAGCGGCTGCGTGACTCAGCCGCAGCCGCTCTATTACTGGGATGGCTATCAACAACAGGTTTACCAGCGTTTCGAGAGCACCAGCAGCGCTGAAGAGCAGATTGCCGCCCTTGAAGAAAGCCTGCAAAAGGCCCGCGCTGCGGACCGTGCGCTGCCACCTGGCTTTCACGCTCATCTCGGCATGCTATATGCGGAAATCGGCAAAGCCGATCAGGTGCGTCAGCAATTCGAGACCGAGAAAACCCTGTTCCCCGAGTCCGCCCAGTACATGGACTTCCTGATGCGTAAATTTGCCAAGTGATCAGCATGCCCTTTCTAAACCCACTTAAAGCGCTCGCCGCGCTGGCTTTTGCCGCGCTATTGGCTGGTTGTGCCACCAAACAGCCCTACGACTACAGCGCCTTTAAAGAGAGCAACCCGGCTTCTATCCTGGTTCTGCCGCCAGTCAACAAGTCGCCTGATGTTAAAGCGTCTTACAGCGTTTACTCGCATATCACCCTGCCGCTTAGCGAGGCTGGCTACTATGTGCTGCCCGTTGCTGTGGTCGATGAAACCTTCAAGCAGAACGGTCTGATGAATGCGGATGAAATCCGCGAAGTCTCGCCGCAGAAGCTTTATGAGATTTTTGCGGCAGACACGGTGCTGTATATCGACGTCACCGAATACGGCAGCAGCTACATGATCATCAGCAGCGAGGTTGCGGTCGCAGCCACAGCAACGCTGGTTGATCTGCGCAGTGGCAAGGAGCTGTGGAAAGGCGTTGCCCGCGCCAGCACCGCAGAACAGCAGCAGAACAGCGGCGGCGGGCTGGCCGGTATTCTGATCACCGCGCTGGTCAACCAGGTGATGAACACCCTGAGTGATCGCGGCCATGAAATCGCCGGTATTACCAGCCACCGCCTGCTTTCAAGCAACGCGATGAATGGCATTTTGCCGGGGCCAAGGGCGCGCCCAACGACTCCTCGTTAGAGCAACAACATAGCAAGCCCCGCCGGCAGCGCTGCAGGGGCTTGCTATCGTCAAGCGCGGGCTACTCCTTACCCAAGCCATGCTGCCGCAGCTTGTTAGCAATGGTGGTGTGCGACACCCCTAGGCGTTTACCCAACTGGCGGCTGCTCGGGTGGTCGTGGAACAGGCGCTCCAGCACGGCTTTTTCGAAACGGCCAAGGATATCGTCCAGCCCGCCCTCCACTGAAAACTCGCCCAATGGCTGCGGCGCACCGTAGTCTGGCAGGCGGATATGTTCGCCCTTGACCACGCCGCCATCGCACAGTGAAACGGCCTGAAACAGCACGTTCTCCAACTGACGCACGTTGCCCGGCCAGTGGTAATGGCTGAGCTTGTCCAGCACCTGCGGGGCCAGTTTTGGCAGCGGACAGCCGATCTGTCGGCTGGCCTGGTCGAGAAAGTGCTCCACCAGCGGCGGCAGGCCATCCAGGCATTCGCGCAGCGGTGGGATATGCAGACTGAGCACGTTGAGGCGGTGATAAAGGTCCTGGCGGAACTCGCCCTTGGCGCACAGCTCGGACAGATCGACCTGGGTGGCGCAGATCACCCGCACATCCAGATAGACCTCCTCATCACTACCAACGCGGCGGAAGCAGCCGTCCTGCAAAAAACGCAGCAATTTGGCCTGCAGGCGCGGGCTCATCTCGCCCACGCCATCGAGAAACAGCGTGCCACCAGCAGTCAGCTCCAGCAGGCCAAGCTTGCCTTCCGGCCGCGCGCCTTCGAAGGCACCAGGGCCGTAGCCGAACAGCTCGGTTTCGGCCATGGATTCCGGCAATCCGGCGCAGTTCAGCGCCATAAACGGCGACTGTCCGCGCGGGCTGGCCAGGTGGCAGGCGCGGGCCAACAGCTCCTTGCCGGTACCGGTTTCGCCCTCGATAAGCAGCGGCGCATCCAACGGGGCCATACGCCGCGCTTCGCGTACCACGGCGGCCATCACCTTGGAGCTCTGGAAGATCGAATCGAAACCGCGCAGCTCTTGTTTGCGTACGTTGTAAATTCGCTCACCTACACGGTCCGCCCGATGCAGCGTAAGTACAGCGCCGGCCATGGCATCACTCTCTTCATGCTCGGTTTGCAGCGGCGCGATATCGGCGAGAAACACATCACCCTTCACTTTCACCCGCAGGCCGTTGATCCGAGACTTGTTGGCGCGCACCAGCTCCGGCAGGTCGAAATCCTCGGCGTAGCGCGACAGTGGAATGCCCGGCACCTCATCCACCCGCACACCGAGCAGCTGCGCCGCGCTGCGGTTGGCGGCGACGATGGAGCCACCCATATCAATCGACAGCACCGGGAAATCCAGCGCGCCGAGCAAGGCATTCAGTTCAAGATGCCGACGCTCGCTGGGCATCAGGCCGACGCGCTTGACGCCAAACACCCCGGAAATCGCCTCGAATTTTGGCCGCAGCGATTGGAACTGCAGGTTGATCAGGTTCGGGCAGTGCAGGTAGATGGCATTACCCTGCTCGCCACCGACCTCGCCACGGGCGACGTTGATGCCGTATTCGACCAGCAGGTTGAGGATGTCGCGCAGGATGCCAATTCGGTTCTGGCAGTGGACTTTGATACGCATGGCAGGGCTCTTGTGGGTCTTGTTATGGCCGCCAACGGCGAGAAATCGACGAAGGCGGCAGATTATTCGTCAAGAATATGTGACAGATTAGCGCAGCAGCAAGACGATAGTTCGCCACGCCGCCGCACACGTAACTAATTCTTTACGAAATATCCCTGCTTTCCTCTCGCACCACACTCAGCCAAGGGCTGCATAACTGCAGTGGCTGGCGTATTCCTGAATCAAATAAAACAACAAAGCCCCAGCAGGAGGCAGCGATGAAGAGCACGCAATACCTGGCGCGCGAACCGGATGACAGTGGCTTTATCCATTACCCGGAGGCCGAGCATCAGGTGTGGAATACCCTGATCACCCGCCAGCTCAAGGTGATCGAAGGCCGCGCCTGCCATGAATACCTGGACGGCATCGAGCAGCTCGGCCTGCCCCATGAGCGCATCCCGCAACTCGGTGAGATCAACCAAGTGCTGCAAGCCAGCACCGGCTGGCGCGTGGCACGGGTGCCGGCGCTGATTCCGTTTCAAACCTTCTTCGAGCTGCTGGCCAGCAAGCAATTCCCAGTGGCGACTTTTATCCGCACACCTGAAGAGCTGGACTACCTGCAGGAGCCGGACATCTTCCACGAGATTTTTGGCCACTGCCCGCTGCTGACCAACCCCTGGTTCGCCGAATTCACCCACACCTACGGCAAGCTCGGCCTGGCCGCCAGCAAGGAAGAGCGCGTGTACCTGGCGCGGCTGTACTGGCTGACCATCGAGTTCGGTTTGCTCGACACCAGCCAGGGGCAGCGCATCTACGGCGGCGGCATTCTCTCCTCGCCGAAAGAAACCCTCTACTGCCTGTCCGATGCGCCGCAGCGTTTGGCTTTCGACCCGATTGAGGCGATGCGCACGCCCTACCGTATCGACATCCTGCAGCCGCTATATTTCGTCCTGCCTGAGCTCAAGCGCCTGTTCGAACTGGCCCATGAAGACATCATGACCATGGTGCAGCAAGCCATGCGCCTGGGCCTGCACGCGCCGAAGTTTCCGCCGAAAGCCGCCTAGGCTTTGGCTCCCCTCTCCCATTTATGGGAGAGGGGCTGGGGGAGAGGGTCGAACCTGACAACACCCTCTCCCTAACCCTCTCCCGCACGCGGGAGAGGGAACGAATTTGCGATTAACCTCACCTCCTATGCTCTGACGACACACGCTAAAGGACCACGACATGACCACCCTTGCCCATGCCCAATGCGAAGCCTGCAGCGCCGATGCGCCGAAAGTCAGTGATGACGAACTGGCCGAACTGATTCGCGAGATTCCGGACTGGAATATCGAAGTGCGTGGCGACCATATGGAGCTGGAGCGGGTTTACCTGTTCCGCACCTTCCGCCATGCCCTGGCCTTTACCAACGCGGTCGGCGCCATCGCCGAAGAAGTTGGCCACCACCCCGCACTGCTCACCGAATGGGGCAAAGTCACTGTGACCTGGTGGAGCCACGAAATGCGCGGCCTGCACCGTAACGACTTCATCATGGCCGCACGCACCGATGTGCTGGCCGCCAGCGCCGAGGGCCGCAAGTGAGCCATTTTCAGAGCATTGCGCGCGTGCCCGGCGACCCGATCCTCGGCCTGATGGACGCCTACCGCGCCGACCGCAACCCGGCCAAACTCGACCTCGGCGTGGGCGTGTACAAGGACGCCCAGGGCCTGACGCCGATTCCTCGCGCGGTAAAGCTCGCCGAGCAGCGGCTGGTGGAAAGCGAAACCAGCAAAAGCTATATCGGTGGCCATGGCGACCCACTGTTTGGCAGCCTGCTTAGTCAGCTGGTACTGGGCGCCGATAGCCCGTTGCTGGCCGAACGTGCTGGCGCCACCCAGACCCCTGGCGGCACTGGCGCGCTGCGTCTGTGTGCGGATTTTATCGCCCACTGCCTGCCGGGCCGCGGCATCTGGCTAAGCGATCCGACCTGGCCGATCCACGAGAGCATCTTTGCTGCCGCCGGCCTGCGCGTCGGTCATTACCCCTATGTCGGCGCAGACAACCAGCTGAATGTCGAAGCGATGATTGCCGCCCTCGCCCATGTGCCCAAAGGCGATGTGGTGTTGTTACACGCCTGCTGCCACAACCCCACCGGTTTCGACCTCACCCCGCGTGACTGGAAACGCGTGTTGGAGGTGGTCAAAGCCCGCGAGCTGCTGCCGCTGATCGACTTCGCCTACCAGGGCTTCGGCGATGGCCTGGAACAAGACGCCTTTGCCGTACGCCTGTTTGCCGCCGAGTTACCCGAACTGCTGATCACCAGTTCCTGTTCGAAAAACTTCGGCCTGTACCGCGAGCGCACCGGTGCGCTGATCGTCTGCGCCGAGACTGCAACCAAGCTGCAGGATGTACGCAGCCAACTGGCGTTTATTGCGCGCAATATGTGGTCTACCCCACCAGCCCACGGCGCGGCAGTGGTCGCCAGCATTCTGGCTGACAGTGAACTGCACAGCCTCTGGGTCAGCGAGCTGGACGCCATGCGCCAGCGCGTCGCCAGCCTGCGCGGCGGCCTGGTCGAAGCCCTGCAACCGTATGGCCTGAGTGAGCGCTTTGCGCATATCGCGGTGCAACGCGGCATGTTCTCCTACACCGGCCTGAGCCCAACCCAGGTGCAACGCCTGCGCGATGAGTTCAGCGTGTATATGGTCGGCTCAGGCCGGGCGAATATGGCCGGGCTCGACGCCGAACGCCTGGATCAGTTGGCCAGTGCGATTGCTCGGGTCTGTGGCTGAGCGACAGCAAAGCTGTCGCGGCTAAAGCCCCTCCCACAGGATCGGCGACCATTTGTGGGAGGGGCTTTAGCCGCGACGGAGCTGCCTCAAAGCGAGGATCAAGGTGGTGCAACAGGGTTTATCGGCGCCCTTGGCACGCGCATAAAGAGCGGCAGAAAATATCCACCGACCGTTTGTCTGTGAAATTAACTGTTTAAAAACAATAGCTTAATTCGTTATCTAGCTAAGCACTGGCACCCTTCATGCTTGCACTCAGCGGCATAGTTCCCTAGGGTAGGTCGCCATGTGGTCCCTGATTGCCCCTATCAGCTCGTTGCTCGGTGGGGTTGCTTTACTCCTCCTCGGCAATGGTCTGCTCAACACCCTACTGACCCTGCGTGGCGTCGCCGAAGGCTACTCCACCTCGATGCTCGGCCTGATCATGTCCGGGTACTTTGTCGGTTTTCTCCTTGGCACCTGGCTAGCGATTCCGCTGGTCCGCCGCGTTGGGCATATCCGTGCGTTTGCCTTTTGCGCCGCCCTCGCTGCCATCACCGCCCTACTCCATGTCTTGATCGTCGACCCTTGGGTCTGGCTGGGCCTGCGCGTGCTTTACGGCCTGGCGTTGGTCAGCCTGTATATGGTGATCGAGAGCTGGCTTAACGCGCAGGTGCCGAACGACAAACGCGGCCAGGTGTTTGCCGTGTATATGGCGGTCAACCTCGGCGCGCTGGCCGCCGCACAGCAGTTGCTCAATCTGGCGTCGCCGAGCGACTTCGTGCTGTTCGTGCTCGCCGCCATGCTGATCAGCGCGGCCTTGATGCCCATCACCCTGACCCGGCAGATCCAGCCCAGCGTGCCGGACACCCTGCACACCAATCTGCGCCAGATCGCCGGTATCGCACCATTGGCGCTGGCCGCCGCTGGCTTATCCGGTCTGGCCCTCGGCGCGTTCTGGGGCATGGCACCGGTGTACGCCAGCCTGAACGGCTTCGATGCCACCGGCGTGGGTTTGCTGATGAGCAGCACGATTCTCGGCGGCGCCCTGCTGCAATGGCCGATTGGCATCTATTCGGATAAACACGACCGGAGACTGGTGTTGTTCTGGGTCGTCGCGCTAGCCGTAGTGGTCGCCATGCTGATGAGCCTGTTGCCGGCCGGTCGCCTGCTGCTCGGGCTGATATTTATCTGGGGCGGCCTGGCCTTTGCCATCTACCCGATTGCCGTAGCGCAGCTGATCGACCAATTGCACAGCGATGAAATCCTCGCCGGCTCCAGCAGCCTGCTGATGGTCAATGGCATCGGCTCGGTGTGCGGCCCGCTGCTCGCCGGCCTGCTGATGCAGCACCTCGGCGCTCAGGCGCTGCCGCTGTATTTCGCCGCCACGCTCGGCCTGCTCGCGGCGTACACGCTGTACCGCCTGCGCCATGTCAGCGATCTGGTCAGCGAACCGGCCGGGCACTTTATGCCCATGCTGCGTACCAGCCACACGGTGCTTGAGCTGATGCCCGATGCACCACCCACAGACGACCCGGCCCCAACTGACTCACATGAGGACCCGCCCAACCCGGCGCCGCAGACGCCAGGGTAAACCAAGAGACGAACGCCCCGTGGCGCAATCGTCCATAGCTCGTCGGCCTTTGTCGGCGCGTCACTGCACCCACTTAACTGGACAGGAAGACAGCGCATGTTACTTGCCACCGATCTCGATGGAACCTTTCTCGGCGGCGATCCCAAGGATCGCCTGAGCCTCTACCAAACCATCGCCGCTCACCCGGAAATCCGCCTGGCCTACGTCACCGGCCGCAGCCTGGAGTCGGTGCTGCCTCTGCTGGCAGACCCAACCCTGCCGCAACCGGATTTCATCATCTCCGACGTCGGCGCCAGCCTGGTGCATGGCGACAGCCTGCAACCGATTCAGCCGCTGCAAAGCGCGGTGGACGCCCTCTGGCCCGGCGACAGCCAGGTTGCCAGCGCCATCGAACGCTTTGCCCTGGAACGCCAGGACGTACCGCAGGTGCGCCGCTGCTCCTACTTCTGCGCCCCGGAGCAAGCGGCTAATCCAGCCCTGCTGGAAGTCGCAGAAAGTTTGGGCTGCGACCTACTCTACTCGGCCGAACGCTACCTGGATTTCCTGCCCAAGGGCGTCAACAAGGGCAGCAGCCTGCAGGCGCTGATCGACTGGCTGGAACTGGACAACGACCAGGTGCTGACCGCCGGCGACACCCTGAATGACCTGTCCATGCTCAGCGGCCAGTTCAAGGGCGTCTGCGTCGGCGCATCCGAGCCGGGCCTGTTGCAGGCCACGCGGCAGTATTCGCGGGTATTCCACGCCGAGCGCGCCGGTTGCGGCGGCATTCTTGAAGCCTTTGTGCATTTTGGCTTTCTCGGCAAACAGGGCATCGCTGCCGAAGGTAAGCAAGTTGCCGACCCGGGCAAGGCTGATCTGGTGATGGTCTACCACCGCCTGCCCTACGAAGAATACCGCGGCGCCGATGGCAAGCTGCAGCGCCGCCGGCCGACCTCGCCCAACGGCATTATTCCCACCCTATTGAGCTTCTTTGGCGATGGTCGTGCCGGTTCCTGGGTGGCCTGGGCCGAGCATGACGAAAACAGCGGCGAAACCTTCGACAGCCACACCACGGTGGATGCCGAACGCTACCCAAAGCTGACCGCCGCACGCGTGGCGCTTAGCAAGGAAGAGGTCGACATCTTCTACAAGCGTTTCTCCAAGGAAGCTTTCTGGCCGACCCTACACACCTTCTGGGAGCGCGCGCAGTTCCGTGAGGACGACTGGCAGGTATTCCTCAAGGTCAACCGCGCCTTTGCCGAACGTACCGCCCTGGAAGCAGCCGAAGGCGCCACAGTGTGGTTGCACGATTACAACCTGTGGATGGTGCCCGGCTACCTGCGCGAGCTGCGTCCGGACCTGCGCATCGCCTTCTTCCACCACACCTACTTCCCCTCGGCGGACGTGTTCAACGTACTGCCCTGGCGCCGGCAGATCATCGGCAGCCTGCTGCAGTGCGACTACATCGGCTTTCATATCCCGCGCCAGGTGGAAAACTTCGTCGATGCCGCACGCGGCGTGATGCCGCTGCAAACCGTCAGCCGACAGAACTGCGCACCACGCTTTATCACCTATGGCTGCGCCGTTGGCCTGGAGCGCATGACCACCGCCGTGGACACCGGCAGCCGCGTGGTCAAACTCGGTGCCCACCCGGTGGGTCTGGATATCGAGCGAGTACGCAGCGCCCTGGCCGCACCGAAGATCAGGCAAATGATGGAGCGCCTGCGCGCCGAGCTTGCCGGGGTTAAACTGATTCTCTCGGTGGAGCGCCTCGACTACACCAAAGGCATTCTGGAAAAGCTCAACGCCTATGAGCGCCTGCTGGAAGAAAACCCTGAGCTGCTGGGCAAGGTCACCCTGGTGACCGTGTGCGTGCCGGCGGCCAAGGAAATGACCATCTATGACGAGCTGCAAGGGCAGATCGAGCAGGCCGTGGGCCGCATCAACGGCCGCTTTGCGCGCATTGGCTGGACGCCGCTGCAGTTCTTTTTCCGCAGCCTGCCGTTCGAGGAAGTCAGCGCCTGGTACGCCATGGCCGACGTGATGTGGATTACCCCGCTGCGCGACGGCCTCAACCTGGTAGCCAAGGAGTTCGTCGCCGCTCAGGGCTTGCTGGATGGGCGTGGCGTACTGGTGCTCTCGGAATTTGCCGGCGCTGCAGCCGAACTCAAGGGCGCCCTGCTGACCAATCCGCATGACCCCATGGATATGACGCAAACCTGTTACGTGGCGCTGAACATGCCCAAGGCCGAAGCCCAGGCACGCCTGCGTGAGCTGTTCGATATCGTCAACTACAACGATATCCGCCGCTGGGGCGATGAGTTTCTCGCTGCCGTCAGCGACCCGCAGGAGCAACTGGACCGCGCCCTCGGACTGGTCGGCTAGGCGGCAACGGCGCAGCTGCATAGATCAGCTGCGCCGAGCCAAGCCTGCATACCTAGCCCATCTGCGCATCAATATCGCAGTTAATCATCCAGCCCACACCAAAGCGGTCGGTGAACATGGCAAAGCGCGTGGCCCAGAAGGTCGCCTGCAACTCCATCTGCACCGAACCGCCCGCTGACAGCGCTTTATACAGGCGCTCGGCCTCTGGCACATTTTCCACCTGCAGAGAGACGGAAGAACCTTTGATGCCCTCGTACGGCATACCGGGAAAGGTGTCAGACGCCATCAGCAGCTGATCGCCCACGGTCAGGCACACGTGCATCACACGGTCATGAAACTGCTCCGGTACATTGCCAGCTTCCGGACTTTCGCCCATGCGCATCAGCTCCAGACTGCCGCCCAGGCATTCGGCGTAATAGTTAAAGGCCGCTTCGCACTGGCCATCGAAGGTCAAGTAGGTATGGATCTTCATCTGCACTCTCCTTAGTACTTCTTTATGGTTGTTTTACGATTCAAGTCGCGCGCGCAGGCGTTCTTCCTGTTCACGCATCTCGGGGGTTAATTCGTCACCAAAATCCTCGGTCTCGAAAATCTGCCGGATCTCGATTTCGCTGTCGCCTGGCATCGGGTTGGGGCAACGCTTGACCCACTCGATGCACTCAGCCAAAGACGCCACCTGGAAAATCCAGAAGCCGGCGATCAGCTCCTTGGTTTCCATAAAAGGCCCATCGGTAACGCTGCGCTGGCTGCCGGAAAACTTTACCCGCGCGCCCTTGCTGCTCGGCTGCAGGCCTTCACCGGCAAGCAGCACGCCCGCCTCAACCAGCTCTTCGTTGTAACGCCACATCGCCGCCATCAGCTCTTTACTGGGCATAAAGCCGGCTTCGGAATCTGCAGTTGCCTTGACTATCACCATAAAACGCATGCCGCTGTCCTCGCGTGATCCGTTGATCGCCCACCGTTACGGAGTTTTCCTGGCCCTGTAATGGCAGACCGCAAACCCAAGGCTGGGTTCTATACGGTAGTCGAACGGCAAAATGGCAAATCGACAGACTCGCAAGAAATCTTTTCGATGGCCGGCACAGTGCTAAGCCAGCTGGCTGCTCAAGTAATCGAGAAAACAGGTGATGCGCGATGCCAGTGCGGTGTTGCGGTAGTACACCGCATGGATCGGCTGACGCACCTCGACGGTATCGCGCAGCAACAGTTGCACCAATGCACCGCTGGCGCGGTCGGCAGCAGTCATAAAATCCGCCAGGCAGACGATCCCAGCTCCAGCCAACGCCAGTTGGCGCAAGGTTTCGCCGCTGGACGCGCTCAGGCTAGGGGTGATGTTGTAGGCGTCACCTAGAGCATGGCGCAGTGGCCACTGGTTAAGGCTGTCGGGCTGGGTAAAGCCGAACAGGCTATGCCGGCTCAGGTCCTCGACACTTTTCGGCGTGCCATGGGCCTTGAGGTAGGCCGGGCTGGCGAGAATACGCAGGCGATTACTGCCCAGGGGCCGCGCATGCAAGGTGGAATCACGCAGCGGGCCGATGCGGATGGCGACATCGGTACGCTGCTCAAGCAAGTCGATAATCTGATCGCTGCTGTGCAGTTCCAGCTGAATATCCGGGTACTGCTCACGAAACCCCGCCACCAGCGGCACCACCGCATGCAGCATAAAAGGTGCGGCAGCATTGACCCGCAAGCGCCCGGCTGGCTTCTGCCGACGCACCTTCATCTGCTCTTCGGCGCTTTCCACTGCATCGAGAATCTTGCGCGCCTGAACTAGGAAGGCCTGGCCCTCCTCGGTCAGCTCCAGGCGCCGCGTGGTGCGGCGCAACAGGGTGACATCGAGCTTTTCTTCCAGCCGACTTAGGGCGCGACTGACGCCTGAGGCGGTCTGCGTCAGTTGTTCAGCAGCGGCGCTGATTGAGCCGCTGTCCACCACGCTGACAAAGGCCAGCAGTTCATCGAGGGTCGTTTTCATTTGTGCATAGTAGTCAAATATGCCGCCCAGAAAACCCTACTTACCTCACGAATAATCGACACCCAAAACTGCCACACAGCAGTTGCTAGAAATCGACCTTGCCGCGCCCTGCCTTAATCGTGCCGCGAATGTTCTTGCCTTCCAGGCGGCGCTTTTTCGAACCCAGGGTCGGCTTGGTCGGGCGGCGGGCTTTTTCAGTTTTAGCGGCGCTGCGAATCAGCTCGGCCAGACGCTCCAGCGCATCGGCGCGGTTTTGCTCCTGGGTGCGGTACTGCTGGGCTTTGATAACCACCACGCCTTCGGCGGTGATGCGGCTGTCGCGCAATGCCAGCAGCCGCTCCTTGTAGAACGGCGGCAAGCTGGACGCCTGGATGTCGAAGCGCAGATGGATCGCACTGGACACCTTGTTGACGTTCTGCCCGCCCGCGCCCTGGGCACGGATGGCGGTCAGTTCGACGTCATCGTCAGGCAGGTGAACGCTGTTGGAGATAACCAGCATGGGCAGGCTTCAGCACAGAAAAGGACGCTCAGGATAACGCGAACGCTGCGCAACTGCTGAATTGGCACATAGGCCGCAGGTCGTAGCGGGCTGCCACGGCCTGCGGGCTTGCGTGTTAAACGCGGAAGCGGCTGACCAGCGTTTGCAGCTGATTGCCCAGGCGCGCCAGCTCGGCGCTTGAGGCGGCGGTTTCGTCGCTGGCGGTGGCAGTCTGTTCGGACACGTCGCGCACGCTGAGGATGCTGCGGCTGATTTCCTCGGCCACCGCACTCTGCTCCTCGGCGGCTGCGGCAATCTGCTGGTTCATCGACTGGATGTTGGACACCGCATGGGTGATGTTGCCCAGTGAGTCGCCGGCCTTGCGCGTCAACTCGACGCTGCTGTCGGTGAGGCTGCAGCTGTTGCGCATGGCCGCGGCCACCTGTTTGGTGCCGTTCTGCAGGCCGGCGATCAGCGCTTCGATTTCCTCGGTGGATTTCTGCGTGCGCTGGGCCAGGCCGCGCACTTCGTCGGCAACCACGGCGAAACCGCGCCCGGCCTCACCTGCGCGCGCCGCCTCGATGGCGGCATTCAGCGCGAGCAGATTGGTCTGCTCGGCCACCGCCTTGATCACGTCCATCACGCTGCCGATCTTGTTGCTCTCCTGCTGCAAGCCGTTCATCGCCTCGCTGGAGCGGCTGACCTCGGCGGCCAGGCGTTCGATCTGGGCAATCACCTCGCCCACCACCTGATCACCCAAACGTGCCTGACCGTCCGCTTCGTTGGCGGCCTGCGAAGCCTGTTCGGCGTTGCGCGCCACTTCCTGCACGGTGGCCGACATTTCATGCATGGCGGTGGCTACTTGGTCAGTCTCGCTTTTCTGGCTGTTGGCGCCGGCACTGGTCTGCTCGGTTACCGCCGACAGCTCCTCGGCAGCGCTGGCGATCTGCGCCACGCCATCGCGGATGCCGCCGATCAGCTCACGCAGGGTCGCGACCATATGCTGAATACCTTGCTGCAGCTGGCCCATCTCGTCGCGACGGTCGACCTGCACGCTGGCGGTCAGATCACCGTCGGCAATGCGCTGCACCGCGCTCAGGGTGTCCTGCAGCGGCCGAGTGATCTGCCGGGTGATAACCCAGGCGGCCAGCACGCCGAAGAGCATCGCCAGCAGCGTGGCGCCGATCTGTAGGCTACGCGCCTGGGCGCTCTCGATGGCCAGGCGGTCCATCTGGAACTGGTACAGGGTTTCGCTGATACGCACGATTTCGCCCTGCTGCTCGGTCATTTCCTGGCGAGTGCGAGCAATATCGCCAGTGGCCAGCTTGAACGCCTGCAGCGTCTCCTGGTACTGGCCCAAGGCTGTCGCGATGCGGCGTACTGCATCCTGCTGGGCGGCGCCGAAGGCTTGCTCCAACGGCCCAAGGCTGGTGCGGGCGGCCGTGATGCGCTCGACCAGCGCCTGCTCGGTTTGCGTATCAGGGGCGCTGTCGTAACGCTCAAGCAGGTAACGCAGGCGCAGCAGCTCGGCTTGGGTGCGAGTCAACGCTTGCAACTGGGCAAAACGGCCGCCGTCGTATTCCGGCAGCGACTGCACGCTGCGCTCCATGGCGTTCAACAGCTCGCCGAGCTGCTGCGTCTCGCTCGCCACTTTGCGCCGCGCGGCATCGGCGGCCGTGTAGGCGGCGCGCATACCACCCAACGATCGCTGGTAATCCTGGTTATAGCGGTCCTGCTCCTGCAGCAGCTTGACGTTGACCGGATTGGTAAAGCTGCCGAGCAGCTTCTTCTGCTGCTGCAAATAGATGTCCAAGTTGCTCAGCACGCGCTCACTGCTCGCGGCATCGCCCTTGGCCAGCATGAACTGCAGGCGGGCAATGCGCAGATTGGTCAGGGTGGTGTTGAGCTGAGTGATATCGCTCATCCAGGTGCTGCGCTGGATCACGCTGCCCAGGCCGGTCCAGGCGACCCAGGCCAGGGCGAGAGTCAGGGCCAGCACCAGGCCGAAGCCAAGGGCCAGCTTGCGGGTGACGCTAAGGTTGGCAAACCAGGTGTTCATAAGAATTCTCCAACTGTCGTTCTGACAGGCAGTTCAGGTTTCGCTGGAGAATTGTTTTTGTTGAAGCCAGCACAAGGCCTGTGCTGACGCTCTAACGCGGGGTTGCGGCACATATCTGCGGCGTTTTAGCGGGAAAACAGCAACAGCTAACAGAACTTGAGGTCGCCACGCAGCAGCGCGGACGAGCAAAGCCGTGAGCACTCACACACTCACTGCGGCGTGGCGGTTTCCGCTGCCCTACCGCCATCCCACAGGCCGACCAACCGGCCATCCGCCGCCAAGGCATAGGCCAGCGGGGTTGCGCCGCCCCAATCGACGATCATCAGCCCGCTGCTGTATCTGCCGCTGCCGTCATAGCTGGTATCACCAATGGTCCAATTCAGGCGGTATTCATTGCCTTCGCCCGCGAGCATCATCTGGCCGGTATAGCGCGAACCATCACTGTTGTGCCCCTCGACCCGATACAGCCCCTGCTTGGGCACGGCGCCGCTGGCCTCGGCGTAAAGGCTGAGGCGCTCCGTCGCTGTGCCATCGGCCCATTCCCCGTCGAGCACGCCATCTGGCGCGAATGAATAGACCACCGGCAGCACATCGTTCCAGTTCACGACCAGCATGCGACCGGCCAGTTCGCCCCTGCCCTTGAATACATCACGACCTATCCACCAGGTGAAATCGTAAAACTCGCCACGTTGCGCCAGTGCCAACATGCCCGTGTAACGGCTGCCGTTCGGGTTGGTTCCGGACACCTTGTACAGCCCAGTCAAGGTGCGCGCAGACGCCTCTTCCACGGTCTGAGCGCCGCTCGAATGCGGTTTAGGGATAGAACCGGCCTCAGCCCCGCTATCGCCGCGAAACACGAAATCGCCAAAGAACGACGAAGACAACCAGGGCGTCTGCTGGCCACTGGTTTCCTGATAAACGCCCTTGAGGGTTTTCTTGAATGTCTCTTCGAGATTGAGGTTGGGCGTCGCCAGCGCCAGCGTCAGGTGTTTGGCATAGGGTGAATTGCGCCCTTCACCGTCCAGTGCCACGGCACCGGGCGAGGTGGAATAGGAGACAAACAGGCTGGCGCTGGAGTCGATGCGCGACAGGCCAGACGTCACCTCAGTGAGCGGATTGTCGCGACAAGCATCGAGAATGATGATGTTGAGATCGTTGCCCGACATGGCCATGGAATGGACCATTGCCGAGGCGCTGACGGCCTTATCCGCCAGCTCGGAGGCATCGGCAATGCCATCGCCGATGGGCAACAGATAATTCTCGCCCGCAACTTGCACCCCGTGCCCGGCAAAGAACAGCAGGCCGACACCGCCCGAAGACTTGAGCTTGGCAGAAAACTGCGCCACGCCATCGAGCATGGTTTGCCGGTCGGCATCGATCAGCGTGGTGACCGAAAACCCGGCCTCGCGCAGGGTGCGGGTCACATCGGCAGCATCATTGGTCGGGTTGAGCAGCGGCGCAAAGGCATAAGCGTTGTTGCCGATAACCAGCGCCGAACGCGCCTGGGCAAGCGCTGCCCCCTGCGCCGCAAGGCAGGCAAACAAGACGGCAACGAGCATTGCCATCAGACGGTGGGCGCAAGCTGCTTTCATCGATTCGCTCCGCACGCAATCAATGCCTGCAGCGTCGATTGCGTGGTTGGATGCCAAGTGAACCTGCGTGGGCCAGCACCTGACAGGCAGGCCCCACAGCGGCTTCCAAAACCATAGATCAAAAAACTTGCGACCACAGCGCCGCCATCTGATCCGCTTTTTATTGGAAAACCTGAGTCTGTTATCCAAACAGCTGCGCTCGCATCATTCGCCTCGCCTGATAAAGCCCGACGAGGCCCGTAATGAGCGAACGTATTCCCGCGCAGATCATCGAGACCATCGACCCGCGCCAGCCTATCCGCCTGACGCCGTCACAAGCTGGCGGACCGATTCATACCCGCAGCTTTAGCGGCCGCTTTCGCAATCTGCGCCTGTACGGCGCCGGCTTGCTGTTTCTGATCTTTTTCGGCACCGCCTGGCTGGACTGGGACGGGCGCCAGGCGGTGTTGTGGAACCTGGCGGAGCATCGTTACTACATCTTTGGCGCGACCTTCTGGCCGCAGGACTTCACCCTGCTCTCAGCGCTGCTGATCATTGCCGCCTTTGGCCTGTTCACCATCACCGTGGTGGCTGGGCGGGTGTGGTGTGGCTACACCTGCCCGCAGAGTGTGTGGACCTGGGTCTTCATGTGGGCGGAGAAAGTTACCGAAGGCGAGCGCCATCAGCGGGTCAAGCTGGATGCCGCGCCCTGGTCGCTGAACAAGCTGGCGCGGCGCAGCGCCAAGCACGCGATCTGGCTGGGCGTCAGCCTGCTCACGGCGCTGACCTTTATCGGTTACTTCACGCCGATCCGCGAACTTTCCAGCGACCTGCTGCGCCTGCAACTGGACGGCGGCACCCTGGTGTGGGTGTTGTTCTTTATGGCCGCCACCTACCTCAACGCCGGCTGGCTGCGCGAGAAGGTCTGCGTACATATGTGCCCCTACTCGCGCTTCCAGAGTGCGATGTTTGACGACGACACCCTGCTGGTGGCCTACGACGCCAAGCGCGGCGAAGGCCGTGGCCCGCGCAAGAAAGACAGCGACCACAAGGCCGAGGGCCTGGGCGATTGCATCGACTGCTATATGTGCGTGCAGGTCTGCCCGACCGGCATCGATATCCGCGATGGCCTGCAGATCGACTGCATCAGCTGCGGCGCCTGTATCGATGCCTGCGATTCGGTTATGGACAAGATGGGCTATGCCCGAGGCCTGGTCGGCTATCACTCCGAACGCGAGCTGCAGGGCGGCAAGACCCACTGGCTGCGGCCACGGTTGATCGGCTACGGCATCGCCCTGGTGTTGATGCTCGCCGCCTTTGTCTGGGCCTTGAGTGCGCGCTCGATGCTGTCCATCGACTCGGCCAAGGACCGCAGCATGTTCCGCGAAAACCAGCTGGGGCAAATCGAGAACACCTACCTGCTCAAGGTGATCAACAAGACCCAGCAGCCGCAGCGCTATGGTCTGTCGTTGGTCGACAGCCCCGGTCTGCGCCTGGATGCACCGCAGCAGTTGCAGCTAAAGCCTGGGGAAATTCTCGATGTGCCGGTGACCGTGGTGCTGGAGAGCGAACAGACCGAGGCCAGCGCTCTGCCCGTGCGCTTTGTGATCCACAACCTGGCCGATACCAGCGAGCAGGCGCAAACGCAGAGCGTTTTTCTCTCGCCGCGCGGGCGCTGACTGTCGCATGACCAAGCAACTCCCCGTAGAGTGCGGTCATCTACTGGCCGCCCCTACGGACCCGATGAAACGCTACGAGAAATTCGCCGAGCAGATTGCCGAACTGATCCGCAGCGGCATGCTCGCCCCTGGCGAAAAGGTGCCCTCGGTACGCCACGCCAGCCGCAGCTATGGGGTCAGTCCATCCACGGTGTTCCAGGCCTATTACCTGCTGGAAGACCGCGGCTTGATCCAGGCCCGTGCTCGCTCCGGCTACTTCGTTCGCGAACTGGCGCGGCATTCCCTGGCAGAGCCGGAAACCAGCAAGCAGCCGACGCAAACCACCGAGGTGGATGTCAGCGAGCTGGTGTTCTCGGTGCTCGCTTCGCTGAAAGACCCCAGTACCGTACCGTTTGGCTCAGCCTTCCCCAGCCCGCAGTTATTCCCCCTGCAGCGCCTGGCGCGCTCTATGGCGCACAGCCTGCGCGATATGCAGCCGCAGGCGGTGATCGCCGATATGACCGAGGGCAACCCCAACCTGCGCCGGCAGATTGCCCTGCGTTATATGGTCAGCGGCGTGATGCTGCCGCTGGAGGAACTGGTAATCACCAGCGGCGCCATGGAGGCGCTGAATCTGTGCCTGCAATGCGTGACCCAACCGGGCGATCTGGTAGCCATCGAGGCCCCGGCCTTCTACGCCACGCTGCAGGTGCTGGAACGGTTAAAGCTCAAGGCCGTGGAAATCCCGGTCAACCCGCGTGAAGGCATCGACTTGGACGTGCTGAGCGAGCGCCTGGCCAGCCTGCAGATCAAGGCCTGCTGGTTTATGAGTAGCCTGCAGAATCCGCTGGGCGCGAGCATGAGTGATGACAAGAAGCGCGCGCTGTATGAACTGCTGCAGCGCCATCAGGTGCCGCTGATCGAGGATGACGTCTACGCCGAGCTGTACTTCGGCAGCCAGCCGCCGAAGCCGGTAAAGAGCTTCGACCGTGAAGGCCTGGTGATGCACTGCGGCTCGTTTTCCAAATGCCTGGCGCCGGGTTACCGGGTTGGCTGGGTGGCCGGTGGGCGCTATGCCGAGCAGATCAGCCGGCTCAAGCTGATGACCACCATCTCGCCTTCCGTACCGGCCCAGGCCGCCCTGGCCGATTATCTGCAACACGGCGGCTATGACCGCCACCTGCGCAAGTTGCGCCATGCCCTGGAAGCGCAGCAGGCCTCGATGCTCGCCTCGGCCGCGCGGCACTTCCCGGCCAACACCAAGGTGACCCGACCGTGCGGCGGTTACTTTCTCTGGTTCGAGTTCCCCGAACAGGTCGATGCGCTGCGCCTGTTTCAACTGGCCCTGGCCCAGGGTATCAGCCTGGCGCCGGGACCGATCTTCTCCGCCACCCGCCGCTTCGGCAACTGCGCCCGCCTGAATTACGGTCACCCTTGGGATGCGCAAAGCGAGCAAGCCATGACCGTGCTGGGGCGCATTCTCGCCTCGTTCTGATCAAGGCTACACAGGCCGTTTACAGCGGCCTGTGCATGATGAATCTGTATAAGCCTCTTACAGCCCGAGCGCCCTACTTGTACAACTTTAGTATAACCCTAAAGATCATCTTCTGCTCCGCCTGGCAGATCAACTCTGCCCTTCATGAACCGCAATAAACCGCCTATTTGCGGGCATTCCAGCCATTTCATGGACTCCTGCGTAGCGCCGATACCGGCCATCTGCCATTACGGCTAAAACCTAAAACAAAACTGTACAACCCAAATATTCTGTATAAGATTTGCACAAGAGAGTACTCACCACCTGCTGAGCCTCCCCTTAACGCAGTAAGCAGTCGCCGCCCCGAGGGGCAAGAGGAGTCGATTTCATGCAATCACAATTGAGTATTGCGCAACGCCTGAGCCTTGGATTTGGCTTGATTCTGTCGCTGATGATCCTGATTACCCTTATCGGTGTAATGCGCGTTGACTTTATCGACGAAACCCTGACCGCAGTCAGTGAAGGGGCTTCGCTCAAGCAGCGTTATGCCATCAACTTCCGTGGCAGCGTGCATGACCGCGCCATCGCCATTCGCGATGCGGTGCTGGTGGATAACGACGCGGCGCTGAACCGCCAACTGGCAGAAATTCAGCGGCTCAAGGACTTCTATCAGGAGTCAGCCCGAGCCATGGATAGCCTGCTGCGCGAACAAGCGCCAACGCCCACCGAACAGCGCCTGTTGAGCGATATTCAAGCTATCGAGCGCAGCACCCTGACCCTGACCGAGCAACTGATCAACCTGCGTAGCCGAGGCGATACGGACGCGGCCGAAAGCCTGCTGATGGCGCAAGCCTCGCCGGCTTATGGCGAATGGCTCAAGCGCATCAACGCCTATATCGACCATCAGGAACAAGAGATCGGTAAGGATATTGGTGCAGTACGTGAGGCCGCTGGAGGCTTTCAAATGTTGATTCTGCTGATCACTGCCGCCGCTGTGCTGCTGAGCATTGGTGTGTCACTGATTATCATCAACAAGTTGAAATCCACACTGGGCGCCGAGCCTTACAAAGTCGCCGAGATTATCCAGCGCCTGGCCAATGGCGAACTCAATCAACGCATTCAAACCCGCTACCCGGACAGCGTTATGGGCGCCCTGCAGGACATGGTCAAGCACCTGGCCGAGACCATCACCCAGGTGCGCAGTGCCGCCGGTGAACTGACCCTGGCCTCGGACCAACTGCTGACCACCTCCGACAGTAACAATCAGCAGATTCGCCTGCAGTCCAGCGAGGCAGAGCAAATGGCCACCGCCATCAACCAGATGGCGGCCACCGTCAATGAAGTGGCCAACTACGCCGCCAGCGCAGCTTCCGCCACTCGCAATGCCGACAGCGAAGTCGCCACCGGCAATCAGGTGGTCAGCGCCACCGCCAGCGCCATCCAGAACCTGGCGCGCACCCTGGAAAGCGCCGCCGAAAGCGTGCAGCAGGTGTCCACAGACAGCGAAAGCATCGAGAAGATCATCGAGGTGATTACCGCCATTGCCGAGCAGACCAACCTGCTGGCCCTTAACGCCGCCATCGAGGCTGCGCGGGCCGGCGAACATGGCCGTGGCTTTGCCGTGGTGGCCGACGAAGTGCGTTCGCTGGCCACCCGTACCCAGGATTCGACGCGGGAAATTCGCGGCATGATCGGCAAACTGCAGGAAGGTGCCGGCAAAGCCGCAGAGGTGATGCGCAACAGCCGTCAACTGGCCCAGCAGACCGTCGAGCAGACCGGCCAGGCCGAAACGGCGCTGAACAAGATCCGCAGCGAAGTCACCGCCATCAACGAAATGAACGCCCAGATCGCCAGCGCCTCGGAAGAACAGAGCGCGGTGGCCGAAGAGGTCAACCAGAACATCAACCGCATCCACAGCGCCACCCTGGAAACCTCCTCCGGCTCCGAACAGGTGGCTGCCTCCAGCCGCGAACTGGCTACCTTGGCCAATCGCCTGACTGACAAGGTCAGCTTCTTCAAGCTCTAGCAGGCTGTTGCCAGGCATGCCCATTGAAACCTTTGCTTGAAAATTAGCCGCTGCCAAAACCTGGGCGTTCGGCTAATTTAGCCGCCTGTTTAATTCAGAGATCGGTCATGGACTCGATAACCCAGGCGGTACTTGGCGCCACTATTCAGGGCGCACTGCTCGGCCGCTGGCAGGGGCGTAAGGCGCTTTTGTATGGAGCCATGCTCGGCACGCTGCCGGATCTGGATGTGGTCATCGATTACGGCGACGCCGTGGCTGATATGACCTATCACCGTGGCTTCAGCCACTCGCTGTTTGTCCTTACCGGTCTGGCGCTAGTACTGGCCTGGCTAACCCGACGATTCCGGCATAACCCTGGTTATTCATCGCAGCGGCTATTTATCACCCTGTGGCTGGTGCTGATTACCCATCCACTGCTCGACAGCTTTACCAGCTACGGCACCCAGCTGCTGTGGCCGCTAACGCCGATTCCCACCGCCTGGTCGAGCATCTTTATCATCGACCCGCTGTACACCGTGCCGCTGTGTATTGCCGTGGCGCTGGGGCTGCTCTATGGCTTACGCGACCAGGGCCAGCAGAACACGGCGGCCAAAGCGCCGGCTCTAGCCTTGCTGATTTCCTCGCTGTACCTGGGCTTTACCCTGGGCGGCAAATATATGGCCGAACAACGCGTGGAAGCCGAGCTGGCGCGCCAGGGCATCGAGGCGCAGCAGATCTTCAGCACCACCACGCCGTTCAACAGCCTGCTGTGGCGGGTGATCGTGCTCGATGGTGAGGATTACCATGAGGCGCTGGTCAGCTGGTTTGACGATGCGCCGCCAGAGCTGGCGCGCATCCCTCGTGGCACGCACCTGGCGGCGGCCCTGGCCGACTCACCGGCGCATGCACGACTGGCCTGGTTTACCGATGGCGTGCTGCGCTACGACCAGTTGGGCGAGCAGTTGGTGGTGACCGATATCCGCCTGGGCATGACCGGTTTCCACCCTTTCCGCTTCGACTTTGCCACCCTGGAAAACGGCCAGTGGCGCGTGCATGACAACATCCAGCGCCTGCCGATGGACCGCGGCGACTTCTCGCGCCTGCAGCTGTTGTGGGCGCGCATCTGGCAACCCGAGGTGCAGGTGCCGCTGCTGGCCTGGGCCGATGAACTGCGTAAAGCGCCGCTGGCCAGCAGCGTGCAGCCATAACGCCACATGCCGACCCACCTGGGCCGGCCCCACAAACGCAGCGCGCATAGGCTAGGCTGAATTCCAACCTTTACCCGTTGGAGTCTGGCCATGAATATCCGGCAGAAAATGATCGCCTGCGGTGCGATCAGCATACTGGCAGCCACCCTGCTCGGGAGCATCGGTTTCTGGGGACAAACCCGCCTGGCCAGCGCCCTCAACGAAAACCAGCTGAGCATCAGCGCCCTGCGCAACCACCTGGAAGGCGACATGATGCACGACGCCCTGCGCGCAGATGTACTCGCAGCCTTCTATATCGACCCTGCCGACAGCGCGGCGGTAACCCAGGTACGCGATGACCTGCGCGAGCACAGCGAATGGTTTACCCGCACCCTCAACGACAACGCCAAACTGCCGCTCAGCGCGGATATCCGCCAGGCCATCAGCCAGTCGCAGCCGGCCCTGGCCAGTTACATCCAGCAGGCCGAAGGCATCGTCAACTTGGCCCTGACTGACCCGCAGGCCGCGCGCCAACAGATGGCCGCCTTCGATGCCAGCTTCGGCGATCTGGAAGAAAAGAACGAAGCCCTCAGCGGCCTGATCGAAGCGCATTCGGCGCAAACCCGCAGCGAAGGCGAAGCCGCCGTGCAACAAGCCGCCTGGTTGCTGATCGGCGGCATCTTCGTGGTCTGCTGTCTGCTCTGCCTGCTCACCACCCAGTTGATGAAAGCGGTGTTGCGCCCACTGGAGAAAATCATCGGGGTGGCGCGCAACATTGCCCAAGGCAACCTGCGCAGCACCATCAGCGTCGACAGCAACGATGAAGCCGGGCAGCTGCAGCAGGCCCTGGCGGACATGCAGGGCAACCTGCGGCAGATGATCGACGGCATCCGCCAGGAAGGAGAACAGTTGCAGCAAACCGCGCGCAGCCTTAACGGCGCCTCGCAAAGCATCGTGCGCAGCACCACGGAAGAATCGCAGAGCGCCAGCAGCATGGCCGGGGCCATGGAGCAGATGATGCAGAACATCGAACAGATCGCCGGCCACGCGCGCAATGCCCAGGAAATCTCCTCGCACTCCGAACACCTGGCCAGCAATGGCGGCCAGGTGATCATGGGCGTGGTCGATGGCATGAGCCGGATTGCCGAAGCGGTCAACGAGTCCAGCGCCACCATCACCGCGCTGGGTGAATCATCGGAAGAAATTCACTCGATCATCCAGGTGATCAAAAGCATCGCCGAACAGACCAACCTGCTCGCGCTAAACGCCGCCATTGAGGCCGCGCGCGCCGGCGAGGCCGGCCGTGGCTTTGCCGTGGTGGCTGATGAGGTACGCAACCTGGCTGCACGCACCGCGCAATCAACCCAGGAAATCACCGGGATGATCGAACGCATCCGCACCAGCACCGAACAGGCGGTAAACAGCATGCAGACTGGGGTCACCCGGGTGAACGATGGCGTGACCCTGGCGCGTCAGGCCGGTGAGTCGATCAGTGAAATCCGTGGCGGCGCGCAGCGCGCGGCCGAGGTGGTGGAAGAGATATCGCAGACCATCAGCGAACAGAGCCGCGCCAGCAGCGAGGTGGCGCAGCAGGTCGAACATATCGCGCAGATGTCGCAGCAAAACAGCCGCACCGTCAATGAGCTGGCCGAGGCTGCGCAAAGCCTCGACCGCGTGGCGCGCAGCATGCAGAGCGCGGTGTTGCAGTTTCAGACTTGAGCGCGACTTCTGACTAGCTGCGGAACTGCGCCACCAGCCCCTGCAGCTCAACCCCCAGGCGCGCCAGCTCGGCGCTGGATGCCGCAGTCTGCTCACTGGCGCTGGCGCTTTGCTCGCCGATATCGCGCACCCGCGTCACGCTTTCGCTGATATTTTCCGCCACCGCACTCTGCTCTTCGGCGGCAGCGGCGATCTGCTGGTTCATCTGCTCGATGGTACTCACTGCCTGGGTAATGCGGCCCAGAGCGGCGCCAGCTTCGCCAGCCAGAACCACGGTGCGTTGAGTCAGGCTGCGGCTGCTGTCCATCTTCTCCACAGCGCCCTTGGCCAGGCGCTGCAGGCTGGCGATCAGCCCTTCGATTTCTTCGGTGGAATCCTGCGCACGCTTGGCCAGGGCGCGCACCTCATCGGCCACCACGGCAAAGCCACGGCCCTGCTCGCCGGCCCGCGCGGCTTCGATGGCAGCGTTCAACGCGAGCAGATTGGTCTGTTCGGCGACGTTGCGAATCACCTCCAGCACGCCGCCAATCCGCGCGCTTTCCTGATTCAGCGCGGCGATGGCTTCGGCGGACTCTTCGACCTCGGTGGCCAGATGGCCGATCTGGCTGACCGCCTGCTGCACCACCTGATTGCCCTGCTGAGCTTCCTGATCGGCGGCGCGAGCGGCCAGGGAAGCCTGCTCGGCGTTCTGCGCCACTTCCTGCACAGTCGCGGCCATTTCATGCATGGCGGTGGCGGTCTGTTCGGTTTCCATCTTCTGGTTCTGCACACCGGCGCTGGTTTGCGCGGTAATCGCCGACAGCTGTTCGGCAGCGGCGGCAATCTGGCTGACGCCACCACCAATACGCCCGACCAGGGTGCGCAGGCTCACGCTCATCACCTGCATGGCGGCCATCAACTGGCCCGGCTCGTCACGCCGATCCTGCGGCAGGTCGTGGGTCAGGTCACCCGCGGCGATGCGCTGGGCAAACACCACGGTCTGCTGCAAGGGCGCAACAATCAGACGGGAAATAATCAGCGCCGCCAGCATGCCAATAATCACCGCCGCAATACCCATGGCACCGAGCATCAGCATGGCTTGGCGACTATCCGTCGCCATGGCGCGCTCTTCCTCGACCTTGGCTTCATCCACCAAAGCCAGCACCGCCTGGGCGCGCTCAACCATGGCGGCTTCGCTCTGTTGACTCAGCCCACGCACCTGCTGGTAATTGGTAAAGGCCTGCTGATAAAGGGCCAGGGCCTTCAAGGCGGTATCGATGGCGCCTTTCTGGTCGTCATCCAGCCAAACCATCAGGCTGCGCGCCACGGTTTGCAGGTCGTCGTTGATATAGGTCCACTCTTCCAGGGCTTCGGCCGAGCCATCGATGATGTACTGGCTCTCATGGCCACGCAGATCGAGCATGCGTTTGCTCAGGCCCGAGGCGGTTTCCGCCAGGGTCAGCGGGTCGCTGCCGCGCAGCTTGTCACCTTCCAGGCGCAGTTCGCGCACGGCGTCGTACATGTCCAGCTCGATCACATCGAACTGATCACGCGCTTCGCCGGCCGCCTCACGCATCTGCGTGCGCGCCGCACGGGCATTGTTCTGCTGCTCGACAAAGCTGTCGAACTGGCGACGGTAGTCGTCGATGGCTTGCTGCATACTTTGCAGACGCGCCTGATCGGCGCCGGAAGCTGCGGCCAACTGCTGGGCGACTGCGGCGCCGACTCGGTCCAGCTGCTCATGCACCTGGGTAGCCGCATCGCTGGTCTGCCGCAGGGCAAAATCACGCTCGGCGCGGCGCGCCTGCAGCACCTGGGCATCGATTACCGACAGGCCGCTGGTGCTGGCATGCCCGTCCAACACGGCTTGCACCGCCAGAAAGCCACTGCCAGTGACGGCAACCGTGAGCAACAGCACCAGGCCGAAGCCACACATAAGCTTTTTACCGACAGACAGGTCGGCGAACAGGCGAGCGGCAGAAGAGGACATAGCAACAACTCCGTTTTTATTATCGAGCGCAGCAAGGCAGCAGATGGCGACCGGCAAGCGCATGAACTACTGATGGCAGTTTAGCCTCGCTTTATTGCAACCCTTGCGCCAGAGGCCTGGTCTGGGCTCAGGTAACAGCGCCAAGGCCCGGGCCAGACGCGTTGGCGGCAGATCAGGGCGATAAAGCCAAAAGCCGAATGCTGCGGATAACCCGGTTTATCGGCAGGTTTCCGCTGATGCTTTATCGGGAATGGCGAGTTATCGCCAGAAAGTCCACGCCAAGGTTATGACAACCATAAAAAAGGGCGCACGGCTTTGGCTCGTGCGCCCTTCTCTACTGCGGCTCAGCTTGGCGTGATTAACGCCCGGCGAGCGCCGGTACGACCCGTGGTCGCAGTACTTCACCGAGCACCGCGAGCAGGCCGATGGCGCCGGCAATCCAGTACCACTGGGCCACCGGGTCAAATATCAACCAGCCCAGGGCATGCAGGAACACCACCATAATCAGCACCGGGCTGACGTAGCGCACCATAAACAGCCAGAGGGCATAGCCCAGCGGCGGCAGGTTCAGCTCATCACGCATGATCTCGCTGCGCAGCGCATAACCGGCCAGCAGCACCATAAAGATCCCGCCCAGCGGCATCATCCAACGTGAAGTCAGGTAATCCAGCCAGTCGAAGAAGTTCTTGCCCAGTGGCGTCCAGCCGGCCAGCAGGTTGAACGAGAGCATCGCCAGCAGACTGATCAGCAACAACACGCTGCCCGCCAGAGCGGCAGACTTGATGCGGCTGATGCCGTGTTTTTCATTCAGGTAGGCCACCGTGGCTTCGATCATGGAAATGGCCGACGTCAGCGCGGCAATCGACACCATGGCAAAGAACAGCACGCCGAATGCAGTGCCGAACGGCATCTGCTGGAAGGCCAGCGGCAGGCTCATAAAGATCAGCCCTGGCCCGGCGCCCGGGTTCATGCCGTTGGCGAAGATAATCGGGAAGATCGCCAGCCCCGCCAGCAGCGCCACGCAGGTGTCGCAGATGGCCACCATAAAGGTGGTGCGGGCTATCGACTGGCCGTCGGGAATGTAGGAGCCATAGGTGAGAATCGCCCCGGAGGCCAGGCTCAGGGTGAAGAACGCATGGCCCAGCGCGGCCAGCAACGCTTCGCCGGTGATTTTCGAGGCATCGAAGCTGAACAGGAAATCGAAACCGGCGCTGAAACCGCCACTGGTAAAGGCGTAGCCCACCAGAATCAGCAGCATCAAGGCCAGGCCCGGCATCATCCAGCGCACGGCATTCTCAATGCCCTTCTGCACGCCCTTGGCGACGATCCACAAGGTCAGCAGCGCCACCAGCACGCTCCAGCCGCCGAGCTGCCAGGGGTTGGCGTTATGCGCTTCGAACACCCCGCCGAGCGCCTCGACACTGGTGGCAGCGAGCGAGCCGTCGAGCATCTTCACTGTGTAGGCAAAGGCCCAACCGGCCACCACCACGTAAAAACACAGGATCATAAAACCGGCCAGCATGGCCATGCCGCCGACCATTTTCCACAGTGGGTTGCCGTTGTTTTCCTTGACCACCCGACCGATTGCATCGATGGGGCTACCACGGCCGCGGCGGCCAATGGCGATCTCGGTCATCATCACCGGAATACCGATAGCCAGGATGCAGGCCAGGTACATCAGTACAAACGCACCACCGCCGTATTCGCCGGTGATGTAGGGGAACTTCCAGATATTGCCCAGGCCCACAGCGGAGCCGGTTGCAGCAAGAATAAAGCCCCAGCGCGAGAGCCAGAGGTTCTTGGGTTTTTCACGGGTCATGCGTCACCTGTTTGTTTTTATCTGTGACGAAATAGAACCCGCAGCGCTTGTGGCGCGGCGGAGTGGCAAGGCACGCAGAGTGTGAAGGCAGCCGATCTGGCAACCTGGCTCGCTCTGCAAAACCGGATTCGCCTGACCCTAGCGGCGGCGAAGCCGGCAGGATCACTGGGCGTCGGGTTGCACCTCCGGCGCGGCCTGCTTAAAGGCATCCAGAGATTCACAACGCGCCGCCATGGCGAGGATGCGCGGGTACGCATCAAGGTCACAGTTAAAACGGCGCGCATTATACAGCTGTGGAACCACACAGGCTTCCAGATATCCAGGCCGCTCGCCGAGCGACAGGCGATCATTGAACACCGCCAGCCCCGCCTCGACTGCAGCCAGGCCCTTGTGCAGCCAGTGGCGATACCAGGCGTCCTTGGCCGCCTCGCCAACGCCCAGCTCACCGCTCAGGTACTGCAGCACCCGCAGGTTGTTCAGCGGGTGCAGGTCGCAGGCGATATGCAGCGCCAAGGCGCGCACCTGAGCGCGCTGCGCCGCATCACTGGGCAGCAACGCCGGCGTGGGGAAGACCTCGTCGAGGTATTCGAGAATCGCCAGCGACTGGGCGATGCGTACCCCGCCGTTGCCCTGGTCCACCAGCAACGGCAGCAGCTCCTGCGGATTAAGCGCCTGATACTCGGCCGAATGCTGCTGGCCGCCGTCCTTGACCAGGTGCACCGGCACGTGTTGATAAGCCAGGCCCTTGAGGTTCAACGCGATGCGCACCCGGTAGGCCGCGCTGGAGCGCCAGTAACCGTAGAGCGTCAACTCAGTGTTCATAACGCTCCACCGCCTGATCGATGGCGCCGAACAGGCTATGGCCGGCGGCGTCGAACATCTCGATGCGCACCCGGTCACCAAACTTGAGGAACGGGGTTTTCGCCTCGCCGCTCTCGATGATTTCCAGCATGCGCTTCTCTGCCAGGCAGGAAGAACCCGCGCTGCGGTCGTAGTTCGACACGGTGCCAGAACCGATGATGGTGCCGCAGCCCAGGGGCCGGCTTTTGGCCGCATGGGCGACCAGAGTCGGAAAGTTGAAGGTCATGTCCACGCCGGCATCCGGCTGGCCGAACAGCGCGCCGTTGATATGCGACACCAGCGGCCGATGCACCTTGCCATCGCGCCAGGTATCGCCCAACTCATCCGGGGTAATCGCCACCGGCGAGAAGCTCGACGACGGTTTGCTCTGGTAGAAACCGAAGCCCTTGGCCAACTCACCGGGAATCAGGTTACGCAGCGACACATCGTTGACCAGCATCAGCAGCTGGATATGTCCGGCCGCCTCGGCAGCGCTTGCGCCCATTGGCACATCGTCGGTGATCACCGCGATCTCGGCCTCCAGGTCGATACCCCAGGCCTCGTCGGCCATCTGGATCGGGCTATGCGGCGGGATAAAGCAGTCAGCACCGCCCTGGTACATCAGCGGGTCATGCCAGAAGCTTTCCGGAATCTCGGCGCCGCGCGCCTTGCGCACCAGCTCGACGTGATTGACGTAGGCGCTGCCATCGGCCCAGTGATAGGCGCGCGGCAACGGGCTGTGGCAGGCCGCCTGATCGAAGGCAAACGCGCCCTCTTCCAGGCCATCGTTGAGGCGCTGGTAGACCGCCTCCAGCTTGGGCTTGGCCGCTGCCCAGTTATCCAACGCGGCCTGCAGGGTGGCAGCAATCGCCGGGACTTCAGTAGCGCGGCTTAGATCGCGCGATACCACGACGAGTACGCCATCGCGGCCTTGCTTCAGTGATGCGAGTTTCATGGTTCAACCTTCAATTTATCTGTAGGAGCGGGCCATGCCCGCGATGCTTTACACCGCTTACTCGCGGGTATGACCCGCTCCTACGGCTGTTAGCTGTCTTTGCCCGGCGCACGCCAGGAATTCACATATTCGGGAACATCCACCCCGGCGGCGGCTTCGCCGACTTCCAGGGCGCGGCGAGTGTCAATCATCACCGCCACTTCATCGATAAAGGTGGCCGGATCGGTCTGCGCCTTTTTCAGTGCCTTGGGGTGCGGGCCGTGGGGGAAGCCGCACGGGTGCAGGGTGACCATGCCCTGCTCGATATTGTCGCGGCTGAAGAAGTTGCCACGGTGGTAGAACAGCACTTCGTCGTAGTCGTCGTTGTTGTGATAGAACGGCACCTTCAGCGCGCCGGGGTCGCTTTCTACTGGGCGCGGGGTAAAGGTGCAGATCACAAAACCATTGGCCACGAAGGTGGTGTGCGCCGACGGCGGCAAGTGATAACGGTGGCTCATCAGCGGGCGGATATCGCGCCAGTTGAGGCGCACCACGGTGTTGTCGCCGTGCCAGCCGACCACATCCAGCGGGTTGTAGGGGTAGGTCACGGTGCTGATCTGGCCACGGCGCTTGATGCGAATCTGCCAGGTGTTTTCATCCTGCTGGGCCTTGAAGGCGTCATCGATACGCGGATGATCGAGCACTGCCGGGTCGAAGATCGCCTGCGGGCCGAGCAGACCCTTGTCCGGTAACTGATAGGCGCCGTCGGTGCTTTCGATCAGCAGCATAAAGGTCGGCTCACTGGCCTCGATGCGCCAGGCAGTACCACGGGGAATCAGCAGGTAGTCGCCGTCGCGGTAGGTCAAATGACCGAAATCGCAATAGAAGTGCCCTGCCCCCTCATGGATAAACAGCAGGTCATCGCCATCGGCATTGCGCACCAGATGGCGCATGGCGCCATGGGTTTTCCACACGCGCAGCTTCACATCGTTGTTATGCAGCGTCAGTGGCGCAGCCAGCGGGCAATCACGCTCGCTGGAAATATCATTGAAATTGAACGCATGCGGGCGCAGCGGCCCCTGCCAGTCGATCCAGCCGGTGGGCGGATGCTTGTGGTGCAGGTGCGCGGTGGGGCCGAAGAAGCCCTCGCGGCCCATCTCGCGCTCGTAGGTGCCTTCGGGAAAGTCGCAGTGCGCCTGGCGCGAACACTCGCCTTCACGCAGGGGAAAACTGATCCAGTTACGGCTCATAACAGAACTCCATCGTGGGATAAATCCGGCCCCGCTTGCGGGGCCGAACCCGCTATCAGTCCGCGGAAATCACGCCGCGCTTGATCTGGTCTTCCTCGATGGACTCGAACAGCGCCTTGAAGTTGCCCTCGCCAAAGCCCTGGTTGCCCTTGCGCTGGATGATCTCGAAGAAGATCGGGCCAATCACAGTA
>NZ_JAUYGD010000025.1 GCF_030690725.1 Pseudomonas sp. | reverse complement strand
TTTTCCAGGTCAAAGCTGGCCAGCACCGGGTTGAGCAATTCGTACTCGATACCCTTGGCGATGTAGGCCGGCAGGGCCTTGGCGTACAGCTCGCTCATTGCGTGGTGGGTGGCGCTGGTGGCGACACCGAGGAAGCCCAGGCCTTCGGCGCGGATGTTGTCCATCAGCAGTCGCGCGGTGACGTAGCTCTAGTTCGGCTCACGCTCAACCAGGGTGCGCGCGGTCATCACCAGGGCGGTGCTGACGTCGCTTTGCGCTACGCCGTCGGCGAGGTTTTTCAGGGTTTCTTTCTGGATCAGCGCACCGTCAACTTCCGCCAGGCCTTCGCAGGCTTCGGTGACGATGGTGTTGAGGCGACCCATGTCCAGCGGCGCAACCGTGCCGTCGAGGTGGGTGACGCGAATGCTTGGGTGCGGCTCGGCAATGTCGGCGGCGCCGGTCTTGCGCGCCTGGCTGCGCGATTCACGGTAGATCACGTAGTCGCGGGCAACTTTCTGCTCGCCGGAACGCATCAGGGCCAGTTCGACCTGGTCCTGAATTTCTTCGATATGGATGGTGCCGCCGGACGGCATGCGGCGCTTGAAGGTGGCGCTGACCTGTTCGGTCAGACGCGCGACGGTTTCATGGATACGCGACGAAGCGGCTGCGGTGCCGCCTTCTACGGCGAGAAAGGCCTTGGTGATGGCAACGGTGATCTTGTCATCGGTGTACGGCACCACGGTGCCGTTACGCTTGATCACACGCAGTTGACCCGGCGCGGTGGCGCTCAGGCTCTGGTTGTCATCGGTGGCCTGCGGCGCATTGGCCTGCGGGTTCTCGCGGGAGGTGTCGGTGTGCATGAAAGTCTCCATGTTCTGTATTTATTAGTTAGACGCTTTGCCGTCGATCACTGCGGCTACTGCCATTCATTCCATTTCAACAATGCCATGGGCGCAGCCAAAGGCCGGGCACATGGGGACTTGCAAATTGGGCAGGGAAGGTACGACTAAAGCGCCTTCCTGGCTCAAGAGTCACACGTCAAGGCGTTTTTGCGCCTCAACTACTACATCTAGTGGTGCAACCGCGTGTGCGGTCGCTGCTTTATTCTTTTTCAGGCGCGCCGAGCGCTGCACTGAAGGATGGCCTGCTGCGGTAGAGCAGGCGTACTGCAAAGGTCTTTCAGGCGACCGGTGACGGGCTGGGATCAGGCCGTGTGCGAGTCATTCTTCTTGTGTCCGGTTGCCAGGCTAAACCCAACATGTGGTGGGTGTCGCGCGATTGGCATACAAGATAATGCGCTATCTGGGGTATTGCAAGGCGATAGAGTAAGAACAACCTGTGGATAAGTTGTGGGTGAATTGTGGGTTAAACCGCGCGATTGGCGGCAAGCCCGCATGCTTGCTGGGGTGTACCGTTCGTCGGTGCTGGCCAGGCTTTTTCCGTGGGTTGCCCAGACGTGGCCTATCTCTCAGGCCGATACTACATCTAGTGTTTTTACAGAAATATGGCATGCGCTATGCAGTGCCCGGGGCATTGATACAATGCCGGCCGTTTTCGTGTTGTCAGGAGTCCGTTGTGGAGCAGCAGTCGTGGCACATTCTTATTGTCGAAGACGACCAGCGCCTGGCCGAGTTGACCCGTGAGTACCTGGAGGGCAACGGCCTCAACGTGTCTATCGAGATGGACGGCGCGCAGGCCGCCGCGCGGATTCTGCAGGAGCAGCCTGACCTGGTAATTCTCGACCTGATGCTGCCGGGCGAAGACGGCCTGTCGATTTGCCGCAAGGTGCGCGGGCAATACGACGGGCCTATCCTGATGCTCACTGCGCGTACCGACGACATGGATCAGGTGCTGGGCCTGGAAATGGGTGCGGACGACTATGTCTGCAAGCCGGTGCGCCCGCGCGTGCTGCTGGCGCGCATCCGCGCACTGCTGCGCCGCCATGAGGGTAGTGAGGCGCAGGCGCCGAGCGAGCGCCGGCGCTTGCAGTTCGGCCCGCTGGTGATCGACAGCGCCATGCGTGAAGCCTGGCTGGGCGAGCAGGGCATCGAGCTGACCAGTGCCGAATTCGACCTGCTGTGGCTGCTGACCTCCAACGCCGGGCGGATTCTTTCGCGTGAGGAAATCTTTAACGCCCTGCGCGGCATCGAATACGACGGCCAGGACCGCTCCATCGACGTGCGCATTTCGCGCATCCGCCCGAAAATCGGCGACGACCCGATGCACCCCCGGCTGATCAAGACCGTGCGCAGCAAGGGCTATCTGTTTGTCGCCGAAGCGGCTGAAGCACTGACATGAAGTCGCTGCCATGAACTCGATCTTCCTGCGCATCTATGGCGGCATGCTCGCCGTGCTGGTGCTCGTTGCACTGCTCGGCGTCGGCGCGCTGCAGCTGCTTAACGACGTGCGGGTGGATCAATACCGTGAACGCCTGGCCCAGGGCACCTTCCGCCTGATGGCCGATAACCTGTCGCCGATGGTGGATATCGAGCGGCGCCGCGCGGTGACGGTGTGGGGGCGCTTGCTCGGTATACCGCTGCGCGTCGAGACTCTGGAAAGCGCTGGGCTGGACAGCGGCGCGCGCAATAGCCTGCGCCGCGGTCAGGTGCTGGTACGGCAGACCGGCCCGCACGAGGCGCGCATCTTTAGTCAGTTGGACGAACAGCCGTTGCTGCTGATTGCCGATGTGCAGCAGGTCAGCGAGCAACTGGCCCGCGCCACCAGTTTTCTGCTGATCGATGAACTGGTGCGTTATCCCTGGGATGAGCAGCCGCGCCGGCTGGCCGCTTTGAAAAAGGACAAACAGTTTGGCTTTGACTTGCGCCTGGTGCGCCTCGATCAGGCCGACCTCGACCCCGATCAGCGCCGCCGCGTGGACGAAGGCGACACGGTGATGGCCCTGGGTCGTGGCGGCGACAGCATCCATGTGTTCTCCGGCATCGTCGACACGCCCTGGGTGCTGGAAATCGGCCCGCTGTATCAGATGAATCCCTACCCAGCGCAGTGGCTGGTGCTGATCGGCGCGCTAAGCCTGAGTCTGATTGGCTTGATGGTTTACCTGCTGGTGCGCCCGCTGGAGCAGCGCCTGAGTGATCTGGAAGGCGCCGCCACGCGCATCGCCAGCGGCCGCCTGGATGCCCGCGTGCCGACCCGTGGCAGCGATTCGGTGGGGCGCCTGGCGGCGGCCTTTAACGCCATGGCCGAGCATTTGCAGCGTTCCCTGAGTATTCAGCGTGAGATGGTCCGCGCGGTGTCCCATGAGCTGCGCACGCCGGTGGCGCGCCTGCGCTTTGGCTTGGAAATGATCGGCGACGCGGAAACCGATGCAGCGCGGCGCAAATATATGGAGGGCATGGACAGCGATATCCAGGACCTCGACAAGCTGGTCGACGAGATGCTCACCTACGCGCGTTTGGAGCAGGGCGCGCCGGCGCTGAACTTCCAGCAGGTCGACCTGGGCGAGCTGATCGATCAGGTGATCACCGAGCTGGCGCCATTGCGCGCCAGCGTGCGGGTCGTGCATGGCCCCTCGCGCGATGCCCTGGATGGCGGCGGCGCCTGTGTCGAAGCCGAACTCCGCTACCTGCACCGCGCCCTGCAGAATCTGGTGAGCAACGCCATGCGCCATGCCGAATCACGGGTGCGGGTCAGCTATCAGGTGGGCCAGCAGCGTTGTCGCCTGGATGTCGAAGACGACGGCCCTGGTGTGCCCGAAGAGGCCTGGGAGCGGATATTCACGCCGTTCCTGCGCCTGGACGACAGCCGCACCCGCGCCTCGGGTGGGCATGGCCTGGGCCTGTCCATCGTGCGCCGCATCACCTACTGGCACGGCGGTCGTGCGCAGATCAGCCGCAGCGAAGAGCTGGGCGGCGCCTGTTTTAGTCTGATCTGGCCGCGTAAGCAGGGCAGAGT
>NZ_JAUYGD010000016.1 GCF_030690725.1 Pseudomonas sp. | reverse complement strand
GCCTATCACAGTCGCCTGAAGAGCTGGATGACTCGTTTTCACGGTGTCGCCACCCGCTACCTCCCGAACTGTCTGGGCTGGCGCCGCATGCTTGAGCGCTATCAACAGCGTATTCAGCCAGCTCACTGTATCCAGGAGGCGGTTGGACGCACCATGCAACACGCTATTGGGACATAGCCTTTTTATTGGGGTTAGTCGGCGCAACGCGCCGGCCGGCCTACTCCGTACGGAAACGCACCACCAGTTGCTTCAGCTCACTGCTCAGGCCGCTTTGTTCCTGGGCGTAGCTTTCCACCTCGGAGGCCTGCACCGATATCTGCGTCACCGCGTCGTTGATGGCGACGATGTTCTGGTTGATTTCCTCGGTCACCAGGTGCTGTTCCTCAGTCGCGGTGGCGATCTGCATGGTCATGTCGCGGATCATCTGCACCTTGCCTTCAATGCTTTCGAAGGCGGCCATAACCTCATCGGACAGCACGATGGCCTTGCCCGACTCGACCAGGCTTTGGTCCATGCTCACCGTCACTTCCTTGATGCGGTTGACCAGCAGATTGAGGATATTGTTGATCTGCTCGGTGGAGTCCTGGGTACGTTTGGCCAGGTTGCGTACTTCATCGGCCACCACCGCAAAACCGCGCCCCTGCTCGCCCGCACGGGCGGCTTCGATGGCGGCGTTCAAGGCCAGCAGGTTGGTCTGTTCGGCGATTTGCTGAATGGTCGAGAGGATATTGTTGATATTGACCGTTTCCTTCTCCAGCTCCTGAAGCACCTTACTGGAGTTCTGGATGCTGGCGCCGAGCTTGTTGACCCCGGACGTGCTGCGGGCGATTACCTCTTTGCCATTGCGCGTGGCCACCAGGCCCTGCTCCGACACATCGGCGGTCTGCACGCAGGTCTTGGCCACCTCATTGGCCGCCGAGGACATCTCGGTCACGGCCGTGACAATCTGCTCCACCGAACTCAACTGACGCTGTAGCGTGGCCGACATCGCCGTGGTGCGCTTGTTGGTATCGCTGGAAACCCCATCCATGCTGATGGCGTTCTCCTTGATCACCTTGATCATGCCCTGGATCGACTCGATAAACTGATTGAACCACTTGGCCAGCTCGCCGGTTTCGTCCTTGCTGAGCAGGTCCAGGCGGCGGGTCAGGTCACCTTCACCCTGGGCGATGGTGCGCAGCCCGTCTTTCACCAGATTGATCGGATTGACGATACGGTTGGCAATAATCACCCCAGCCGCGCCGAATACCAGCACCAGCACCACGCAGACAATCAGGGTGATCCAGGTCAGCTCACGGGCGCTCGCGTAGATCTCGTCCGCCTGCTTGAAGCCGACAAACTTCCAGCCCAGCTCAGGCGAGGTGTAGACGTTGGCCATATACGCCACCCCGTCGATCTCCACCTCGACCAGACCGTTCTCGGTCTTGCCGATGATTGCAAAGTGCTCGCCGGGCAGCTCACTGACCTTCTTGAAGTTGTTGTCCGGCTGCAGACCATCCACCAGCAAGGTGCCACTGCCCTCGGCCAGCATCAGAAAACCGGTTTCGCCAAAGCGCACCTTCTGCGCCATATCGGTGAGCGCCTTGAGCGACACATCCACCGCGACCACCCCGGCGAACTGCCCGGCGTTGTCCTTGAAGCCCTTGAGCACCGAAACATACACCGCGTCATCCGGCTCCCAGTAATAACCGTCGCGGCGGCCCAGGGTGAAGTTGGCGTCACGACCAATCGGGTACCACTCGCGCGTGCGCGGGTCCCAGTCACCGTAATCCCCGGTGCCCGGCCACTCGACATAGCCGCCCTTGGTATCGCTCATGTACACGTAGCCGAAGGTGGGGTTGTTCTTACCGATGCTGGAAAAGTAATCGAAAATCTGCTTCTCGCGCCCACCATTGGCGGTGGCCACCTCGCCCGGCTTGCGCGCCTCACCGAAATAGGTGGTCAGCTCACCGTTATCGGCATCCTTGACCGCGGGATATTCCGCCAGGGCCGAAACGGTGTAGCCCACCGAATCAAAGAAAGTGGCGAAGCTGTTGTTCACCAGCTTCATATCCAGGCTGCTGGATACCAGGAAGTTCTCTTTGGCCTGCTGCGTGACATTGCGAATCGTCAGCAGCGCCACCACCAGAACGGGAATCAGGGTTGCAACCAGAAAGCTCACCAACAGTTTGGATTTGATACGCATGGGACATCGCCTTCTAGCTGGCCAGTAATACGCTCTATCGGCGCTTGTTGAGGATAGTTAAGGCTTATGACAGCGCCAGCGCTGGCCTCACCACGACAACGCTGCAGAGCAAAAGCGACTGGCGCGGTAAATCGGCGGCTGGTTGGACCGCAGGTATTCCGCCGCAGCAGCGGTAACGCGGATTAAGCGTTTCGCCCTTACGGCGAGTCACTTGATTCGCTGCGCTCACCCTTCGGGCCAGCCTTCGGCTGTTACTGCGCTTCGCTCCGTGTCTATTTACTCGCGCAGAAAGTAACCAAAGAGAAAGCACACCCGGCATACGGGTCTGGCTGCGCCAGACTTCCCTCGCTCCGGCACTGTTCCGAGGGTCGTCACGAAGGGCCATCCCTGGCCCATCGTTCCTCGTTTGGCATCCATGCCAAACGCCCCTCTCCACAGCACCTCCACTCTGCCTCCTGACGGGATTCGGGGACCGCGTTGTTTGGGCGATTGGTGGATGGCAGAGCAAAAAGCCAAAGCAAGAACCAAAGCTGTGCTCCTCAAGAATTCTCACAGACGACGCCAAACGCCCCATCAGGAGGCCGAGTGGAATCGTTGTGGAAGGGAGCGAGCCGCATGGATGCGGCGAGAGGCGTAAAGGGCCAGGGACGGCCCTTGTACGCCGGCCCCTGGAACAATGATGGAGCGAGGGAACCCGACGAAGTCGGGCCGGATGCAAGGGGCAAGACCTCTTGGTTACTTCTGGGGCGTTTGCCAGAAGTGACCCGCCGTAAGGGCGGAACCATTACTAGCAACAACGCATAAGCGGCGGATACACACCGGCCCAAGACCAAAAGCCAATGCGCAAACTATGGCGCATTGCCATCAATTCGAAGTAATGTCGAGGCAACCTCATTCAAGGAAGAAGCATGGCCGCCAAATCCAGCCCACCTCGGCAGCAAAAGCACCTTGCCGTGCTGATCGACGCCGACAACGCCTCCGCCGCGATTGTCGAAGGCCTGTTCGAGGAAATCGCCAAATACGGCGTGGCCAGCGTCAAACGCATCTACGGCGACTGGACCCTACCCAATCTGGGCGGTTGGAAGAAGGTGCTGCTGGAACACTCGATTCAACCCATGCAGCAGTTCGCCTATACCACCGGCAAAAACGCCACCGACAGCTCACTGATCATCGACGCCATGGACCTGCTCTATACCCGGCGCTTTGATGGCTTCTGCCTGGTCTCCAGCGACAGCGACTTCACCCGCCTGGCCGCCCGCCTACGTGAAGAAGGGCTGGAAGTGATCGGCTTCGGCGAACAGAAGACACCTAAACCCTTCGTTTCCGCCTGCGACAAATTTATCTACACCGAACTGCTGCGCAACGACGCCGAACCCGCAGAGCCGGAAAGCACCAGCAACGGGGCATCAGCCGCTGCATCAACACCTGTCACCACAGCAGAGAGCAAACCAAGCGCGCCACTCGCACCGGCCAAGGTCAAACCGCAGAAAGTGCCAGTGGACTTTATTGCCAAGGTGATTGAAGACATTTCGGATGAGGATGGCTGGGTGCTTTTAGCTTCTCTGGGCGAAAACCTTCGTAAGTTGCGCTCGGACTTCGACTCACGTCTCTATGGTCACAAGAAGCTCAGCGACTTGATAAAAGCGCAGAACAGCCGCTTTGAATTGCAAGAGCGCGGAGTGACCGCTACTGGCGGGAAAGTACTTTACGCACGAACTCGCAAGCTAACCAAGTAGTCCGCAACAAAAAAGAATATTAGGGCTAAGGCCGGGACTGCCTGAATACTAACTAAATAATTGTGCACGAGGCAGAGCATGAGTGCGGCGTGTTACTGGAGCAATGATGAAATAAAGAGAATTTCGTGCCACGACCCACTGGCATGCGTGCGGATTTTCTCTTTACACAAACCCAAGAGAAAGTTACTGACTTTTAATTCGAGCAATCCACCCTAAAAACCATGCAACTAAAATCAATCTATTCATCACCAACTACAAAACCAAACCAAAAGGATCTCATATGCAGTACTTTTCTACCGACTTCCCTCTTAGATGCGGAATAAAAAAAGAAGAACTACTTGGAGAGTGTTTGAATTGGATCATAGACTCTCCTTACACATCCATCTCCCAAGAGGAGATACTCAGATTACCCGAGAAAAATGAATTCCAATTTAAAAAGGAAAAAGAGCTATTAGAGTACAATTCAGCACGCGATGTAAACTGCGAAGTCACCTCTTTACGCTATACAAAAACCGATCATCAATTTCACTGGATAACAACTATTAGCTTCCTCCTCATGGAGACCAGTAAAGAAGTCTGGGTTAATGTTAAGTCCACATGCGAATCAAAGGACACCTCAACCAACCTACCTACCATTAAAAAGCCAGTGATAATAATCCGCCTAATAGACAAATTTGGCGGCGGGATAGATGATGATTTATATGTAAATCATAACCCATTTATCCTTAGCGACGATGAAAGCGGGTATATACATGCCACTAATCTTATAACCGGCCAAAGTTCAAACCGACTACCCATAGTTTATGTCAGCTGCGGCTATAATGGGCGCCACGCTTTAATTCCTGAACGGATCGCTAGAAAACTATCAGGCCTTGCCCACGTCATCGTAGAACCATCCAGAAGCTTCTCAGTAAAAATTAGATCAAGATCATCGTCCAGAAATGTCTATGGCGGAGTCGTAGGCGTATATTGGCCAAACAACCAAGGAGTTACACTTCACAGGCATGATCGCCAATGGGGTTCAGTAAAAGATTTCGAAGAAGAAATATACTCTCAAATAAGCGGCATTTTATCCAAACGAATGCCATTAATGAAATGCACTTGGGACGCAGTTAAAGATATAAAAAATAGAGCAGCAATAGAAAGACTAAAAACAGAAGAAACAACAACAAATGAGCTGACAGAGCTATATGACAACGAAATAAATCAAAAAGAAGAAGAACTAGCAAAAATCCGCAGCGAAGTACTTAGGCTAGAATCCGTAGTACGTTCCCTACAAGCAAAAAACCCAGTACAAGGCGGAGTCACAATACAAGTTGGGGACGAAGACGATTATTTCCCCAATGAAATATACGAGATTGTTTTAGACGCCATAAAGGATTATTCCACCCGTGTAAAGGAAGGAAGCAGGCGACAACACATAATAATCTCGATACTCGAAAGCAACACGCCCGACCGAGCATCAGATGAAAAAGCAAAAATCATCAAGGAAGCTCTGCGCGGGTATAGGGAAATGAACCAAAAAGTCAGATTTGCACTTGAATCCTGCGGCTTTGAAATCGATGCAGATTCTCGACACTGGAAAATAACCTACCACGGTGACGAGCGCTACACATATGTCCTACCTAAGTCCGGGAGTGACAATAGAGGCGGACTAAATGCCGGCTCGGACATTTGCGGTTTAATTTATTAGCTACCGCAAAAAAATCTTAATTAATCCCTATCAAGAAGACTCTCAACGAGAGTCTTCTTTTTCAATGTATTTATTCTCCTGAACTAGATCGAAACCATATCCCTCTTAACAATAAACTTCCTCCCCTGATACTCCCGCGCCGCCTGATGAAACGCCCCCAGCAGCGCGTTGTAATCCGCCTTTTCCCAATAGCGATACTCGGGATGCCACTGCACCCCAACGGCAAACGCTTTGGCGCCAATCACGCTGACCGCCTCGATCTGCCCATCCTCGGCGACGGCCTCAACCTGTAAGCCCTCGCCCAGTCGATCAATCCCCTGACCGTGCAACGAGTTGACCTTGATCTGCCGCTCGCCGAACAGCGAGTGCAACACGCCACCCTCGGTCAGGGCTACGTTGTGCATCGGGCCGTAGGCCACATCGTCCGGTACGTCCTTCACCTCACGGTGATCAAGACGACCTTCAACTTCATGCACTTCACGGTGCAGGGTGCCGCCAAACAGCACGTTCATTTCCTGCATGCCACGGCAGATGCCGAGGAAGGGAATGCCGCGATCAATACAGGCGCGCAGCAGGCGCAGTACGGTTTCATCACGAGGCTTGTCGGCCAGGCCGAGACCAGGATGGTCGTCGCCGTAGAAGCTGGGGTGCACGTTGGAGAGTGAGCCGCCGAACATGATGCCGCTGACGTTATCCAGCACGGTGTCCATGTCCAGATCATCGCCAAAAGCCGGGATCATCAACGGGAAGGCACCGAAGCCGGTGACGGCGTGGATGTACTTCTCACCGACCAGGTGAAACCAGCCGATATCACGGCTGGTCAACTGCCAACGGCACAGGGGAAGGCCAATCATGGGTTTATTCATTGCAAGGAGTCCTCTTCATTAATAATTGAAGTGGGCTGCCCTTGGGAGAGCGGGCTTACGGGTCAGGAAACCCTGAACCCGCTCACCCAAGGGGTGCCGTAACCTGCGGTCACTGCACCAACGCCGCGCCCGCGCGGCTGGTTTGTTGCGTAAAGCGTGTTGCGTTGTTTGTGTAGGAGCGGCCCGTGGCCGCGATTCGGTGGTGACCTTGATCGCGGGCATGGCCCGCTCCTACGGAATAATTGCGCCTGCGGGTGATGCCTTGGCGATGGTCGCGAAAGCTCGCGGCTACGACTGCATGGATGCAGGAGGTAGAGCGAAGCAGGATGCCAGAGCCGAAAGCCCCTCCTACAGTCTTTGTCGCATCAAAAAAGGGGGCTGATCCTGCGATCAGCCCCCTTGGGTGTTACTTAGCCATTGCTCGGGAAGGCGAACTGAGCCGCTTCGTGCGAAGCGCGCTGCGGCCAGCGCTGGGTGATGGCTTTTTTGCGGGTGTAGAAGCGCACACCGTCCGGGCCGTAGGCGTGCAGGTCGCCGAACAGCGAGCGCTTCCAGCCGCCGAAGCTGTGGTAGCTGACCGGTACGGGCAGCGGTACGTTGACGCCGACCATGCCGACTTCGATTTCGTCGCAGAACAGGCGCGCGGCTTCACCATCACGGGTGAAGATGCAGGTGCCGTTGCCGTATTCGTGGTCGTTGATCAGCTGCATGGCCGCTTCCAGGCTGCCGACGCGGACGATGCACAGCACGGGGCCGAAGATTTCGTCGGTGTAGATGGTCATCTCAGGCGTGACTCTGTCAAAAAGCGTGCCGCCGACGAAATAACCATTCTCATGGCCGGCCACCACCAAATCGCGACCGTCGACCACCAGGCTTGCGCCCTGGGCCACGCCAGCATCGATATAGCCTTTTACCTTGTCACGCGCCGCGCCGGTAACCAGCGGGCCCATGTCCAGGCCGCAGGAGGTGCCGGCACCGATTTTCAGCGCCTTGATTTGCGGCACGATTTTCTCGACCAGGGCATCGGCGATCTGGTCGCCTACGCACACGGCCACGGAGATGGCCATGCAGCGCTCGCCGCAGGAACCGTAGGCCGCGCCCATCAGTGCGCTGACGGCGTTGTCCAGGTCTGCATCGGGCATCAGCACGGCGTGGTTCTTCGCGCCGCCCAGGGCCTGTACGCGCTTACCGCGCTTGGTGCCTTCGCTGTAGATGTACTCGGCAATCGGCGTGGAGCCGACAAAGCTCAGGGCTTTGACTTCCGGCGCTTCGATCAGCGCGTCTACCGCTTCTTTGTCGCCGTGCACCACGTTGAGCACGCCTTTCGGCAGACCGGCCTCGATCAGCAGTTGGGCGATATACAGGGTGGAGCTTGGGTCACGCTCGGACGGCTTCAAGATAAAGCAGTTGCCGCAGACGATGGCCAGCGGGTACATCCACAGCGGCACCATGGCCGGGAAGTTAAACGGGGTAATCCCTGCCACGACCCCTATAGGCTGCATATCGCTCCAGGCGTCGATATTCGGGCCGACGTTACGGCTGTACTCACCCTTGAGAATTTCCGGGGCGGCGCAGGCGAATTCGACGTTCTCGATGCCGCGCTTGAGTTCACCGGCGGCGTCTTCCAGGGTTTTGCCGTGCTCTTCGCTGATCAGCTTGGAGATGGTCGCTTCGTGCTGCTCAAGCAGCTGCTTGAAGCGGAACATCACCTGGGCGCGCTTGGCTGGCGGGGTGTTGCGCCAGGCCGGGAAAGCGCTCTTGGCCGAGTCGATGGCCAGTTGCATGGTGGCGCGGTCGGCCAGGGCAACTTTCTTGGTCGCTTCGCCGGTGGACGGGTTGAACACGTCAGCGCTGCGGCCGGTGCCGGCAGTCAGTTCGCCGTGGATCAGGTGGTTAACGATGGTCATAAAAACTCCATTAGCAAATTCTTTGAGACGGCCTTGGCCGCTAGGGCTACTCGGTCGTGGGAGGGGCTTTAGCCGCGACATTGCGTAGTCGC
>NZ_JAUYGD010000091.1 GCF_030690725.1 Pseudomonas sp. | reverse complement strand
ACTCGGAGCAAGACCAAATAGGGTTCCATTGGCGTGGCCCGCGCTGGAACCGGGTAGGTTGCTAAAGGCGTGCAGTGATGTACGTCGTAGAGGAATGACTGTCCTCGACAGAACCCGGCTTACAGATCGACTCTCCACCTTCCTCATTTATCCGCTTCACTGTTTCACCTCCTTTCTAAGACCGAAAAAATCTTACTCTTAACAAACTACTTTAACTTCGCGGTTCAACGCGCTGCATAAGCTCATTTTTATATCCATTTCCTCGCGTTATTTCTCCGTTTTGCCCCTCTCAAAGTTCGCTAAATCGCCGTTCTATAAGGATTTTTCCCGCCAAGCGTGCCTTGACGGTGGGGGGCGTGCGTTCCTATAGTGTGCGCGAGTGGTAGGAAGTGGCACAAAGTGGGTTTCTTAGGCATGGATAGCTAATAAAAAGGGGTAGCGCGATCGTGTTTCGCGGAGCAAACGCCATCAGTCTCGACGCCAAAGGGCGACTCGCGATGCCAAGTCGGTATCGGGACGAGCTTGTGTCGCGTTGCGCCGGCCAGCTTATCGTCACGATTGATGCCATCGACCCCTGCCTCTGCGTCTATCCACTGTCCGAGTGGGAGCTGATTGAAGCCAAGCTCCGCGAACTCGCCTCCTTCCGTGAAGAAAACCGCCGCCTGCAGCGTTTGCTAATCGGCAACGCTGTTGACCTTGAGCTGGATGCCAGTGGTCGTTTCCTGGTGCCGCCGCGTCTGCGCGAGTACGCCAAGCTGGACAAGCGCGCGATGCTGGTCGGCCAACTCAATAAATTCCAACTGTGGGATGAAGATGCCTGGAATGCTGTGGCCGATGCCGATCTGGCCGCGATCAAGCAACCGGGTGCTCTGTCCGACGACCTACGTGACCTGATCCTGTGACCATGACCAGCAATTTCCGCCACATCACCGTGCTGCTCGACGAGGCTGTCGAAGGGCTGGCTGTGCGCGCCAATGGTTGCTACCTGGATGGCACCTTCGGGCGCGGCGGGCATAGCCGGCTGATCCTGGAAAAGCTCGGACCAGACGGTCGCTTGCTGGGGTTTGACAAAGATCCCCTGGCAATTGCGACGGGAAATGCGCTGGCGGCCGAAGACGGCCGCTTTGTCGTTGTGCAGCGCAGCTTTGCCGAGCTGGGCGCCGAGCTGACGCAGCGCGCGCTGGGCGGCCAGGTCAGCGGCATTTTGCTCGATCTCGGTGTGTCGTCGCCGCAGCTGGACGACGCCGAGCGCGGCTTCAGCTTTATGAATGACGGCCCGCTGGATATGCGTATGAACCCGGATGCCGGCGTCAGCGCCGCCGACTTCATTGCCAGCGCTGGCGAAGAAGAAATTGCCCGGGTGTTCAAGGAATACGGCGAAGAGCGCTTTGCCAAGCGCATGGCTCGCGCAGTGGTGTTGCGCCGCGCCGAGCAGCCGTTTACCCGCACCGCCGATCTGGCCCAGGTGCTGACCGTGGCCAATCCGGCCTGGGAAAAAGGCAAGAATCCGGCAACGCGCGCCTTCCAGGGCCTGCGCATCTATATCAACAACGAACTGGGTGATCTGGAGAGCGGCCTCGACGCGGCCCTGGAAAACCTCGAAGTGGGCGGTCGCCTGGTGGTGATCAGCTTCCACTCGCTGGAAGACCGCATCGTCAAACTCTTTATGCGCAAGCATGCCAAGGGTGAGATGGACAAGCTGCCGCGCGATCTGCCGATCATCCCGAAAGCCTTCGAGCCGCGCTTGAAGCTGATCGGCAAACCGGTATTCGCCTCCGAGGCTGAGCTTGCCGCCAATCCACGTTCGCGCAGTGCGGTGATGCGCATTGCAGAGAAAGTGCGATGAGCGCGCTATTCGCCAAGCCATTGCCCGGTGGCAGTCTGCTGATGCTGCTGTTGTTTGTGGCTGTGCTGGTGTCTGCGGTGGGGGTTTCCTACAGCGCGCACTGGAATCGTCAGCTGCTTAACGACCTATATGCCGAACTCAGTGTGCGCGATAAGGCGCAGGCCGAGTGGGGCCGGCTGATTCTCGAGCAAAGCACCTGGACCGCGCATAACCGCATCGAAACCCTGGCCACTGAGCGCCTAAGCATGCGTATCCCGGATGCGGCCGAAGTGCGCATGGTGGCGCCATGATCGGTCTTGAAGGCGCACTCTACCCCTGGCGCTTCCGTCTGGTGCTGCTGCTGCTGGCATTGATGGTGGGTGCGATTGCCTGGCGAATTGTCGATCTGCAGGTGTTTGACCAAAGCTTCCTGCAGGCCCATGGCGACGCACGCAGCGTGCGGCATATCCCGATTCCAGCGCATCGCGGGCTGATCACCGACCGTAATGGCGAGCCCCTGGCTGTCAGCACTCCGGTGACTACCCTGTGGGCCAATGGCAAGGAGCTGCAAAGCGGCAAGGCCAAGTGGAATGAACTTGCTGCTGCCCTGGGTCAGGACGCCAAGACCTTCTCTGTGCGCCTGGCTGCGGCGCATGAGCGCGAGTTTATGTACCTGGTGCGCGGGCTGACGCCTGAACAGGGCCAGCGCATTCTCGACCTGAAAGTGCCGGGCGTGTACGGCATTGAAGAATTCCGCCGCTTCTATCCAGCGGGTGAGGTGGCCGCCCATGTGGTGGGCTTTACCGACATTGATGACCGTGGCCGCGAAGGCATGGAGCTGGCCTTTGAAGACTGGCTGGCCGGCGTGCCCGGCAAGCGTCAGGTACTCAAGGACCGGCGCGGACGGCTGATCAAGGACGTCCAGGTTGCACAGAATGCCAAGGCCGGTAAGGCCTTGGCATTGTCGATTGACCTGCGCCTGCAATATCTGGCACACCGCGAGCTGCGCAACGCCGTCACCGAGTTCGGCGCCAAGGCCGGCAGTCTGGTGCTGCTCGACGTACAGACCGGCGAAGTGCTGGCCATGGTCAACCAGCCGACCTACAACCCGAACAACCGCCGCAATCTGCAGCCGGCGGCCATGCGCAACCGCGCGATGATCGATGTGTTCGAGCCAGGCTCGACCGTCAAGCCGTTCTCCATCGCTGCCGCCCTGGGCTCCGGCCGCTGGACGCCGGCAATGACCGTGGACACTGCGCCGGGCAGCTTGAAAATCGGCCGTTACACCATTCGTGACGTATCGCGTGGCGGGGTGCTCAACCTGACCCAGATTCTGATGAAGTCGAGCAACGTCGGCATCAGTAAGGTGGCCTTCGATATCGGCGCAGAGCCGATTTACGCCGTGATGCAGCAAGTCGGCCTGGGCCAGGACACCGGCCTGAGCTTCCCAGGCGAGCGCGTCGGCAATCTGCCCAACTACCGCGTCTGGAAACAGGCCGAGACCGCCACTCTGGCTTATGGCTATGGCCTTTCGGTGACCGCGGTGCAGTTGGCGCATGCCTACTCGGTGTTGGCCAACCACGGCGGGAACGTGCCGTTGTCGATGGTGCGTTTGGATCGCCAGCCGGTCTCCACCCAAGTCATTGATCAGCAGATCGCCAAAACCGTACTCGGTATGCTCCAGTCGGTGGTTGAAGAGCCAGGCGGCGGCGGTGCGCGGGCCAAGGTGCCGGGCTACCACGTCGGCGGCAAAAGCGGCACCGCACGTAAAGCCGCCACCGGCGGCAGCAAGGGTTATGTCGACAAGGCCTATCGCTCGTTCTTCGCCGGTGTTGCGCCTATCGATAACCCACGTATTGCCGCGGTCATCATGATTGATGAGCCGGGCGAGGGCGGTTACTACGGCGGCCTGGTCGCCGCGCCGGTGTTTGGCAAGGTCATGGCCGGTGCGCTGCGGCTGATGAACGTCGCCCCGGATAACCTGCCGCCAGCCGAGCCAGTGAAGGTTGAAACCGCAGCCGTTGATCCCCTTAAAGGAGGGCGCATCTAATGCCTATGCCCCTTAATCAGTTGCTGCCGGAAGCCGCCAGCTCCACCCTGATTCGTGAATTGACCCTGGACAGCCGCAAGGTGCGTCCGGGTGACCTGTTTCTCGCCGTGCCCGGCACCCAGCAGGACGGCCGCGTGCATATCGCCGATGCGGTTGCACGTGGCGCAGCTGCCGTGGCCTATGAAGCCGAAGGCGCTGCGGTGATGACTGCGCACAGTGCCGAGCTGGTTGCGCTCAAGGGCCTGGCTAATCAGCTGTCGGCGATTGCCGGGCGCTTCTATGGCGAGCCGAGCCGTGGCCTGCACCTGGTCGGCATCACCGGCACCAACGGCAAAACCAGCGTCAGCCAGTTGCTGGCTCAAGCGCTGGATCTGCTGGGCGAGCGCTGCGGCATCGTCGGCACCCTGGGTAATGGTTTCTACGGCGCGCTGGAGCAGGGCCGTCACACCACGCCTGACCCCATTGGCGTGCAGGCGACCCTGGCTGACATGAAAAACGCCGGTGCGCGCGCCGTGGCCATGGAGGTCTCGTCCCACGGTCTGCATCAGGGTCGCGTGGCTGCCCTGGCGTTTGATGTGGCGGTGCTGACTAACCTGTCGCGCGACCATCTGGATTACCACGGTTCGATGCAGGCCTACGCCGAGGCGAAAGCCGCGCTGTTCGCCTGGCCGGGTCTGCGTTGCCGGGTGCTCAACCTCGACGATGCCTTTGGCCGTGAGCTGGCCGCTGCCGAGCACGAGTCGCGGTTGATCAGCTACAGCCTGATCGATTCCGACGCCTACCTGTATTGCCGCGACGCACAGTTCGACGAGCAGGGCGTGCGCGCGACCTTGGTCACTCCGCGTGGTGAAGGCAGCCTGCGCAGCTCGCTGCTGGGGCGCTTTAACCTGAGCAACCTGCTGGCGGTGGTCGGCGCGCTGCTCGGCCTGGATTACCCACTGGATGAAATTCTCAAGGTGCTGCCACAGCTACAGGGCCCGATTGGCCGGATGCAGCGTCTGGGCGGCAACACTTCGGGACGAGCCAAGCAGCCGCTGGTGGTGGTGGATTACGCGCATACCCCGGATGCTCTGGAAAAAGTCCTCGAAGCCCTGCGCCCGCACGTCAAAGGCCGCCTACTGTGCCTGTTCGGCTGCGGTGGTGATCGCGACAGCGGCAAGCGTCCGCTGATGGCGGCGGTGGTCGAGCGTCTGGCCGATGCGGTGCTGGTCACCGATGACAACCCGCGCACTGAAGCGCCCGCGCAGATTTTCAGCGATATCCGCGCCGGCTTTGCCAGCCCGGAATCGGTGCAGTTTATTCACGGTCGTGGCCAGGCGATTGCCCAACTGATTGCCACTGCCAGTGCCGATGACGTGCTGGTGTTGGCCGGCAAAGGCCATGAGGACTATCAGGAAATCAACGGCGTGCGTCAGCCGTTCTCCGATCTGGTCGAATCGGCCAACGCTTTGGCCGCATGGGAGGTGGCGCATGCTTAAGGCGCTGCATTTGAGCGAAGTGGCTGCACCATTGGCTGCCCGGGTGATCGGTGCGGACGTGGCGTTCAGCGCCGTCAGCAGCGACAGCCGGGCGATTCAGCCGGGCCAGCTGTTTGTCGCCCTGGCCGGCCCGCGCTTCGATGGCCATGACTACCTGACGGAAGTCGCCGGCAAAGGCGCAGTGGCTGCCCTGGTTGAGCGTGAAGTGGTTAATGCTCCGCTGCCGCAACTGCTGGTGAGCGATACCCGTCTGGCCCTTGGTCAACTGGGCGCGTTGAATCGTCAGGCGTTTAACGCGCCAGTGGTGGCGATTACCGGTTCCAGCGGTAAGACCACCGTGAAAGAAATGCTCGCCAGTATCCTGCGTGAGGGCCTGCAAGGTTCGGTGCTGGCCACCCGTGGCAACCTGAATAACGACCTTGGCGCGCCGCTTACCTTGCTGGAGTTGGCTCCTGAGCATGTCGCCGCAGTGATCGAGTTGGGCGCCAATCATGTTGGCGAAATCGCCTACACCGTCGGCCTGACTCTGCCGCAGGTGGCCATCATCAACAATGCCGGTAACGCCCATGTCGGCGAGTTCGGCGGCCCGGAAAAGATTGTCGAAGCCAAAGGCGAAATCCTCGAAGGCTTGAATGACAGCGGCGTGGCCGTGCTCAACCTTGACGACAGCGCATTCGCCATCTGGCAGCAACGCGCTCAGGGTCGTTCGGTTAGCAGTTTCGCTCTGCGTAATTCCGCAGCTGACGTCTACGCCAGCGAACTGGCCCGCGACGCCCGTGGCTGCTCAGCCTTTACCCTGCACTGCGCCAGCGGTCAGGCACGTATTCAGCTCAACCTGCTCGGCGAGCACAACGTCGCCAATGCCCTGGCTGCTGCGGCTGCAGCCCAGGCGCTGGGCATTACCCCGGCCGCGATCAAAGCTGGGCTGGAAAGCCTGCAGCCGGTCAAAGGCCGCGCCGTTGCGCAGATTGCGCCGAACGGCCTGCGGGTGATCGACGACAGCTACAACGCCAACCCGGCATCCGTTTGCGCAGCTATCGATATCCTCGCCGGCTTCCCTGGCCGCCGCGTGCTGGTGCTGGGCGATATCGGCGAGCTGGGCGAATGGGCCGAGCAGGGCCATCGCCAAGTCGGCAGTTATGCCGTTGGCAAGGTTGATGCGCTGTATGCCGTCGGCCCGAAGACGGCTCACGCAGTGGCCGAATTTGGCGCGGCGGCTCGGCATTTTGCCGACCAGGCCAGCCTGATTGCTGCGCTGCTTCTAGAACAAGGCAGCGAGCAGGGCGACACCACCCTTCTAATTAAAGGTTCACGCAGTGCGGCGATGGAAAAAGTCGTCGCGGCACTGTGTGGCACATCCGGGGAGATTCACTAATGCTGCTGCTGCTGGCGGAATACCTGCAACAGTTCCACAAGGGTTTCGCAGTGTTTCAGTACCTGACACTGCGCGGCATCCTCGGCGTGCTCACCGCGCTGGCGCTGTCGCTGTGGCTTGGCCCGTGGATGATCCGCACTCTGCAGATTCGCCAGATCGGCCAGTCGGTGCGCAACGACGGCCCGCAGTCGCACCTGTCGAAGAAAGGCACGCCCACCATGGGCGGCGCGCTGATTCTCTCGGCCATCGCCGTCAGCACCCTGCTCTGGGCCGACCTGTCCAACCGCTACGTCTGGGTCGTGCTGGCCGTGACCTTGCTGTTCGGTGCCATCGGCTGGGTCGATGACTACCGCAAGGTGATCGAGAAGAACTCCAAGGGCCTGCCGAGCCGCTGGAAGTACTTCTGGCAGTCGGTGTTCGGCCTGGGTGCCGCGCTCTTCCTTTATATGACTGCGCAAAGCCCGGTGGAAACCACCCTGATTCTGCCGATGCTCAAGGACTTCAGCCTGGAGCTGGGTCTGGGCTTCGTGGTGCTGACCTACTTCGTTATCGTCGGTTCGAGCAACGCGGTAAACCTGACTGACGGCCTCGATGGCCTGGCCATTCTGCCTACCGTGATGGTCGGCGGCGCGCTGGGGATCTTCTGCTACCTGTCGGGCAACGTGAAGTTCGCCGAATACCTGTTTATTCCCTATGTACCGGGTGCGGGTGAGCTGATTGTGTTCTGCGCCGCCCTTGTTGGTGCTGGCCTCGGTTTCCTCTGGTTCAACACCTACCCGGCGCAAGTGTTTATGGGCGATGTCGGCGCACTGGCGCTGGGCGCGGCCCTGGGCACCATCGCAGTGATCGTCCGTCAGGAAGTGGTGCTGTTCATCATGGGCGGCATCTTCGTGGTGGAAACCCTGTCGGTGATCATCCAGGTCGCCAGCTTCAAGCTTACCGGCAAGCGCGTGTTCCGCATGGCGCCGATCCATCACCACTTTGAACTGAAAGGCTGGCCAGAGCCGCGCGTAATCGTGCGCTTCTGGATCATCACCGTGATTCTGGTGCTGATCGGCCTTGCCACCCTGAAACTGCGTTGAGGATTGAGGACTTATAACAGCATGACCCTGATCGCTTCTGACCACTTCCGCATCGTTGTCGGCCTCGGCAAGAGCGGCATGTCCCTGGTGCGCTTCCTCGCGCGCCAGGGCCTGCCGTTTGCCGTGGTCGACACACGTGCAAACCCGCCGGAGCTCGCCACCTTGCGTGAGCAGTTCCCGCAGGTGGAAGTGCGTTGTGGCGAACTGGATGTGGAATTCCTCTGCCGCGCCAGCGAACTGTTGGTCAGCCCGGGTCTGGCCATTGCCACCCCGGCGCTGCAGGCGGCGGCTGCGCGCGGGGTCAAGCTGTCGGGTGATATCGATCTGTTCGCCCGTTATGCCAAGGCGCCGATCATTGCCATCACCGGCTCCAACGCCAAAAGCACCGTGACCACCCTGGTTGGCGAGATGGCCGCCGCTGCGGGCAAGAAGGTCGCCGTCGGCGGTAACCTCGGTACGCCGGCGCTGGATCTGCTGAATGATGAGATCGAGTTGTACGTCATGGAGCTGTCGAGCTTCCAGCTGGAAACTACCGACCAGCTCAACGCTGAAGTGGCGACCTGCCTGAACATCAGCGAAGACCATATGGATCGCTACGCCGATCTGCCGGCCTACCACCTGGCCAAACACCGCATCTTCCGTGGTGCGCGGCAGGTGGTGGTGAACCGCGATGACGCCTTGTCGCGTCCGCTGGTGGCCGATCAACTGCCGTGCTGGTACTTCGGCCTGGGCAAACCGGATTTCAAACGTTTCGGCCTGCTCGAAGAAGATGGCGAGAAGTCTCTGGCTTATCAGTTCGCTGCGCTGCTGCCGGTACGTGAGCTGAAAATTCGCGGCGCACACAACCAGTCCAATGCCCTGGCTGCCCTGGCGCTGGGCCATGCGGTGGGCCTACCGTTCGAGCCGATGTTGGCAACCCTCAAGCAGTTCGCTGGCCTGCCGCATCGCTGCCAATGGGTTGGTGAGCGCAATGCGGTGAGCTACTACGACGATTCCAAGGCCACCAACGTCGGTGCCGCGCTGGCTGCTATCGAAGGCCTGGGTGCGGATATCAGCGGCAAACTGGTGCTGATCGCCGGTGGCGATGGCAAGGGCGCGGATTTCTCGGCGCTGAAAGCGCCAGTCGGCACGTTCTGCCGCGCCGTGGTGCTGCTTGGCCGCGATGCTGAGCTGCTGGCTGAGGCGCTGGGCGACGCCGCCCCGCTGATCCGGGTCAAGACCCTGGAAGAGGCTGTGCAGCGCGCTGCTGAACTGGCCGAGCCAGGCGATGCCGTACTGCTGTCGCCGGCCTGCGCCAGCCTGGATATGTTCAAGAATTTCGAAGAGCGCGGGCGTCTGTTCGCCCAGGCCGTGGAGGGTTTGCAATGATGCTGGCCCGCCTGCTCGCCGCACCTTCACCGCTGCATACCCGTCGCGGTATCGATCTGGACTTTCCGCTGCTGGCCGGTTGCCTGGCGCTGCTCGGCCTGGGGCTGGTGATGATTGCTTCGGCTTCCTCGGAAGTGGCCGCGGTGCAGTCGGGCAACCCGCTGTACCACATGATTCGTCACCTGATTTATCTGACCATCGGCCTCGGCGCCGCGCTGGCGACCCTGCTGGTGCCGATGGCGCTGTGGCAGCGCTACAGCGGCGTGCTGCTGCTGGCGGCGGTGGTGTTGCTGATTTTGGTACTGCTGCCGGGTATTGGCCGTGAGGTCAACGGTGCCAAGCGCTGGATCGGCCTGGGCGTGTTCAACCTGCAGCCCTCCGAGCTGGCCAAGCTGTTTAGCGTGATGTTTATCGCCGCCTACCTGGTGCGTCGCCAGACCGAAGTGCGCGAGAAACTCACCGGCTTTATCAAGCCGATGCTGGTACTGGGCCCGATTGCCGCGCTGCTGCTGGCCGAGCCGGACTTCGGCGCCACCGTGGTGCTGGTCGGTGCGGCCATCGCCATGCTGTTCCTCGGCGGGGTCAACCTGCTGCGCTTTATTCCTCTGGCGGCCTGCGTACTCGGCCTTGGCGTGGTGGTGATGACCAGTCAGGCCTATCGCCTGGAGCGTCTGACCAACTTCGTCGACCCCTGGGCTGACCAGTACGGTGCCGGTTACCAGCTGAGCCAGGCGCTGATCGCCTTCGGCCGTGGCGAATGGTTCGGCGTCGGCCTGGGCAACAGTGTGCAGAAGCAGTTCTACCTGCCGGAAGCGCATACCGACTTCGTATTTGCCGTGCTGGCCGAAGAGCTGGGCATGGTCGGCGCACTGATTACCGTCGCCCTGTTCGTCTTCGTCAGCGTGCGCGCCCTGTATATCGGCCTGTGGGCAGAGAAGGCCAAGCAGTTCTTCTCGGCCTATGTCGCCTACGGCCTGGCGTTCCTGTGGATCGGTCAGGTACTGATCAATATCGGCGTGAACGTCGGCCTGCTGCCGACCAAAGGGCTGACTCTGCCATTCCTCAGCTACGGCGGCAGCTCGCTGGTGATCTGCTGCGTCAGCCTGGCGCTGCTGCTGCGTATCGAGTGGGAGCGTCGTACTCAGCTCGGTAGCGAGGACGTCGACTTCAAGGAATCGGATTTCTTCGAAGGCCAGTCCGCCGAGGAGGTTCAGCATGCGCGGTAATGTGCTGATCATGGCCGGCGGCACCGGCGGGCACGTATTCCCTGCACTGGCCTGCGCCCGTGAGTTCAAAGCGCGCGGCTACAGCGTGCATTGGCTGGGTACGCCGCGTGGCATCGAGAATGAACTGGTGCCGGCTGCCGGTCTGCCGCTGCACCTGATCGACGTCACTGGTCTGCGTGGCAAGGGCAAGCTGTCACTGCTGAAAGCGCCGTTCCAGTTGATCAAGGCACTGTTCCAGGCACGCAAGGTAATGCGCGAGCTGCAACCGTTGTGTGTGCTGGGCATGGGCGGTTATGTCACCGGCCCGGGCGGCCTGGCCGCGCGCATGAGTGGCGCGCCGCTGATCATCCACGAGCAGAACGCCGTGGCCGGTACTGCCAACCGCAGCCTGGTGCCATTCGCCAGTCGCGTCTGCGAAGCCTTCCCGAATACCTTTGGCAACAGCGACAAGCGCCGCACTACCGGCAATCCGGTGCGTGAAGAGCTGTTCCTGGAAACCCCGCGTGACTCGCTGCGCAACCGCCAGCCGCGTTTGCTGGTACTGGGCGGCAGCCTAGGTGCCGAACCGCTGAATAAATTGCTGCCCGAAGCCTTGGCGCTGGTGGCCGCTGAGCTGCGCCCTGAGGTGTTCCATCAGGCCGGCAAGCAACATGATGCAATTACCGCTGAACGCTATCGCGCGGTTGACGTCGAAGCGCAGGTCGCGCCGTTTATCAAGGACATGGCGCGGGCCTACGCCTGGGCCGATCTGGTGGTGTGCCGGTCCGGCGCACTGACTGTCAGCGAACTGGCCGCCGCAGGCCTGCCGGCATTCCTGCTACCGCTGCCACACGCGATTGATGATCACCAGACCCGCAATGCCGATTATCTGGCCAGTGCCGGCGCTGCCGTACTGCTGCCACAACGTTCCACTGACGCCGCCAAGCTGGCCGCGCAGCTGACCGAGGTTTTGATGCACCCCGAACAACTCACTCAAATGGCGCAGACGGCTCGTCGTCTGGCCAAGCCCGATGCAACCTGCACCGTTGTCGATATCTGCCTGGAGGTGGCCCGTGGCTAAGTCTCCCGCCGCTGCACGCTCGGAAATCCGCCGTATGCGCCGCATTCGCCGTATCCACTTTGTCGGCATCGGTGGTGCCGGCATGTGCGGTATTGCCGAAGTGCTGCTTAACCTCGGCTATGAAGTCTCCGGCTCCGACCTCAAGGCCTCGGCCGTGACCGAGCGTCTGGAAACCTTCGGCGCGCAGATCTTTATCGGCCACCGCGCCGAGAACGCCGAGCAGGCCGACGTACTGGTGGTATCCAGCGCGGTAAATACCAGCAATCCGGAAGTTGCTACGGCCCTGGAGCGTCGTATCCCGGTAGTGCCGCGCGCCGAGATGCTCGCCGAGCTGATGCGCTACCGCCACGGCATTGCCGTGGCTGGCACCCATGGCAAGACCACCACCACCAGCCTGTTGGCCTCGGTGTTCGCTGCTGGCGGCCTGGACCCGACGTTCGTCATCGGTGGCCGGCTGAATGCAGCAGGCACCAACGCGCAGCTGGGCAGCAGCCGTTACCTGATCGCCGAAGCCGATGAGAGTGACGCCAGCTTCCTGCACCTGCAGCCGATGGTCTCGGTGGTCACCAATATCGACATGGACCACATGAGCACCTATGGCGGTGACTTCAACAAGTTGAAGAAAACCTTCATCGAGTTCCTCCACAACCTGCCGTTTTACGGGCTGGCGGTGATGTGTGTGGATGACCCGATCGTGCGCGAAATCCTCCCGCAGGTGGCCCGTCCGACCGTGACCTACGGCTTTGATGAAGATGCCGACGTGCGTGCGATCAATGTGCGTCAGCAAGGTATGCAGACCTTCTTTACCGTGCTGCGCCGCGACCGCGAGCCGCTGGATGTGTCGGTGAACATGCCGGGCAACCACAACGTGCTGAACGCCCTGGCCACCATCGCCATCGCCAGCGACGAAGGCATCAGTGATGAAGCCATCGTCCAAGGCCTTTCGCAGTTTCAGGGTGTGGGTCGACGCTTCCAGGTCTACGGCGAGCTGCCGGTGGACGGCGGCAGCGTGATGTTGGTCGACGATTACGGCCACCACCCGCGCGAAGTCGCGGCGGTGATCAAGGCCGTACGCGGTGGTTGGCCGGAGCGCCGCCTGGTGATGGTTTACCAGCCGCACCGTTTCAGCCGCACCCGCGACCTGTATGACGATTTCGTTCAGGTGCTCGGTGATGCCCAGGTGCTGTTGCTGATGGAAGTCTACCCGGCCGGTGAAGCACCGATTCCGGGGGCTGACAGCCGCAACCTGTGCCACAGCATCCGTCAGCGCGGCCAGCTCGACCCGATCTATATCGAACGCGGCGTGGACCTCGCTCCAATCGTCAAGCCGCTGCTGCGCGCGGGCGACATTCTTCTCTGCCAAGGTGCCGGCGACATCGGCGGCCTGGCCCCGCAACTGTTGCAAAGCCCTTTGTTCGCCACAGTCGGCGGCGAGTCATCAGAGGAGTCGAAATGAGTGCTGCCAGTCTGCAATCACAATTTCCGGTCAGCGCCTTTGGACGCGTGGCCGTGCTGTTCGGTGGCAAGAGCGCCGAGCGTGAAGTCTCGCTGAAGTCCGGTAATGCCGTGCTGCAAGCGCTGCAGGCGGCTGGCGTGGATGCGTTCGGCATCGATGCTGGCGATGACTTGCTGCAGCGCCTGACCGCCGAGAAAATCGACCGTGCCTTTATCGTGCTGCACGGCCGTGGCGGTGAAGACGGTTCGATGCAGGGCCTGCTCGAGTGCGCTGGGATTCCCTACACCGGCAGCGGCATCCTGGCCTCGGCCCTGGCCATGGACAAACTGCGTACCAAGCGCGTGTGGCTCAGCCTTGGCCTGCCAACGCCGGCCCACGCGGCTCTGACCTGCGAAGCCGATTGCCATGCGGCGGCTGCCGAGCTGGGCTTCCCGCTGTTCGTCAAACCGGCCCATGAGGGGTCGAGCATTGGCATGGCCAAGGTCAATGATGTCGATGCGTTGATCGCTGCCTGGAAGGATGCCAGTCGCTACGACTCGCAGGTGCTGGTCGAGCAGATGATCGCCGGTCCCGAGTTCACCATTGCCATGCTGCGTGGCCAGGTGTTGCCGCCGATTGCGTTGGGTACGCCGCACAGCTTCTACGACTACGACGCCAAGTACCTGGCCAATGACACCCAGTACCGCATCCCGTGCGGTCTCTCGGCGGAGAAGGAAGCCGAGCTGAAAGACCTCACTGCCCGCGCCTGCGAAGCAGTCGGCACCCAGGGCTGGGCCCGGGCCGACGTGATGCAGGACGTCGACGGCAAGTTCTGGTTGCTGGAAGTCAACACCGTGCCGGGCATGACCGACCACAGCCTGGTGCCGATGGCAGCCCGCGCTGCAGGTCTGGATTTTCAACAACTGGTGTTGGCGATTCTGGCCGACAGTCTTGAGGCACGGGGTTAACTTATGACGGCCACCTTGCGTCACCAGCCAGGCTCGAACCGCGCTCCCGTGCGCGGCAAGCCTGTGCCGCGTGGCGCCAGCCGTTTGGTGGCCAAGGAGCCGATCAGCCTGCGCATGAGCCTGCCGAAGGCCCGCTTTGCGGGGCTGGGCGGCTGGCTCAAGCACCTGACCTGGCCGCTGTTGCTGCTTGCGCTGGGCTACGGCACCTACGAGTTGTCGTTGCGCGCGCTGCCCTATGCCGACCAGCCGATTGCGCGGATCAGCGTCGAAGGCGACCTCAGCTACGTCAATCAGCAGGCCGTGCAGCAGCGTATTGCGCCCTATGCCAATGCCAGCTTCTTCAAGGTTGACCTGCTCAGCCTGCGCCGCGAGCTGGAACTGATGCCATGGATCGCCAGCGCCCAGGTGCGCCGCGTATGGCCGGATCAGTTGGTGGTACGTCTGGAAGAACAATTGCCGATTGCCCGCTGGGGCGATGAGGCACTGCTGAACAACCAGGGCGAGGCGTTCGCGCCGCAGGAACTGGCCAATTACCAACACCTGCCGCAGCTGTATGGCCCCAAGCGGGCGCAGCAGCAGGTGATGCAGCAATACCAGGTGCTCAGCCAGATGCTGCGGCCCATGGGCTTTTCCGTGGCACGCCTGGAGTTGCGCGAGCGCGGCAGCTGGTTCCTCTCCACCGGGCAGGGCATCGAACTGCTGCTGGGGCGTGACCATCTGGTGGAAAAAATGCGGCGCTTCACGGCCATCTACGCCAAGGCCTTGAAAGAGCAACAAACGAATATTGCGCGGATCGATCTGCGTTATGCCAACGGCCTGGCCGTGGCATGGCGCGAGCCGGTAGCGCCCACGGCGGCACCAACCGCTGTCGTGCAGTGAATCAGGAGAAGACAAGAGCCATGGCAAACGTGCAGAGCGGCAAGATGATCGTCGGCCTCGACATCGGTACCTCCAAGGTGGTGGCACTGGTCGGTGAAGTGAATGCGGACGGCCAACTGGAAATCGTCGGCATCGGCACCCATCCGTCGCGCGGCCTGAAGAAGGGCGTGGTGGTGAATATCGAGTCCACCGTGCAGTCGATCCAGCGCGCTGTGGAAGAAGCCCAGCTGATGGCCGGCTGCCGTATCCACTCGGCTTTTGTCGGCGTGGCCGGCAACCATATCCGCAGCCTCAACAGCCACGGCATCGTTGCCATTCGTGATCGTGAAGTCAGCCCGGCAGATCTGGAGCGGGTGCTCGACGCCGCCCAGGCCGTGGCGATTCCGGCCGACCAGCGCGTACTGCACACCCTGCCGCAGGATTACGTGATTGATAACCAGGAAGGTGTGCGTGAGCCGCTGGGCATGTCTGGTGTGCGTCTGGAAGCCAAGGTGCACGTGGTCACCTGCGCGGTAAATGCCGCGCAGAACATCGAGAAATGCGTGCGCCGCTGCGGCCTGGAAGTCGACGACATCATCCTTGAGCAGCTGGCCTCGGCTTATGCGGTGCTGACCGATGACGAGAAAGAGCTGGGCGTGTGCCTGGTGGATATCGGCGGCGGCACCACTGACATCTGCATCTTCACCGAAGGCGCGATCCGCCACACCGCGGTAATCCCGATTGCTGGCGATCAGGTCACCAACGACATCGCCATGGCCCTGCGTACGCCGACTCAGTACGCCGAAGAAATCAAGATCCGCTACGCCTGCGCCCTGGCCAAGCTGGCTGGTGCCGGCGAAACCATCAAGGTGCCGAGCGTTGGTGATCGTCCGCCGCGCGACCTATCGCGTCAGTCCCTGGCCGAAGTGGTCGAGCCGCGTTACGACGAGCTGTTCACCCTGATCCAGGCCGAACTGCGCCGCAGTGGCTACGAAGACCTGATCCCGGCGGGCATCGTCCTGACCGGCGGTACGGCGAAGATGGAAGGCGCGGTGGAGCTGGCCGAAGAAATTTTCCATATGCCGGTCCGCCTGGGCGTGCCCCAGGGCGTCAAGGGCCTGGCCGATGTGGTGCGTAACCCGATTTATTCCACAGGCGTGGGCCTGTTGCTGTACGGACTGCAAAAGCAGGCCGACGGCATCTCCATGTCTGCGCTTGGCAGCTACAGCGATGAACCCAAACAACCTGTGCTGGAACGGCTGAAACGCTGGGTCCAGGGCAATTTCTGATTTTGCAGTAGGCGTTACAACTAGAAAGTAAAGGAGAGGGAAAATGTTCGAACTCGTAGACAGCGCTCCAGCTAGTGCGGTTATCAAGGTCATCGGCGTGGGCGGCGGCGGCGGTAATGCTGTCAATCACATGGCGAAAAACAACATTGAAGGCGTTGAGTTCATCTGCGCCAACACGGATGCACAGGCACTGAAAAACATCGGCGCACGTACCGTGCTGCAACTGGGCACTGCGGTGACCAAGGGCCTCGGCGCGGGTGCCAATCCAGAAGTCGGCCGTCAGGCGGCCATGGAAGATCGCGAGCGTATCGCTGAAGTGCTGCAAGGCACCGATATGGTCTTTATCACCACCGGCATGGGCGGCGGTACCGGTACCGGTGCAGCTCCTGTTATTGCTCAGGTGGCCAAGGAAATGGGCATCCTCACCGTTGCGGTGGTGACCCGTCCGTTCCCGTTCGAAGGCAAGAAGCGCATGCTGATCGCCGAAGAAGGCATTCGCGCGCTGTCGGAAAGTGTCGACTCGCTGATCACCATTCCGAACGAAAAACTGCTGACCATCCTCGGTAAAGACGCCAGCCTGCTGTCGGCTTTTGCCAAGGCTGACGATGTACTGGCCGGTGCCGTGCGCGGTATCTCCGACATCATCAAGCGCCCGGGCATGATCAACGTCGACTTCGCCGACGTGAAAACCGTGATGAGCGAAATGGGCATGGCGATGATGGGCACTGGCTGCGCCAGCGGTCCGAACCGTGCACGCGAAGCCACTGAAGCAGCGATCCGCAACCCGCTGCTGGAAGACGTCAACCTGCAAGGCGCGCGCGGCATTCTGGTGAACATCACCGCCGGTCCTGACCTGTCCCTGGGTGAGTACTCCGACGTGGGTAACATCATCGAGCAGTTCGCTTCCGAGCACGCCACCGTCAAGGTCGGCACCGTGATCGATCCGGACATGCGCGACGAGCTGCACGTCACTGTAGTTGCCACTGGTCTGGGTGCGCGTATCGAGAAGCCGGTCAAGGTTATCGACAATACTGTGCAAGTTTCTGCCAGCACTGGCAGTAATGCCGCAGCCCCGGCGCGTGCCGAGCAGAGCGTCAACTACAAGGACTACGAGCGTCCGACCGTTCAGCGTCAAAGCCACGGCGGCGCTGCCACTGCGGCCAAGCTGAACCCACAGGATGACCTGGATTACCTGGACATCCCGGCGTTCCTGCGTCGCCAGGCCGATTGATGAAATGTATCAGGAGTATTGGGGTGATTGGTGTTCAGCAAAGGCCGGTTCTGCTATCATCGCCGGCCATTGTTGAAAACAATTCGCAACTAGTGCTATAGCGGCCAAAGCCATGATCAGACAACGCACCCTGAAGAACATTATCCGCGCCACTGGCGTCGGCCTGCATTCCGGGGAAAAGGTATACCTGACCCTGAAGCCGGCACCCGTGGACACCGGTATCGTGTTCCGTCGTACCGACTTGGACCCTGTCGTGGAAATTCCCGCGCGTGCAGGCAATGTTGGTGAAACCACCATGTCGACCACTCTGGTCAATGGTGATGTCAAGGTGGATACGGTAGAGCACCTGCTTTCGGCCATGGCTGGCCTGGGCATCGATAACGCCTACGTCGAGCTCTCCGCGTCCGAAGTCCCGATCATGGATGGCAGTGCGGGTCCCTTTGTATTCCTGATTCAATCTGCTGGTTTGCAAGAGCAGGACGCCCACAAGCAGTTCATCCGCATCCTTCGTGAAGTGACAGTAGAAGAGGGCGACAAGCGCGCCACCTTCGTGCCTTTCGAAGGGTTCAAGGTGACCTTCGAGATCGATTTCGATCATCCGGTCTTCCGCAATCGCACCCAGTCGGCCAGCGTGGACTTCTCCAGCACCTCGTTTGTGAAAGAAGTCAGTCGTGCCCGTACCTTCGGTTTTATGCGTGATATCGAGTTCCTGCGTTCACAGAACCTGGCACTCGGCGGCAGCGTAGATAACGCCATCGTGGTAGATGAGTTCCGTGTGTTGAACGAAGACGGCCTGCGTTACGAGGACGAGTTCGTCAAACACAAGATTCTCGATGCGATTGGCGATCTGTACCTGCTGGGTAACAGCCTGATTGGCGAGTTCAAGGGTTTCAAATCGGGGCATGCGCTGAACAATCGCCTGCTGCGCACCCTGATCGAGCAGCCTGATGCTTGGGAAGTGGTCACCTTTGATGACCCCAACACCGCGCCAATCTCTTACATGCGCCCGGTTGCGGCCGTGTAACGCAATACCCTCCTTACTTTGCTTTTTGAGGCCACCTTCGGGTGGCCTCTTTTTTAGCCTAGGTTTTGGTGGGCATAAAAGTACTTATTCGCTGGGTTTGCCGTGTTTGGCCAGGCGCTCCAGGGCAGCGCGTAGCTTGGGGTCGCTAATGCCGTCGGCGGTGGCTTGGATGTTTTCCGCAGCGCTGCTGGACAGGCAGATTGTGCGACCCGGTGCACGCCTTTCGGCAGTCGGAGGTTGCACCTTGAACAGGATCTTCGTTAAGGTCGCGAATTCTTCGAGTGCCTGCAGTTGTTTCAACAAGCGTTTTTGTTGATAGCGCAGGCGCGTGGCCCAGTGGCCATCGGTGATGATCAATAGCAGGCAACCCTCGCGCCATGAGGCTACATGGCAGTGTTCGCGAGCAGCAGGTTGCAGCTGGCTTTCCAGTAGGTGCTGCAGACGATCAATGCGTTGCGCTTGATTGAACAGCGCCTTCAGGGGTTTCGCTTCGCGCAACAGCGCGGCGGGAGCCCGGGCCGGCAAAGGACGAAAAGTCATGGCAGGACGCCTGAAAAAGTGGAGCCGCCATGGTAGCAGAATCGCTGCTGCCGACTGACGCTTCACCACTAGGGGAAGGCCGTGCACATCATTCTACTTAGTCGGCACCACGGTGCCGCACGCTCGCTCAGTCTGGATCTGCGCTGGCTATTGCTGGCGTTGCTGCTGGCGCTCGGCGCAGCGCTGGCCAGCGGTGTGGCCGTCGGTGCCTGGTGGGCGCCAGCAACGGTTGAGGTGCATGACGACACCCAGCTCAACCAGGCGATGGATCAACAGCGCGCCGAAGTCGGTGAAGTACGGCGTGACGCGCAGCGTCAACTGGATGCCTTCGCCGTGCATGTCGCTGAGTTGCAGGCGCGCCTGACCCGTCTGGATGCCTTGGGTGCACGCCTGACCGAGTTGGCGGATCTGGATGCCAACGAATTCGACTTCTCCCTTAATGTTGGCCAGGGTGGTGCGGAAGATGCCCTGGGCGATGCCGCGTATGCGCCGCCGCCGTTTATGGATGAGCTGGATCGCCTGAGTCTGCGCCTGGACAGCCGCGAACAACTGCTGGAAGTGCTGGAGCAGCTGATCGGCGAGCGACAGCTGAATGAGGCCGAATACCTGTCTGGCATGCCGGTGCGCCATGGCTATATGTCCTCGCCATTCGGTCGTCGCGTGCACCCGCTGACCGGGCGCAATACCCAGCATAAAGGTGTCGATTTTGCCGCCAAGCCCGGCAGTGATGTGGTGGCCGTCGCGGCCGGCGTGGTGAGTTTCTCCGGGGTCAAGTCAGGTTACGGGCATACTGTGGAGATCAGTCATGCAGACGGTTACACCACCCTGTATGCGCACAACAAGAGCAATCAGGTACAGATCGGTGACCTGGTGCAGCGCGGCCAGACCATTGCCAAGGTCGGCCGCAGCGGCCGCGCCAGTGGTTACCATGTGCACTTCGAGGTCACCAAGCATGGCCGGCTGGTCAATCCAGCCAGCTATATAGCCCGGGTTAACGACGTCGAATAACGCCGCTTTCCTCGTTTGCGTTTCCGGGTAGAATGCCCCCTTCGCACGCAGCCATAAAGGCTGCATGGGTCGCTGTTCAGCCGCCCTCAATCCATACGCCTGGAAGATCCTGTCGATATGTTTGCGCCTTTGTTGAAAAAACTCTTTGGAAGCAAGAACGAGCGTGAAGTCAAACGCATGCTCAAGGCGGTACAAGCCGTCAATGCCTTCGAGGAGCAGATGCTTGCCCTTTCCGATGAGCAACTGCGTGCCAAGACGGAGGAGTTCAAAGCCCGTCTGGCCAAAGGCGAAACCCTCGATCAGCTGCTTGCTGAAGCCTTTGCGGTCGCCCGCGAAGCCGGCAAGCGGGTGATGGGCATGCGCCACTTCGACGTGCAGTTGATTGGTGGTATGACCCTGCACGAAGGCAAGATCGCCGAGATGCGCACCGGTGAGGGTAAGACCCTGGTGGCGACCCTGGCGGTGTACCTCAATGCGCTGTCCGGCAAGGGCGTGCATGTGGTGACGGTCAACGATTACCTGGCTCGCCGCGACGCCAACTGGATGCGTCCGCTGTATGAATTCCTCGGTATGAGCGTGGGTATCGTGACCCCCTTTATGCCGCCGGAAGAGAAGCGTGAAGCCTACGCCGCCGATATCACCTACGGCACCAACAACGAATTCGGTTTCGATTACCTGCGCGACAATATGGCCTTCAGCCTGGAAGACAAATTCCAGCGCGAGCTGAATTTCGCCGTAATCGACGAAGTTGACTCCATTCTGATCGACGAAGCGCGCACCCCGCTGATCATCTCCGGCCAGGCCGAAGACAGTTCGCGCCTGTATACCGAGATCAACAAGCTGATCCCGCGCCTCAAGCTGCATGTTGAGGAAGAAGAGGGCGTGGTCACCCAGGAAGGCCACTACAAGGTTGACGAGAAGGCGCGCCAGGTCGAGCTGAACGAAGCGGGCCACCAGTACGTTGAAGAAATGCTCACCGAAGTCGGCCTGCTGGCCGAGGGCGAGAGCCTGTATTCGGCGCACAACCTGGGCCTGCTGACTCATGTCTACTCGGGCCTGCGTGCGCACAAGCTGTTCAACCGCAACGTTGAATACATCGTGCAGAACAATCAGGTGCTGCTGATCGACGAACACACCGGCCGTACCATGCCCGGTCGTCGTCTGTCCGAAGGCCTGCACCAGGCAATCGAGGCCAAAGAAGGCCTGCCGATCCAGGCTGAGAGCCAGACCCTGGCTTCGACCACCTTCCAGAACTACTTCCGCCTGTACAACAAGCTGTCCGGCATGACCGGTACTGCTGATACCGAAGCATTCGAGTTCCACCAGATTTACGGCTTGGCGGTGATCGTGATCCCGACCAACCGTGCCCTGGCGCGTAAGGACTTCAACGATCTGGTCTACCTGACTGCGGAAGAGAAGTACGCTGCCATCGTTACCGATATCAAGGAAAGCATGGCTCTCGGGCGTCCGGTGCTGGTCGGTACGGCCACCATCGAAACCTCTGAGCGCATGTCGGCACTGCTCAATCAGGAAGGCATCGAGCACAAAGTGCTCAACGCCAAGTTCCACGAGAAGGAAGCCGAGATCATTGCCCAGGCCGGTCGTCCGGGCGCGCTGACCATTGCCACCAACATGGCCGGTCGCGGTACCGACATCCTGCTGGGCGGCAACTGGGAAGTTGAAGTTGCCAACCTGGAAAACGCCACGCCTGAGCAGATCGCGCAGATCAAGGCCGATTGGCAGAAGCGTCACCAGCAGGTGATCGAGTCGGGCGGTCTGCATGTGATCGCTTCTGAGCGTCACGAGTCTCGGCGTATCGACAACCAGCTGCGTGGTCGTGCGGGCCGTCAGGGTGACCCGGGCTCCAGCCGTTTCTACCTGTCGCTGGAAGACAGCCTGATGCGCATCTTCGCCTCGGATCGGGTGAAGAACTTTATGAAGGCCCTGGGCATGCAGTCCGGTGAAGCCATCGAACACCGCATGGTCAGCAACGCCATCGAGAAGGCCCAGCGCAAGGTTGAGGGGCGTAACTTCGACATGCGTAAGCAGCTGCTGGAATTCGACGACGTGGCCAACGAGCAGCGCAAAGTGATCTATCACATGCGCAACACGCTGCTGGCTGCCGACAACATCGGCGAAACCATCGCCGAGTTCCGTCAGGAAGTGCTGGATCACACCATCAACCAGCATATCGCGCCGCAATCGCTGCCTGAGCAGTGGGATATCGCCGGCCTGGAAGAGGCGTTGTACAGCAGCTTCAACCTGCGCCTGCCGATCCAGCAGTGGCTCGACGATGACCACAAGCTGTATGAAGAGACCCTGCGTGCGCGCATTCTTGAAGAGCTGGTCAACGCCTACAACGAGAAAGAAAACGAAGCCAGCGCCGAAGCCCTGCGTACCTTCGAGAAGCAGATTCTGCTGCGTGTCCTCGACGACCTGTGGAAAGACCACCTGTCGACCATGGATCACCTGCGTCACGGCATTCACCTGCGCGGCTACGCGCAGAAGAACCCGAAACAGGAATACAAGCGCGAGTCCTTCACCCTGTTCCAGGAACTGCTGGATTCGATCAAGCGCGACACCATCCGCGTGCTCTCGCACGTGCAGGTGCGTCGTGAAGATCCGGCCGAGGAAGAGGCCCGCCTGCGTCGTGAGGCTGAAGCTCTGGCCGAGCGCATGCAGTTCCAGCACGCCGAAGCCTCGGCTCTGCTGCCGCAAGCCACTGAAGAAGAGGGTGATCTGGCGGTTGCCGTTGCGCCAGTGCGCACCGAGCCGAAGATTGGCCGCAACGAGCCGTGCCCTTGTGGTTCCGGCAAGAAGTACAAGCACTGCCACGGTCAGGTTAATTAAGAACCTGTCCTGGACCTGCTGCGCGTCGGCGATACTGCGTTAAAAATGGCCTCGGAATGCTCATTTACAGCTCGTAAACTCCGCTTCCTCGGCCATTTTTGCCTTGTCTCGCTCTAGCTCGCGAGTCCAAAAACAGGTTCTAAGCCGGCCATTGACGGCTTAAAGCGGGTTGAGCCGACAGTGAAGTTGGCTATGCTTGGCCCAGCTTGATTAACGCCGCGAACGGTCTGACCGCTCGCGGCGTTTTACCATCGCAATCAGACGTATCACCACCTCAAGGAGCGTTCTCTATGGCTGTTGGTCTTGGCCCGTTGTCTACCCTGCACCCGGTTCCAGGTTTCGAGCTGGGCATCGCTTCGGCGGGCATCAAACGCCCAGGGCGCAAGGATGTGGTAGTGATGCGATGTGCCGAAGGCTCCAGCGTAGCGGGTGTGTTCACCCTCAATGCGTTCTGCGCCGCGCCGGTTATTCTGGCCAAGAAGCGCGTGCAGGGCAGCGTGCGTTACCTGCTGACCAACACAGGTAACGCCAACGCCGGCACCGGTGAGCCGGGCCTGGCGAATGCCATGCGCACCTGCGCCGCCCTGGCTCAGCTGACCGGCGTGGATGAGGGCGCCGTGCTGCCGTTCTCCACCGGGGTGATTGGCGAGCCGCTGCCGGTCGAAAAGATCGAAGGCGCGCTGCAGGCGGCTCTCGACGACTTGTCCGAGAATCACTGGGCTGAAGCCGCCACCGGCATCATGACCACCGACACCCTGCCCAAGGGCGCCAGCCGCCAGTTTGTTCATGATGGCGTCACCGTCACCGTGACCGGCATCAGTAAAGGCGCGGGGATGATTCGCCCGAATATGGCGACCATGCTCGGCTATATCGCCACTGACGCCAAGGTAGCGCGCAGCGTGCTGCAGGACCTGGTCCGTGATGCGGCGAACAAGTCGTTCAACCGCATCACCATCGACGGCGACACCTCAACCAACGACTGCTGCATGCTGATCGCCACTGGCCAGGCGGCCCTGCCGGAAATCACCCAGGCCAGCGGCGACCTGTTCGCCAAGCTCAAGGAAGCGGTATTCAGCGTGTGCATGGAAGTGGCTCAGGCCATCGTCCGCGACGGTGAAGGCGCGACCAAGTTCGTCACCGTGCAGGTCAACGGCGGCGCGACCCACCAGGAATGTCTGGATGTCGGTTACGCGGTGGCCCATTCGCCGCTGATCAAGACCGCGCTGTTTGCCTCCGACCCGAACTGGGGGCGCATTCTCGCCGCCGTCGGTTACGCCGGTGTGGCGCAACTGGATGTCAGCCTGATCGACGTGTTCCTCGGCGATGTATGCATCGCCAGCAAGGGCTGCCGCGCTGCCAGTTACACCGAAGAGCAGGGCGCCGCCGTGATGGCCAAGGAAGAGATCAGCATCCGCATCGAGTTGGGCCGCGGTGGTTGCAGCGAGACAATCTGGACCACCGACCTGTCCCACGAGTACGTGAAGATCAACGCCGAGTACCGCACCTGATCCGTCCCGTACCTGCTGTTTGACTGCCCGCATTCCCGTTGCTCATGCCCCCATGAGCAACGGGAATTTGCTATTGCGGGAGTCGCCTTTTAAGGTCATGCGACCTTCTCGCATCGAGCGCAGCCCATGTCACTTACTCTGGTTATCGGCGACAAAACCTATTCGTCCTGGTCGCTGCGTGCGGCGCTGGCCCTGGAACTGACCGGCGCACCCTATGCCGAGCAGCTGATTACCCTGAACCGCCCCGATACCCGCGCGCGGATTTTGCAGCACTCGCCGACCGGCAAGGTGCCGCTGCTGATCAGTGATGACGGCGCGATCTGGGATTCCCTGGCAATTGGCGAATACCTGGCCGAATGTTTCCCCGCAGCGCAGCTGTGGCCACAAGCCCGGGCTGCCCGTGCACTGGCACGCAGTGCCTGCGCCGAGATGCACAGCGGTTTTGTCGCGTTGCGCAGCCACCTGCCGATGGACCTCAAGCGCAATCAGGCGTTGGCTGAAATACCCGCCGATGCCGTGGCCGATATCCAGCGCATCTGCGCCCTGTGGGCCGAGTGCAGGCTGCGCTTTGGAAAGGAAGGCGCCTTTCTGTTTGGTCAGCCCTGCCTGGCCGATGCCTTCTTTGCCCCCGTGGCGGCACGCCTGCGCAGTTATCAGGTAGCGCCACCGGCTGAGGCGGCCGCCTATGTCGAGACCATTTACCAGTGGCCGGCGTTTCAGCGCTGGTACCAGGCTGCTCAGGAGGAACATCTGGCGTGAAACGTATTCATGTAGCCGCTGCGGTGATTCGTGGCGTGGACGAGCAGATTTTGCTCGCCAAACGGCCCGAGGATAAGCACCAGGGCGGCCTTTGGGAGTTTCCCGGTGGCAAGGTCGAAGCCGGTGAGACGGTTCAGTCTGCCCTGGCCCGCGAGTTGGACGAGGAACTCGGCATCCGTCCCAGCGCCGCGCGGCCTTTGATTCAGGTGCGCCACGATTACCCGGACAAACAGGTACTGCTGGACGTCTGGGAAGTCTCGGCGTTTACCGGTGAACCCCATGGTGCCGAAGGTCAGCCGTTGGCCTGGGTCAGCCCTCGGCAGTTGGGCGATTATGAGTTTCCCGCCGCCAATCGACCGATTGTCGCGGCAGCACGTTTGCCCGAGCGTTATCTGATTACCCCCGAGGGGCTGAGTGGGCCTGAGCTGCTACGTGGCATCCAGGTGGCGCTGAAAAGCGGTATTCGTTTGCTGCAACTGCGCGCCCCGGCGATGTTTGATGCGCAGTATCGCGACATTGCCGTGGATGCCCTTGGCCTCTGTGCCGGCAAGGCGCAGCTGATGCTCAAGGGGCCATTGGAATGGCTGGGCGACTTTCCCGCCGCTGGCTGGCACCTGACGGCGCAGCAGTTGCGTGAGTTGAGCGCTGGCGGCCGGCCGTTTCCGCCGCAGCGCTGGCTGGCGGCGTCCTGCCACTCGGCGCAAGAGCTGGAATTGGCCACACAAATGGGTGTGGACTTCATCACCCTGTCTCCCGTGCAAGCCACCCACACCCACCCCGATGCGCAGCCGCTGGGCTGGGCGCAGGTCGCCGAGTTGCTGCAGGGCTTTAATCAACCGGCTTTTCTGCTCGGTGGCGTCACCCCGGCCGATGTCGAGCGCGCTTGGCAGGTCGGCGCCCAGGGCGTGGCGGGTATTCGCGCGTTCTGGCCCGAGTGAGTCTGTTTATGTGTCTGCCTGATCGAGTGCGTTGATGCCTGTTGAAGCCCGTTCCCCGTCGAATATGCGCCCCAGTACCCTGCATTTGCCGCGTGGCAACTGGGCGACGGTGTTCGAATGCTTGTGCGCGCACTTCCCGGCAATTACTCCGGCGGTGTGGCAGGAGCGGATCGCCCGTGGTCGGGTACTGGATGCGCAGGGGCAGCCGCTCGGCATGGCTGCGGTTTACCGCGAAGGACTCAAGGTTCACTACTTTCGCGAAGTGCCAGCGGAGACGCCGATTCCCTTCGAAGAAACCCTGTTGCATATCGATGAGCACCTACTGGTGGCCGACAAGCCGCATTTTCTGCCGGTGATGCCGGCTGGCGAATATGTCGAGCAGACCTTGCAGGCGCGGTTGGCCAAGCGCCTGGGCAATGCCGACCTGGTGCCGCTGCACCGGATTGATCGGCACACCGCAGGCCTGGTGCTGTTTTCCACCAATCGGCAGAGCCGTGGTCAGTACCAGGCGCTGTTTCGCCTGCGGCAGATGGACAAGTGCTACGAGGCGCTGGCGGCGGCTTTGCCGCAGCTGGAATTTCCGCTGTTGCGGGCGACGCGGCTGGAAGGCGCTGAGCCGTTTTTCCGCATGCAGGAAGTGGCCGGGGAGGCCAATACGGAAACGCGTATCGAGGTCGCCCAGCGCCTAGGTGAGCACTGGCTGTACCGGCTGTATCCGGTTACCGGCAAGAAGCATCAGCTGCGTGTGCACCTGGCCGCGCTGGGTGCGCCGATCCTCAATGACCCGTTCTATCCCGAGGTCAGCGATGCTCCCGATGCGCCGGATGACTACAGCAAACCGCTGAAACTACTGGCCAAGGGGCTGAGCTTTATCGACCCGCTAAGCGGTGAGCAGCGTACATTCGAAAGCCAGCTTAGTCTGCTCTGAAGTCGTCGGGTGGATGACGCGGCTTCACGCACTCAGCGCCAACCTGCGCAACGTAGCCTCGTAGCCCGGATGCAATCCGGGAAAACTGCACATGCACCACCGCTCCCGGATTGCGCTAGGGCATATCCGGGCTACGGCTCAGGCCTTTGGTTTCGTTGCCGCCTGCCAGAGCACTTCATCAATCCCCTGACGTTTGGCGATCAGCCGCGCGGCGACGAATAGCAGATCAGACAGGCGGTTGACGTAAGCCAGGCCGACGCCGCGAATCGGCTCCACGGCGTTCAGGTGCTGGCAGCGCCGCTCGGCGCTGCGGGCCAGGCTGCGGCACACGTGAGCTTGGGCGATCAGGCGTGAGCCGCCGGGCAGGATGAAATTTTCCAGTGGGCCGACTTCTTCGTTCCAGCGGTCGATAGCCGCTTCCAGCCGCTCGATTTCCGAGGCCTGCAGGGCCTGGTAGTCGGGCATCGCCAGTTCGCCGCCGAGGTCGAACAGGCGGTGCTGGCAGGGCGCGAGCACTTCGATAATCTCGGTCAGCCCCGGGCACTGGGCTTGCTGTTCGGCAAGTTCGGCCAGCAGCAAACCGATATGACTATTCAGCGTATCCACTTCGCCCATGGCATCCACCCGTGGGTGGTCCTTGGTCACGCGGCGGCCATCAGCCAGGCCGGTTTCGCCGGCATCGCCGGTGCGGGTGTAGATTTTCGAGAGGCGGTAACCCATGTTCAAAGACCTGTGTCGGGCGTGGCGACGGTCATTGGCAGGCGCAGGGTGAAGCAGGTGCCCTGGCCGGCTTTGGACTGCACTTCCATCTGCCCTTTGTGGTTGTTGGTGATGATGAAGTAGGACACCGACAGGCCCAGCCCCGTGCCCTGGCCGACTTCCTTGGTGGTGAAGAACGGCTCGAAGATGCGCTTGCGCACCGACTCGGGCATGCCGACGCCATTGTCTTCCACCTGGATTTCCGCCCAGGGCGGCGCCAGGCGTACGCGCAAGGTGATCTGCCCTGGAGTCGTGCTGTCGTCGCGCTGGTGGATGGCCTGGGCGGCGTTTTTCAGCAGGTTGAGCAGCACCTGTTCCAGTTCGTTGGCGGTGGCCGGCACGGCGGGCAGGTCGGCATCGAATTCACGCTGGATGTTCAGGCTCTTGAAGTCGAAGCTTTCGGTCAGGTCGAAGTCATTGCTGGCGATTTCCAGCGCCTGGTCGACCAGCGCGGGCAGGTGGCAGGGCGCGAGCTGGCGGTCGCTGCGGCGGCTGAAGTTGAGCATATGGCTGACTATCTTCGCCGCACGGCTGCCGGCCTGCTGGATGCCGTCAAGCAGGCGCGGAATTTCCCGAGCGTTGAGGTAGCGGTCGATAGCTTCCAGGCAGATGCCAGCCTGTTCGGCCTGTTCGCGATTCTTTTCCAGCTCGGGTGACAGGCGCCGACGGATGTTCTGCACGTTGTGCAGGATGGCCCCCAGCGGGTTGTTGATCTCGTGCGCCATGCCGGCGGCCAGGCCACCGACCGAGAGCATCTTCTCCGACTGCACCATCATTTCTTCCAGGTTCAGACGCTGGGTGATGTCGTCGATACGGATCACCACGCCGCGACCGCTGCCGCCCGTGAGCGGGTAGAAGGTCAGGGCAAAGTGGCGTGGCTGCTCGTTGCTGCCCCAGGTTACCCGCTCGATCTTTTCCACCTGATGCTGCTCGACGGTGCGTCTTAGCTGCGTCAGGAAGGGCTTGAGCGGCGGGAAGGCGAGGAAGATCGGTTGGTTCAATGCTTCGTCCAAGCGGGTGCCGGAGAGGCTGCTGGCTTCCTGGTTCCACTGGGTGACGTAGAGTTGCTCGTCGAGGGCGATCAGCGCCGAAGGCATGGAGTCGATGATGCTGTTGAGGTACTTCTGAAAGCCGGTGAGCTTCTTCTCGATCTTGCCACGCACCTGCACTTCCAGCTCCAGCTTGCGGTTGGAGTGGCGGGTTTCTTCGGCCAGGTGCTGGGCCTGGTCGAAGGCCTCCTGAGCGTCGTCACGGGCGCGCTTGAGCTGCTGCTCACGGGCTTCGATGCGCACCAGCATGGTGTTGAAAGCATCGGCCAGGCTGCCGATCTCGTCGCGGTTGCCACGGCGCGCACGCAGGGCGTAGTTCTCTTCGCGGGTGACCTGGCGCGAGAGTTCTTCCAGGCGGCGGATCGGCCGGGTGATCAGGCGGCGCACCTGACGCGAGACGATCAGCCAGAGCACTACGCTCAAGGCCAGAATCACCAGGCTGGCGGTCAGGGTGCCGGTGTAGAACACCCCTGGCAGTTCGCTGGAGGCCACCAGCAGCAGATGGCCGGCGTTGCCCGTAGCCTGCGGCAGTTCGACCAGCTGGTTGATACGAAACTCGCTGTGGCGCCAGGACTCAACCTCTTCGACGCGCTGCGGCAGCTGCAGTTTGGTGCCGCGCTGCAGCTGCGCCAGGTTCAGGCCCTCGGCGTCATAGATCACTGCCGCGCGCAGCGGCGCGTAGTCATCCAGGCGCCTGAGCAGGGCTTCAGCGGCAGCGGGGGAACTCAGCGCTTCCTTGCTCAGCGGCGGGCTGGCAATCAGCCGACCGAGGGTGTGCAGGGCCTGGGGCGCCACGCTTTCCTGGGAGATCCAGTAGGCCGCGCTGATAAAAGCCAGGTTGGCCACCAGCAGTACGGTGGCGAGCAAAGCCAGCAGGGCGACCAGCAGCTTGCGGCCGACCGGTAGGTTTTCGAGGCTCTGACGCAGGGGCATGGCGGGCTGTCGTGGTGGCGAAAGTGCAGGCAGGTTAACGCGGGCCTCAGTGGCTGGGCAATCCGCGTGCATCGAGGTGGGCCAGCAGTTGGCTGTGCAGCGCCTGCAGATGTGGCAGCACCAGTTGGTGACGTTGCGCGGCGTTGCAGGCGTAACCCAACAGGTAGGCAATTTCCGTGCGGCGGACCTGGCTGACATCCTGATGCATGGAGGAATAGTTGGCGGCGGTGGCCTGGATTACCCGCTGCACTTCGTCGTGCAGGTCTTCGGCTGCAGCGCTGTGGCCGCAGCGCTGTAGTAGTTCAGCCAGTTCGCTGCACAGGCAGGCGATCTGCGCCGGGTGTTCACGCAGCCCGCCATTGCGGCAGTCGTGCAGCACAGTCAGCGGGTTGATCGCGCAGTTCAGCGCCAGTTTGCGCCACAGACGGCTGAGGATATCCAGGCTCCAGTCGTGAACAATGCCGGCCTGGCGCAAGTCTTCCAGCCAGGCGGGTGGCTGCAGATCGAGCGGGTCGCCGAGCCAGGTATGGCCGTGGCCGGCAAATACCACCTGAAAATCTGCCTGACGAAACGCGCCTTCGGTGCTGGAGGCAAAGATACAGCGCGCCTGGGGCACTGTGCGGGCGACTTCGTCCTGGCTGCCCAGGCCATTTTGCAGCAGGAGGATTTCGGCGCCAGGGGCCAGGCGTGGCGCCAGTTGGCTTACCGCCGCGGCGGCGTCATAGGCCTTGCAGGCCAGCAGCAGGCGCTGGATCGGCTCGGGGGAATCGACTGTTTGCGCGGCAATGGCGAAGTGCTGTGGCTGGCCCTGTTCAATCAGGGTCAGCCCGCCGGCCTGTTGATAGCTGTGCAGGCGCGCCGGGTCGCGCAGGATCAGTTGCACCGGCAGGCCAGCGCGCGCCAACCGAGTCGCCCATAGGGTGCCGAGGCTACCGGCGCCGAGGATATGCCACATGCCGAGCGCGGCTTATTGCGGCAAGGACAGGCGCAGGGCGGTCACCAGTCCGGTGCTGTGCGATTCGGGCAGTATCCTGGCCGCGTGGTCGGTGATTTGGTCCGGAGTGATGGGTAGGCCTTTGGCATCCAGTCCCACCAGGCTGATACCGGCCTTGAGGCTGATAAAGCCTTCGCTGGTCTTGAAGGCCTTGAGGTTGATGCCTTCATGCAGGCGTTTGAAGCTGCTCGGTGAGCACTCGTGCAGGTCGGTCAGTAGGGTGATCAGGCCGAAATGGCTTTCATCCAGGCGCACCAGCACATCCAGTGGCCGCACCAGTTGTTGCAGGCGCCGCGCCACGCCAGTGAGCAGTTCGTTGTAGAAGGCATCGCCATACTGCTGGTGCAGCTCGTGCATGTCCTGCAGGCCAATCAGCAGGTAGCACAGCGCGCCGCCGCGGGATTCGACCTGGCGCAGGCTGTCGAGCATCTTCTGGTGCAGGTAGCGGTTGTTGCCGAGGCCCGTGAGTGGGTCGATCAGGTTGCGCTGTTCCAGGCTGGCGATGTTTTCGGTGAGCAGGCGGTTCTCCTGCAGCAAGCGCTGCAGGGTGTTGCACAGGCGATCGGCCGCGTAGACGCGCGGCACCAGCTGTTCATTCATCGCCGCCTTGCTGATGAAGTCATCGACACCGCTGTCGAAGGCTTCACCTAATACGTTTTCGCCTTCCTTGCCGGTGAGCAGGATGACGTAGGTGTAGTGATGGGCCATTTCATCGAACTGGCGTACCTGCACGGTCAGCTCCAGGCCGTTCATCTCCGGCATCAGCCAGTCGGCGAGCAAGACGCTGGCCGGGCGCTGTTCGAGCAGGCTGATGGCTTCGGCGGCGCTGCTGGCAAAACGGAGGTCCTGATAGCCCGCCTGGCTCAGGGCGCGCCCGATCATGGCGCTGGAGAACTTGGCGTCATCGACGACCAAAATGCTCAGGTGGGGGTTAGGCATGGGCAGGCTCGCTAGGGGGAAATCGCGTGGGCCCGATACTTCGCCGGGCAGTGTGTGTTGCTACCGCTATATAATGGTCGGGTTTTTTTACCGTCAAGCCAGGCGTGTCCCGTTCGTGATGCAGGGCGCGCCGTCTATCTGGAGTAAGCCCATGCCCTCGTTCGACGTGGTGTCCGAGTTGGACAAACATGAAGTTACCAACGCCATCGACAGCGCCATCAAAGAGCTGGACCGTCGTTATGACCTGCGCGGTAAAGGTAGCTTTGAGCTGAAAGAGCTGACTGTCAACCTGACAGCCGATGCGGATTTTCAGTTGGAGCAGATGGTCGAGATTCTCAAGCTCTGCCTGGTCAAACGCAAGATCGACGTACAGTGCCTGGAGTTCAAGGACGCCTATGCGTCGGGCAAGAGTGTTAAGCAGGAAGTGATTCTGCGTGAAGGCATTGAAAAGGACCTGGCGAAGAAGATTGTCGCGCACGTCAAAGACAGCAAGCTCAAGGTGCAGGCCGCCATTCAGGGCGAGCAGGTGCGTATCACCGGCAAGAAACGTGATGACCTGCAGGAGGCGATTGCCGCCCTGCGGGCCAAGGACTTCGGCATGCCGCTGCAGTTCAACAACTTCCGCGATTAACACGTGAGTGTGGAACCTTGCCGCCTTACAGGCGTCGCAAGGGGGTTGCTGCAGTAAAACCGCCACGGCTTGCCGTGGCGTTTTATTTTCAAAGGTTTACAAGGATTAACCGATGGATATGAACGTCGAACAACTGGTGAAAATGTCTGAGGCCTGGCTGCCTGTGGTGCTCGAATACAGCGGCAAGCTGACGTTGGCTTTGATCACAATGCTGATCGGTTGGTGGCTGATCAGCAAGCTCACCAGCAGCATTGGTCGCTTGCTCAATATGCGTCAGATCGACCGCGCGCTGAGCAGTTTTATCTGCAGCCTGGTCGGCATCGTGCTCAAGGTGTTGCTGCTGGTCAGCGTGGCCTCGATGATCGGTGTGGAAACCACCTCCTTTATTGCGGTGATCGGTGCCGCCGGCCTGGCGATTGGCCTGGCCCTGCAGGGCAGCCTGGCGAATTTCGCGGGCGGGGTCTTGATCATGCTGTTTCGCCCGTTCCGCGCCGGCGACTGGATTGAGGCGCAGGGCGTATCGGGCAGTGTCGACAGCATTCAGATTTTCCATACCACGCTGAAAACCGCTGACAACAAAGTGGTGATCGTGCCCAACGGCAGTCTGTCGAATGGCCATATCACCAACTATTCGCGCGAATCCACGCGGCGCGTCGATATCAACCTGGGTATCGATTACTCAAGTGATATCAAGCAGGCCCGCGAGGTGTTGCTGAGCATCGCCAAGGACCCACGCGTGCGCCAGGACCCAGCCCCGGTGGTGTTTGTAACCGGTTTGGGTGATAGCGCAATCAACCTGTCACTGCGCATCTGGGTGGCGACGCCAGATTTCTGGCCAGTGACCTTCGCCTTCACCGAGCAGGCCAAGGAGCGTCTGAGTGAGGCGGGTATTGGCATTCCATTCCCGCAGCGGGTGGTGCATCTGGTGCAGCAGCCCGCCGCGTGACAGCGCGCCGGGTTAGCGGCGAGTGGCGTTATAGAGGGTTTTGAACGTGCGGCCCATCGCCAGTTGGTAGTGGCCGATCAGGCTTTGCCAATCGGCCTGATCCCATGGCGAATGGCGCCGCAATTGCAGCATGTCGTGCAACGCGGCTTGCTTGCTGGTCAGACGCGGGCGTGATTTTTCCAGATCAAGCAATGCGATTTCGCAGGATGGCTGTGCATCAGTAGTCTGGATGCGCACAAAGATATGCTTTGCATACATGCAGCCATGCTGCCGGCGGGCCTTGTGCAAGTTGGCCAGACTTTGCGCTATCTGCTGCAGGAGTTGTTGGTGCAGGGCGGCGTCTAGCACCTCACGATCATGGCTTGCATACCATTCATCGAGAGGTTGAAAGCCTTCCAGAGCTTTGGTCACCAGCATTGCGCGCCAGCCTTCGCGGCTTCGCTCGGCTGCGCAGTAAACGATCTCCGGTACCGCTACACCGGCCTTGAGTGCGCTGAGCAGCGCGTCGCGCTCGCGCAATACGGTGGGACGCCCCCAGGGGTGAAGCAGGCTGCGGTAGGTATGCCCGGTCTGCTTTTTGGCATAGAGCAACTGCCCCTGCTGGGTGATGCGCTGAACGCCGCTGTTGCCTCCACGGCGGTCATTGGGCTCTTCGACCCATTCGCCCTGGATCTGCCACCAGCTATCAAGGCTGGCTGGGCTGAGGATACTGCTGACGTTACTGAATGTTACGGTCATGGCCTGCCCTTTTGCGAATGTTAGGGCATAGCAAGACTCTTGCCAGTTAGCTCAGTTAGCTCAGTTAGCGCTGCTCGGCGGCGTTAATCGTGTTGGCATCACTGGCCTGCGGCCGCTCGCGGCGCCATTGCAGAAGAATCAGGATCAGTGTCGGAATGCCCAGCAAGGCGGTGATCAGGAAGAACTGCGCGTAGCCATAATTCTCCACCATCACCCCCGAGTAGCCGCCGATCAGCCGTGGCAGCAGCAGCATGATTGAGCTGAGCAGGGCGTACTGGGTAGCGGAGAACTTCAGGTTGGTCAGGCTCGACAGGTAGGCGACAAATGCCGCAGTGGCCAGGCCGGCGCTGAAGTTGTCGGCGGAGATGGTCAGGATCAGCATCTGCAAATCCGCGCCCATGCCGGTGAGCATCAGGAACAGCAGGTTGGTCGCCGCCGAGGCCGCGCCGCCGATAAACAGGATCGGCAAAATACCGAAGCGCACGATCAGCAAACCGCCAAAGCCTGCACCAATCAGGGTCATCACCAGGCCGAACAGCTTGCTGACGCTGGCGATCTGATCCTTGGTAAAGCCCTGGTCGATATAGAACACGTTGGCCATTACGCCCATCACGGTGTCCGACATGCGGTAGGTGGCGATCAGGCCCAGCAGCAGGAAGGCCTGCCAGCGATAACGCAGGATAAAGTCGTTGACTGGGGTCAGCACCGGTGCCAGGCCGCGGCGGCCCATGGCGGACAGGCACAGGCTGGTGAGGATGGTGTAGAGCAGGGCGCGCAGGAAGGCGCGGTCTTCCAACAGCAGGTCGAGCATGCTCGCTTCGCCGTTGATCACGCTGGCGAAGTCGGTGTTATAGAACTGGGTAAACATTGCCGGTACTGATACCAGCAACACAATCAGCACCACTACAGAGACAATCTGATGGCTGAAGCCATAACGGGCGGCGGCCAGTTGTGTACGCAGTGGCACATCCGGCTCGCGCATCCACAGGCTGGTCAGCAGGCCAGGCAGCATTAGCAGGGCAAACAGCAAATAGGTGCCGGCCCAGGCGCCGTGCTGATAGAGCAGGGCAGTGGAGCCAAAACCTTCGGCGAAATACAGTGCACCGGCGGTGGCCAGCAGGGCGGCGACGCGGTAGCCGGCCATATAACTGGCTGCCAGCGCGGCTTGGCGGGTGTCATCGACGATTTCCAGGCGGTAGGCATCAACGGCGATGTCCTGGGTGGCCGAGGCGAAGGCCACCAGTACGGCCAGGGAAATCAGCCAGGTCAGGTGGGTTTGCGGGTCACACAGGGCCATACCGGCCAGGCCGATGGCGATCAAAATCTGTGACAGCACCAACCAGGAGCGTCGACGGCCTAGCTTGCCGAGCAGCGGCAGGCGCCATTGATCAAGCAGTGGCGACCACACCCATTTAAAGGCGTATGCCAGGCCGATCAGGCTGGCAAAACCAATGGTGTCGCGGGCCACGCCGGCTTCGCGCAACCAGACAGAAAGGGTAGAGAACACCAACATATAGGGCAGGCCAGCGGCGAACCCTAGAAGGAGCAGCACCAATGTTGAGGGGCTGGAGTAGGCAGCAATGGCATCACGCCAGCTTTTACGGGGCATTGAAGGGGTATCAGCCTGAGTTTGACCTAATAAAGGGCGCACTCTACCCGCTGTGCTCCATTGGGCGCCAGCCATAGCGTGGCATATCCACCCTATCGTTATGGATTTGCACACCTTCGTCACGTAGACGGCTGCGCTGTTCCGCACCGGACAGGCTGCCAGCAGGCAAACTGAGGCGTCCGTCAGCGGCAATTACCCGGTGCCAGGGCAGGGTGCTGCCGTCCGGCAGTTGGCTGAGGGTGCGCCCGACCCATCGCGCGGCGCGGCCTAAGCCGGCGTATGCAGCCAGTTGGCCGTAACTCACCACGCAGCCGGCCGGTATCTGCGCCAGCACCGCATAAAGTGCCGTGCGGCGTTCGACCTGGCTTGCTGTTGGCTGGCCTGGCGCGGCATGCTTCGATCCCTGTCCTGGCTCGCTATCCGGCTTTCCCATCATGCTGCTACGTACTCTGTTGTGTTCTTTGGTTCTTGCTCTGGCCGCGCCTGTGTCGGCAGACACCGTGTGGCTGAACAATGGTGACCGCCTGAGCGGCGAGATAGTTCTGCTCGATGGCGGCAAGCTGGCCTTGAAAACCAAGTACGCCGGCCAGGTGCTGATTGCCTGGAAGGATATCGACACCCTGCGTTCGGAGAAACCCTTGCTAATGCGCCGCCAAGGCCTCGACAGCGAGCACAGCAACCAGCTGGAAGCCGCCGGCAAAGGCATGGTGCGGGTGATCGGTGACAGTACGCAGACCGTGCCGCTATCTAGCATCAAACGCCTGATCCCCCCGCGTCCGGTGCTGCAGGACCGCTTCTGGGAAGGCAATCTGGACGCCAAGCTGGATATGAAGCGCGACAGTAATGAAACTGACGAGTGGAAGCTTAAAGGCAACGCGCGCGTGGAGCATGGGCGCTGGCGCCATCTGTTGACTGGCGAGCTGGAGCGCAAGGTCAAAAATGACGCGAAGACTGCCGACAACTGGCAGCTGGAATATGACCTTGACCGCTTTATCACCGATCACTGGTTCTGGCGGGTTGGTGCCGAGCAGGACGAAGATGAGTTCGCCTTTTTTACCCGTCAGCGCTCGCTGGGAACCGGGCCGGGTTATCGCTTCTGGGATAACGAACTGGGCCGGCTGGATGTGATTGGACAGTTCAACCGTCTGCAGTTGGAGTCCAGTGATGCTGAACGCTCGCTCAATACCTACTCGGTTGCCTGGGATTACAAGCGCCTGCTGTGGGGCACCCGGCTGGAGTTTTACAGCACGGCCGAGCTGCAGTTTCCTGATATAGAAGAAATTGACTACGTACTCGACAGTGAAATGGGCCTGCGTTACCGGCTGACGGATTGGGCGCGGCTGTCGCTGCTGTATGAACTGGACCAGGCGCGTGGGCTCGGGCAAACCAGCAGTGAACGCCGCTATCTGTTGGGGGTAGGGGTCGGCTGGTAGCACACGCGGTGGTGAACTCGTGGTGATTCTGTCGGTCAGTGCTTGCTCTGGCGTCGTGCTTACGGATAATGCGCGACCTCCCGCGAACCCGAAGTAGACAGACCATTCCTATGTTTTCCCGAACCCTGCTGTGCCTGACCCTTTCCGTGGCCGCCACCTCCGCGCTGGCGGATACCGTCTGGCTGAAGAACGGCGACCGCCTGACCGGCAAGATCAAGTTCTACGACGGCGGCAAGCTGCTGCTGGAAACTGACTACGGCGGCGCCATCGCTCTGGACTGGAGCAAGATCGCCACCCTGGAAAGCGATCAGGAACTGCTGATCAAGGAAAACGCCATCGCCGGTGAGCGCGCCAAGTCTCTGCAGCCGGCCGAACCGGGCAAGGTGATCCTGGCCAACGGTGACGCTCCGAAGACGGTTGAGCTGGCCAGCATCAAGCAAATGCTCAAACCTAAGCCGCTGATTGAAGACTTTGTCTGGAAGGGCAATATCGACGCCTCACTGGACTACAAACGTGCCGAGCGGGACACCGACGACTATGACGTACGCTTGAAAACTCAGGCGCGGCATGGCCTGTGGCGGCATAACGGGCAGGCCGAGTACAACCGCGAATTTCGCGACAGTGTGGTAAGCACCGATAACTGGGGCGTGGAATATGCCCTCGACCGCTTCCTGACCGAACACTGGTTCTGGCAAGGGCGCTTGGAGTACAAGCGTGATCGCATTGAAGACCTGCGTCGTCAGCGTACCGTGGGTACCGGTCCGGGTTACCAGTTCTGGGACAATGAACTGGGTGCCTTCTCCGTGGCCGGGCTGCTTAACCGCACGGACTACGAATATGCCAACGGTGAAAGCGACAACTTTTACGCCGCGAGCCTGAAGTGGGACTACAACCGTTACCTGATCGGCAAGAGTGTCGAGCTGTTCAGCGATGGTGAAGTGGGCAAGCCACTGAACAACGTTGCTGATTACACTCTGGATGCCGCCGTGGGCTTGCGTTACAAGCTGACCGACTGGGCCTCGCTGAATATGAAGGCTGAGAAGGACCTGGTCAGCGGCTCGGAAGGTGAGCTGGATGAGACCCGTTATAGCCTGGGTTTTGGCCTGGGTTGGTAAGGTCTTAGCGCCACAAAAAAGCCCCGCGTTTGCGGGGCTTTTTGTTTCCAGCATTCTAGATCTAGCGAGCTAGAGCCAGGCAAGGCGAAAACGACCGAGGGCGCGGAGTTTACGGGTTGTAAATGAGCAGCCCGAGGTCGTTTTTAACGCAGGATGGCCGACGCGCAGCAGATCGGTGCCGATTACAAGCGCAGGCCGCCGTCCAGCTCCAGAACCCGACCGGTGTAATAGTCGTTTTCCAGAATATAGGCCACCGAGTGAGCGATCTCGGCTGGTTTGCCCATGCGGCGCAGTGGGATGACCGAGGTCATGCGCTCCAGCGCTTCCGGCTTCATGCTGGCAACCATTTCGGTTTCGATAAAGCCCGGTGCCACGCCAGCGACACGGATGCCGTAACGCGCCAGTTCCTTGGCCCAGACCACGGTGTCGGCTGCTACGCCGGCCTTGGCGGCGGAGTAGTTGGCTTGGCCGATATTGCCGGCGCGGGAGATCGAGGAGATGTTGATGATCGCGCCTTCATTCTTCAGCTCGATCATCTTCGCCGCTACTTCGCGAGTGCAGAGGAACACGCCGGTCAGGTTGACGTCGATCACCGACTGCCACTGGGCCAGGCTCAGCTTGGTGATTTCGCCGTCCTTGACCTTGATGGTCAGGCCGTCACGCAGGATACCGGCGTTGTTGACCAGGCCGTTGATCGCGCCGAAGTCTTCGGCAATCTGCGCCACGGTCTGGGTCACTTGCTCTTCATTGGCTACGTTGCACAGGTAAGCGCGGGCTTCTACGCCCATGGCCTTGCAGGCAGCCACGGCTTCGTCGAGTTTTTCCTGGTTCAGGTCGACCAGCGCCAATTTGACGCCCTTGTCCGCCAGGTATTCAGCCATGGCGCGGCCCAGGCCCTGACAGCCGCCGGTAATGATGATGACCTTGTCTTTAAGTTGCATCGCGAGTCCCCTCAAATGGTGTCGTGTGGCCTTGCCGGCGGTTAATCTAGGCGCCTCCCGTTCTGTGACGGATTTTATGCAAGGAGTCATAAGTTGAGCGTGAAAGCCGGCAAGCATGCCCGAGAATTGCTGCTCAAGGAATACCGTGGCGTGCTCAGTACCCATTCCAAGGCCATGCCGGGTTTCCCTTTCGGATCAGTGGTGCCCTATTGCCTGGATGCTGACGGTTACCCGCTGATTCTGATCAGCCGCATCGCCCAGCACACCCATAACCTCAAGCAGGACGGCAAGTGTTCGCTGCTGGTGGGCGAGCGCGGGGCGGAAGATGTGCAGGCGGTCGGTCGTCTTACTTTGCTCGCGCAAGCACGACAATTGGATGACGAGGGACAGATCGCTGCGGCGGCGCAGCGTTATTACCGTTATTTCCCCGATTCACGCGGTTATCACCAGGCCCATGACTTCGACTTCTGGCGACTTGAGCCGGTGCGCTGGCGCTATATCGGTGGTTTTGGCGCGATTCACTGGCTGGATCAGGTGGCTTTGGCCAATCCCTTTGCTGGCGACAGTGAAATCAGCATGATCGAGCATATGAACAGCGACCATGCCAACGCCATTGCCCACTATGTCGAGTTGGCAGGTCTGCCCAGTCATGCACCGGCGGAACTGGTTGGTCTGGACAGCGAAGGTTTCCACCTGCGCATCGGGCAGAGCCTGTATTGGCTGGCATTTCCAACATCCTGTAACAGTCCGATGGAGGTGCGCCAGGCCTTGGTGGCACTGGCCCGCGCCGAAGTCTGGCCGACCGACGGTCAGGCTTCAGCTTGAATTCAGCCTAACGCCCCATACTTCACCCTTACTGGAAGCTGATCTTCCGTTTAGAGCCTGTCTACGATCTGCTGCGCGTCGGCCCTGCTGCGTTAAAAACAGGCTCGGAATGCTCATTTACACCAGTAAACTCCGCTTCCTCGCCTGTTTTTGCCTTGCATGGCTCTAGCTCGCGAGACCGTAAACAGGCTCTTAAGGAACCTTTGATGCGCGCTTTTCTGTTTCTGTTTTTGCTGTTTCCGATCATCGAGCTGGCCCTGCTGATTCAGGTGGGCAGCGCCATCGGCGTGCTGCCGACCCTGTTGCTGGTCATAGGTACTGCCATTCTCGGCAGTGTTTTGCTGCGTGTAGCCGGCGTTGCCACGGCCTGGCGTGCGCGGGAAAAGCTGGCGCGTGGTGAGTTGCCTGAGCAGGAAATGCTCGAAGGCCTGTTGATCGCCGTCGGTGGTGGTTTGTTGCTGCTGCCAGGCTTTATCAGCGACATCTTCGGCGTGTTCTGCCTGATTCCATTCACTCGTCGTCTGCTGGTCAACAAGGTGCGCCTGCGTGCCGCTGAGCAGGCCATGCGTCAGCGCGCCTTCTTCGACGACCAGGCTGCGCGCTCCGGGCAAGTCCGCCCCAATGTGCTGGAAGGCGAATACGAGCGCCGCGACTGATTTGCGGCTCGTAAAAAGGCTTTCACATATTAAAAATTTCACCCTCTGCCCTTGAAATCCCCTTGTGCGCCCTTATGTAGCGGTCACCGCAAGGTTTTCTGTCGTATCGGCAGATCAGACTTCAGCGCTGCGCCTGGCGTAGCGCTACCGGCCTCGCCGGACTTTGCTAACCCGCTGGTGACTACACCAGCCGCTGTAAACCACCTATTGGGAGAGATCGACAATGAAGCTTCGTCCTCTGCATGACCGCGTTGTAGTTCGTCGCAGCGAAGAAGAAAAGAAAACCGCCGGTGGCATCGTGCTGCCAGGTTCCGCTGCCGAGAAGCCGAATCAGGGCGAAATCGTGGCGGTAGGTACCGGCCGCGTGCTGGACAACGGTGAAGTGCGTGCCCTGGCCGTTAAAGTCGGCGACAAAGTTCTTTTTGCGGCCAGCTACTCTGGCCCAGTAACTGTAAAAGCTGATGGCGAAGACCTGCTGGTAATGAGCGAGAGCGAAATTCTCGCTGTCATCGAAGCTTGATTGCAGCGCCCCGTCGCTACGAATTCCGCTCTATTTGAACGAATCAAGGAATAACCATCATGGCTGCTAAAGAAGTTAAATTCGGCGATTCCGCCCGCAAGAAAATGCTCACTGGTGTCAACGTTCTGGCTGACGCAGTAAAAGCTACCCTCGGCCCGAAGGGTCGTAACGTGATCATCGAGAAGAGCTACGGCGCTCCGACCATCACTAAAGACGGCGTTTCCGTTGCCAAAGAAATCGAGCTGAAAGATCGCTTCGAGAACATGGGCGCGCAGCTGGTTAAAGACGTTGCTTCCCGTGCAAACGATGACGCTGGCGACGGCACCACCACTGCCACCGTTCTGGCTCAAGCCATCGTCAACGAAGGCCTGAAAGCCGTCGCTGCCGGCATGAACCCGATGGACCTGAAGCGCGGCATCGACAAGGCGACCATCGCCATCGTTGCTGAGCTGAAGAAGCTGTCCAAGCCATGCGCCGACACCAAGGCCATCGCTCAGGTCGGTTCGATCTCCGCTAACTCCGACAGCTCCATCGGCGAAATCATTGCCGAAGCCATGGAAAAAGTCGGTAAAGAAGGCGTGATCACCGTTGAAGAAGGCTCGGGCCTGGAAAACGAACTGTCGGTTGTTGAAGGCATGCAGTTCGACCGTGGCTACCTGTCCCCGTACTTCATCAACAAGCCGGACACCATGGTGGCCGAGCTCGACGGCCCGCTGATCCTGCTGGTCGACAAGAAGATCTCCAACATCCGTGAACTGCTGCCAGTTCTCGAAGCTGTGGCCAAGTCCGGCCGTCCGCTGCTGATCGTTGCCGAAGACGTTGAGGGCGAAGCCCTGGCGACTCTGGTTGTGAACAACATGCGTGGCATCGTTAAAGTCGCTGCCGTTAAGGCACCGGGCTTCGGCGACCGTCGCAAGGCCATGCTGCAGGACATCGCCGTTCTGACTGGCGGTACCGTTATCTCCGAAGAGATCGGTCTGAGCCTGGAAAGCGCCACCCTGGAGCACCTGGGTAACGCCAAGCGCGTAATCCTGAGCAAAGAAAACACCACCATCATCGACGGCGCTGGTCAGCAGGCTGATATCGAATCGCGCGTTGCGCAGATCCGTAAGCAGGTTGAAGACACCTCGTCCGACTATGACAAAGAAAAACTGCAAGAGCGTCTGGCCAAACTGGCTGGCGGTGTTGCGGTGATCAAAGTCGGTGCCGGCACCGAAGTTGAAATGAAAGAGAAGAAAGCCCGCGTTGACGACGCCCTGCACGCGACCCGCGCAGCCGTTGAAGAAGGCGTGGTACCTGGCGGTGGCGTGGCTCTGGTACGCGCTCTGCAGGCCATCAGCGAGCTGAAAGGCGACAACGCCGATCAGGACGTGGGTATCGCTCTGCTGCGTCGTGCTGTTGAAGCACCGCTGCGTCAGATCGTTTCCAACGCTGGCGGCGAGCCAAGCGTAGTGGTCGACAAGGTCAAGCAGGGTTCGGGCAACTACGGCTTCAACGCCGCAACCGACACCTACGGCGACATGATCGAGATGGGTATTCTCGATCCGGCCAAGGTCACCCGTTCGGCGCTGCAAGCTGCAGCTTCGATCGGCAGCCTGATGATCACCACCGAAGCGATGATCGCCGAAGTGGCTGAAGACAAGCCGGCCGGTGGCGGTATGCCAGACATGGGCGGCATGGGTGGCATGGGCGGCATGATGTAAGCCAGCCCGGCGCCCAGCAGACCGCCGCCAGGCGGTTTGCTTGATGTAAAGAAAACCCCGTGCCTGTCACGGGGTTTTCATTTTTCTCGGCTATAAACAGTCCTCGCGGCAAAGCGGTACGCCAATTGCTTTGTGTGATGCGCGCTCCCGGACTGGAGCCTGTCAATCTGCGCTGTGCTGTTGGTCAGCATTGCCGCGCCGTGTTTTGACCTCACCTGGATGTGCTCTACCACGCCGCTTTTGCCGTGTGGCTGGAGGTTGTGCCGGTTAGGGTGTTGCCTGCGGCTGTTTTAAAACCGCTGGTTCTATGACGCACCACGCTGATGCAAATGGGCAATTAAGTGACTGTGGGTGTGTTACCGCCAGGTGCGCTGATGCGGCCCCAATCCTTGGTTTGCTCGCGCATTGAACCATTGGTGCGAATGTAGTTCGAAGGCCTGGCCTGCTAAATGGCTTGCGTGTGGATCAGGATGATCGCAATAGAGTTGCCGGCAGAGTCCGGCAGTAACGACCGCTGGTCGCAAAGCGCGACATTGCGGTTATCAGTGATCTAGGGTCTACAAACAGCGTTTGGCAGCGCTATCAAGAGGTTGCAGTGATGAAGCTAGAAATCGCACGAGGTTTGTTCCTGGTGACCGCGCTCAGCGTGGCCTCGCTCGCGGCGGCGGCCTGGCAAGAAGCCAGCCCCCAGGTCATCACCCTCAATGAGCGCGGCTACTGCCCGTTGCCACCGCAGGCACGAACGGCCGAGGCGCTCAAGCCGGATCACGACCTGCTGCTGTTTATGTTCAGCCTGTCCCAGGGCGCTCGTTCGCAAGGTTGACCTGCTGACCTGACAATTCGATAGACAGAAAAAAGCCCTGCATTGCAGGGCTTTTTGCTTAGTGGGCTTTGGCCGTTGCCGGTGGCGCATCGGGTTGTGCCAGCAGGCTGTACACGCAGGGCAGCACGAACAGGGTGAACAGCGTGCCAATCGACATGCCGGTGGCGATCACCAGGCCGATGTCGAAGCGGCTGACCGCACCGGCGCCGGTCGCCAAAATCAACGGCACCATGCCGAAGACCATCGCCGCGGTGGTCATCAGCACCGGCCGCAGGCGAATCGCCGCCGCTTCTTCGACCGCTTCACGACGCGACAGGCCTTTCTCGCGGCGCAGCTGGTTGGCGAACTCGACGATCAGGATGCCGTGCTTGGTGATCAGGCCGATCAGTGTCACCAGGCCCACCTGGGTGTAGATGTTCATGCTCGACAGGCCGAGGAACAACGGAATCAGCGCGCCACAGATCGACAGCGGCACCGTGACCATGATCACCAGTGGGTCGCGGAAGCTCTCGAACTGCGCCGCCAGCACCAGGAAGATCAGCGCCAGCGCCAGGCCGAAGGTCACGTACAGCGCGCTGCCTTCCTGCGCCAGTTGCCGCGAGGCACCGGCGAAGTCGTAGGCGTAACCGGCTGGGGCTTCCTCGCGCATGATCTGCGTCACCGTGTCGATGGCTTCGCCCATGCTGACAATCGGCACGCCCTGGATAATCGCCGAGTTGAGCTGCTGGAACTGGTTGAGCTGGGTTGGCCGCGCACGGTCACTGACTTTGACCAGGGTCGACAGGGCCAGCATCGCGCCGCTTTCGCTCTTCACGTAGTAGCTGCCCAGCCATTCCGGGTTGTCGCGGTAGGCGCGCTCGACCTGGGCAATCACCTTGTAGCTACGCCCATCGATGGTGAAGCGGTTGATCTCGCCTTCACCGAGCAGGCTGGCCAGGGTCAGGCCGAGGTCTTCCATGGACACACCCATCTGCGCGGCTTTTTCGCGGTCGATTTCCACCACTACTTCCGGTTTGTCGAAGGCCAGGTCGACGTCGAGGAAGGCGAACTTGCCGGACTCCACCGCGCGTTGCTTGACCCGTTCGGTCACCTGCAACAGCGACTGGTAGTCGTTGGGCGTGTTGATCACGAACTGGAACGGCAAACCCTCGCCGGTGCCCGGCAAGGACGGTAGGTTGAAGCCGAAGATCTGCAGGCCGGCGATCTGCGACAGGCGACCCTGCACCTCCGGCAGAATCTCCATCTGGGTGCGTTCGCGCTCGTTCCACGGCGTCATCAGAAAGCCGCCGATACCCGACTGCACACCGTTGAAGCCGTTGATCTGGAACGAGGAGTAGTACTCGGGGAACTCCTTGAAGATGCTCACGAACTCATCGGTGTACTTGTTCAGGTATTCCAGGTTGGTCGGTTGCGGCGCGCTGGCCATCATAAAGATGATGCCCTGATCTTCTTCCGGGGCCAGTTCGCTTTTAGTGAACTTGAGCAGTACCGGGATCAGGCACATAACGATCACCGCGAACACCAGCACCACCGGGCGAGTGTCCAGGGTGCCGTGCAGGGCGCGCTGATAGCGCTGCTTGAGGCTGTCGAAGATCTGGTCGAGCTTGTGCGCCAGGCCCGATGGATTTTCTTCGTGACGCAGCAGTTTGGCGCACATCATCGGTGACAGGGTCAGGGCGACGATGCCGGAGATGATCACCGCACCGGCCAGGGTCAGGGCGAATTCCTTGAACAGCGCGCCCGTGAGGCCCTCGAGGAAGCCGATAGGCGCGTATACCGCCGCCAGGGTGATGGTCATCGACACCACCGGTACGGCGATCTCCCGCGCGCCTTCGATGGCCGCATCGAACGGCGTTTTACCTTCCTCGATATGCCGATGGATGTTCTCCACCACCACGATGGCGTCGTCCACCACCAGACCGATAGCCAGGACCATGGCCAGCAGGGTTAGCAGGTTGATCGAGTAGCCCATCAGCTGCATAAAGAACATCACGCCGATCATCGACAGCGGAATGGTGATCACCGGGATCAGCACCGAGCGGAACGCGCCGAGGAACAGGAACACCACTACGATCACGATCAGTACGGCTTCGAACAGGGTCTTCACCACCTCATCGATCGATGCCTGGATAAACAGCGTGGCGTCGTAGGCAATGGAGACTTTCAGGTTCGGCGGCAGCTGCGCTTCCAGCTCGGGCATGACCTTGCGCACTTCCTTGATCACGTCCAGCGGGTTGGCCCCCGGCGTGCCCTTGATGGCGATGTACACCGAAGGGGTGCCATCGAAGGAGCTGATCGAGTCGTAGCTTTCCGCGCCCATTTCCACCCGCGCCACATCGCGGATCAGCACGCGGCTGTCGCCCACGGTTTTCAGCGGGATAGCGGCAAACGCCTCGGCCGATTTCAAGTCGGTTTCGGCGTTTATGCTGGTGACCACATATTCGCCCTTCACTTCGCCCGCTGCGGCGAGGAAGTTGTACTTGCGCACCGCCTCATTCACATCACTAGCGGTCACGCCGTAGGCGCCCATCTTCACTGGGTCTAGCCACAGGCGCATGGCAAACACCTGGTTGCCGAGAATCTCGGCCTCGGCCATGCCGGGCAGGGTAGCCAGCTTGGGCTGTATCACTCGTGACAGGTAGTCGGTGATCTGCGGGTTGCTCAGCTCCTGGCTATAGAAGCTGAGGTACATCAGCGCCGTGGAGTCCGCGGCTTCCTTGCTCAGCACCGGGTCTTCGGCGTCCTGCGGCAGCTGGTTCTTCACCTCGTTGGCCTTGGCCAGCAGTTCGGTGAACAAACGGTCGCTATTGGCGCCGATGCGCGCATAGATCGAGATGATCGACACATTCTGCCGGCTGACCGAGGTCATGTAGTCGATGCCGTCGGCGCTGGCCAGGCTCTGCTGCAGCGGCTGGGTGATATAGCCCTGGATGGTCTCGGCATTGGCCCCGGGGTAAGCCGTAGTTACCGTGATCAGGGCGTTTTCCATCTGCGGGTACTGGCGGATGGTCAGTTTGCTGAATGCCTGAAAGCCAAGCAGGATGATCAACAGACTGACCACGGTCGCCAATACCGGGCGACGGATAAAGGGATCAGTAAAAGCCATAAATAAGTTCCTTTGAGCCGCGCTCGATTACTCGACGCTCGGCTTGGCCTCGACATTGGCATTGGCGATGCTGACGTGGGCGCCGTTATCCAGCTTCAGCTGGCCGGCGGACACCACCTGCTCACCGGCCTGCAGACCTTTGCTGATCACCACCTGGCCTTCGCGGCGCTCGCCGGTTTCAACAAAGCGGCGCTCGACCACCAGTTCAGCCTGGCCTTTGTCGTCTTTGACCACCTGGCCGTCTTCAGCCTTCTTCTCGCCGATCACGTACACCGAGTTGCCGTACAGGGTGTAGGTGATGGCGGTTTCCGGTACCACGATCAGGTTCTGCTCGCCGGGCAACAGCACTTCCAGGTTGGCGAACATGCCGGGCAGCAGTTTGCTTTCCGGGTTGACCAGCATGGCGCGCACCTGCACGTTGCGGGTGGCGTCTTCGACCTTGGGGTTGATCGCGGCAATTTCGCCCTCGAACACCTCATTCGGGTAAGCCGCCACGCTAAAGCGCACGCGCTCGCCGATGGCCAGCTTGGGCACCGCCTGCTCGGGCAGGAAGAAGTCGACGTAGAGCTTGCTCAGGTCCTGCAGGGTGGCGATGGTGGTGCCCGAGGACAGGTAGTCACCGACGTCGACCTGGCGGATGCCGATGGTGCCGGCAAACGGCGCGATGATGCGCTTTTTCGCCAGCATGGCTTTCAGTTGGGCAACGCTGGCGTTGGCCTTCTGCAGGCTGGCGGAGAGGCGGTCGAACTCGCTTTTCGAGATACTCTGGCGATTGACCAGGCTGCGGCCGCGCTCGTATTCCACGCGGGCCAGGCCCAGTTCAGCCTCGGCGGTGGCCAGGCTGGCCTGCTCGACATCGCTGTCCATCTGGATCAGCGGCTGCTGCAGGGTGACCTGTTCACCGGAGCGGAACAGCACCTGCTGCACGGTGCCGCCGACCTCTACGGTGAGGTTAACGCCCTGGAAGGCCTTGAGCGTACCGATGGCTGGCAAGCGGCCCTGCCACGGGCGTTCTTCGGCCGTTGCGGCATCGACGCTGATGGCCGGCTGCGGCGCGGAGAACATCTGCACTTGTTGGTAGATGGAGAAGCCTTTGTAGGCGGCGAGGGCGAGTACCACGACGAGTACTGCGCCGAGCATGATCAGCATGCGGCGGAGCAACATATTCCGGTTCCTTGGCAAGGCGGTTGGATAGCCTGGGAATAGGCAAGAGGGGCACATTAGACCTCGCGCAAAGGCCTGTCAAAGATTCGCATTTGCAAAATAGCGTTGTACAAAACTTGCCTGATTGATCAAGTGCTTTTTAAGCAAAATGCCAGCATATGCTGGCATTTTGTTTGTTGCGCTGTACTGACCTCTGGACGTCAGGCACTCAGGCGCTGGGTCACTTCGTTGAGTTGCCCGGAGAGCACTTGCAGGTTTTGCCCGGCGCTTTCGGTGCGCTGCACGTTCTCCTGGTTGGCCGTGGCGATGGCGGTGATTTCGGTGAGGTTGCGCGAGATGTCTTCCGCCACCGAGGTCTGTTCTTCGGCGGCGGTGGCGATCTGCCGGTTCATATCGCGAATCGCTTCCACCGCGCTGGTGATCAGCTGCAGCGTGGCGCCGGCCTCGGTGACCTGAGTCACGCCTTCCTCGCTGCGGTGTTGGCCGCTCTCGATGGCGCGCACCGCATTCACCGCACCGGTTTGTACGGTGTCGATGATCTGGTGAATTTCTGCAGTGGACTCGGCGGTACGCTGCGCCAGGGTGCGCACCTCGTCGGCTACCACGGCAAAGCCGCGGCCCTGTTCGCCGGCGCGGGCGGCTTCGATGGCGGCGTTGAGCGCCAGCAGGTTGGTCTGTTCGGCGATGCCGCGAATCACTTCCAGTACCTTGCCGATGCGCCCGCTGTCGGCTTCCAGGCGGCGAATCACCTCCGAGGTGTTGCTGATCTCACCGCGAATGTCGGTGATGGTCTTGATGGTTGCCTGCATCACTGTTTCGCCCTGGCGCGCGGCGCTGTCGGCGGCATCGGCCGCGCCGGCGGCTTCGGCGGCGTGGCGGGCGACCTCCTGGGCCGTGGCGGACATTTCATGCATGGCCGTGGCGACCTGGTCGGTACGCGAAAACTGCTCGCGGGTGCCCTGGGCCATCAGCGTGGCGATGGAGTTGAGTTCGCCGCTGGCGGTGTCCAGATCAGCGGTGCTGCGCTTCAAGCGGGTAAAGGTGTCGGAGAGGAAGTCGCGCAGGATATTTGCGGCAACGGCCAGATTGCCCAACTCGTCCTGGCGAGTGGAGTCGACACGCTTGCCGAAGTTGCCCTGGCTAAGCTGGGCGATATGCTCGATCAGCTCGCGAATCGGGTTGATCAGGTTACGGTTGACCAGCCACAGGCTGAACAGGGCAATCACCACGGTGGCGCCGAGCATCAGCAGGGTGCCGAGGGTAATGGTGCGGTCGGCCGCAGCGTTGATCAGGCTGGCCTGCTCCAGGCTCTGTTTATGCAACTCGCTGGACAGGGCCTCCAATTGTTGTGCGGTGTTGCGGTCAATACCGGACACCGCCTTGTCGCCAACCGCAGCGTCACCGCCGGCTGCGACAAAGGCATCGCGACCCTTGCGGTAGTTGGCGCCGAGCGTCTGGTGTTCGCTGCGCAATGTATCGACCTTGGTCTTCAGTTCGCGGTCGTTACCAGCCTCTTCGCTCAATTTGCCCAGTAAGTCCTGAACCTTGCGTTCCTGCGCCTCAAACTGGCTCCAGTATTTGTCCAGCTGGGCTTTGTCGCTGCCACGCAGCAGGACGTTTTTCCATTCCTGTACCTGGGTCTTGAAGTTCAGGTTGGTCGAGTCGATCAGCGCCGAGGCCTCCAGCGGGCCATCAAGCAGGCTGCGGTAGGCCTGCATGCCGCTGGAAAGGAAGCTGAAGCAAGCCAGTGCCGTGACCAGAATCAGCGCCAGGCTGCCGCCAAGCAGGGCGAGAATTTGCGCGCGCAAGGATTTTTGCAGAAACATGGGTGATACCCCTGAGTGTGGAAGGCGGGATGCCAGTGACGCAGAACGCGCCCTAACTGCGAAGATCCCTATCGACTGGTATCGGCTGGGCCGGGTGCCTGGAAGCAACGGCTAGCTAGGAGTATAGATCGGCTCTGCGGCAGCGTTCTTTAGCGTGCCGCAGGCGTATTACAGATTCAGCGCTGGGGCGCTTAGACCAGGCGCAGGTGGTTGTCCCACAGGCCGGCGGGGAGTTGCAGGGGCTGGCTGCTGATCTGGGCGCTGCGGCAGTCGTACAGGCGGCAACGGCCGACGCCACTGCTGACCACAAAGCCTTCAGCCACCGCGCCCACTCCGGCGCAGTCGGCCAGGGGCGCATCCAGGCGCAGTTCGGCGCTGTCCAGGTCCCAGATAAATACCCGGTTGCCGCGCGGTGCGGTCAGCGCCAGCAGGCGCAGCTCGCTGTGGATCGCCACGCTGGCGGTGTACTGGTTCATCAGCTGGCGCTGTGCATCGGCCACCGGGAAGTGCTGGAAGGGCTGGCCAGGGCGCTTGATCGCCAGCAGCGGCACCACATCACTGATCTCGCCCATATATTGCTGGCCGGTCACCAGGGTGCCGTCGCTGGCCACCGCCATATGGCGCACGCTGTTCATTCGTTCGGGCAACTGCTCCTGGCTGAGCAGGCTGCCGTCGCGGCGCAGCAGCACCAGGCTGGAGTCCATGGCGTCGAGGTTCATTTCCACCCGGCTGTCGGCTTCGGTGCGGATGCCGCCGTTGGCCACCGCCAGGGTTTCGCCATCTGGCAGCCAGAGCAGCTGGTGCGGGCCGATGCCGTGGGTCGACAGCTCGCTGCTGCGCAGCAACTGTTCACCTTGCAGGCGATAGACGCCGAGTACGCCGCGACCGGGATCGGCGGTGTCGTTCTCGGTGGCGTACAGCCATTCGCCGTCCTTGTGGAACACCGCATGGCCGTAGAAGTGGCGCTGCTTGGGCGTATTCAGGGTCTGCAGCAGGCGGCCGTCGCGGGTGTCGATCAGGTAGCTCTGGGTGCTCGGGCGGCGGCCGACAAACAGTGCCATCGGCAGAAATGGGTGACCGATCACATCGTGGCAGCGCTCGTTGACCTGGGTGGCAAATGCCTGGCTGCCATCCAGCCGGTAGCCGACCGCAAAATGTTTGCCAGCGCTGTCGTTGCGCGCCGATAGCAGTAGCGGTTGGGCACTGTTGTGCATCAATGTCCAGCCACCCAGGGCACTGACGGCCAGCGCCGCGCCGGTGAGACCGAGGAATGCTCTGCGATTGATCTGCATGCTTTAGTCGCCGTCATGGGCGTTAAAGCCCAGCTGGATACCCAGCACTTTCGCCAGCTCGCCTTCATGCAGGCGGTGCAGCACATTCAGGCTGTCGTACAGGGCGTTGACCTCGGCGCGCCCGGCTTCATCGCCAAGCAGTTCGCCGAGCGGGCGCTGGGCGGCGGCCAGGCGCTGGCGGGTGTCGCTGTAGGCGGCGTTGATGCGTTGTTTCAGTGCGTCTTGATCACTGCCAAGCAGCGCCTGGATGCCGTCCTGTTCGGCGCCCAGCCAGATGCGTTCGGCGCTGGCCAGGCTGGCAGCGAGGTTGGCCAGGCTGGCTTTGCTGCGCCAGGCTTCGGCCTGATAGGGCTGCGGTTGACCTTTGCTCTGGCGGCCGAGTGGCGTGCCGAGTTTCTTCTTCAGTCCGTCGATGGCGCTGACCTGGGTGCGCAGCAGTTCCGCTACCGCTTCTGGTGCTTCGGCGTAGCGCGCGTTGGGAAAGTTTTTCAGCAGGGCGGCCATGCCGTCCTTGGCTTGCCACTGGCTCAGCACATCGGCGGCCAGCACTTGCTGGTGTTGACCGATGGCGACGATCAGTGGGCAGTAGCGGGTTTTCTGTTCGGCGATGTTCAGGTCGATGGCCGGGTCGAACAGCAGGTATTCATAGGCGGTCAGGCCTTGCACCACGACGCTGGATTTATCCAGATCGGCTGGGGTCAGCTCGGGTTTGCTGTTGACCAGTGCTTCAACCTGACGCGCTACCAGGTTCTTCTTGTCCGGCCAGAACTGCACCTGCCAGGCGCGGTTGCCTTCCGCCAGTGGGCCGAAGGCCACCGGTTGCACGGCAGCCCAGGCGCTTTGCGCACTGGCGAAGGCCTGGCGGGCCTCGGCGAGGTTCTGCTGGCCCGTGCAGAAGGCCTGGCCGCTGACGGCCAGCTGGCGGTCGGCTTCACTCCAGGCGCTGTAGATCGGCAGCAATACGCCATCGGTGAGCGCACGGCTGACCTGCTGCTGCGGATCGCTTGGGCTGCAGGCGGTGAGCGTGAGGCTGAGCAGGGCGAGCGTGAGGGGTGAGCGGATCATCTGCGGCTCCTTACAAGGAATTCAGAAAAGCCAACAGCGCGCTGCGCTCGTCGGCATTGAAAGTCAGCACCTGCTGTTTGGCCGCCTCGGCCTCACCGCCGTGCCAGAGGATGGCCTCCAGCAGGTTGCGTGCGCGGCCGTCATGCAGGAATTGGGTGTGGCCGTTGACTGTTTCCGTCAGGCCGATGCCCCAGAGTGGCGGGGTGCGCCATTCGCGGCCGCTGGCGAGAAATTCCGGGCGGTTATCTGCCAGCCCGTCGCCCATGTCATGCAGCAGCAGGTCGCTGTAGGGGCGAATCAGCTGATTGGCCAGTTCCGGTTCGGCGGCATCGGCAGCAGTGGTGAATTGCGGGGTATGGCAGCCCTGGCAACCGGCCTGGTAGAACAGGTTCTTGCCAGCCAGCACCTGCGGTGTATCGGCGCCGCGCCGCGCCGGCACGCCGAGGTTGCGGGTGTAGAACAGCACGCTGGCGAGGATGTTGTCGCTAACCTCGGGCTCGCCGCCGTGGGGCGCGCTGCGGCAGTCCGTCTGCGCCTCGGTGCAGTTGTCATGGGCAATCAGCGTGCTGGTCAGGCCCATGTCGTTGGCAAAGGCTTCGGCGTTCTGCTGGTTGAGGGTTGGTTGTCCAGCTTTCCAGCCGAAACGACCGAGCACCGTGCGTTGTTGCTCGCGGTCCCAGACCTGGTTGGCGCGCCCGGAAATGCCATCGCCATTGCCGTCATCCGGATCGGCATTGGCCAGGATGGCTGCTTCGGAAATGGCTTCGAGCAGGCCCAGGCCGATCATCGGCGGGGCGATACGCGCGGAGAACAGCGTGTCGGGATGCAGGGCGCCGTAGCCGAGTTGGCTGATTTTCAGGCTGGGCTTGCGCAGCTCGACCTGATGACCATCGGCAAAACTGACCAGCTGCGTGCTGTAACTGACGCGCACCTTGCCTTCGGGGGCGGTGCCGGGGTTGGCCATATCCTGCAGCTGAGCGCCGTAGGTGGGGTCGGCCAGCACGCCAAGGCGCTGGATGATTTCGGCATGTTCACTGCCAGCCGGGATCGACAGGCGTACCAGCATGGACGCCGCGCTCTGCGCATCGGCGGCCGGTGGATGGCCGCGGCCGTCCTTGATATGGCAGTTCTGGCAGGCGTTGGTATTGAACAGTGGACCGAGGCCGTCACGCGCGGTGGTGGTGGCCGGCGAGGTGACCCAGGGGTTGCGAAAGAAGCTATTGCCGACGCTGAAATCCAGGCGGCGCGATGGCGACAGGTTGGCTGATGGCAGGGAGAAGGCGTTCTGATCAGCTTTGCGCACGGTGGCACTACCGGCAGACAGGGCTTCGCCGGGTTCGGCCTGGGGGAACTGTGGGGTTTTATCGCAAGCGACCAGGCTTAGGCTCAAGGCCAACAGCAGCGCAACGCGATGCGGGGCAAACATGAAAGGACATCCGCAGCAGAAAAACAGGCGGCTGATCTTAACAGTCTGATCAGTTTTAAATAAGACGGATTTGCATTATCGCTGGTGGTCAAAGGTCGCAGGGTGCCAAAAAAGGCTGTATCCAAGCTGACTGTTGTCGGCGATTTCGGCCCTGTAGGGGCGTGCTTGGCCGTGATCGGGGCCAGCCAACGATCCACTGTGGGAGGCGCTTCAGCGGCGAGCTTCGGCGCTGGTTGTCGCGGCTGAAGCCCCTCCCACGTCAGTCTCGCCATAAAAATGGCTGGCGTAAAAAAGCCGCGACTCGGGTAAGGAGTCGCGGCTTTTTCATCACTACAAGCTAGGACTTCGTGAGTCGCAGCAAGTCCTACGCAGCTTAGAAGCTGTGGTCAGCGGTATCTGGATTGAGATCACTGATCCCCAGCTTGCCGGCGGCTTGTTCGATTGCGCCAGTCTGCTTGACCAGTGCTGCGATGGCATCACGAACGATCTGCTGGCCTTCGGCGTTGTCGGCGGCGATCAGCTGATCGAAGTGCTTGCCGTTGTTAGCGCTGTCGACCAGAGCCTGCAGCTTGCCTTCGGTGGCTTCTAGATCGGCTTTCAGGGTGCTGTCAGCGGCGGCGTCAACCTTGGCCACCAGCGACGACAGGCTTGGGCCGGTCAGGGTGGTGCCATCGACCTTCTTGTACTCGCCCAGGTAAACGTTGCGAATACCTTTGCCGTTGTAGAAGTGCGAGTTGTGGGTGTTGTCGCTGAAGCAGTCGTGCTCGTCTTCGGTGGAGTTGGCTTCCAGCGCGACTTTCATGCGCTCGCCGGCCAGTTCGCCGAGGGACAGGCTGCCCATGCCGAAGAGCATTTTACGCAGGCCGTTTTCAGCCGTGTCGGCTTCCAGCGTGGCGCGGTAGTTGTCGGTCTTGCCAGCTTGCCACTGCACAACCATTGCATCGAGGTCGCTGACCAGCAGGTCTGCAGCGGCTTTGATAAAGGCACGGCGGCGTTCGTTGTTGCCACCGGTGGCACCGTCACCCACGACGAAATCGCTGGCTGGGCGTTCGCCGGCGCCTGGGTTGGTGCCATTCAGATCTTGGCCCCAGAGCAGGAATTCGATGGCGTGGTAGCCGGTGGCGACGTTGGCTTCGGAGCCGCCCAGCTCATTCAGGCTGGCCAGCAGTTCTGGGGTGATGGTGGTGACATCGAGCTTGTCCTCGCCGACCTGGATCTCGGTGTTGGCGATGATGTTGGCCTGCGCGCCTGGGTTGCCCAGGGCGTGCTGGTAGTCGGCGGCAACGTAGTCGATCAGGCCTTCGTCCAGCGGCCAGGCGTTCAGCTGGCCTTCCCAATCGTCGACCACGGCGTTGCCGAAGCGGAACACTTCACTTTGCATATACGGCACACGGGCAGCCAGCCAGGCTTCGCGGGCGGCTTTCAGGGTGTCGTCATTCGGGTTGGCGAGCAGAGCGTCTACGGCTGCTTGCAGGGTTTTGCCGGTGCTGGCGGCGTCGCTGAATACGGCCAGGGCCAGGTCTGCGTAGTGGCTGACCACAGCTTTGCTGGCGGCTTCATCGACTTGGCTGGTGGCTGCTGCCGGGGCGCTGGCGCTGCTGGCAGCAGGTGCGGCGGCTTGGCTGGCTGGCGCTTTGTCTTCACCGCAACCGGCGAGTGAAATGGCGATGGCAAGCAGGCTGGCAGAGGCCAGGGGCATACGAAGCATGGCGGAATCCTTTGCTGGTGAGAGTAAGCACCCACGCGCGCGGGTACAAAAGCCGAAACATAATGCGAAAGATTTTCATTTTGCGCAAAGGGTCAATGCAGCTTTCTCACCGCGAGCTGTGGGCAAAGTCTGCGATTGGGCCATTCGATAGGGCTAAAATGCTCGCACAGCTGCCTTCAAGAACCACTCAGGAGTTCCGCATGAGCCTTACTAGTGTTGTCGTCATTGTGCTGTTGGTCCTGTTCGCGGCGTATGCCGTGATGCTCTACAACGCGCTGGTGCGTTTGAAGCACGGCGTGAGTAAGGCCTGGTCGAATATCGACGTGATGCTCAAGCAGCGCCATGAGGAATTGCCCAAGCTGGTGGAAACCTGCAAGCAGTACATGCAGCACGAACGCGGCACCCTGGAAGCGGTGATTGCCGCGCGCCAGGCGGTTTCCAGCGCCCAGGCCAAGGGTGACATGAATGCCCTGGGCAAGGCCGAGACGGGCCTGCGCGCCGGCCTGGGTCAGTTGTTTGCCCTGGCGGAGAACTACCCGGAGCTGAAAGCCAATGAGAGCTTCCAGCATCTACAGCAGCGCATCAGCGGGCTGGAAAATGGTATTGCCGACCGCCGCGAGCTGTACAACGAGGCGGTTAACCTGAACAACGTGCGTATTGAGCAGTTTCCCGACGTGATCATTGCTCGTGCCTTTGCTTTCAAGGAGGC
>NZ_JAUYGD010000073.1 GCF_030690725.1 Pseudomonas sp. | reverse complement strand
TGCAGGCCCTGGCGCAGCTGCTTGGATTTCAGCGGGTCCTTCAGACGAACGCGGCGGAACAGTTCCGGGGCGAAGTGCGGGATACCGGTGAAGCCCAGCGCTTCGCCTTCGGTGAAGGTGTCGCCGATCTGGATGGTGCCGTGGTTGTGCAGGCCGATGATGTCGCCAGCATAGGCCTCGACCAGCATTTCACGCTCGCTGGAGAAGAAGGTCAGGGCGTCGCCGATGCGCACGTCCTTGCCCAGGCGCACGTGGCGCATTTTCATGCCCTGGCTGTATTTGCCCGAGCAGATGCGCATAAAGGCGATACGGTCGCGGTGCTTGGGGTCCATGTTCGCCTGGATCTTGAACACGAAGCCGCTGAATTTCTCTTCCACCGGTTCCACGGTGCGCTCGTTGGCCACGCGCGCCAGCGGCTTGGGTGCCCAGTCGACTACCGCGTCGAGTACATGGTCGACGCCGAAGTTGCCCAGCGCGGTGCCAAAGAACACCGGGGTCAGTTGGCCGTCGAGGAACTCCTGCTGGTCGAATTCGTGGCAGGCGCCCTGCACCAGTTCCAGTTGCTCGACAAAGCGCTCGTACTCGTCGCCCAGATGGGCGCGGGCTTCGTCGGAATCGAGGTGCTGAATGATCTTGGTTTCGGTGCGCTCATGGCCGTGGCCCGGGGTGTAGACGATGATGTAATCGTCAGCCAGGTGGTACACGCCCTTGAAGTCGCGGTAGCAGCCAATTGGCCAGGTGATCGGCGCGGCCTTGATTTTCAGCACCGCTTCGATTTCGTCGAGCAGTTCGATCGGGTCGCGGATATCGCGGTCGAGCTTGTTGATAAAGCTGACAATCGGCGTGTCGCGCAGGCGGCACACATCCATCAGGGCGATGGTGCGTGGCTCAACGCCCTTACCGCCGTCGAGCACCATTAGCGCGCTGTCCACCGCCGTCAGGGTGCGGTAGGTGTCTTCCGAGAAGTCTTCGTGGCCGGGGGTGTCGAGCAGGTTGATCATATGCTCGCGGTAGGGGAACTGCATCACCGAGGTGGTGATGGAGATGCCGCGCTGCTTTTCCATTTCCATCCAGTCGGACGTCGCGTGACGGTCGGATTTACGCGACTTCACCGTGCCGGCCACGGCAATCGCCTTGCCCATCAGCAGCAGCTTCTCGGTAATGGTGGTCTTACCGGCGTCGGGGTGAGAGATGATCGCGAATGTACGGCGTTTGCCGACTTCGGTGGCCTGGATGGTCATTGTGCGGGAACCCGTCGACTGAATAGTCGGTCTGTCAAAAAAGGCGGCGATTATAACGGTAAACGTCGCTCAGCGCGGTGACCTGTAGTCAGAGGACAAAACCAGGGTTTTGCCGCGCTTTGTGCAGCATTCCTGACGTTTTGTTTTGAATATAAAACGATCAATCAATAAGGCGACAAAGGGGGTCAAAAGCACGGCATTTTTTGATTGATCTCAGCCCCCCATGGCCCTAAAGTTCGCGCCCGAACGTCCATGCTGGCAACGATCCATCCGGCTCAAGTACTGACGACGAGAGACCCTTGGGGTACTCGGCGACATGCCTTGGGAAGTAGGCGAACCAAAGTGGGGAAACTGATCAGACGTTCGGCTCGCGTGGTTTAACCGCCGAGCATCCCTAAATGGTGGGCAAGTGACTGCTGTGCAGCTCTTGCCTGACTGAAAGCGTTTTAACTGGTTCCGCCAACTGGAGTCCCAAGCATGTCGATCAAGGTCGAAGACTACTACGCACCCGCTACTTTTCAGCGCATGAAGGCGTTCGCCGACACCCAGGAAACCCCGTTCGTGGTGATCGATACCGCGATCATCAGCCAGGCCTACGATGACCTGCGCGCCGGTTTCGACTTCGCCAAGATCTACTACGCGGTCAAGGCCAACCCGGCGGTCGAGATCATCGACCTGCTCAAGGAAAAAGGCTCCAGCTTCGATATCGCCTCGATCTACGAGCTGGACAAAGTGATGGATCGCGGCGTCAGTGCCGACCGTATCAGCTACGGCAACACCATCAAGAAATCCAAGGACATCCGCTACTTCTACGAGAAGGGCGTACGTCTGTTCTCCACTGATTCCGAAGCCGACCTGCGCAATATCGCCAAGGCCGCGCCGGGTTCGAAAGTCTATGTGCGCATCCTTACCGAAGGCTCGACCACTGCCGATTGGCCGTTGTCGCGCAAGTTCGGCTGCCAGACCGACATGGCCATGGACCTGCTGATCCTCGCCCGTGACCTGGGCCTGGTGCCCTACGGCATCTCCTTCCACGTCGGCTCGCAGCAGCGCGATATCTCCGTGTGGGACGCGGCGATTGCCAAAGTGAAGGTGATTTTCGAACGCCTGAAAGAAGAAGACGGCATCGTCCTCAAGCTGATCAACATGGGCGGCGGCTTCCCGGCCAACTACATCACCCGTACCAACAGCCTGGAAACCTACGCCGAGGAAATCATTCGCTTCCTCAAGGAAGACTTCGGCGATGACCTGCCGGAAATCATCCTGGAGCCGGGCCGCTCGCTGATCGCCAACGCCGGCATCCTGGTCAGTGAAGTGGTGCTGGTCGCGCGTAAGTCGCGTACCGCCGTCGAGCGTTGGGTTTACGTGGACGTGGGCAAGTTCAGCGGCCTGATCGAAACCATGGACGAGTCGATCAAGTTCCCGATCTGGACCGAGAAGAAAGGCGAAGTGGAAGAAGTGGTGATCGCCGGCCCAACCTGCGACAGCGCCGACATCATGTACGAGAACTACAAGTACGGCCTGCCGCTCAACCTGGCGAGTGGCGACCGCCTGTACTGGCTGTCCACCGGCGCC
>NZ_JAUYGD010000063.1 GCF_030690725.1 Pseudomonas sp. | reverse complement strand
GCCTGAGCCGCTTTAATCCAGCTTGAGTACCTTGGCCAGGAGGACCTTCGGCCCCTTCATCTTCTTGACGATGATGCGCAGGCCGCTGACTTCCAGCACTTCCTCTTCCTCGGGCATGCGCTTGAGGGTTTCGTAGATCAGCCCGGCCAGGGTTTCGGCCTCGACATGGTCGAGGTTGACCCCCAGCAGGCGCTCGACCTTGAACAACGGCGTGTCGCCGCGTACCAGCAGTTTGCCCGGCTGGTAGGCGAGGATGCCGCGCTCGGTCTTGTGGTGTTCGTCTTGGATATCGCCGACCAGGGCTTCGAGCACGTCTTCCATGGTCAGGTAGCCAATCACCTTGCCGTCGGCCTCTTCGACCAGGGCGAAGTGCGAGCCGCCGATGCGGAACTGTTCCAGCAGGGTGGACAGCGGCATATGCCGGCCGACGCGCTCAATCGGGTGCATCAGTTCGGCCAGTTTAAGCGCTGAGGGCAGCATCTCCAGCAGCGAGAGGTGCAGCAGCAGGTCCTTGATATGCAGTACGCCGACGTACTCGCCGCTGGTGTCGTCGTAGATCGGGTAGCGGCTGTACTTGTGCCGGCGGAACACGCTGAACACTTCATCCAGTGCGGCTGTCAGCGGCAGGGCCACCAGGTCCTCGCGGGAGTTGGCCCAGTCCACCACTTCCAGCTCGCCAAGCTCTACCGCCGAGGCCAGTACGCGCATGTCCTGGTCGCTGGGATCGCTGGCGCGGCTGGAGTGGAGGATCAGCTTGAGTTCGTCGCGGCTGTAGTGGTGCTCATGGTGCGGCCCCGGCTCGCCCTGGCCGGCCACGCGCAGAATGGCGTTGGCGCTGGCGTTGAGCAGGAAGATCGCCGGGTACATGGCCCAGTAGAACATGTACAGCGGCGCGGCCGTCCACAGCGACAGCAGCTCGGGTTTGCGGATGGCCCAGGACTTGGGGGCCAGCTCGCCGACCACGATATGCAGGTAGGAAATGATAAAGAACGCGGTAAAGAAGGCGATGCCATGTATCAGCTTCGGCGATTCGATGCCGATACCCGCCAGCAGTGGTTCCAGCAGGTGGGCAAAGGCCGGTTCGCCGACCCAGCCGAGGCCGAGGGAGGCCAGGGTGATACCCAGCTGACAGGCCGAGAGGTAGGCGTCGAGCTGGTTGTGTACGGTGCGCAGGATATGCCCGCGCCAGCCATTTTTTTCCGCCAGGGCATCGACCTTGGTGGCGCGCAGTTTGACGATGGCGAACTCGGCGGCAACGAAGAAGCCGTTGAGCAGCACCAGAAACAGAGCGAATAGAACGAGGCCGAAATCGGCGAAATAGTTGCTGGCGACGTAACTCGTGGAGGGGTCCATAAAGGGTTCGGGTAGTGAATGACCGCTAAAGGGTGGGGGCTGATAGCCGGCTTTGCAAGTAGAGCGCGGTTACTGGCCGCGCCGTACTACCTGCAGCGCGGGGAAGTGGCAGGTGAAGGTGCTGCCCTTGCCCAGCTTGCTGACGATATCCAGTCGCGCGCGGTGGCGCAGCAGCACATGTTTGACGATGGCCAGGCCCAGGCCAGTGCCGCCGGTGTTGCTGGCGCGGCTGGAGTCGACCCGGTAGAAGCGCTCGGTCAGGCGCGGCAGGTGCTTGGCCTCAATGCCCAGGCCGCTGTCCTGCACGCTGAGGTGCGCGCCCTGCTCATCGCCCCACCAGCGCACATGAATCTCGCCTTCGTCCGGGGTGTATTTCACCGCATTGAACACCAGATTGGAGAAGGCGCTACGCAGTTCGGTTTCGCTGCCCTTGAGCTTGAGGTGCGGGTCGGCTTCCAGGCTGATGCGGTGATGACGCTCGCCGGACAGCGCCTGGGCATCGTTCTTGATGCTCAGCAGCAGCAGATCGACGGCCACCGGCTGGTTGTCCGAGGGGTAGTCGGTGGCCTCCAGCTTGGCTAGCAAGAGCAGGTCATTCAGCAGGTTCTGCATGCGCCCGCCTTGCTGCTGCATTTGCTGCAGAGCACGCAGCCAGCGTGGGTTAACGTCCTCGACGTTATCCAGCAGGGTTTCCAGGTAGCCGGCGATCACCGTCAGCGGGGTGCGCAGCTCGTGGGAGACGTTGGCGACGAAGTCCTTGCGCATCTGCTCCAGCTGATACAGGCGGGTGATGTCGCGCACCAGCATCAGGTGCTCACGGTTGCCGTACTGGGTGATATGAAATTGCAGGCGCAGGCGGTCGCTGATCGGTGAGGGCAGTTCCAGCGGCTCGTTGTAATTATGGTTCTCGAAATATTCGATAAAGCGCGGGTCGCGCACCAGGTTGGTGATCTGCTGGCCGCTGTCCTGCGGGGTTTTCAGGCCCAGGAGTTTTTCGGCGGCGATATTCCACCATTCCAGGTTGCCGTCGCGGTCGAGCATGATCACCGCATCTTTCAGCGCGGCGGTGGACTCCTGCACGCGGTCGATCACGGCCTGCAGGCGGCCACGGACTTTCTGGTCGCGGCGCTGCAGGTGATAGATGCTGTCGAATACTTCGCCCCACAGGCCGTAGCCATCGGGCGGCGCTTCGTCACCCTGGCGGGTGCGCAGCCATTTGTGCAGACGCAGCAGTTGTTGCAAGTGCCAGCCGAGGTAGCCGGCCAGGCCGAGGAGTAGGGTCCAGGCGTATTCGCCGGTGATCAGCCCGAGCAGCAGGCAGACACCGACCAGCAGCAACAAGCGACGTATCAGGGGGCCGCGCCAGTCTTGATTCAATTCAAACTCATCCGCCAATCAATCCTTTATGCAGACCCATGGTGGGCCTGCAGGCCATCCTAACCGTCTTAGCTCTTGGTGGAAAAACGATAGCCGGTGCCACGCACGGTTTGCACCAGGTTTTCGTAAACCTCGCCAAGGGCTTTGCGCAGGCGGCGGATATGCACGTCGACGGTACGCTCTTCGACATACACGTTGCCGCCCCAGACCTGATCCAGCAACTGGCCACGGGTGTAGGCGCGTTCCTGGTGAGTCATAAAGAACTGCAGCAGGCGGTATTCGGTGGGGCCCATCTCGGCCGGTTTGCCGTCGATGGTCACGCGGTGGCTGATTGGGTCGAGCAGCAGGCCGCCGACTTCGATTGGCCCTTCGCTGTCGGTCGGGCCGGCGCGGCGCAGCACGGCCTTGAGGCGGGCGACCAGTTCGCGCGGCGAGAACGGCTTGGTGATGTAGTCGTCGGCGCCGACTTCCAGGCCCTGGATCTTGTTGTCCTCTTCGCCCTTGGCGGTGAGCATGATGATCGGGATGTCGCCGGTCAGCTCATCGCGCTTGAGGCGTCGCGCCAGTTCGATGCCGCTGGTGCCGGGGAGCATCCAGTCGAGCAGGATCAGATCGGGTTTGCGGTCGACGATGATGGCGTGCGCCTGCTGGGTATTCTCCGCTTCCAGGCACTCGTAGCCGGCCATTTCCAGGGCCACGGCGATCATTTCACGGATCGGTGCTTCGTCATCGACGATCAGGATGTTCTTGCCAACCATGGGTCAAGCCTCGGGTCATCTCGCTGTAATGGGCTGCATTAGATAACGGAATTATTGCAGCGATATGACAGGCGCGCGGCAAAGCTTCTTTCTAGCCGCGCAGAGCGTAGTCCAGTACCAGGCCGATAAAGATCGCCAAGCCCGCCCAGTGGTTGTGCAGAAAGGCATTGAAGCAGGCCATCGGCTTGCGGTTGCGGGTCTTGTGGTACTCCCAGGCAAAGCAGCCGGCGGCGGCCAGCAAGCCGAGGTGGAAGTACAGACCTAGCTCGAAACGCGCGGCCGCTAGCAGCAGGCAGAGCAGCGCCAGGCCCTGGAGGATGACGATAATCAGGCGGTCGGCATCGCCAAACAGAATGGCGGTGGAGCGCACGCCGATCTTCAGGTCGTCATCGCGGTCGGCCATGGCGTAGTAAGTGTCGTAGGCCACGGTCCAGAGCAGGTTGGCGATATACAGCAGCCAGGCTTCCGGCGGCAGATTGCCGGTTTCGGCGGTAAAGGCCATCGGCATGCCCCAGGAAAACGCCGCGCCGAGCACCACCTGTGGGTAGAAGGTGTAGCGCTTCATAAAGGGGTAGCAGGCGGCCAGCGCCAGGCCGCCGAACGACAGCCAGATGGTGGTGGCGTTGGTAAACAGCACCAGCACAAAGCTCAGCGCCACCAGCACGGCGAACAGGATCAGCGCCTCGCGTGGTTGGATCTTGCCGCTGGCCAGCGGGCGGGCTTTGGTGCGGCTGACGTGGCCGTCGAAGTTGCGGTCGGCGTAATCGTTGATCACGCAGCCGGCGGCGCGCATCAAAAATACGCCGACCACGAAGATAAACAGGTTTTTCCCGCTCGGCACGCCCTCGGCCGCTACCCACAAGGCCCACAGCGTTGGCCACAGCAGCAGGTAGATGCCGATGGGCTTGTCCAGGCGCATCAGCTGGATAAAGTCCCAGGCGCGCGGGTGCAGGCGGTTGAGTGAGTGCAGCAGGCGGGTATACATCGAGCGCGTCTCCATGCGAGGTGCGGCTGATTATACGGAGGGCGTAGGGTGGATCACGCTTTATCGATCCACCAGGGTGGCTGCAAGGTGGATGTAAAAACGACATCCACCCTACGGCGTGTCGAGCTCGGCGGCCTGCCAGAATTCGGGTAAGAACACCTCGGCCACCAGCACCCCCAGCGCGCCGCGGCTAAAACACGAGCGGCGTGCCCACAGGCGCTCGTTACAGGCTTCTGCTGGCAGCCACTGCGCCGGGTAGCGGCATACCTGCAGTTCGCCACGGTCAAAGGCGCGGTCACTGAACAGCAATTCCCCGAGCGAGCGGCTGCCCAGCTGATCCAGCGCCAGGCCGGAGCCTTCCAGTGCGCTGCGCGCTGCCACGCTGCGGGCGAATACCCAGGGCTGGCCGTGGCCGCGCAGGTACACCTCGCGCACCCAGCCCTGGCTGCCGTTGACCACGCCCAGTGCGCTGCATTCATCACTGCGCAGACGCTGCCAGCCTTCATGCAGCGGAGTGACGCTGAAGCCATCGGCCGACAGGGCGGTCAGCCGCCGCGTCAGCGAATCCTCATTGAATAGCCAGTCACGCACCGCGGCAGTGGGCGCAGGGTGCAGTTGGCTGGCAGTCAGCCAGCGCGGCGGATGGGCGAGGGCGGCGTGGGGCACGAGCAGGTTTCACCGTAAGCAGAGGCGCGCGAGTCTAACATGGCCCTTGCGGCCAGACAGGTGGCTCCGGCCGCGGCGATTGGCCGCTACGCCTAGCAGAACCCGACTTTGGTTGGTCTCGATGACGGGCTATTCATCGCCCTGCGGCTTGGCGCACCTGCACATATACGGTAGTTTCCCCGGCGCAATAGCCGTGTGATCCGCCTGAGGTAGTTATGAAGAAGTGGCAATGTGTGGTCTGTGGACTGATTTACGACGAGAGCCAAGGCTGGCCTGATGAAGGCATCGCCGCCGGCACGCTCTGGCAGGATGTCCCGGAAGACTGGCTGTGCCCTGACTGTGGCGTGGGTAAGCTTGATTTCGAAATGATCGAAATCGGCTAATAACCGTCTCCGATCTGCTGCACGTCGGCGCTGCTGCGTTAAAAACAGACTCAGCAAGCCGCTTGCGGCTAACGCGCTTCAGCGCGGCCCGAAGGGCGAGTGAAACGAGTAATGCTCATGTACAAAAGTACACTCCGCTTACTCGCCGTTTGACCAGCCGGAGGCTGTTACTACGTAGCGCCTTGCATGGCTCTAGCTCGCGAGCCTTTGAGCTTATTCTGCAAGCTTTCTACGGCGATCACTGGGTCGCCGTTTTATTTAGTAAATGCCCATACTTAACACCCCGAACGAGCTGAATAAGCGCCGAGGTGGTTATGCGTAAGTGGCAGTGTGTGGTGTGCGGTTTTATCTATGACGAAGCCCTCGGCCTGCCCGAGGAAGGCATCGCCCCTGGCACAGCCTGGGAAGATATCCCCGCCGATTGGCTGTGCCCCGATTGCGGCGTCGGCAAGCTGGATTTCGAGATGATCGAAATCACCTGAGCCGCGCCAGCCCTGAAATCTATTACGGCCGCAGCAATGCGCGGCCTGTGTGAGGAATGCAGCATGAGTGCACCTGTCGTCATCGTCGGTACCGGCCTGGCCGGCTACAACCTGGCCCGTGAGTTTCGCAAGCTGGACAGTGAAACCCCGCTGCTACTGATCACCGCCGACGACGGTCGCTCCTATTCCAAGCCGATGCTGTCCACCGGCTTTGCCAAGAACAAGGACGCCGATGGCCTGAGCATGGCCGAGCCGGGCGCCATGGCCGAGCAGCTCAAGGCGGAAGTACGCACCCATACCCGCATCAGCGGCATCGATGCGGGCCACAAGCAGCTGTGGATCGGCGAAGAAGCTGTGCCCTATCGCGACCTGGTACTGGCCTGGGGCGCCGAGGTGATTCGTGTGCCGGTCGAAGGTGATGCCGATGATGCGATCTTCTCGATCAATGACCTGGAAGACTACGCACGCTTTCGCACGGCTGCTGCCGGCAAGCAGCGCGTCCTGCTGCTGGGCGCCGGGCTGATCGGTTGTGAGTTTGCCAACGACCTGAGCCTGGGTGGCTATCAGGTCGAGCTGGTCGCACCCTGCGAACAGGTGATGCCAGGCTTGCTGCATCCGGCTGCCGCCGCCGCAGTTCAAGCCGGCCTGGAAGGGCTCGGTGCGCGTTTTCACCTCGGTCCGGTGCTGGCCAGCCTCAATCACCAGGGTGATGCACTGCAGGCGCATCTGTCCGACGGCACGCTGATCGAGTGCGATTTGGTGCTCTCAGCCGTGGGGCTGCGTCCGCGTATTGAACTGGCTGCTGCTGCCGGGCTGGCGGTCAATCGCGGCGTGGTGGTCGACCGCCAGCTGCGCACCTCTCACGCCAATATCTATGCCCTGGGTGACTGCGCCGAGGTTGATGGGATCAACCTGCTCTACGTTATGCCGCTGATGACCAGCGCGCGCGCCCTGGCGCAAACCCTGGCTGGCACGCCGACGGCGGTGAGCTACGGGCCGATGCCGGTCACGGTAAAAACCCCGGTCTGTCCGCTGGTGGTCTCGCCGCCACCACGCGGTCTGCAAGGCGAGTGGAGCGTGGAGGGCAGCGGCGCCGATATCAAGGCGCTGTGCCATGACAGCAGTGGCGCGCTGCTCGGTTATGCCCTCACCGGTACGGCCGTGCAGGATAAATTGGCCCTGAATAAGCTGCTGCCTGCGCTTTTGGCCTGAATGGCGGACGTTCTGTCGGATATGCCACAAAATTGCCTGGTTTAACTGTCGGACAAGACTGGCGCAGGGCCCAATGGCATGCCATCCTCCCTCAGTCTGCCGCAGCCTAGAGCTGTTGCGGCGCCTTGGTATCTGCTCGCGCAGAGCAGCCCGGACACAACAACAAAAAACCGTAAAGAGGCATTTATGCGTAAACCGGAACTCGCCGCCGCTATCGCCGATAAGGCGGATCTGACTAAAGATCAGGCAAACCGTGTACTTAACGCGGTACTCGAAGAAATCACCAACGCACTGAACCGCAAGGACAGCGTCACTCTGGTGGGCTTCGGTACTTTCGTGCAACGCCATCGCGGTGCTCGCACCGGTAAAAACCCGCAAACCGGCGAGCCGGTAAAGATCAAGGCCAGCAACACCGTCGCCTTCAAACCGGGCAAGTCCCTGAAAGATGCTGTAAATTAAACACAGAGCGTTTCATTTTCTGTGGATAAGTTCTGCAAAGCCCCGTAATTCGGGGCTTTGCGCTATCCGAGGTAAGTGAAATTATCGAAACGGTGTTTCATTAAATACTCAAAAGAAAAAGTGATCGCATTGAAGCAGTAGCGTTTCATTATTGACGCCCATTTAGCCTGTCTATAGGCTTCCGTGCTCGTGAAAAAAGCGCGGTGTTTCATTTGAAGAATTCAGTCTTTTCGCTCACTACCGTCGTCTTCGATAAATTGGGCGGTATAAAACTAAAGCTAGTAACTGAAAGTAGTCAGGTTGATATATTTGCCGGCGCGTATGCTTTGCAACGATTCGACAATGGTTCGAAGCCAAATACCATACGAGTTGATCAGAGCTCAATTCTGATCCTGTATCGGTTCTGTGAAATTCAAAAAATAGATTTGATTGAGCGCATCGCAAATCTTAATCCGCTTACTATCGGTGAAATTGAGTCTTTCTCATCGTATTGCGGCTTTGCTCAACAGAGCGGCGAGCAGGTTAATCCGAATTGGTATGGTGCCCGCATGCGAGGCGCTAAAAAATTTATAGATTACCTGTGGCTGTTCTATGAGGGACGGTGCGCTCGAAACTTAGAGCAACTCAAAATTGCTAAGCGTTCGTATGAGAGGATGACTGCCGGCTTCAAGTTGTATATGAAAGCCCCTTACAGGGGCGATAAAAAAGACAGGGTCGGCCTTACTCCTGCACTTCAGGCTAAATTCATTGCAATTATTGACCCTGATGAGAGCAATAATTTAAATCCTTGGAAGATTTATAAGGTGCGATGGAGAAATTATATTCTCCTGCTTCTATTGATGTTGGGCGGAAATCGTAAAGGTGAGACGTTGTTGTTGAAGCTGAACAATTTCCAGCTTACAGGAATGCGAAAGTATTACGACATCGTCAAGAACAAAGATGTGATTGATTATCCTCGCGCTGAGTCCCCCTCAGTTAAAACACTCGGCCGGCAGGTGGTGTTGCATGATCAACTGGCCGCATTAGTTGAACACTACATTGTGAATGTCAGAAAAGAATTCATCGGCTGGCAGTCAACAAGCTATGTCTTCCTGTCTTACCGGGATGGGCGTCCTCTTTCAGTGCAGACTCCTAATTCAATCCTGAATGAACTTATAAAACAATATCCAGAGTTTGTGGGTCTTCTCAGCCCCCATCGCCTTCGCAATACGTTTCATGATCTTTTGAATCAGGCACTGGATAGAAAATTTAAGGGTGAAAGTGGTTTAAGTCGTAAGGTTTTAAAAGCACCTATTCAGGAGGCGGCAGGCGGTTGGGCTAAGAATAGTAATATGCCTGAGCATTATGCTAAAGGATCGATACAAGCCAAAGTTGCCGAGTTACAAGCCCTACTCCAGCAAGAAGCCCTTAAGCCACAACTGGTTGATTAAATGAAAGAACTCCATAGTCAGAGGGTGTTGTCCGGCAACGATGAACTTTCAGATTTTTTGCCGGGAGGCACTTTTGTAAAAAGTCGATTGGGCTATGACATCGAATTATTTGATGAGTATGGTGGCTTTCGGTCTGCAATAAAACTGCCGGATGATACGGGTGAGTTTGTTTATCTTACATCACAGTATCTTAATCTGTTGGATTTTGAGTTAAGAGAGATTGCGAGGAGTTATCTAAGATATATCTTGGAGAGATATCACGCTTCAACTGTTAGAATTAAATATAAATTTCTTGATTTGTTTGCCCGTGAGATGTCCAAAGGAGTTCATATCAACGACTTCTTGGAAAATATTTCTGTGCTTGAAAATAAAGAAAAGGCAGCATATATCTCTGCTTGTAAGGAATTTTTGAAGTTTCTATTGCTTTGCGGCTATGAAGATCTTTCACTTGAAGTGTATGAGGATTTCCATAAACTTCGAAATTATTCAGGTAAAGAAAATGCCTATTTAGCTCTATTTGTAATGGATGATGCCAGAGGGCCATTTACTAGAGAGGAAGTTTCCGTACTGTCAGGTCAGGTTAATAACCAGGCACTTCCGTTGGAATTTCGCTTGGTGTTAGATCTGTGTTTGTGTTTTGGGTTGAGACCAATACAAATTTCTTTATTGAAAAGAAAAGATTTTATTAAAGATAGTAGGAGCGGATTGTATTATCTTAACGTGCCGCGCGTGAAGCAAGATTCGCGCAATCGGCGAGTTCAATTCAGCTCTCGAATACTCACGGAAAGAACTGCAAGTCTTATTCAGTCTTACATAGATTCTGCAAAAAATCCCGATGGTATTGATCCTGCAGAGCTACCACTTTTTATTAACTCAAAATCGATAAATTTAGAACGAGACGGAAATACCTTAGGAAGTCACTACTGGGAAGATGCAGAGCGGTTGTCAAGTGACTATTTCTCAGATGAGTCAAAGCGGGCCATACTCTACCAAAAGTCGAGTGGCAAAATTAATTATATCCTTTGGGGAAATGAACATAGGCTGCCATTATCCCCTCGTACCGGAAAGAAATTCAGTTTATGTGCATATAGATTTCGTTACACGGTTGGCACGCAAGCAGTAATGTCCGGTTGTTCGCCAGAAGAGCTTGCCGATTTACTCGATCACAATGATACGAATAGCATTAAACACTACTTCAGGTTCACTCATGAAATGTGGGAGATTCTAGAAAATGCTACGTTGAGTCGCATTGAACAGAAGCAATTCACAGCTGCTTGGATGAGAGAAGGTGACCTTGTAAATAATATATATAGTCACGTATGTGAACCAAGAAATTTCAATGTCATAGGAAAGTGTGCGTCTCAATCTATATGCTTCGAGGAACCGGCGGTATCTTGCTATTCGTGTGACAGATTTTGTCCTAATAAAGATGTTGTAGCACATGAAAGTGCTTTGGAGGGTTTGGTAGAGCGAAAAGATAGCTTGCTAACCGTCAGCACCGCTAATGTAGTTTCAGTTATAGACCAGGCCATAGCTGGTTGCCGTGCTGCAATCGCCTACTCTGAAGGGCAGGACGTGGTTCTAATTAATGTGAAGGAAGTCTGAGTGCAAAATATAATGGCACAGGATATTTTGCATGAGGAGCTTCGGATTAAGCTAAACCGCCTTGCCAGCAAAGCCGAGGAGAGATTCTCAAAACTCAGTTGTTTCAATGGGTCAAAGTGGGAGGATCTCTCCTGGTTATATAACGGAAGGCATAATGTTTATTTGCTGGCTCGCGGAGAAACTAATGCAGAGTTAATGCTACTTAATAAGGTCTTCTTGGTAAGTTATCTCTGGGACAGAAGGGCGGACCACAAGGTGGTATCAGCTGGTCGCGTTATGGACTTATCGGCTGCGGTAAAGTATATGGCTGCTCAGGGTGTTGTTAACCTTAGAGGGCTTGATCAATCTTCCTACATGACAACGTTTAAATATATTCAAACACGCTATAAATCACCTGCTAGTGCATGTAGATCGCTAAATTATTTTATCAGATTCATCTTTAATTCTTCCTTGACCGTTAGCAATTTTGACCTCATCGGTACGCAGGATCTTCAAGAGAAAGATAAGTATGGCCGTGTTGCCCTTGGAGATAAACTGCCGCTTCCAGAATTGGTCAAAGCAATCATAGCGTTGAAGTGGGCAGTGCAAGACCAGTGGGATGGCAGCTTTCGTGCTCAGATGGATATGTTGTCGGTTCTGACTCAGGCATTTCAATATGGATTAGGCCTAAGAATCGGGGAGGTTCTGCGGTTACCTAAGAACTGCTTAGTTACAATAAACAGTGAGTTATATTGTCGAGTATGGACAGAAAAAGGTGCGGAGCCAATCGCCAGGTATGTCCCTACTATCTGGAGAGCCGCCCTCTGTGAAGCGGTTCTCCGAATTGATGCCATCTGCGAACCCTACAGAAAAAGGGCTTTGAGCATTGAAGATGGTTCCTATGCCGAGACTCTCGATTATCGCTTTCAGGGAAGAACAGAAGCAATTGATCGGCATATTGAGTCTACCCTAAACTGTCTATCTAAGAAAATAGAGTCTAATGTTTCAGCGTCTGAAAGACAGTTGCGCCTCCTGAAGTATCTGCCGGATGAAGAACTTGTTGAGCTCAAGAATTTGCGTGAGTACTTACCATTTGCCTCGAATTCGCACGACTCTACTTCACTCCTTAAATTCTACAAAAAAAACGGATTTAAGATAACTTCAAAATCACTCGGAAAGGTAAAGTGCGTTTATTATGTACGAGGATCTGATGTTAAGCAGCGACTTGCTCAATTGATAGAGTTTCGCCGCAATATTGTTTTATATTCTGAGTTTTTTGAGGTGCTCCATAAACGACCACCTGCAGGAAGTCGGTCTAAGGATGTACACGCTCTAAAAGATAGGTTGCAGTCGCAAAGCCTGGCTTCTTTGGAAGCCTTTGTCTTGACGGGGGAGTCGTGTCTTTATGGTGCGAGGATAGTATATCTTAGTCGTGACGATGCAGTTGCCGCAATAAGAAATATTGTCAGTGGTGGGTATGATTATCGCGCTTACATTCCGATATTAGATGCTGAGGAACTTTATCCAGAGCTGTTCAACCAGAAGACCATGACCTACATTGCTAATGCAAATGCGGCTGGGTTCTACTCGTTTCTTAGAGTCTCGGAAGAACGAATCAATTTTTATAGGCCAGTCGCGAAAAGCAATAGAGTTAAGCATTCTGCCGTATCTGGGTTCTTGGTTGAACAGGCCAGCATTAAAAGTGCCGTTGTAGATGCTTTTGTATCAGTTAATACAAAAGTTAAGTCAGAACTAATCCAGGGAATTAAAGAGGAACTTCTAGCGGATGGAGTAGAGATTGGTTCGGCTACATTTGGGATAAATCAAAAAGTCTCTGATTATTTATTTGTTGTCCCAAGCAATCTTGGCGGTGTGTATAACGAACACATTCCATCTATCCTTGGCTATTTTTCTGTTCTATATGCGATAAAACCAGCTAAGCAGGGGCAGTCAGCGTTTCTCCGTTACGGTGTTGTAGCCAATGAAGAGATTGTAAGTACGTTTCAGACCCACAAGGGACGACATTGGCAAACTAATTCACTTTTTCGGGCGGGCTTGGCTGCAAGTATTGTGAATAAGTGGATGGGAAGATCTGATAGTCAAGGTGATCATTACGATCATCAGACTGCTAAAGAACGTGCTGAGAAAGTCGGTGAGCTTATGCTCTCTGAGCAGTCCCGCTTTATTGGTGATCTGGCGAATAAGGTCAAGGCTTGGACTGACAATGATATTCCGACCCAGAATGTGCAGACCTTTTTGACTGATATGCTGCAAACCGTACATTACGGTCCGCTTGGGCATTGTTTTCGTGATATTAATTTGAAGCCCTGCGAATTTCATCTGAAGTGTCTGACCGGCAATTCAGGAAAAGGCTGTAGAGAGTTCGTTGTAGATCTTTTAGATCCAGTTCAAATAAAGCAAGTCGAGTCAGAGCGTAATAGATCAGAAATTGAGTTGGCGCGGCTTTTTGAAGCCTTGAATAGACCCGGTATCCCGGTAGAGTCTGTTGAAATGCATATCGAACATCAAATGGCGATTTTTAGAAATGCTTCTTATATTTTAGATAATTCTGAGGTGGTGCTTAACGAAATTCAAGTTGAAAAGAGTAAGGACTATCAGCCATTTAGGACCAATGGCTCTGTTCCAAGCGACTGTGTATTCCAATGTGGAGTAGCTTGATTGTGACTACGTCTACTGAGCAATGGGGTAAAGCTTTTTCGGTATTGCAACAATTTGAAAGACAGCTGATAGATCCTTCAAACTTTGGGTGGAAGTATATTACCGATAAGTCTGGTGTATCTAAGCCGACCCTTTGGCGAAACAAGGAATTTGAAAAAGAGTTTCAACGTATTAAGGAAGTTGTCAAAAGTTATGCTCGTGGTGAGAAACAGTTCGATCAAGAGGTTTCACTGAAAGCGGCCAGAGATCGTGATCGAGATCACCAGATCGAGGTGCTCAAGGCACAGGTCCAGGAGTTGACGAAGCAATTAAATAGGGAGCGCGAAAGACTCATATACGCCTCTATGATTGCTCGCCGTAAGAATATCGATCCTGCGGAATTCTTAGATGAGAGCCCAGTGTTTCGTAAGCCTGCCAAAGGCGGCTCGGTGGTCAAGCTGCCATCAAAGGGGCACTAGCCAAGTCGGGTGCCATCATCTGGCTTTGTACTGGCATTTAAGGCCAAATAGCTCTTGCTGTACTTTTGCTCCGCGGCCAGCCCCTCAATGCCACCCTGTCCTCGAAACCGATGGGGTTGAGCTTCTCATCTCGGTCGATGCGGCGCATAACTAACTACTTGGCGTTGGCGGAGAGATAGAGTTCCGGCACCGCAATTCCCGCCGCCCTTGCCGCGGACATACAACGGTACTCGTTTACCGCCAACCTCGATAACTCCTCCTGGCCGCCCTTGATGATCAGGCCAGAGGTTTTCGAGGCGAGACCTGGCACATAGCAGGCTGCCAACCACATAAGTAACCCGAAAATACTGGCCACAATCGGCGGAGGTATCCTGTTTTCCAGTGTTCGCATAAAAGTGCTCGATAACGCAGCCACAGCGTTTGCGCCAGTCGCTATGTTTAGCGTACTTTTTGCAGTTCGCTCTGCACTAGTTCTAGCAGCGGCTCCGGGCCGAACTTCGTCAGCAGCGTGCCGTTGACGAAGAAAGTTGGCGTGCCTTGAATCCCCACTTTCTTAACGTCCGCTGCGTCTTTAGCCAGGATGTCGTCGATAGCCGGCGAGTTCATCGTGGCGCGGGCCTTCTCGACATCCAGGCCAACTGCTGCTGCGGCTTCCCAGGCCTTCTGCGCTTTCGCGTCGTCATGCCACAGCGGCTGGGCCTCCAGCACGGCTGCTAGCACAGGCTCGTAAAGCCCCTGCATTCGCGCCGTCTCCAGCAGGCGCACGGCCTCTTCTGAACCTTTGTGGAACAACACATAGCGCACGACCAGACGCACGTCCTGTGGGTACTGCGCCATGATTTGCTTTACGTAGGGGAAGAACGCCCGGCAGCTTTCGCACGATGGGTCGAAGAACTCGACGATGGTGACCGGCGCCTTGATTGGCCCAAGGGTTGGCGAGTGGAAACGTACCAACGAACTGCTCGCCTGGGTGACTGCTTGAGTCTCCTGAGGTGCTGAAAAACGCTGATAGAGCACTGCCGCAGCGATAAAGCCGGCAATGGTTACAGCGCTGATGGTCAGTACGATGGCACGTCTATTCATACAAGGGTTCTCCGGCGAATCAGGGCAAGAAGCAAGACGATGGCGGTGAAAGCCGCCAGGGAAAGCAGCGGCAGCGGCACGCTACCAAAGATCAGCATATCGGCCCCGGAACAGGAGGTTCCGGCGCTACACGGCTTGAGGTTTTCTGGAAGTATGCCCATGAACAGCAGGGAGTGATACAGGGCGATTGCCCAACCGATAACGGCCAGGGGCAAGGCGTAAAGCCAAACGGCGAAGTCCGCGCGATAACAGGCGACCGTCAGCATTACCCCCAAAGGAAACATGAAGATGCGCTGGAACCAGCACAGCACGCATGGGGTTTTGCCCATGACTTCACCGATAAACAAGGCGGCTAGGGTTGCGGCCACAGCCAGCAACCACACAGAGAGCAGCAAACCCCAGGGGTTAGCGGAGGGGTGACTCTGGCTTCTCATCGTTATTTACTCGCCATTTTCCTTAAATAGGGATGGCACGTTAGCGGGCCCGCAGCAGCTGTCGATTGGCTTTGTGTTACAGCATGCGTCCTGCACAGGAACCGGTCGATTCGCTTGGCGTTGCAACCAGCAGGCACAGCAACTATCGAGCTGGGCGGTTCATCTTGATGACGAAGCTCCCATTAAGGCTGGGGCTGGCAACTACAACGTGAATCGCGCCGGGGGTTTGTAAATACTTTCCGCGCTCTTCTAAGGCGATGGTCAATGACGGTGGCTTTTCCCAACATGGGTGTGCCCGTCATCCGGAAGCGCATTGACTCCGCCAGTGGTGTTCAGGCGCTGGAGGATTCCGCACTCGTCTACGCCCCGCTCAGAAGCGCAGCGGTGGCGCAACTCAACCAGCTGTTTTTGCAGCGCCAACAGGCTGGTCACGCGTGCTTGCACATGCTCAATGTGCTCATCCACTAAGCTATTTACACCCTCACAGTTTTCCTCTGGCCGATCCATCAGCGCCAGCAAACTTCTGATCTCGTCCAGGGTCATGTCCAGCGTTCGGCAGTTGCGAATGAACGTAAGCCGCTCAAGGTGCTCACTGCTGTACAGGCGGTAGTTACCCTCGCTGCGAGCCGGAGCCGGCAACAGCCCCTCGCGCTCGTAATAGCGAACCGTTTCAACCTGGCAATCGGCAAGCTTGGCCAGCTCTCCAATTTTCATGAAATACCTCTTCGACAAACGCTTGACCATGTAGTGGCTTCAGGGTGTTCACTCTGCATAACTGATCAATGAGGATACCCCCATGGCTGGCTGCTGCAGTGATGAACACAAACCTGAAGCGGTTTCAAATGATGTCTGCTGTGACCCCAATGAGGCAATTAAGTGCTCCTCCGCTACAGCCTCAACGGTAAATGCCGTAGCTGGCTCCAGGCTCAGCAGCTTTCGCATTGCGCAAATGGACTGCCCTACCGAACAGTCGCTGATTCAGGACAAGCTGAGCAAGCTCGCAGGCGTAGATAAGCTCGACTTCAACCTGATCAAACGGATTCTTGGGGTATGGCACAACTTGCCGTCGACCGCCCCCATCGAGGAGGCGATCTTGTCCCTGGGAATGCAGGCAGAACCGCTCTCTGCTGAAGGGCAAGCCCGCATCAAAATTGAACAGATGGACTGCCCAACGGAAGAAAAGCTGATCCGCGACAAGCTCTCCTCAGTGCCCGGCATCAGCGCGCTGGAGTTCAACCTGCTGCAACGCGTACTGACGTTTAGCCACACAGCAGAAGCATTGCCAGCAGCACTGGCCGCGATTCGCGACCTTGGTTTCACGCCAGTGGTTGAGGATTCAGCAACAGCAAATGAAGAAGCGCAAGGAACCCCGCGCAAGAAAGCCTGGTGGCCCTTGGCGCTCTCGGGCGTGGCCGCCGTATCGGCGGAAGTGATCCACTTTGCCGAGCTTGCGCCAGATTGGGCTGTGGCTGGCGTGGCGCTGCTCGCCATTCTGCTGTGCGGCCTAACGACCTATAAAAAGGGCTGGATCGCGCTGAAGAACCGCAACCTGAACATCAATGCGCTGATGAGTATCGCGGTGACCGGTGCGGTGCTGATTGGGCAATGGCCAGAAGCGGCCATGGTCATGTTCCTCTTTTCTGTAGCAGAACTGATCGAAGCGAAGTCATTGGATCGGGCTCGCAATGCCATCCGCGGCCTGATGGATCTGACGCCGGAGCGCGCCACGGTGCAGCAGATCGATGGCACATGGCTTGAAGTTGACGTTAAAACTATCGCCGTAGGCGCATTGGTCAGGGTAAGACCGGGCGAACGAATCGGTCTCGACGGCGAGGTTACGTCCGGCAACTCCACCATCAACCAAGCGCCCATCACGGGGGAAAGCCTGCCCGTAGAGAAAACCATTGGCGACCCGGTTTTTGCAGGAACCATCAACGAAGCCGGCTCCCTGGAATACCGCGTCCTAGCCGCCGCTGCCAACACCACGCTGGCACGTATCATTCACGCGGTCGAAGAGGCGCAGGGTTCACGTGCGCCGACCCAGCGCTTTGTCGATCAATTCGCCAAGGTATACACCCCTGTCGTATTCCTATTCGCCCTAGCTATCGCCATTGTGCCGCCACTCTTCATGGCCGAGCCCTGGTACGACTGGATCTACCGTGCTTTGGTGCTGCTGGTGGTCGCCTGCCCTTGCGCCTTGGTCATATCGACGCCCGTCACCATTGTCAGTGGCCTGGCAGCGGCGGCGCGTAAAGGCATTCTGGTCAAAGGCGGCGTCTATCTGGAAATCGGTGGCAAGCTTGGCTTCCTGGCACTCGACAAAACCGGAACCATTACTCATGGCAAGCCGGTACAGACCGATTACATGCCGTTGGTTGAACAGGATTCAGAACTCTACCGTACTCATGCTGCCAGCCTCGCCAGTCGCTCTGACCACCCGGTTTCGCAGGCAATAGCCAAGCATGCCACTGAGAATGGCCTGACGTTTGCTGCCGTTGAGGGATTCGAAGCCCTGCCGGGTCGAGGTGTTCGAGGCACCATCGAAGGCATAGATTTCCACCTGGGTAACCACCGCCTGGTGGAAGAGCTTGGCCTCTGCTCACCCGAGCTGGAAGCGACGCTGGAGCGTCTCGAACGCCAAGGTAAAACAGTGGTGGTGCTGTGCAATCCGCAGCGTGCCATTGCCCTGTTCGCCGTTGCCGATACCGTCAAGGACTCCAGCCGCCAGGCAATTGAGGAGCTTCACGCGCTTGGCGTGAAGACCACAATGCTGACCGGCGATAACCCGCACACCGCAGATGCGATTGCACAGCAGGTAGGCATCGACGAGGCACGCGGCAACCTTCTGCCAGTCGACAAATTGCAGGCCATTGAAGCATTGCAGGCGCGCGGCTACGTTGTAGGGATGGTCGGCGATGGCATCAACGATGCGCCGGCGCTGGCGAAGTCTGAAATCGGTTTCGCCATGGCCGCCGCCGGCACGGACACGGCCATCGAAACTGCGGATGTGGCCTTGATGGATGACGACCTGCGCAAGATCCCGGCCTTCATCCGCCTGTCTCAACAGACCGCCGTCATCCTCAAGCAGAACATCGTGCTGGCGTTAGGGATCAAGGCCCTGTTTCTCGCCATTACCTTAACGGGGCAGGCGACGATGTGGATGGCCGTCTTTGCCGACATGGGTGTCAGTCTGCTGGTGGTGTTCAACGGCCTGCGCCTGCTTAAAAAGTAGGGTTGGAGGATTGAAGATGAAAGCAGCATTGCAACTCGCAATTGAACAAGCCTTTCAGCAGGCCCGGCAGGCCATGCAGGAACAGCGCAGTACAGATGCCTTTCAATGGCTGGAGCGCGCGCACATCCTGACTCAGCGCCAACCTTTGCTGCATGCCAGGTCACACTGGCTGATGCTCACGCTCGGCTGGCAAATTGGCGATTATCGCGAGGTGGCGGGGCAAATACCGCGCATTGTCGCGGCCCTGCTGTTTTCCAGAATTTGGGTGCCCATCGGCAATACCGGCCGCTCGAGGATCAGTGCTTTCGCGCCCATGCCCATCTCTCAGGAGTTGCAGCGACTTCTCCAAGGAGGAGAACAATGAAGTCACTTCCTGGAGTGACACACTTTATCGCTCCCTGGCGTTGGTGGACGCTAGCGCTGGCCATTGCCTCGGCCGACCAAGCGCTCAAGAGCGCAATTGCGGGGGCGCTACCGGTCGGCAGCGTCATTCCGCTGGCCCCGTTCTTCAATCTGGTTCATTTCTGGAATACCGGTGCAGCGTTCAGCTTCCTGGCTGACGCGGGTGGTTGGCAGCGTTACTTTTTCAGCGTCATCGCCTTGGTCGTTTCGGTGGTGCTGGCTCTGATATTGCGTAAACCCAGAGCCAACAGCGAAGCCCTAGGCTATAGCCTCATCTTAGGCGGTGCCGTTGGCAATCTGATTGATCGAGCCTCGCAAGGCCATGTGATCGACTACCTGGATTTTTACTGGCAGTCCTGGCATTGGCCTGCGTTTAACCTGGCGGATATCGGTATCGTCGGTGGTGCGACCATGTTGATCCTGAGCAGCTTACTGAACCCGAATGAGGAAACCGGCCGAGCCAGAGAATGAAAGACTTGCCCTCAACAGGCGCGGTGCGCTGGGCAGGCCATGCCTGGGTGGGGCCCGGCATCGGCATCTTTCATGGCCGTGCCGGCCACCAGGATTGGCACCACCATCAGGCACATCAGATCTCAGCGGGTCTCGATTCACCTGTATTGGTTGAAACGCCGCTGGGCATTCAAACAGGATCGGCCGTCTTCATCCCGGCCGGCTTGCCGCATCGGCTCAGCGCCAACCGAGTGCTATCGATCTATCTGGATGCAGTGTCCGATGAGGCGCGTGCTTTGTGTGGCAGCGAAACAGCGCGGGTGATTGAGATCGCGCCGGGGGATATCACGCCGATTATCGAGGCGCTACGTGAGCCAGGGCACACTGCACTTCAGGTAAGAGCGGGGGTGCGCCAATCACTGCAACTTTCCGATCCGCCGCCTTCAGATCCTCGTTTGACCACTGTGGTTGAGGCGCTGCGTAGTGGCCAAATGGGACGCGACGAAATGGCCGCGTTGGTGCATTTATCCCCCTCACGGTTTTCCCACTGGTTTGTAGAGCAAACCGGCCTGCCGCTGCGCAGCTATGCGAAATGGTTGCGTCTCACGCAGGCCCTGCAATATGTGGCCAAAGGTGTACGACTAACCGAAGCAGCTCATGCAGCGGGCTTTTCTGACTCGGCGCATTTCTCCCGGACATTCCGGACGCTGCTGGGCATCGATCCTTCTTCCGCACTGGCTGAGGTCGATCTTCAGGAGTCATAGCTCTTTCGTTCAAGCCGAAAGCGGGTCTCCCCACATACAGTCATGGCTCCCTACCCAGGAGCTGAGCGATGCCTATTTTCCTGCGATTCCCCCTACGCTGGCTGAGCTATCCACTTGTGTTTGGTGGCTGTGCCGCCTTCATGCTCTGGGCGCTGTACGCGGGAGTGCCGTATTGGCCCACCACACCGGTAGTCGCCGCGGTGGGTCTGTTAAGCGTCGCGGGGTTAGAGCGCATCCAGCCTTTTCGCGAAGCCTGGCTTGAGGATCATCAAGACACCGCGACCGACCTACTGCACATGCTGGTGAATCTCTCCGTCATCCAGTTCACCGCTGAAATCCTGGCCAGGCTGGGCGATGCAGTGCCAGCTACGGTTCGTCTCTTCCCAGTCGAGAGCCCACTTTGGCTGCAACTGCTGCTGGTCGCCGCCGTGCTCGATCTGAGCCTGTATGCCATGCATCGTATCAGCCACCATGTACCCTGGCTGTGGCGTTTTCACATGATTCATCACAGCGCCGAGCGGCTGTACTGGATCAACGGGGAGCGCCGACACCCCTTGCACGCCGCACTCATGGCCGGTCCGGGGCTGGTGATTCTGCTCGCATCAGGTGCTCCATCCGCAGTGGTTGCTACCTGGTTTGGCATTTTGACCGTGCACTTGGCGTTCCAGCATGCAAACCTGGACTACCGACTGGGATGGCTGCGCCACATCATCGGGGTTGCTGAAATTCATCGCTGGCATCACAAGCGCGACTTTGCGGATGCCCAGGTTAACTTCGGAGAGTTTCTGATGGTGTGGGATCGACTGTTTGGCACGTTCTACGACAGCGCAGGGAAGCTGGGAGAGGCAGAGGTTGGATTGCATGAAAAGGACTATCCCAAAGACTACCTTGGACAGTTGACCGAACCCTTTGGGCGAGACCTTACAAGCCAAGGCTAACGGATTCTCTTGCGAAGGGCTGCCGCTAGGTGCAACACGATGCCCCTAGTGAGTGGCTCTGGCTAGCTGATGAAAGCGCGCGCCCGTTGAGCCGATGCCACCCAACGTAAGCTCGCTCGCCCGCAACCAATGTGAGCCCAAGGCTATGCCAGTCGCAGTTAATCTGAGCTGGAGATCGCATCGATTGCGAGCTCGGCCGAACTCAAACGCGAGCTGATTCAACTACTGGTTCATGGCTCGAAACCATCAGCAGAGTGGTGCACAACCACTGGAATGGGCGACTCATATCCTCTGGAGCAAGTGGCCCATTTCACTGCAATACATAGCGTTGCAGTGAGCTGATCGCCTCTCTAGCGAATGACCTGGGCCAACCCAAGCTGGGCGCTCTCACGGCCTATACGCCGTTTTTGTTGAAAACCTGCACTTAAATGTCGCTTTAAGACAACTTTTATTGCCGCCTTGTGAAGATTACAGAATTGTAATTTTCCAATCATCTTCAAGTTATCTTCAGCTTGCAAGGATAGGGCTCAGCTCCCCAAAGGCGCAGAGCGCTTGAGGGTGCAATACCTATAAGAACGCCATGGCGAAAACTAGACTAATAACTGCCAATATAAAGGAGCAATAAATGCTTAATAAAACCAAACTATCCCTTGCAGTATTTTCGGCGATTGTCAGTGCAGCTCCGCTCATGGCGGCCGCAGAAGAGCAAGCCGAAGGTTTTGTAGAAGGTAGCAGTTTCAATATTCTCAACCGTAACTTCTACATGAACCGTGACTTTCGTAAAGGTCAGTCGAGCAACACTGACAATGGTTATACTGAAGCTTGGGCACACGGCATCATTGGCCAGTTCGAGTCGGGCTTTACCCAAGGCACCGTAGGCTTTGGTATTGATGCCTTCGCCATGCTCGGCCTTAAACTGGATACCGGGGATGGTCGATATGGCCCAGGTGGTACTGTTAATCTGCTGCCGGTAAATAGTGATGGTGAAGCTGAAGATAACTACTCCAAAGTGGGTGGTGCAGTAAAAGCCCGGCTATTCGACACCGTTGTCAAAGTGGGTGATGTGTTCCCCATGACTCCGGTGGTTCACTACGGTGACTCCCGCCTGCTACCGGAAAGCTTTCGCGGCGTTACGGTTGAGAACACCAGCTTTGATGGTTTGACCCTTCAGGGTGGCCGCCTGCATGCCATGAGCCAGCCGCAGGTCAGCACCATGCGTGATGAATTCGCAACCTTCTATGCGGGCTCTGTCGCGTCGCCATGGGTTGCCTATTTCGGCGGTGACTATTCGCTAAATGACAACCTGAGCTTTAGTCTCTATAGCAGCCAACTCAAGGATGCTTGGAAGCAGCACTATGCCGGTACGTCCTTCACCTACCCGCTGACCGACAGTGTTTCCTTGTTCGGTGGTTTGAACTACTACAAAGCTGTCGATGACGGCCAGCAGCTGCTGGGTGAGTTCGATAACGACATTTACAGCGGCAAAGTGGGTGTGCAGTTCGGTGCACACAGCGTTGCCCTGTCGCACCAGCGCAACAACGGCGACGATGATTTCGACTACCTGCGCCAGTCTGATTCCATCTTCCTCGACAACTCTATTCAGTACAGCGACTTCAACTCGCCGAAAGAGAAGTCCTGGATGCTGCGCTACGACCTAGATATGGCCAGCTATGGCGTTCCTGGACTGACCTTCATGACGCGCTATGCGCTGGGTACAGATGCGGACTACTCCGACGCCAACAATGTGTATATGCGTCGTGATGCCGATGGTAATCCGCTGACCGACCAGAAGCGCTGGGAGCGCAACATCGAAGCCAAGTACGTCGTACAAGCTGGCTCGCTGAAAGATATGTCCTTCCGCGTTCGCCAGATGACTACCCGCGCAACGGATTACGAGTCGGATCTGGACGAGGTTCGTCTGATCGTCGAGTACCCACTGAGCGTGCTCTAAAAATGGATGGGCGGGCGGGCTCTAAAAGCCCTGCCCGCTCATGCATAACAAGATAGATAGTTATTAGATTTCAAGAATGTAATGTTGAGCTCACGCTGCTGTTAGCTTCACCCCCGTAAAATTCACTCGAACTTGCAGAACTTGTCCATGAACCTCGACAAGCTACTAATTGAATTTTACGAGGCCTGCCTTATGAAGATGTTGAAAGCTCTAGTTATTGGATCGGTACTTCTTGTCGGCTCCACACAGACTTATGCAGAAGATGGCTATGATCGCTCAATGAAAGCTCAGGAAAAATTTCGAGCAGATCAAAAACGAATTCACGGAACTGAGCCTTCTGCCAAACCGGCGGACGAACTAAAGGTTAAGACCAGCAACCAAAATCGGGCCAATACCGATATTAAAAAAGAAACCAACGCTGACTAACCGCCCACTTCCGAACGATGTTCACCTCTAGAAGCTCCCGAGCTCCTTTGGAAAGAGGTGTACCCTAAGCGCCCTTCGGGGCGCTTTTTTTATTTAATCTTTAATAAAAAAGACTCACTGGGAGTTTAAACCTCCAAGCTAGAAAACTAACTCTACTCTTCCGCAAGTCATTCATGTCTGCAACAAGCCATCGCTGTCAGCGTGTAGCAAGAAGGGCAAAATGATACCGGTGCAGGCCTTTAGATTGATCTGCCTGATATCTGCAAAGGCACTGGCTATCACCCCGATGCTAGAACACGGTGTCATTTGAATACCGCGCCCTTGCACCGTCAGCAGATACCTACTCAATAGCTAGACGCCGTGCCCATCTCAATTTTTCATGATTCAGGCCATCCAAGAGTATCGCCGCGCTCTCCGCTACCTCATGTAAGCTGAAGTTTTTACTCCTTGAGGATGCTATGAGTAGGGATGCGCTTGAACAAAACCAGATACCGATCTATTTCGTTGCGGTCATTGCAGCGGCAATCGGTGGGTTAATAGCTCCTGCAGCTACGCAGAGCCTGAACGCATTAGTGACCCCGACTATCGCCGTGCTGATGTACGCGATGTTCCTGCAAATCCCCTTTCTTGATTTCCGCGAGAGTCTTAGCAACAAACGCTTCATGTCTGCCTTGCTGATCGCCAATTTTGTACTGATTCCACTGTTGGTGTGGGCACTAACCAGAGGGCTCGCAGAACACCCGGCAGTACTAATCGGCGCTCTTCTGGTTTTGCTCACTCCCTGTATCGACTACGTGGTGGTATTTACGCACATAGGCAGAGGCGACTCGCGTGCGATTCTTGCAGCAACCCCCATCCTCTTGCTGTTGCAACTTGTGCTGTTGCCTGTGTATTTGGCTTTTATGCTAGGGGAGCAATCCCAAGTCGTTATCTCGATAGCGCCTTTCGCTGAAGCCTTTCTCGCACTGATTGTCGTGCCTTTATTGCTCGCGGTGGCTACAGCAGCCTTGGCTAAGCGCTCGCGGATCGTAGGTCGCTGGAACACCGTATGGGCATGGATGCCAGTCCCTGCGATGGCGGCAGTTCTCATTGCGGTGGTTGGGTCGCAAATCTCGCCAGTGGTACGTGATATCGACCAGCTTTTACCGGTGATCCCGGTGTATATCGGTTTCATGCTTTTGGCCCCCGTAGTGGGCGCACTCGCTTCAAAAGCTTATAAACTGCCCGCCTCGACGGCGAGAGCGGTTACTTTCAGTACCGCCACACGTAACTCGTTGGTGGTTCTTCCGCTGGCCCTGGCATTACCTGAAGAAATACGAGGGCTTGCAGCCGCAGCGGTCATCACCCAGACACTGGTTGAGTTGGTGGGTGAACTTGTCTACATCCGGGCAGTGCCGATTCTCATCTGGCGTAAAAAAAGCCGCTGAGGACGTCACGGCACAGTCACCGCCCACATTGAGCGGTATTTACGGTAAGCAAAAAGCCCCGCTCAAGAGCGGGGCTTTTCAGTTGCAAACGAATAGCGCTGTGAACTTAGCGCAGACGATGGGCCAAGCGGTAGAGCAATGGCAAAACCAGCAGCGTCAGCGCTGTTGAGGACAGAATTCCGCCAATCACTACCGTCGCCAGAGGGCGCTGAACTTCCGCGCCCGTACCGATGGCAGTGGCCATTGGAATAAAGCCCAGAGACGCCACCAAAGCAGTCATCAGCACTGGCCGTAGGCGCGTCAATGCGCCTTCGCGGATGGCCTCGTCCAGCCCCATGCCGTTCTCACGCAAACTGCGAATGAAGGAAATCATTACCAGGCCGTTGAGCACCGCCACGCCCGACAAAGCAATGAAACCCACGCCCGCGGAGATCGAGAGCGGAATATCTCGCAGCCACAAGGCCATGATCCCGCCTGTCAGCGCGAAGGGCACGCCGGTGAACACCAGCAGGCCATCTTTGACATTGCCGAACATCATAAAGAGCAGTGTGAACACCAGCAGCAATGAGACCGGTACGACAATCTGCAGGCGCTTGGCCGCCGACTGAAGCTGCTCGAAGGTGCCGCCCCAGGTCGTCCAGTAGCCTGTAGGGACGCTAACCGCCTGGGCGATCTTGCTCTCGGCCTCGGCGACAAATGAGCCGATATCGCGACCGCGAACGTTAGCGGTGACCACCACGCGGCGCTTGCCACTTTCACGGCTGATCTGGTTCGGCCCCGGTGCGGACACCACACTCGCCACATCAGCCAAGCGCACAAACCCTGGGCCATCCAACCCATCGCCATTGGCCAGACGAATAGGTAGCTGCTGGATCTTGTCGACATCATTGCGCCACTCGTCCGCCAGGCGAACTTGGATATCGAAACGCCGGTCACCTTCAAACAGTGCACCCGCCTCGCGCCCGCCGATGGCGGTGGAAATGGCGTCCTGAATCTCCGAGACATTCAAACCGAATCGTGCGGCTTTCTCACGGTCGATTTGTACGCTGAGCATCGGCAGACCGGTGGTCTGTTCGACCTTCACATCAGCTGCTCCTGGAATACCCTCCAGCACCTCAGCGATTTGCTCGGCGGTCTCGTTCATCACATCCATGTCATCGCCAAACACTTTCACTGCGACGTCACTGCGTACGCCGGAGATCAGCTCGTTGAAGCGCATCTGAATGGGCTGAGTGAACTCATAGTTGTTGCCGGAAACCTGTTCAACCGCCTCCTGCATCGCCGCAACCAAATCGGCTTTGCTGCGATCAGGATCGGGCCACTGGTCGCGCGGCTTTAGCATGACAAAGTTGTCCGCCACGTTCGGCGGCATTGGATCGGTTGCGACTTCAGCAGTTCCAAGCTTGGCGAACACCGTATCAACCTCGGCAAAGGATTTGATTCGTTGTTCGAGTTGCACCTGCATTTCAATTGCTTGCGAAAGGCTAGTGCCAGGAATACGCAGGGCATGCAAAGCGATATCGCCCTCATCCAGGCTCGGCACGAACTCACTGCCCATCCGCGAAGCAGCTAAACCAGAAAGCACCATGATGACTGTCGCAATGGTCAGCACTAACGGCTTGCTGACCATGACCCAATCTAGCAACGGCGCGTAGCCTTGCTTGACCCAGGCCATTAGCCGATTTTCTTTTTCACTGACGTTGCCATTGAGGAACAGTGCAACAGCTGCCGGGACGAATGTCACCGAGAGGATCATGGCTCCGAACAGGGCTGTCACCACGGTGAACGCCATTGGGTGGAACATCTTGCCTTCCACGCCGGTGAGCGCAAATATCGGCAGGTACACCACCATAATGATCAGTTGGCCGAACAGCAGTGGACGACGCGCCTCCTTCGACGCCGCGAACACCTCATGGAAGCGCTCATTACGGGTCAACGTTCGGCCTGCTGCGGCCTGGGCGTGAGCCAAACGACGCACGCAGTTCTCTACGATCACCACGGCACCATCGATGATGATGCCGAAATCGAGTGCGCCAAGGCTCATCAGGTTCGCGCTGACCTTGTTGCTGACCATGCCCGTAAAGGTGAACAGCATCGACAGCGGAATCACCATTGCGGTGATGAGGGCCGCCCGAATGTTACCCAGGAACAGGAACAGGATAGCGATAACCAGCAGAGCGCCTTCGATCAGATTCTTCTTCACCGTATTGATGGCCTTATCGACCAATACAGTGCGGTCATAGACCGTCTTCGCTATGACTCCTTTCGGCAGGTTGCGATTGATCTCCTTTATGCGCTGGTCGACAGCCTGCGATACATAGCGGCTGTTCTCACCAATCAACATAAAGGCAGTGCCGAGCACCACCTCCTGGCCGTTCTCAGTAGCGGCCCCGGTGCGCAGCTCCTTACCCAGGCCAACCTCGGCCACATCACCGATGCGCACAGGAACACCATCGGTGTTCTTGATGATGATGTTGGCGATGTCAGCGATATTGCCGACTTGTCCCGGAGCGCGGATCAGGTACTGCTCGCCGCTGCGTTCGATGTAGCCCGCACCAACGTTGGCATTATTGCTCTCCAACGCAACCACAATGTCCTGCAGGCTGAGGCCATGTGCGACCAGGCGCTCCGGCTTGGGTGAAACCTGGAACTCCTTGGCATAACCGCCAATGGTGTTGATCTCGGTAACACCTTTGACGGTTCGCAGTTGCGGCTTGACGATCCAGTCCTGAATCTCACGCAAATCCATCGGAGTATAGGCGCTGCCATCCGGCTTCTTCGCACCGTCTTGCGCCTCGATGGTCCACATGTAGATCTCGCCCAGACCAGAAGCGATTGGCCCCATGCTCGGCGACAGATCACTGGGTAGATTGCTACGCGCTTCCTGTATCCGCTCATTCACCAACTGACGAGCGAAGTAGATGTCTGTGCCGTCTTCGAAAATGACGGTGACCTGCGACAACCCGTAGCGTGAGATTGAACGCGTTTCCTGTAAGTTGGGCAGCCCAGCCATTACCGATTCAATCGGAAAGGTCACGCGTTGCTCAGTTTCCAGTGGCGAGTAGCCCTTTGCCTCGGTATTGATCTGCACCTGCACGTTGGTGATGTCGGGAACCGCATCAATCGGCAACTTCTGGTAGCTGTAAACACCCAACGCCGCCATGCCGAGCACAGCCAGCAAGACTAGCCAGCGCTGGTCGATGGCGAAGCGAATTAATCGTTCGTACATGTCAATTTCCCCTAAAGCGCAGCATCACCGCGCTCTCCAGTACGGATGCGCAATGCGTCGGTCAAAGGGGCCACGGCGACGATTCCATCACCGGGAACACCTGTGTGGGCGGCCTTCTCGATGGCATGGACGATCTCATCGGCAACCTCATCGGAGCAGAACGCCAGCAGCACGAGATGCTGATGGGCGTCTGGATTCCATTCGTCTGCGATATATCCATGATCCTTGCCGTGACCACGCGGATGACCATGGGCTGGCAGGATGGTGAATCCTGGTAGATGCGGCAGTGCGTGCAGCGCTTGCTCGACGGCTTCAAGCCGGATCGGACGAAAAATAGCTGTAACTTGTTTCATAGCTCGACTCCGAATTAGTGGTCATGGCTCGCGCCGGCTTTGCCAAGCTCAGCTTTGATCAGGAAGCTGTTCTTCAGCGCGTATCGATCGCCCGCCTTCAGACCCGAGATAACCTCGACGAAGTGGCCGTCGGATTTGCCCAGCTCAAGAGGCCGAGCTTCTAGCTGGTTATCGAAGCGGCCGAACACTACCTGCCAATCGCGAACGGTCTGGATCGCTTCGACCGCTACTGCAACGGGAACGTCGTTCTCCTGGGCAATCACCTCGACCGTCACTGGCAAACCAGGCCGCCATATCCGATCTGGGTTGGCTAGCACGATGCGAGCAGTCGCCGAGCGGGTTTGCGCCCCAACCAGAGCGCTGACATAGGAAATGGAGCCCTTAGCCGTGGCGGCGAATGCGCTGGAGCTCACGACAACGTTTTGCCCTTCGGCGATTACGCCCAAGTCTTTCGCCGCGACGGTTGAGTCCACCCATACGGTCGACAAATCCGAGACGGTAAAGACTGCGGAGTCCTCTTTGAGTACTTCACCAACAGAGATGCTTTTGCTGGTTATCACGCCATCGATAGGGGCACGAATCTCGAATTCGGTGAGATTCTGGCCTTTGGCCGGGGCACCGCCCAGCGAAGCGATTTGTTGCTGGACGCGCTGCACTGCGATAGCAGCTTCCTGCATGGCAACTTGCGCCTGCAGGAAGTCCTGCTCGGCGGAAATCTTCTCTTCCCACAATTGCTTTTCACGTGCATAGGTCGTGCGGGCAAGCGCAGAGCGTTGCTGGGCGGCCATTAGCTCGCCACGCAGTTCGGCCAGCGCCTGGCTGGAGATTTTGGCCAATACCTGACCCTTGCTGACCGTATCGCCAGCACTAACCGCCACCGAGTCGACGCGCCCGGCAAGTTGCGGGGTCACCTGAACCGTGCGGTCACCGTTGTAACGAACCTCGCCGAGCACTTGCAGCGTGGAGGCGATTTTCGCTGGACCAGCAGTGGCGAGCGTGACGCCACCCTGCTCAAGCTGCGCATCCGTCATCGTCACGCGGCCCTCAACCTGCTCGTAACCGAACGAATAGCTCTTGCCACTGTGCTTGGCGCTGATGGAAACCTGGAATGAATGCGGCTCTACAACCGCGGCATCGCCACGTAGGTAGTCATTCTCTTTGCTGAAATTGATGATTTGCGCAGGTTGGCCAAGACGCAACAAGGTCACCTGTACCGTGCTTTCAGTAGGATTTAAAAGCTTACCGTCCAGGTAGGTATAGAGCCTGAACTGAGGCTCTACGCCCTCCTCAAAAATCGTCACTTCAAGTGCATAATCACCCTCGGTGAAAAGCTTGCCGCCATGCTCGCCCTTGGTGGGTTCTACAGTTTCATGGTGCTCTTTATCTGCATGCTCATCGGCCTCTTCATGCTCGTCGGCCGAAGCCTCCCCGTGGTGCTCGGGATCTGCGTGAGCCGATACATCCTCATGACTCTCATCATGGCCATGGCCTTCCTCCCCGGACTTACCAGGGCTACCACTTAGAATCAGACCCGCCACGGCTAAACCGATGACGACAACAGCCACAATCATCAGCCACTGCTTTCTGGGAGTTGTTGATGCCATTGGTAACTCCAAATTATCAAAAGTATTGAATTTGACTCATGCCCAGGCGGCGACTAAACGCGCTCAATAAACATGCAGCCGCCAGGAAAGCAGGCGAGGCTTCATGTCGCATGACGCGACCATCTAAGGCGTTATGTAGGTGTGAGAGATGCTTATTTTTTGAATTCGATGTTGAGTTGGGAGCCGTAAATCTTCTCCAAGCTCACCCAGGCCGAAATAGCTTCATCCAGGGTATTCAGGTATTGGGAGCGCATGCTTACGAGGGTGCGCTGAGCATCGAGTACATCGATAAAGGCAAACTTGCCCATCTCGAATCCACGTACTGCGCCCTCTACTGCTTGCTGCGCGGTCGGCAGCAGTGTGCCGCTGATCGAGTCGACTTCACTTCTAGCGCTTTCCCACTGCTCAAATGCCTGCTGGGCTTCCGCGCGCAGGCGGAGCTCTGCGGCATTGCGCAAATCCCGCGCTTGGTCAGCTCCTTGAGCAGCGGCCAGCACATTGCCTTGGTTGCGGTTGAACAACGGAATAGGCATCGACAAGCCGAGCAAATTGACGCGCTCGCCAAGCCCTTCGTCGTACTGGCTGCCAACGCTGACGGTGAGGTCTGGAATGCGCTGCGACTTTTCGAGTTCCAAGGAAGACTCGGCACGCTGGATTTGCGTGTTGGCCAGCCGTAGGTCCGCTGTATCTGTTATGCGTGCAAGCATCTCAGCCTGCGACGGCAGGTACGGCAGGCGCTCAAGATCACCCTCGACATGCGCGAAGTTCGGTGTCTTGGCACCCGTTATGAGCGCCAGTTGCTTGTAGGCATTGCTTTGATTGAGGCGTGCGCGATTCAGCTCCAGTTGAATTTCCGAAAGCTGCACCTGAGCACGCGAAATTTCGATTGGCGAAGCCTTGCCGGCCTTTACGCGCCCTTCGACCACCTGAAGTCCGCGACGGGCAAGGTCTAACGACTGTGTGGAAAGCTGCAGTCCTTCCTGGGCACGCAGAGCTGAGTAAAAGGCCTGGATGACCTCAGCGCGCAAGATGTTTTTCTTACGCTCCAGATCAATCGCCACCGCGTCCTGATCACGCTCAGACACATCAATACGCGCGCTACGCTTGCCTCCCAGCTCAATTGGCTGAGATACCTGAATGCTGGTAACGCGCGACTCACTGCGCGTGTCCTCAACGCTCCAGGACAACTCAGGATTCGGGATCAGCCCAGCTTGAGTACGAGCACCTTCGGCAATACCTGTATTCCATTGTGCTGCAGCGAACTCCTGGTTCTCAGTGAGCGCTTGCGCAAACGCCTCATCAATCGTTATTGACTGCCTTGTTGATTCGGCAGCAGTTGTTGGAACTGGAGCAATTAACAATGCAGCCAGTAGCCCTGAAAATACACAGAATTTACCTATTCCAACTCCATGTCCGGCCATTGTTTTTACATGCACTTAAAGTCCTCCACAGAACTAGCTCTGCTGGAATATAATGAAGGCCTTTATATTTATTAATCCCGAGGGATATCGAGGATTATCGCTTGGGAAAATAAGTAGAAAGCCAATTCCCGGCAGAATGTAGTGCTCCATGCCTATCAGCAAGGTGACTGGAAAATTACAAATACGTTATCCAGCACTTTTCCAAGTAGGCCTGTATTAGTATTGGCAGCGCTCAAGAGAGCAGGCAATTTAGCGCCCAGCAACAACTAGAAACAAACACAGTTAAATAGCGGTTGCCTCGCGGGTAGCGCCCCCGGGCAGCCCTGCCAGTCAAAAGTTGGGTGTTTTGGATAAGGACAAGTACTGCGACATGTTGTCGCTTAACCCCTTTGAGCCATGCGAAATAGGCATTACAGCTTGACCCTAAAGCCGCTTCAGGCTTTAGCCTTGGAGCAACCTGAAAAGCCGTAGGTCATATCCGTGACCGCCGATGAAAGAATTAAAACCACTCCGCAGCCATAACAAAAAAATATCTAAAAATACTGGCCGCATATTTTAAGGTGAATTTTTATGCGAATCCTTATTGTCGAGGACGAGCCCAAGACTGCCGAATACTTACACCAAGGTTTAAGCGAAAGTGGCTATGTAGTTGATAAGGCCGCCACTGGCGTGGACGGTCTCCACCTTGTTAGGCAGCACACTTACGACTTGGTAGTGCTTGATGTAAACCTGCCTGGAATTGATGGTTGGGGCGTGCTTGAGCATATACGCAGTAACAGCAGTACTCGCGTGATAATGCTGACTGCACGCGGGCGCTTAGTGGATAAAATTAAAGGCCTGGATTTGGGGGCGGATGATTATTTAGTCAAACCGTTCGAGTTCCCTGAGTTACTTGCGCGAATTCGTACGTTGCTACGGCGAAGCGAGCAAATTCCAGTACCGGAAGTGCTGCGGGTAGCCGACCTTGAGCTTGATCCGGCGAGGCACCGCGCGTTCCGTGGTGAGCAGCGCATCGACCTGACCACTAAAGAGTTTGCGTTGCTGCACCTACTGATGCGCCGCTCTGGGGAAGTGCTATCGCGCACCCAGATCATTTCGCTGGTCTGGGATATGAATTTTGACTGCGACACCAACGTCGTCGAAGTCTCCATCCGCAGACTACGCGCCAAAATTGATGACCCGTTCGATAACAAGCTGATTCACACCCTCAGGGGTGTCGGGTACGTGCTTGAGGAACGTGCATGAAGCCGACCAGTCTATCCATGCGCCTTGGCCTGTCGGTCAGCGTGATGGGGGCGGCACTGGTTGTTCTGCTAGCAGCACTCGCCTACTTCGCGCTTACCCATGAGCTGGACTCGTTGGCCAAGCAGAGTCTTGACGGCAAACTTGAGCAGATTCAGCACAATCTCGCCGAAGACATGAGCGCACATGCAATTGCCCAGCAACCTCACGAGCTGCTGGATCTGGTCATGGGGCATGACAATCTGCACCTGACGATCTACGGGAAAAAGTCAGGCACCAAATTACTCCTGAATCTGGGTGAGAAATCCAGGGAGCCCATTCTTGCCAACATACCAGCAGGCGATACCCCTATTTACCAAAGCTGGTCGGATGCTGAGGGAAACAACTTCCTGACCGCATCCAAGGTGATGCTGCTCAACGACGGCGACCACGTCAGGGTCTTACTCTCAATTGATCGATCTGCCGACGAAGCACTGCTCAGTGCCTACCTCAAGTCAACGTTGATCGCGCTCCCTCTTCTTCTGGCGCTAATTGGCATGGGCGCATGGTGGATTGTACAACGGGGCCTTTCTCCGCTCCGGCAATTTCGCCAGGTTGCATCGCTGATATCCACGCAGGATCTGACCCATCGGATTTCCGTCGACAAACTTCCACAAGAACTCAGCGCGCTGGCCCACGGCATCAACTTCATGCTGCATCGTCTTGATGGTGGCGTTCAGCAGCTATCGCAGTTCTCTGATGACCTGGCCCATGAGTTGCGCTCACCTATCACCAACCTGATGGGTAAAGCGCAGGTAACGCTCTCAAGACAGCGTCCACCTGAGGAGTACAAAGCCGTACTGGAATGCTGCACAGAAGAGCTGGAGCGCGTCACCCGAATCGTGTCCGACATGCTGTTTCTCGCTCAAGTCAGCCACCCCGCATCCCTGGTTCCCTTCGAGAAGATTGCACTGGAGGACGAGGCAAGACGCGTTGTGGATCTGTTCAGCATCTCCGCTGAAGAGAAACAGATCAGCCTGAGCATTTCCGGGGCCGGCCGAACCTTCGGTGATCGGCTGATGGTACAGCGCGCCATTTCAAACCTCTTGTCCAATGCGATTCGGCACAGCCCCATTGGCGCAAACATCTCGCTGCTGATCGAGAAGCACAGCGAAACCGTGTCGTTCTCGGTGGGAAACCCGGGGATTGGCATCCCCGCACAGCACATCCCTCATTTGTTCGAACGCTTCTACCGCGTCGATACCAGCCGCTCTCGTGCCGAAGGTGGGACAGGGCTGGGCCTGGCAATTGTTCGCTCGATCATGAGCCTGCATCAGGGCACGGTCGAGGTCAGTAGCCTGCCAGGCAGCTTCACCGTATTCCGTTTGATCTTCCCCAAAGTCCGCAATGGTTCCTCGACCTAGACCTGCAGGCGTACAGGCATAACGACCAGCCGAAGATTGGCCGCAGAGGAACCCGCCCCTATTCGGAGAGCACGGCATACAGCGACGGCTCCCCGATATGCCACCCCCCTGAACATGGATAAACAACAATGAAGAAGACCCTCTTGGCAGTCGCGGTGAGTACTGGGGTACTCAGTCTTAGCCAGCCAGCCGCAGCTGAGTTTTTCGCAGACAGCAAAGCCGGGCTGGAAGCGCGTAACTTCTATTTCAATCGCGACTTCCGCCAAGACTCAGCCAGCCAATCAAAGCAGGAAGAATGGGCCCAGGGCTTCCTGCTGCGCTACGAATCCGGGTTCACCGAAGGGACAGTCGGCGTGGGCATCGACGCCATTGGCATGCTTGGCCTCAAGCTGGACTCTAGCGCCGACCGCTCAGGCTCGGGCCTGCTCAAGCGCGATAAAGAAGCACCTCGTGCCGCGCAGGATGAATATGGTGAGATGGGCTTAACCGCGAAGCTGCGCGCCTCAAACAGCGTGCTGAAACTGGGCACGCTGCAACCCAGACTGCCAACCGTCCAAGCAAACGATTCGCGCCTGCTGCCACAGACCTTTCAAGGCGGGCACCTGAATTCGCTGGAGATTGACGGGCTTACCTTCGATGCAGGCCAGCTCAAGCAAGTAAGTCAGCGCGACTCATCCGATAGCGAAGACCTCAGCATT
>NZ_JAUYGD010000060.1 GCF_030690725.1 Pseudomonas sp. | reverse complement strand
TCCTGCACCGGCACGCCGGCACGCAGGGCCATGCCCACGCCGTCACCGGTGTTGATCAGGGCGTTGGTGGTAGAGGCGTAGATACGACCGGCACCGCCAGTGGCCAGAACCACGGCCTTGGAACGGATGTACACGGTCTCGCCGGTTTCGATGCAGATGGCGATGGTGCCAACTACGGCGCCGTCCTGGTTCTTCACCAGATCGACCGCGTACCACTCGTTAAGGAACGAGGTGCCAGCCTTGAGGTTAGCCTGGTACAGGGTGTGCAGCAGGGCGTGACCGGTACGGTCAGCCGCAGCGCAGGTACGTGCAGCCTGAGTCGGGTTGTTCGGGCCTTTGGACTGACCACCGAACGGACGCTGATAGATGCGGCCCTGCTCGGTACGGGAGAACGGCAGACCCATGTGTTCCAGTTCAAATACGGCTTCCGGACCGACGGAGCACATATATTCGATAGCGTCCTGGTCACCGATATAGTCGGAGCCCTTGACGGTGTCGTACATGTGCCAGCGCCAATCGTCGTTCGGATCGGCCGATGCGATGGCGCAGGTGATGCCACCCTGAGCGGAAACAGTGTGCGAACGGGTCGGGAAGACCTTGGTCACGACTGCGGTTTTATGACCACCCTGAGCCAACTGCAGTGCAGCGCGCATACCCGCGCCGCCGCCACCAACAATGATGGCGTCATAAGAAAGAGTGCGAATGCTTGTCATGGATCAGTTACCCCAAAAAATCTGCACGCCCCAGACGAAGAACGCGAACATGGCAACGCCACACGCAGCCTGGAACAGAAAACGCACGACAGTCGCCCACTTACCCAGCGCCATTGGCGTCAGGTAGTCGGTGGAAATTGTCCACATGCCAACCCAGGCGTGAACGCTGAGCGCCACCAGGGTCAACAGGCTGAAGATACGCATTGCGTTATTGGAGAACAGCGCCTGCCATTCGGCATAGCCCAGACCCGGGTTACACAGGATAAAGCCAAGCAGAAACAACACATAAACCGCGAGGACGACAGCAGAAACACGCTGCGCCATCCAGTCATAAAGACCCGAACGCGAGAAGTTCGTGACGTTGGTTACCATATCCACACCCCCAGCAGCACGATCACGATCGTCGACACGACGAGAACGATTTTCGAACCCAGCTTGCCGCCTTCCAGCGTCTCACCGATGCCCATGTCCATGATCAAGTGGCGAATACCGGCCACCAGGTGGTACAGCAAAGCGGACAACAGACCCCAAATCACAAATTTGGCCAGCGGGCTGGTCAAGCACTCTTTCACCTCGGCAAAACCTTCTGCAGATGCCAGCGATTTGTCGAGCCCGTACAGCAGCACGGCAATGCCGAAAAACAGAATGATTCCAGAAACACGATGAAGGAATGACGTAACGCCAGTGATAGGAAGTTTGATCGTCCTAAGGTCGAGGTTTACAGGTCTTTGGCTATTCACGGCTTTTATCACACTGAGAGCCCCTAACTATCAGGGCAAAGTTGTCGGGAAGTGCACTGGTCAGGTACCCATCACCCAAGGAGTGACAACTACCAAAAGACAGGCTAAAGCCCTTGGTAGCTGGGCGCAGAGTATAGACAGTTAGGTTACTAATGACAACGCAAAGCCCCCTACCTAAAAGCGCATTGCACACCTCTAATAAATGGCGTAAAGAGCCGCTTTAAAAGCCCGAAAACCACCCGCAAACCCTTCTGCCGCCTGGGTTTTCGCAAATTGACATTCGAATTTATCTCACTATAGTGGTGCGGGCCCTGCGTGGGGGGCAGTCAGATGATTTCAAGCATAACTAGGAGGCCAAACATGGCTGACAAAAAAGCGCAGTTGATCATCGAGGGCGCAGCCCCCGTCGAGCTGCCCATTTTAACCGGCACCGTTGGTCCCGATGTAATTGACGTGCGGGGCTTAACCGCCACGGGCCGTTTCACATTTGATCCTGGCTTTATGTCCACCGCCTCGTGCGAGTCGAAGATCACCTACATCGACGGCGACCAGGGCATCCTGCTGCATCGCGGCTACCCCATCGAACAGCTGGCAGAGCAATCCGATTACCTGGAAACCTGCTACCTGCTGCTGAACGGCGAACTGCCGAACGCAGAAGAGAAAGCCAAGTTCGTCAGCACCATCAAGAACCACACCATGGTTCACGAGCAACTGAAGACCTTCTTCAACGGCTTCCGTCGTGACGCTCACCCGATGGCCATCATGTGCGGTGTAGTCGGCGCCCTCTCGGCCTTCTACCACGACTCCCTGGACATCAATAACCCGCATCACCGCGAAGTGTCGGCCATGCGCCTGATCGCCAAGATGCCAACCATCGCCGCCATGACCTACAAGTACTCCATGGGTCAGCCGATGATGTATCCGCGTAACGACCTGAACTACGCGGAAAACTTCCTGCACATGATGTTCAACACCCCGTGCGAGATCAAACCGATCAGCCCGGTGCTGGCCAAGGCCATGGATAAGATCTTTATCCTGCACGCCGACCATGAGCAAAACGCTTCGACCTCCACCGTACGCCTGGCCGGCTCCTCGGGCGCCAACCCGTTCGCCTGTATCGCAGCCGGTATCGCCGCCCTTTGGGGCCCGGCGCACGGCGGCGCCAACGAGGCCGTACTGAGCATGCTGGATGAGATTGGCGATGTTTCCAACATCGACAAGTTCATCGCCAAGGCCAAGGACAAGAACGATCCGTTCAAACTCATGGGCTTCGGTCATCGCGTTTACAAAAACCGCGACCCGCGTGCCACCGTGATGAAGCAGACCTGCGACGAAGTACTGAAAGAGCTGGGTATCACCAACGATCCGCAGCTGCAGCTGGCGATGCGTCTGGAAGAAATCGCTCTGACCGACCCGTACTTCAAAGAGCGCAACCTGTACCCGAACGTCGACTTCTACTCGGGCATCATCCTCAAGGCCATCGGTATTCCGACCAGCATGTTCACCGTGATCTTCGCCCTGGCGCGGACCGTGGGCTGGATCTCACACTGGAAAGAAATGCTCTCCAGCCCGTACAAGATTGGCCGTCCACGCCAGCTGTACACCGGCTACCCGCAGCGCGACCTGAAGAAGTAATTCAGCTCTCGCCGCACAAAAAAAGGCTGCCCTCGGGCAGCCTTTTTTATTGCGCTGAATAAGCCAGCTTTACGGCTGTTCAGCCAACTGACGCAGCCCCTGCAAGGTATTGAACGGCGCATCCACGACAAAGCTATTGGCCAACCAGGCCGGCACGCTGCCGCCCGGCTCAGAATGCACCTCGTAAATCACTTCGATTACGCCCTCGCGTGGCATAAGGCTCCAGAAACCTTCCACCTTACTCACCCGCACAAAGCCTTGCTGCGGCGGCAAATAGTCGGCAACCCCATGCAAAGTGCGGGTTACCCGACCATCAGCATCACGCGTGGTAGTGACCTGCAGGATCGAATCACGCGGCTGTACCGGCCAGGGCGTATGGAAACGGCTGTAGGCCCAGCTTAGATCGCCCTCATGCTTGAGCAGCTTCTGCTCACTGCAGGCATGAATCCAGGCGCAGGCCGCACTGACATCATCCTGCAGGGCCAACAAACGTGGCATATCCGCTCGTATACGGGTGACACCACGAAACGCCTGAAAGCTTGAACCGGGAATTTGCTGCAAATAGACCTGAATACCCGCCTCATCCTTGACCAGACGCCATTGCGCCGCCTGCACCACGCTCACCGCCAGCAACGCGGCAAGCCCCAAGAGCAGCCCTGTAAACCGCACCATCATGCCTCCGGCAGCCGAGAACTTTGCGCCACAGTATCAGACTGCAACTGCCGTGCTCTGCTCCAGCCAGCCAATCAACTGCAGCGCCTCTGCCGTAGTGCTGCCGCACACATACTCGGCGGCATGAAACGCCGAACACACCGACGGCCGCTCAGGCTGGCCAAAAATCAGGCAGTAGTTATTGGCATCCAGCTGCACGCAGCGCACACCCGCCGGCTTGCCATCGGGCATACCGGGGATGGGAGAACTGATCGAAGGGGCAATGCAGCAGGCGCCGCAGCCGGCACGGCAATTCATGACAGGAGAACCTCAAAACAACAGCACGGGGCACAGGCCGACGATTCTACGCAGGCGCAGGCGGCTTGACAGCCGACCAGGTGCAGATTCAGGCGAGCGGTAAGCGCAGACGAAACTGCGTACCCTGCCCTGGCGCGCTGCGTACCTGCAGCTCTGCGCCGAGAATATCCACCGCCAACTGATGGGTGATATGCAGGCCAAGCCCAGTGCCGCCGCGTCCACGACGGGTGGTAAAGAACGGGTCGAAGATCTTCGCCAGCACGTCATCACTCATACCGTCGCCGTTATCGCTGACTGCAATCACGCATTCGTGGCGCATTTCATCGTGCTCAACCCTGACCGTCACCACGCCGTTCATGCCCGAATCGAAAGCATGGATCAGCGCATTGTCGATCAGGTTCTGCAGAATCTGCCCCAGAGGCCCTGGATAGCTGTCGAGCATCAGACTCTGCGGTAACTCCAGCTGCACCCGATGGTTTGACTGCTTAAGCTTGGGGGTGAACAGCAACATGACTTCGCCAACCAACTCGACCAGATCAAAGCGGCGCCGCTCGGTACTCGCGCGGTCGCTGGCCAGTTGCTTGAAGGCCCGGGTCAGCTGCGCCATGCGCGTCAGGCTGTTGAGGATGATTGCCAGGCCTTCATCATTGCGCTGCACAAAGCGCTCCAGCGCCGAACGCTGCAGTCCCTCACCGAGGCTCTTCTGCAGACTCTGATTGCCTTTATCGAGGGTGGACGCCGCCATGCTGGCGGCGCCAATCGGCGTATTCAGCTCATGCGCCACCCCCGCGACCAAAGTGCCCAACGAAGATAGTTTTTCCGCCTGGATCAAGGCGCCGCGCGTGCGCTGCAGCTGCTCCACCGTGTCGCGCAGCTCAGTATTGCTCTGCTGCAACGCCTGGCTACTGACTTCCAGCGCCTCGCGCACCTGATTACGCTCGAACTCCGCCAGGCCCAGACGCAAGACCACCAGTAATCCGAGAGAGAGCATCACGCAAACGAACAGCAACACCTGCCAGAGCACTTGCCCACGCAACCCTTGGATTTGCTCCAGAGGCAGGTGCGAGACCAGCAACCAGTACTCACCCGCTGCCGCGTCTTGGCCACTGCCCTGGTAGGGATCGAACGTATTGAAAGCCCAATAGCCGCCACTGTCGCTAAACACGCCATTGCGTGTGGCCTGCATACGCCGCCAGCTATCGGGAAAGCGGCTGGCCAGGGTCGCCTCAGGCTTGCCCAGGGCAAAGCCCCAGGCATCCTGCGCATCGGCAGCGAGCATCCAGTAGCCTTCATGATCGACCAAGGTCAGGTTGTTGCCATAACTCTTGGACACCTGGGCCAAACGCTGCAGCAGCACTTGCCCCAGGTAATTGAGAATCAGAATGCCGCGGCGCTTGCCCTCATCATCAAAAATCGGCTCGGCACCGCGCAGGGTGGGCTTGAGCGGTTGTTCGACGACGCCGGAGTCGGCATTCAGATCAAAGCGCGAGAGGTAGAACGCGTCCTGGGGCAGGTTCATGGTTTCCACGAAGTAGTACTGCTGCGCCTGGTTGTGTAATTGCGCCTGATCGCGCGCCTGCGACTCACCATCGCGCCAATCGACCCGCACCTGCTCCGCGCCGCGCTCATCCAGCCAACGAATTTGGTCGTAAACCCTGCTGCTGCGGGCGAACTCGACAAACAGCTGACTCAGGGCATGCCGATTGTCCGCACTAGGGTCGCGCAGCACCTCGGCCAACAGCGGTTGCTGCGTAAGAAATTGCAGATTGCCGCGCAAGGTCGCCAGGTGCCGATTGAGCACGCCGACGCCCTCGTTCAGGCTGATCTGCTGATCACGCAGCAGCGGCTCAAGCCGCGCATCCAGCAGGCGCTCATAGAGCAGCGCCATCAACAGCAGAATCAGCAGCGTCCATGGCACAAATAGCAGCAACAGGTTGCGCCTGACCGGCTGCGACACCAGCCTACCGCGCCAGGATTGCTGCATCAGGCCGGGCGCTCCGGCCAGTCACTCAGCCAGTTGAGTAAGTCGGCACAGGCCATCGGTTTGGCAAACAGATAACCCTGCGCCTGCCGACAGCCATGGCCGAGAATCCAGTCGGCCTGCTGCTGGGTCTCCACGCCTTCGGCAATCACCTGCATGCCGACCCGCGCGGCAATCTGGATCACCGCCTCGGCGATCATCTGCTGGTCGCTGACTTCGCCGATTTCCAGAACAAAACTGCGGTCGATTTTCAACCGATCGGCCGGCAGCAAACGCAGGTAGCTGAGCGATGAGAAGCCGGTACCGAAGTCATCAATGGCCACTTCAACGCCCATGGCGCGCAGCGCCCGCAGTTTTTCGCAGACCGTATCAAAGGTGCGCATGGCCACCGATTCGGTAATTTCCACCTCGATCTGCTCAGGCAATACCCCGGCCGCCTGCAGGTGCGAATTGAACCGCTCGATAAAGTCATGCTGCAGCAGTTGCGGCGCGGAAACGTTGACCGCGACGCGGATCTGCGGGTAACCGGCATCGGCCAGCTGTTTGGCCGCCTGCAGGGCCAAACGCATCAGCAGATCGCCCAGCGGCAAGATGTAACCGGTGGCCTCGGCCAGCGGGATAAAACTCAGCGGCGGGACCATCTTGCCGTCGGCCTTGCGCCAGCGCGCCAGGGCTTCCACACCGGTAACGCGGCGGGTTTTCAGGTCGATCTGCGGCTGCAACTCGACGCTGATCTGCCCAGCCTCCACCGCATCGCGCAGGGCCAGCAGCATGCGGTAGGACTCGGCATGCGCACCCTGCAGGCGCGGATCATAAACCCCATGCTGGTCATGCCCTAGGCGTTTGGCCTGCTTCAGGGTCAGCAGTGCATCCTGCAGAGCCACGCTGGCACTGCCGGTAAAGTCGGCCAGGTGCATGGTCACGCTGCTCAGGCTATGCACCTGGCCCAGCTCATAGGGGCGTTTATGCCGGCGAAACAGCGCCACCACTTCAGCGGCATTGACCTGCGTTTGCGGGCCGAGGATGGCAAACAGGTCGTCACGCACCCGTGCAATCAGCACCTCATGGTTGAAGGCATCGCGCAGCTTCTTCGCCACCAGACCGAGGATGAAATCGCCATAACCGGTGCCAAAGGCAGTGTTGGCGCCGGAAAAATTGTCGATATCGATAAGCACCAGCACGCGCTGATCCTTGGCGTCGGACTTCAACGTCATGTCCAGCATGCGGATCAGCGCATTGCGGTTGGGGATCTTCAGCAGGTCGTCCTGGTAGGCCATTTCCTCCAGGCGGCTGAACAGCGCGACGTTGTATAGGCCACGGCTGATACTGGCGCTGAACACCTTGAGCAGCTCCAGTTCGGTGTCATCCAGCGTCCGCGCACTGTCGATATAGCAGGCGTAGTCCGAACCCGCCTGAAAGCGCGGAAAGAACAATACCGTGCAGTCGCTCAGACGCAGGGTCTGTTGCGCCTGCAGGCATTGGCGCACCGCCGCTGCGACCTGCGGCTGCAGCACGTCCAGATCGGCGTCGATGCTGTCGAAGAAGCGCCCGCTGGCGCTGACAATCCGCGCATTCGGCTCGGCCGTGGCGTCCCCTTCATCGGCGCGCACACAAACGATGCCCTCAGTCTGCAGATTAAGCAGCGAGGTAATTTCCGACAGAATCTTGGCCGACAGCTCACGGGTATTTTTTGAGCAGAACAACGCATTGCTCGATTCGACGATCATCTGCAAGCCACGCCGGGCGCTGGCTACAGCCCGGAGCTGAGCATAACCGCGCACCGCTGCGGTGAGCACCGTCAGCAAGCGCTCGGCGCTGAGTTCACTCTTGGTCCAATAGTCGTTGATGTCGTAATCACGCATCACTTCATGGGCCGGCGCCAGGCCTGGCTCGCCGGTCAGCATCACCACGCGGGTTTCGCGGTTGCCGATCACCTCACGCAGCGCCTTGATCAGGCGCAGGCCGGCGTCTTCGGTCTCCATCACCACATCGAGCAACACCAGGGCAATGTCATGGTGCTTGGCCAGGAGCATCGAGGCTTCACGGCAGCTGAACGCCTGGATCAGCTCAATGCGCCCGCCCAACAGTTCCAGTTCGCTCAGGGCAAAGGCGGTGGCGCGCTGGAAGTCGGCGTCATCATCAACCGCCAGTACGCGCCACACGGGCTGGCTGGTAGTGCCGGGAAGGTCGTCGCTGAATGCAAATTGATCATCCATGAACAGTGCCCGCATGCCTGAAGAGTGAGAACAGCGCCGAATCCTTACTGGCTTTGAAGCCAGTATAGACGGCTGTCCTCAGCTGCCAGTCAACGCTTGTTCAGGCGGGCAAACAGGCTGGACGTGTCCCAACGGCCGCCGCCCATGCCCTGCACATCGGCGTAGAACTGATCGACCAGCGCGGTTACCGGCAGCTGCGCGCCATTGCTACGGGCCTCGGCCAGCAGAATCGACAGGTCCTTGCGCATCCAGTCCACGGCAAAGCCGTGCTCGAATTCGCCGGCCAGCATGGTTTTGTGGCGATTTTCCAGCTGCCAGGACTGCGCCGCACCCTTGCTGATCACCTCCATCGCGCCGTGCGCGTCGAGCCCGGCGCACTGCGCAAAATGCAGCGCCTCGGACAAGCCCTGTACCAAGCCAGCGATGCAGATCTGGTTGACCATCTTGGTCAGCTGGCCGCTGCCGGCTTCGCCCATCAAGCGGGCCATGCGTGCATAGGCCTGAATAATCGGCTCAGCCTTGGCGTAGGTTGCAGCCGTACCGCCGACCATGATGGTCAGCGCGCCGTTCTGCGCGCCTGCCTGACCGCCGGATACCGGCGCATCGAGAAAACCCAGCTGGCGCGCAGCGGCCTGTTCGGCCAGTTCGCGCGCTACCTGCGCCGAGGCGGTGGTGTGATCGACCAGCACCGCACCGGGCTGCATGCCAGCAAAGGCGCCCTGCTCGCCCAATACCACACCGCGCAGATCATCATCATTGCCCACGCAAACCATCACAAACTCGGCGCCTGCGGCCGCTTCACGTGGGGTTGCCGCGTGGCTGCCGGTATATTCGGCAGCCCACTGCGCAGCCTTGGCGGCAGTGCGGTTGTACACACACACCTGGTGCCCGGCGCGCGCCAGATGCCCGGCCATCGGATAACCCATTACGCCCAGCCCGATAAACGCCAGCTTTGCCATATCCACCTCTACCTTCGAGCGCCATCCACAGCGCGCGTCTACTTAACCGCATATCCGCGCTGCATGGCGGATACGAACCCGGCTGCAAGCATGCCCGCCACATGGGGCCAGCGCCAGTACAGCCATAGGGCAAAACTGTATGGATACACCCGACCAATAGACTTTACCCAATGCCAATCCTGCTTCCATACTCGCTGCACGCTAAGGAGGGCTTATGCAGCATTGGCTGGTAATCGACCTGGAAGCCACCACTGAAGAAGGCGGTTGGCCGGTCACAGATATGGAAATCATCGAAATCGGCGCCAGCCTGGTCAACGCTGGCGGCCATGAAATCGAGTATTTCCAACGTTTTGTGCGGCCCACACGACGCCCGCATTTGACCCATTTCTGTCGTCAGCTCACCCAAATCAGCCAGGCCGATGTCGATGCCGCCGCGCCACTGAGTGCGGTGTGGGCACAATTCGAACGCTGGCTGCTGGCCCATCAAGCGCAACTGGCGGGCTGGGTCAGCTGGGGCGACTATGATCGCCGCCAGTTCGAACAGGAGTGGCGCGCCCACGGGCTGGAGAGCTACCTGAGCCAGATCCCGCATATCAACCTGAAAAAACGCTTCGCCGAAGCCCGCCAACTGCCCAGCCCGATTGGCCTGAAAATGGCGCTGAATCTGGCGGGTTTGCAGTTCCAGGGCCAGCAGCACCGCGCCCTGACCGATGCGCGCAATACCGCTCGGCTGCTGCCGCTGGTTTTGCCCGTGCAAAGCAGATGACGAAGAAAAAACGCTTGGGCATACTGGCCGACCTTTTCTAACCCCTTTCGAGGAACTGCAGATGTTCAAGGTCAATGAATACTTCGACGGCACCGTCAAATCCATCGCCTTCGGCATGGCTGAAGGCCCGGCCACCATTGGCGTGATGGCTGCAGGCGAGTATGAATTCGGTACCAACCAGCTGGAAATCATGCACGTGGTCGCCGGCGCCCTGACCGTGAAACTGCCAGGCAGCGACAGCTGGGAAACCTTCACCAGCGGCAGCAAATTCACCGTACCGGCCGACAGCAAGTTTCAACTAAAGGTCGCAGCCGATACTGCCTACCTGTGTGAATACCGCTAAGCCTTAGCCGTGGTGCATAAAAGCCGGCCTCCGTGGCCGGTTTTTTTATTACTGGATAGATAATTCAAAGGAACAGCCATGCCGCGCTCAACGCAATTCTCTCTGGTGATCCTGCCGATCATATTGCTGCTGATTGCCATGACCTCGATCCAGAGCGGCGCGTCCCTGGCCAAGGGGCTGTTTCCAGAAATCGGCGCCAGCGGCACCACCGCGCTGCGCCTAAGCCTCGGCGCGCTGATCCTGTGCGTGCTGATGCGACCCTGGCAGGCCAAGCTGACGCTGAAGTCCTGCCGCTCGCTACTGGCCTATGGTTTGTCGCTGGGTAGCATGAACCTGCTGTTCTACCTCTCGCTGAAAACCATCCCCCTGGGCATCGCCGTGGCCCTGGAATTCACCGGCCCGCTCGGCCTGGCACTGCTGTCGTCGCGCCGCCTGGTGGATTTCGTCTGGATCGCCCTGGCGGTTTTCGGCCTATGGCTGCTGTTGCCGACCACACAAAGCGACGTACCGCTGGACCCGGTGGGCATGGCTCTGGCTCTGGCCGCCGGTCTATGCTGGGCGCTGTATATTGTCTTCGGACAAAAAGCCGGGGCTGAGCACGGCAAGCAGACCGTTGCACTGGGCACCATAGTCGCGGCCCTGCTGGTGTTTCCGATTGGCCTGTGGCAAGCCGGTAGCGGCCTGTTTTCAGTCGATCTGCTGCCCATCGCCCTCGGCGTAGCAGTATTATCCTCAGCCCTGCCCTACAGCCTGGAAATGGTCGCCCTCACGCGCCTGCCCGCGCGCACCTTTAGCATCCTGATGAGCATGGAGCCGGCGATTGCCGCACTCTCCGGCCTGCTGTTCCTTAGCGAGCGCCTGACCCTCAGCCAATGGCTGGCCATCAGCGCGATCATCCTTGCCTCGGCGGGCGCGGCGGCAACGATCAAACCGAAAGCCAAGCTGCTTTAAATTCACGCGCGCGCTGCTCTGGTGGGAGGGGCTTTAGCCGCGATCAGGGTACAGCGGTTTTGAACCGTCGCGGCTAAAGCCCCTCCCACAATGCCAGGCCCAAGGTGTTAACCAACCGCCTCAGCCTCATTGCTAAATTGCAACTCAGCCAGGCGCGCATACAGTGGGCTGCTGCTGACCAGTTCGCTGTGAGTGCCGATAGCCGCCAGCTTGCCGTGTTCAATCACCGCAATACGATCAGCGCTTTTTACCGTGGCCAGGCGATGGGCGATCACCAGGGTGGTGCGCCCTTCCATCAGCGGCGGCAAGGCTTGCTGAATCAGATGCTCGCTCTCGGCATCCAGCGCACTCGTAGCTTCATCGAGCAGCAGAATCGGCGCATCCACCAACAGCGCGCGGGCGATTGCCAGGCGCTGACGCTGACCACCAGAAAGCCCCAACCCGGCATCGCCCAGGTGAGTCTGGTAGCCATCCGGCAGCTTCATAATAAATTCGTGAGCATGCGCAGCCTTGGCTGCCGCTTCGACCTCGGCCAGGCTGGCAGTGGTTTTGCCGTAGCGGATATTGTCTTCCACCGAGCCGAAGAACAGCGCCGGGTTCTGCGACACCAGGGCAAAACTACTGCGCAGTTCGCGCGGATCAAGCTGCTGAATCGGCACGCCGTCGATCAGGATGCTGCCCTGCTGCGGATCAAAAAAGCGCAACAACAGATCAAACAGCGTCGATTTACCTGCGCCAGACGGCCCGACCAGCGCCAGGGTTTCCCCTGCTGCGACCTGCAGATCGATACCGTCCACAGCAAAACTGCCGGGGCGCGATGGGTAGGCAAAACGCAGTCCTTGCAGTTCAATACGGCCCTGCACAGGCTGGGTCAGATGCAAAGCATCCGTAGCCGGCGGGGTGATTTCATTGCGTGCCTGCAGCAATTCTGCGATGCGCTCAGCCGCACCGGCAGCGCGTTGCAGCTCGCCGATCACCTCACTCAAGGTGCCAAAGGCCGAGCCGACAATCAGGCTGTAGAACACGAAGGCCGCCAGCTCGCCGCCGGAAATTCGCCCGGCGATCACATCCATACCGCCGACCCAGAGCATCACCCCGACCGCGCCGAGCACCAGCACGATCACCACAGTAATCAGCCAGGCACGCTGGGCGATGCGTTTGCGCGCGGTGTCGAAGGCTGCCTCGGCGGACAGGCCGAAACGGCGCTTGTCCTCGGCTTGGTGGTTGTAGGCCTGCACGGTCTTGATCTGCCCCAGCACCTCACCGACATAGCTGCCGACATCCGCTACCCGGTCCTGGCTCTGCCGCGACAGCGCGCGTACCCGGCGGCCAAAAATCAGAATCGGCGCGACTACCAGCGGCAGCGCCATCAGCACGATGCCGCTGAGCTTGGCATTGGTGACCACCAGCAACACGCTGCCGCCGATCAGCATGATCAGGTTGCGCAACGCCATCGACAGCGACGAGCCGATCACCGATTGCAGCAGCGTGGTGTCGGCGGTCAGGCGTGACTGAATCTCCGAGCTGCGGTTGCTCTCATAGAAGCCTGGGTGCAGTTCGATCAGGTGATTGAACACACGCTTGCGGATATCGGCGACAAAACGCTCGCCGATCCACGACACCAGGTAGAACCGGGTAAAGGTGCCGATGGCCAGCGCCAGTACCAGTACGAAAAACAACCCGATGGATTGCTGCAACGCCGCCGGCGACTGGGTCGCCAGGCCCTGGTCGACCAACAGCTTGATGCCCTGGCCCATCGACAAGGTGATGGCGGCGGTAAACATCAGCGCCAGCAAGGCCCCAAACACGCGACCGCGATACGGCGCGATAAAGCGCCAAGCCATACGCAAGGCATTGCGCTGACGGGAAGACAGGATCGAAAGCATGAAGGCTCGCTGGGGCGCTGACGCCCGTTATTTAGGAGGCGATTGCGGCGTTTCCGCCCGCCAGGCCACCCAACACAGCGCCAAGGCGGCGAGATTGGTGGTCAGCGGATTAAACGCCTGCAGCAGTAGATGGGGACTGAATAGCGCCACATCAAGCAGCAGCCCAATCAACAGCACACCGGCCAGCAACAAAGGCCAGCGCTGACGTCGCCAAAGCAGCAACACACCCAGGATGATTTCCGCCAAACCGGCGATGCGCGCCACCCATTCGGGGGCTGGCAGGTTATGAGCCTGGATCATCGCCAGCTCATCCGGGCTTAACCAGAGGATCTTCGGCACCAGGCCGTGCCAGATAAACACCAGGGCCAGAGCGATACGCGCCAGCCAAGCAATCTGCGGTAAACGCTGATCAGTCATGCAGGAAGCGCCGTGCATGGTCGGCACTGGGTATTAGGCAGCTGTCATAGCGCCCAAACAGCCGGTAGCGATTTAGCGCAATACGGTCATAGCACCAATCACGTATAGGCCTTGGGATCAGCCGCAGCCAAGCCAACCAGCGCCATGGCTTAGGCAGCTGGGCGACGATACGCAGCACTGCATCCGAACGCAGCAGCATCTGGCCATTCTCGATCAGCGCCATGCTGTCGAAATGGTCTGTCGGTAAACCGCCCCAGGCCAATAACACCTGGCCCTCGGCCGATTGCACCGAGGCCAGACGAAAGCGCTGCTCAGCGTCATGGCGAATCAGAAACTTCGCCCAGCCGTTGCACAGTTTGCACACCCCATCGAACAAGACCACGCGCTCTCCGGGCTGGATAAAGGGTGGTGGTGTTTGTGTTTGCTCCTGCATGCCCAACTCCTTCTGAACGCCTTTAGGCGGCCGGGATACGGTAATGGCCGGTGATCTTGAAGCTGAAGAGAATGTCCTCTTCCTGGGTGCCGCGGCCGATATTGTGCAACACCAGGGGCACCCCACTGCTGGCCTGGCGGTCGCTGATAATGCCGATATGAGTCAGGCCGCCGCCCAAGTCCCAGGTGACGATATCGCCAGGGCGATAGCGCTCGGCATCCTGGCCAAGAGGCAGCGACCAGCCCTGGCGTTTGAACCAGGTCATCAAGTTGGGCACGCGCCGGTGGTCGATATTGCTGTCGGGCCGGCTTAGCCCCCAGTTTTTTGGATACAGGCGAAAATTCGCGCGCATGTCCTGATGCACCGCCTGCTGCAAGTCGAGTCCCTGCTGGCGCAGCGCGCGAATTACCACATCGGTACACACACCGGTATTGAGCGGTACATCGCCATTGGGATAACCCAGCCGGCGATAGGCTGGGTCATAACTCAGGGTCACGCCGACCTGCTGGCGAGCAGCCGTGACCAGGGCATCGGCCTGCAACGCCCAGGCCTGGGCGCTTAGCAGAATACTCAGCGCGAACAGCAGAATCGCCCGCATAACATCTCCTTAATAGTTCAGCTGCTACTTGCCCACGGGATACAGCAGCTCTTCCTTATAACCGGCCCACACGCGCACGACATCGGGGAAGGCATCGTCCAGCGTCACATCACCGCTGTCCACCAACAGCGGTCGACCTTCCAGGGTGCCGAGCTTGCGCTTGGTGGCGACCACACGCAGGTTTTCCAGGCCGATGGCGCGCAGCACCCGTGGGCTGATCTGCTGATTGCCTCGACCAATGATATGGCCCTGACCGCCAATCGCAGTAACCAGTAGCCGCGCTGGCTGGCCATCAACCAGTTCGAATAGCTGCGCTTCGGTTACATCACTGGCCAGCAACTGGCCGTTCTCGATCACATCGACGCCGAGCAAGGTGGTCTGCACGCCGAGGTTCTGCGCCAAGCCATGCAGGGTCGAACCGGGGCCGAACACATAGCGCACATCGGCTTCCCAGCTGTCCTGCAGCCAATCGGCCAGATCATTCAGCACCAGCTCTTCGGACTCCACACCGCCCTGCTTGACCTGCTGTACATAGCCTCCTTCCTGCGGCACCGTCAGCTCGCCGTACCAGCGCGCGGTTACGCGGCCTTCGCGCAAGGCGCTTTCATCAATATCGCGCACTTCCCCGCTGCTTAGGCGCACCAGACCGCCTTCGATCAAGCGCGCAGTCAGCTCACCGGCTGCACGCGGGCTGATGGCATAGACCCCGGACTGGATCTTTACCCCAGCTGGAATACCCAGCACCGGCTGGCCGTCACGCACTGCCGCGCAGATATCCCGCGCCGTACCATCGCCACCGGCGAACAGAATCAACGCCACGCCAGCATCCTGCAGCAGCTCTACCGCCTGACGGGTATCGGCGGCGCTGCTCGGACCAGCCGGTAGCTCACCGACCACACGGTGGGCAAAACCCATCTCAGTCAGCAAATCGGCGCCCATCGCGCCGGGAAAAGTGACGAACTCCAGGCGCTCACGCAGCGGCAGCAGCACCTCAAGGGCAGTCTGCGTACGCAGCGCCGACTTGGCCTCAACACCCAGAGCCAAGGCCTGTTCGGCCATGCCGTCACTGCCCTTGAACCCCGCAGGACCGCCCAGCCCGGCCCATGGATTGATGATCAAGCCAATATGGAAAAGCCCCATAACATCCTCTAATTCAATACCTGCCTGCTCAATACCTGCCGGGCCTGGCACAGTGCCTGCAACAACTGACTTGCCCTGTGCCCTGCGGCGGTTTTCTGCCGTCGCAGTTGTCATAGCGCCTTCATCTAACACTCATAAAATCGCGCTACCCGATGAGGAGACAAGCCATGCACAGCCAACAACAGAATTCGCAAAAAACCACGACAATGCCGGTAGGCGGCTTTGTCATCGACGCCCAGGGCCGCGAAATCCCGATCACCGAAGAGATGATCCAGCAGGCCTGCAACGCGCTGGAAAAAGCTCAAAAGCAAGCCCCTCAAGCCAAGTAAGCATGCTCTTCGTAGGGTGGATGAGGCTTTTTTCATCCACCATGAAGGCCACAGATGGTGGGTGAAGCGCCATCCACCCTACTCTTTCATCTTCGCACCCAACGCCTGCACCAGGCTAACCAACGCCGGCGCATCACCCTTGACGCAAACCGCCAACCCGTCGATTTCCCGGCGCATTGGGTAGTGTTTACGCAGCCCGTCAAACGCCGCACTCCGCATTGCCGCATCGCCCTGCAGGCTGCGGCGAAAATCCGCATCATCGCGGCGCGGGTCATACACGGCGCGGCAGATAGTGGCCAAGGCCCAGGCCGGATCGGCACTGGCATCGACAGTCAGATCACTTAGCCAGGCCGCCGGCATCAGTTGCGCCAACTCGACGCTGGGTGCAACACCCAGGTGCTGACACAGCGCCTGATAGATCTGCGCGGTACCGCGCAGCTTGCCATCGAGGCTATAACCGGCGATATGTGGCGTGGCGATGCGGCATAACGCGGCCAGCTCGACATCCGCCTGCGGCTCGCCTTCCCAGACATCCAATACCACCTGCAAATCACTGCGCTGAGTCAGTAATTCACGCAAGGCCTGGTTATCCACCACCGCGCCACGGCTGGCGTTGATCAGCCAGCTGCCTGGCTTTAGAGCGGCCAGACGTGCGTGATCGAACAGGTGATAAGTTGGGTGTTCACCCAGACGCTCCAGCGGCGTATGCAGGCTGATCACGTCACATTCATCCAGCACCTGCTGCAAGCTGACGAAATCACCATCCTCCGCCGCCTGGCGCGGCGGGTCGCAGACCAGCACACGCCAACCCAGGCCACGCAGAACCTTAAGCAGACGACTGCCAACCTGCCCCGCGCCGATCACGCCATAAGTACGGCTAGCCAGGTCGACGCCCTGCTGCTCGGCCAATACCAGCAGGCTGCCCAGCACATAATCGACCACGCCACGGGCATTGCAGCCCGGTGCGCTGGCCCAGGTGATGCCCGCCTGCTGGAAGTAGTCGAGGTCCAGATGGTCAGTGCCGATGGTGCAGGTGCCGACAAACTTCACCGGCGAGCCGTCGAGCAACGCGCGATCCACCTGAGTCACCGAGCGCACCAGCAGCAGGTCGGCATCGGCGACCGCAGCCGCATCGATGCTGCGGCCGGGCAAGCGGCGAATCTCGCCAAAACCGGCAAAGAACTCATCAAGCAGAGGGATATTTTCATCAGCAACGATGCGCATAGAGGGTCTGTTCCCGTGCTCCGCAAATCAGGCCGGCATTCTAACCTGCCGGCATCGCTTGGCTACGCTGAGTCGCGTAATGTGCCTGCTGCACTGAAACATTGCGCAACAAGGTTTCCTGACCAAGCCGTCAAGGCGTAGACTGCACGGTTTCCTGATATACAGCTGGATACACCTCAATGCTTGTCCAAACCCGTTTGCAACGCGTCAGCACCGAGTTCTACAGCCTGCTGAAGCTCGCAACGCCGATCATCATTGCCCAGTTGGCCAACACCGCCATGGGCTTCGTCGATACCGTGATGGCCGGCCGGGTCAGCCCGCAGGATCTGGCTGCGGTGGCGCTGGGCAACTCGATCTGGGTGCCGGTATTTCTACTGATGACCGGCATTCTGCTGGCCACCACGCCCAAGGTCGCCCAGCGCTTTGGCGCAGGTGCGCATACCGAAATCGGCCCGCTGGTGCGCCAGGCACTGTGGCTGGCGCTGACGGTGGGCATCGCGGCAGCGGTGATTTTGTGGAACGCGGAAATCGTCCTCAGCCTGATGAACGTCGACCCGGCGCTGATCGAACCTGCCATGGGCTACCTGCGCGCCGTGGCCTGCGGTTTCCCCGCCGTAGCGCTGTACCACGTGCTGCGCTGCTTCAGTGACGGCCTGGGGCATACGCGGCCAAGCATGGTCATCGGCCTGTGCGGCCTGGCGCTGAATATTCCGCTCAATTACATCTTTATCTACGGCAAGCTCGGGTTGCCGGCCATGGGCGGCGTCGGCTGCGGCTGGGCCACTGGCCTGGTAATGGGCTTTATGTTTCTGAGCATGCTCTGGTGGGTGAAGTGGGCGCCGTTCTATCAGCCGAGCAAAATCTTCAGCCATTTCGAATGGCCGCAGTGGCCAGTGCTCAAGCGCCTGCTCTCGGTCGGTCTGCCGATTGGCATCGCGGTGTTTGCCGAATCGAGCATTTTCGCCGTGATCGCCCTGCTGATCGGCGGCCTGGGCGCAACCGTGGTGGCGGGCCATCAGATCGCCCTGAACTTCAGCTCCATGGTGTTTATGATCCCGTATTCGCTCGGCATGGCCGCCACCGTGCGCGTTGGCCAGGCCCTCGGCCGTGGCGAGCCGCGTGAAGCGCGCTTTGCTGCTGGGGTGAGCATGGCGGCGGCGCTCGGCTACGCCTGCCTGTCGGCCAGTTTGATGCTGCTGTTGCGCGAAGAGATTGCGCAGATCTATACCCCGGACCGCGCGGTAATCGCGGTGGCCACCACGCTGCTGGTCTATTCGGCGCTGTTCCAGTTCTCCGACGCCATTCAGGTCACCGCAGCCGGCGCACTGCGTGGCTATCAAGACACCCGCGTAACCATGATCCTGACCCTGTTCGCCTATTGGGGCATCGGCCTGCCGGTGGGATACGCGCTCGGTCTGACCGACTGGTTCGGCGAACCCAGCGGCCCCAGCGGGCTCTGGCAGGGCCTGGTGGTTGGCCTGACCTGCGCCGGCGGCATGCTCGCCGTGCGCCTGGCCAGCAGCGCGCGCAAACGCATTCGAGCCGCTAAGATGGCCTGATGAACGCCCGCCTGCTGCTTCTGCTCACTGCACTTTGCCTGTGCGCCTGCACGCCCGCCGATGATGGCCTGGCGCTGCAGGCCGATTATCTGCAGCGCCTGAGCAACGCCCTGGATGTCGAACCGGCAACAGCTTTCGACGCCAGCGAGCTGACCCGCTACCGCCTGCCAGCCCGGCGCGAACGCCTGATAGAAATTGTCGAGTTGCGCATCAGCCTGCTCGATCTGCTGGTCGATGTGCGTCGCTGCCCCGCCCTGCAACAGCAAATCAGCCAACGCAACAACAGCCTCGGTAAACAACTCACGCCCAGCAGCCGCCTGGCTTACGAAGGCGACCTGCTGCGCGCCCTGGATGCCTGCAGCGCACACCTGCGCAGCCAGGAGCAGCAACCCCTGCGCAACACCCTTGAACAACTGGCGCAGGAAAAGCGCGCGCAACTGCCCGGCGTATTCTGGAATGCCCTGAATGCCAGCCCGGAAGTCGAACGCTACCTGCGTTTTGCTGAACAGACCCTGCCGCCGGATGCCGACGAAGACAGTGCTGCACTGGATGCCCTGGCGCAGTTGGCCAGCATCGGCAGCGCGCTACCCGCAGCCTTGCCGCCAAGTGCCGAGCAGCTTGACCCGCTGTTCTTCGCCCTGCACGCCAGCGACCAGGGCGGCCAGTTGATCAGCAGCCTGGCCAGCCTGACTCACAGCCTCAACCAGGGCAGCGCCATGCTGCAAAGCCGCCAACAGGGTCGGCCGCTCTGCCCCACGGGCACGGCCACGCAAGGCGCACGCATCACACAGAACATCTTTATCAAATATTACGCCGGCAGCCTGCAGCCCTATCTGGCACAGGTGGATCAGCGCGGCCAGCTCTGGAGCAGCAGCCTGCGCAGCCTCAGCAGCGTGGCACAGATACCGCCAGCCACTCGGCAGTATCTGCACAGCCTGAGCGGCCCAGAGGCTTCGTTATGGGCAGATTTCCAGCAGGCCACCGCGCGCCATGTGCGCAGTTGGCAGGAGCTGCTAAACAGCTGCGGCCTGGCGCCCGGTCAGTCAGGATGGACCGACCAGGCCGCCAGCGTCGACCAGTAGGCTTTGGACAACAACTCACGCCCAGCCAGCAGGTGGGCCAGGTAGTCGGCGCTAGGCAGCAAGCCTTCTTCGCGAAACGCTGGGTTGGCGATATACACCCAGGCCGGCTGCACGCCATGGGCCGCGACAACCGGCAGGCACTCGCGGCTGTAATAGATCGGTGTGCCTTCGAAGTGATCCAGTTTGGCGATCTCACCAGCGTCGGCCAAGCGATACAGCACGCCCTCCACCACACTGTCGCGCTGATGGCGAATATTGGCGTAGGCCCGACCCGGCGCCCGGTCCGCTGCACGCTTGTTAAAGCACAGGCTGTAACCCGGCAGATGCCCTGGTAGCGCCTCCAGCACCGTCATGCCGCGAGCTTGCATGCGTGCCGGATTCATATTCGAGCCGTAGGCGAAGTACCAGTTCATTAGTCGAGCTTCTTGCGGATTAAGTACAGATAAGTCGCGCCGTCTTCCGCCTGCTCCACCAGCTCATGGCCAAGAAATACGCAGAACTTTGGAATATCGCGGCGGGTCGAGGGATCGGTGGCAATCACCTTGAGCAGGCCGCCGGCCTGCAGGTCGCGCACCTTGTTGTGCAGCATCATCACCGGCTCGGGGCAGTTGAGCCCGGTGGCGTCGAGGGTGGCATCGGGAATGGCAGTGGTTTGCAAAGACATCGGCAGGCTCCAGTAGCAGGCCGCTATTCTCGCGCAAAGCTGACCCAAAGGTCATCTAGCAGACTGCTGAAAACGACTGCATCCGTATTCGAGCCGATAACAGGTCAACACAACCTTGGATGGGCAGCCGGCGGCGGCTCAATCAGGCAGGCTGCGCAGCGCCCACCATTCCAATAAGAGCCATATATGCGCCTTGCCCTGCTACTCGCCGCCCTGCTGCTCAGCGGCTGCGCCGCCCGTGACCAACTGCCGGATTTTAGCGCCAGCGCCGGGCAGGATCTGCCTGCCAGGTACTTCGATGCAGTGATTTATGGCCGCGACGGCACCCGGCTATCGGCCACCGTATTCCAGCCTGCACTCAAGGTGGGCGAACAGGCGCCAGTGATCGTGCACACCCACGGCTGGGGCGGCTGGCGGGTGACCCGACCGAATGGCTTCTATGGCACGCAGATGATGTCCGGGCGCGCCGCAGTGAAAGCCTGGCAGGCCGGTTACTGGGTGATCAGCTACGACCAACGCGGCTGGGGCGGCAGCGAAGGCGATATCGAGATGATGAACCCGGAGTACGAGGTGCAGGACGCCCTGGCAGTGATCGACTGGGCCGCCGCCAACCTGCCGCGATTAAGCATGGACGGGCCGAACGACCCGAAAGTCGGCATGCTCGGCGAAAGCTACGGCGGCGCCGTGCAGCTGTTGGCCTCCGCGACCGACCCACGTATCGACGCCATTGTGCCGATTGCCACCTGGTATGACCTGAGCGAAGCCCTGGCCCCGGACAGCCATATGAAAGTCGGCTGGACTGGCGTGCTGCTCAGCCTCGGCCTTTCCACCGGTTATGACTTGGGCAAATTCGTTCAGGCGCCCTACCTGAAAAGCGCCGACGGCCGCATGCGCGACTCGGTGCGCGTCGAACTCAAGGCTCACAGCCTGACCAGCTACTGCGCACGTGGTCAGCGCCCGCAAGCCGATGCCCTGCTGATTCAGGGCCTGCGCGACACCCTGTTCCCGCTCAACCAGGGCCTGGCGATTCGTGATTGCCTGCAACAAGGCGAGCGCGATGTGCGCCTGCTCGGCATGCAGGGCGGACATATCCTGCCGCCGCCCATGCAACGCTGGAGCGGCCTGCCGCCGTTCAATAATGAGACGGTGCTGCATTGCGACGGTCGAGCGATCAACCTCTACCAGAGCATCATCAGTTGGTATGAAGACAAGCTGCGCGGCCGTAAGGGCGTGGCCGCGAGCATTCCTGATTTCTGCGTCAGTCTCGATCTGGATCATGGCGTGGCCTTGCAACAACTGCCGGCCAATCAGCGTATCGAGCTGCCGGCAACGGCGATTCGCCCGCTTAGCAGCGGGCTGCTGCAGCCGTCGCGGTTTATCCCACTGCAACAGGCACAGGCGAGCAGCGCCCTGGTCGGCGTGCCCCGTGTGCATCTGGAAAACGCCGAGGGACTGCCGACGCTATTTGCCGCCCTGGTGGTCAAGCGCGCCAATGGTCGCAGTGAAGTGCTGAGCGAGCAGGTCACCCCACTCAAGGGCCAAGCCAGCACCGAACTGGCTGCCGTCAGCGCGCAACTGCAGCCTGGTGACGTGCTGGGCTTGCGTATCAGCGGCTTTAGCGGCCAGTACCTGTTCAACGGTTCCTGGCAACTGGGCAGCAGCACCCTGCAAGGGACGATCGAAGTGCCGCAGTTGCTGCCGTTACAACCGCAACTGGCCCGACATTGAGATCACTTGCTTAAGCGGCGCAGATGGCAGGTCACTTCTTCGCGGTCGTGATAAAGCTGCTTGCAGGCGATCGATACCTTGATCTTGCGCTCGGCAAAGCCGTCTTCCAGGCGCTGCAACAGGCGCCGCACCTCGGCGTAGCGCTGCTTCATCGGCAACTTGAGGTTGACCACCGCCTCACGGCAATGGCCTTCGCCGATCCAGGTTTCCAACAAGGCGGCGCTGCGGGCGGGTTTTTCGACGATATCGCAGACCATCCAGTCCACCGGCTGCTTGGGCTTCCAGGTGAAGCCATCAACCATCAAGTGAGTCACCAGGCCGGTGTCCATCAGGCTCTCAGCCATTGGCCCGTTGTCAATGGCGGTCACCAGCATGCCGCGTTTGACCAGTTGATAGGTCCAACCGCCTGGAGCGGCGCCGAGGTCGACCCCGGTCATCTCATCGGACAAACGCTCATCCCACTGCTCGCGGGGGATAAAGGTGTGCCAGGCCTCCTCCAGCTTGAGGGTCGAGCGACTCGGCGCCTCGCGGGGGAACTTCAAACGGGGAATGCCCATGGGCCAGATCGCCGAGTTATTCGTTTCGGCCATGCCGACAAACACTTCGCGGCCGCTTTTAAAGGTCAACAGCAGGCGGGGTTTGTGTGCATCCTCGACCAGCTTGCCGGCCTTGGTCAGGGCGTTACGCAGCGGCGCCTCGAACTTCTTGCAGAAATTCGACAGTTCCTTGCCATCGTTGGTGTCCAGCACTTCCAGCCACAGGCTGCCGAATACCGGAAAATCCGCCAGATGGCCGAGCAGCACACTGATGCGGTCCAGCTCCGGCAGGTTGATAAACACCCCGCGCGCCCACTGCCGCGGGAAGATCAGCTGATTGAAGCGCACCCCGCGCATCAGGCGCTCGGCACCCTCGTCCTCGGTGCAGATAAATTCCGCGCAGGCGGTACTCGGCTTGGCCTTGGCATAACCGGCAACATCCAGACGCGCGGCATGTTCGGCGATTTCCGCACACACCTCATTTTCAAAACCCGGACGGCAGTGCAACAGCAACGTATTCATCAGCGACTCTCCTCAAGGCGCGCATCATAGCCGAGTCACCCGCTTGTGCTTGTTTTGCATCGGCCTTTTCCTGGTCTGCAGGTTAGACTGGCGCCACTGCGCAAGGCTCTAAAGCCTGCCAACCACTCAGCGGCCGCCCCAGCAAAACAGCGTGGTACACGGCCATAACCTGCCCCTTATCGGTTACGCCTGGATTCACGGGCTAAACTTCCGCCAGCAACGGCCGAAGTACCGGTAACGTTTAAAGGAATAAAGAACGCCATGCGCAATAACCAACCTATTACTCAGCGCGAGCGCACCTTCCCCGCGCAGCAGCGACTGATCTCCACCACTGACCTCAAAGGCCAGATCACCTACTGCAATGACGCCTTTGTCGAGATCAGTGGTTTTAGCCGCGATGAGCTGATTCGTGCGCCGCATAATCTGGTGCGCCACCCGGACGTGCCCGCAGCGGTGTTCCAGCATATGTGGGACACGCTGAAGAAAGGCCGGCCGTGGATGGGTATCGTCAAAAACCGCTGCAAGAGCGGCGACCACTATTGGGTCAACGCCTACGTCACGCCGGTGACGGAAAACAATCAGGTAGTCGGTTATGAATCGGTACGGGTCAAACCGACTGCAGAGCAGATACGCCGCGCTGAGGCGCTGTACCAACGCATCAACAGCGGTAAATCGGCGATCCCAAGCAGTGATCGCTGGCTGCCGATCATGCAGGACTGGCTGCCGTTTATCCTGGTCAGCCAGGTGGGTTTCCTGATCGGCGCATGGCTTGATTCCAGCTGGGGCTTTGCCATCGCCGCCGGTTTGTCGGTGCCGTTGGGCCTGGCCGGACTGAACTGGCAACAACGCGGCCTCAAGCGCCTGCTACGCCTGGCTGACCAGAGCACTTCCGACCCGCTGATTGCGCAGATGTACACCGACAGCCGCGGCGCCCAGGGCCGCCTGGAGATGTCCATCCTCAGCCAGGAAGCCCGTCTGAAAACCTGCCTGACGCGTCTGCAGGACACCGCCGAGCAGCTCAGCCAGCAGGCCAAACAGGCCGATACCCTGGCACACAGCAGCTCCGCCGGGCTTGAACGCCAGCGCAGCGAAACCGATCAGGTGGCCACCGCAATCAATGAAATGGCCGCCACCACCCTGGAAGTGGCGAGCAACGTCGCCCGCACTGCCATCGCCACCCAGGACGCCAACCGCCTGACCAGCGCCGGCCGTGGCATCGCAGCTGAAACCCGCCAGGCCATTCAGCGCCTGTCGCAATCGGTTGGTGATACCGGTGAAACGGTGACTCGCCTGGCCCAGGACAGCAACGAAATTGGCGGCGTGGTCGATGTGATCAAAGGCATCGCCGACCAGACCAACCTGCTCGCCCTCAACGCTGCCATCGAGGCCGCGCGCGCCGGTGAAATGGGCCGTGGCTTTGCCGTGGTCGCCGATGAAGTGCGCTCACTGGCGCAGCGCACCGCCGAATCCACCGGGCAGATTCACCAACTGATCGCCAAGCTACAGCGCACTGCCGAAGAAGCGGTGCTGACCATGGAAATCGGCCGCAAACAGGCCGACGAAGGGGTTGAGCGCGTGCAGCAGGCCGATGAAGCGCTGGCCGGCATCAGTGACGCGGTGGCCAATATCACCGATATGGCCAACCAGATTGCTGCCGCCGCCGAGGAACAGAGCGCCGTGGCCGATGAGGTCAACCGCAGCATCACCACCATCGCCCAACTGGCCGACAAGACAGCCGGCGAAGCGCATGACACCGCCCTGCTCAGCGAAGCCCTGACGGCTACAGCCCAAGGGCAGTACGCTCTTGTAGAGCGTTTCAACCGCTAAAACCGTAGGTTGGTGCTGAGCGCAGCGAAGCCCAACGCAGGAACGCCAAGCTATGTTGGGCTTCGGCGCTGCGCGCCTTAACCCAACCTACGCCCTGCAGTGCGCAGCCCTCCCCGCTGTTACAAATTCTCGTAGCGATTCATATCCAACACGCCAGCTTCCAGCGGTTCGGTTTGCTGGATATACGCTGACATATCGTGGAAGTAGCGCCAGAACTCTGGATGCGTGCGGCGAATGCCCCAGCGCTCGACGACGTTCTCGAAGGCCGCTGCATCGCGCGCCTGCTCCAGTGCCGTGACAAACTCAGCGGCCTGTTCCACCTGCACATTGAAGATAAAATTCGGGTAGCTGCTAAGCACGCCCGGATACACCGTCAGGGTATCCAGCGCCGGTTGGTAGCGCAGCTCTTCGCCGAGCATAAAGGCCACGTTGCTGTGCGCGCGGTTGCGCAGCAGGCTGTACACCTCACGCTGACCATCGGCCATTTCCAGCCGTAGCAAGGTTGCTTCCGGCAGTTGCTCGATCACCTTGAGCGTGCCGGCCGGTTTTGCCGTGAGGCGGCTCAGCGACTGCTCGGCGCGCTGCAACTCGGCGTCCAGCCCTGGGCGATGGCAATGCGCGCCCGTGCAGCGGTTGATCGGGTCGGGACGCGCATTCAGGCTGCCGTAGCGTTCCAGCAGAGTCTCGACAAAGCTGCGTTTGGGGTCATTGCCGGACAGGCGCAACGCGCTCGGGCTTTCCGTATCAATGGCCTGATAGTCCAGCCAGATTTTCAGTTTGCCGCTGCTCTGGTACCAGTCGCTGAGGTAGCCCTGGCGCGACTCGGCCGGCAGCAAACGGAGGAAGTTGACCTCGGCGCCGTTACGGATCAAATCGAAGTACAGCCGCGTTTGCGCCTGGTGCGAGACGTTGCCGAACACATCGAAATTCACCACCAGCTGGTAATAGGTGCGTTCCAGCAGCGGGAAGTCCAGCCACCAGAGGGTTTGCGGCACCTCACCGATCAGGCCTTTGCGCACCGAGGCGCTGTCGTGCTGGCGGAAGATCGACAGCAGCGCGTTGTCATTACCGGCCCAGATATGCGACCAGCTTGGCGCAGGCGCATCGGCATAGCGCTGCATGCGCAGCGCCTCGTACTCATTGCGCTTGTCGCGGTAGCTGCGCCACAGGCCGAGCAGATCGCCGATGCTGTCCAACTGCCCGGGCATGGCCAGCAGCTCCTTGGCCTGCTCGCGGTACTCGGGGTCGGTGATATACAGGTCGTGCTGCGGGTCCTGGAACACCGCCCAGAAGTTATCGCGAATCACATCCGTGGCAATCTGCCCACGGCACACCGGCCCGCGAATAAAGGTGCGCACGAAGTATTCAGCGTTATCCAGCATAAATTGGTAACGCGCCTGCGCCGGAATCGCGGCAAAGGTCTCGAACGGATTGGCCCGGCGCAGCAGGCTATAACCCGGCACCGCATCGGCCTGCCAATCGCTGGAGAAGAACAGCTCTTTAACGCGCGCCAGCTTGGCCGCACTCAGCCCATAGGTGATATGGGTCTTGTGCACAATCACGCCCTGCACCGGTGTCAGGCGGTAATAGAACTCGTTACCCGGGTCTTCATTGGGCAGGCGCGTGGCGATGATATCCACCGGCTTACCGCTGGGCGTACGCGAACGGACCATCTGAAAGAAATGCCCCGGCTCGCCGCCGGCAAAATACAGATGGGCAAGGAACAGATGCTCATACAACCAGCGCGAAACCAGCGACTCGCGGGCGCCGGGGGCGTTCATAAAGGCTTCCCAGGTGTCGATCTGCTGCGCCTCGGCGGTGCTGGCCTGCAGCGATTGCTGATCAACCGGTGCGCCCTGGGCCAGCCAAGCCTGCAGCGTCTGGTAGTCGGCCTCGCTCAAACCGGTCACTGCGAACGGCATGCCGGCTTGCGGATTCTTGCGGGCAAATTCGTCGAACTCCTGCGGCAGCGGGCATTGGTTGAGCCGATTGATGCTGATATCCAGCTGCGCCGGCAGTTTGCTATTGGCGGCCAATGGTTGCTGATGACCCAGCTCGAGCATGCGCGCCATCAGCGCGGCCTGGCTGCCCTGCTGCTCCAGCACGGAAACAAAGTCCTTGCGCCGCCACGCGGCCTCACCATGGGCATCGACAAACAGGCGCGTGGTGGCCTGCGCCTGGGTGCGTGTGCCGTTGTACACCGTGGCCTTGCTGGCGCCGCGCTGTACGCCTTCGCCACTGCCCAAGTTGAGCTGGCAGGCAGCGTCGTAGCAGGCATGGCAGGCCACGCAGTTCTTGGTAAAAATCGGTTGGATATCGCGGCTGTAGGAAATGGGCTCGGCCGCCTGTAATGAGCCGATGAACAACAAACACACGCCAAGCAGTAAGCGGCAGACCATGGAAACATCTCTAAAATGGCTTAAGTGCCGATTCTAGCTGGCGCCGGCTGACCAAGGCCAATCCACGAACATGAGCAAGATTCATGTAAAAGTGCAGGCCACTGCAAAAGCGTGCAGCTTTGTTATCATCGCGCATCCTTTTTTCACGCGTCCCAGGTAGTTCTCTCCATGTCTCTGTCCGATCGCAGCGCCCGCCTTAATGCACTTCAGCAAGCCCTGAAGGAACGCATCCTGATCCTCGACGGCGGCATGGGCACCATGATCCAGAGCTACAAGCTGGAGGAAGAGGACTATCGCGGCACGCGCTTCGCCGACTGGCCAAGCGATGTGAAGGGCAACAACGACCTGCTGATCTTGAGCCGCCCTGACGTGATCGGCGCCATCGAGAAGGCCTACCTGGATGCCGGCGCGGACATCCTCGAAACCAATACCTTCAACGCCACCCAGGTGTCCCAGGCCGACTACGGCATGCAGGCCCTGGCCTATGAGCTGAACGTCGAAGGCGCGCGTCTGGCCCGTAGCGTGGCCGATGCCAAGACCCTGGAAACCCCGGATCGCCCGCGTTTCGTGGCAGGCGTGCTCGGCCCTACCAGTCGCACCTGCTCGATTTCCCCGGATGTGAACGACCCCGGCTACCGCAACGTCACCTTCGACGAGCTGGTGGAAAACTATGTGGAAGCCACCCGCGGCCTGATCGAAGGCGGCGCGGACCTGATCCTGATCGAAACCATCTTCGACACCCTCAATGCCAAGGCGGCGATCTTCGCCGTGCAGCAGGTGTTCGAAGACGACGGCGTCGAGCTGCCGATCATGATTTCCGGCACCATCACCGACGCCTCCGGCCGCACCCTGTCCGGGCAGACCACCGAAGCCTTCTGGAACTCGGTGCGCCATGCCAAACCGATTTCCGTGGGGCTGAACTGCGCCCTCGGTGCCAGTGACCTGCGCCCGTACCTAGAAGAACTGGCCAACAAAGCCGATACCCACGTCTCGGCGCACCCCAACGCTGGCCTGCCGAACGCCTTCGGTGAATACGACGAAACCCCGGCGGAAATGGCCGTGGTGGTTGAAGAGTTCGCCGCCTCGGGCTTCTTGAACATCATCGGCGGCTGCTGCGGCACCACGCCGGCGCATATCCAGGCGATTGCCGAAGCGGTGAGCAAATACCCGCCGCGCATCATTCCGGAAATCCCCAAGGCCTGCCGCCTGTCGGGCCTGGAGCCCTTTACCATCGACCGCAACTCGCTGTTTATCAACGTCGGCGAGCGCACCAATATCACCGGCTCGGCCAAGTTCGCCCGACTGATCCGCGAGGAGAACTACACCGAGGCCCTGGAAGTCGCCCTGCAGCAGGTGGAAGCCGGCGCCCAGGTAATCGACATCAACATGGACGAGGGCATGCTCGATTCCCAGGCGGCCATGGTCAAATTCCTCAACCTGATCGCCGGCGAGCCGGATATCTCCCGCGTACCGATCATGATCGACTCCTCCAAGTGGGAAGTGATCGAAGCCGGCCTCAAGTGCATCCAGGGCAAGGGCATCGTCAACTCGATCTCGATGAAGGAAGGCGTCGAGCAGTTCAAGCACCACGCCAAGCTGTGCAAGCGCTACGGCGCCGCCGTGGTGGTGATGGCCTTCGACGAAGCTGGCCAGGCCGACACCGCCGCGCGCAAACGCAAAATCTGCCAGCGTAGCTACGACATTCTGGTTAACGAAGTGGGCTTCCCACCGGAAGACATCATCTTCGACCCGAACATCTTCGCCGTGGCCACCGGTATCGAGGAGCACAATAACTACGCGGTCGACTTTATCGAGGCCTGCGCCTATATCCGCGACCACCTGCCCCACGCCCTAAGCTCGGGTGGGGTGTCCAACGTGTCGTTCTCCTTCCGTGGTAACAACCCGGTGCGTGAGGCCATTCACTCGGTGTTCTTGTACTACGCGATCCAGAACGGCCTGACCATGGGCATCGTCAACGCCGGCCAGCTGGAAATCTACGACGAGATTCCCCAAGAACTGCGCGACCGAGTTGAAGACGTGATCCTCAACCGCACGCCCGAGGGCACCGACGCCCTGCTGGCGATTGCCGACAACTACAAGGGCGACGGCAGCGTCAAGGAAGCGGAGACCGAAGAGTGGCGCACCTGGAGCGTGGTTGACCGCCTCAAGCACGCGCTGGTCAAGGGCATCACCAGCCATATCATCGAAGACACCGAGGAGTGCCGCCAGCAGTGCGCGCGGCCCATCGAAGTGATCGAAGGCCCGCTGATGGCCGGCATGAACGTGGTCGGCGACCTGTTCGGCGCGGGCAAGATGTTCCTGCCCCAGGTGGTGAAATCCGCTCGAGTGATGAAGCAGGCGGTCGGCCATCTGATCCCCTTTATCGAGCTGGAAAAAGGCGACAAGCCGGAAGCCAAGGGCAAGATCCTCATGGCCACGGTCAAAGGCGATGTGCACGATATCGGCAAAAATATCGTCGGCGTGGTCTTGGGCTGTAACGGCTACGACATTGTCGACCTAGGCGTGATGGTGCCAGCCGAAAAAATCCTGCAAACCGCGATAGCCGAGAAGTGCGACATCATCGGCCTGTCCGGTCTGATCACCCCGTCGCTCGATGAGATGGTGCATGTCGCCCGCGAAATGCAGCGCCAGGGCTTTAGCCTGCCGCTGATGATCGGCGGCGCCACCACCTCGAAAGCCCACACCGCGGTGAAGATCGAGCCCAAGTACCAGAACGATGCGGTGATCTACGTCACCGACGCCTCGCGCGCGGTCGGCGTGGCCACTCAGTTGCTGTCCAAGGAACTCAAGGCCGACTTTGTCGAACGCACCCGCCTGGACTACATCGAAGTACGCGAGCGCACCGCCAACCGCAGCGCCCGCACCGAGCGTTTGAGCTACGCCAAGTCGGTGGAAAACAAACCCAAGTTCGACTGGGCGACCTATCAGCCCACCGTGCCGAGCTTTACCGGTGTGAAGGTGCTTGAGAACATCGACCTCAAGGTGCTGGCCGAATATATCGACTGGACGCCGTTCTTTATCTCCTGGGACCTGGCCGGCAAGTTCCCGCGTATCCTGACCGATGAGGTGGTCGGTGAAGCCGCCACTGCGCTGTATGCCGACGCCCAGGAAATGCTGAACAAGCTAATCGACGAAAAGCTGATCAGTGCCCGCGCCGTATTCGGCTTCTGGCCAGCCAACCAGGTGAACGACGACGATCTGGATGTCTACTCAGGCAACGGCGACAAGCTGGCCACCCTGCATCACCTGCGTCAGCAGACCATCAAGCCGGACGGCAAGCCGAACTTCTCCCTGGCCGACTTCGTCGCGCCGAAAGACAGCGGCATTACCGACTACGTCGGCGGCTTTATCACCACCGCCGGCATCGGCGCCGAGGAAGTGGCCAAGGCCTATCAGGACGCCGGCGACGACTACAACTCGATCATGGTTAAAGCCCTGGCCGACCGTCTGGCCGAAGCCTGCGCCGAGTGGCTGCACAAAGAGGTGCGGACCAACTACTGGGGTTACGATCCAGAAGAGCAGCTTTCCAACGATGAGCTGATCAAGGAAGCCTACAAAGGCATCCGCCCTGCTCCCGGCTACCCGGCCTGCCCCGATCACACCGAGAAGAAGACCCTGTTCACCCTGCTCGACCCGGCGGCCGAATTCAACAAGGCCGGCGCCAGCGGCGTGTTCCTCACCGAACACTACGCCATGTTCCCGGCAGCAGCGGTATCCGGCTGGTACTTCGCCCACCCCCAGGCGCAGTACTTCGCCGTCGGCAAGATCGACAAGGACCAGGTAGAAAGCTACACCGCACGGAAAAAGCAGGATCTCAACGTCAGCGAACGCTGGTTGGCGCCGAATCTGGGCTACGACAACTAAGTAATACCCCGACAGCTCGCCCAATAAAAATGCCGCTCATCTATCAGGTGAGCGGCATTTCTTTTCGTGGGAGGCGCTTTGGCGGCGAGCTTTAGACGGCCGTTTCGCGGCTAAAGCCCCTCCCACACTGCCGATTTTGTTGCCGGTTACTGCTGCAATTCCTGCTCGGTAAACATATCGCTGAACAGCATGCTCGACAGGTAGCGCTCGCCGGAGTCCGGCAGGATCACCACGATGGTTTTGCCCTGCATGCCGGGTTCGCCGGCAATGCGCAGGGCAGCCGCCATGGCCGCGCCGCAGGAGATGCCGCAGAGGATGCCTTCTTCGCGCATCAGGCGCAGGGCCACGGCCTTGGCGTCGTCGTCAGTGACCAGTTCAACCCGGTCAACCATGGCCAGGTCCAGGTTGCCTGGGACAAAGCCGGCGCCGATACCCTGGATCTTATGCGGACTGGGTTTGACTTCATCACCGGCAATGGTCTGAGTGATGACGGGCGAGCTGATCGGCTCGACCGCTACCGAGAGGATCGGCTTGCCCTGGGTCTTTTTGATATAGCGCGAAATACCGGTGATGGTACCGCCGGTGCCGACGCCGGCGACCAGCACATCAATCGCGCCTTCGGTGTCGTTCCAGATTTCCGGGCCTGTGGTCTTTTCATGGATCGCTGGGTTGGCCGGGTTGTTGAACTGCTGCGGCATAAAGTAAGTAGCGCTGTCAGAGGCGGCGATTTCCGCAGCCTTCTCGATGGCGCCCTTCATGCCCTTGGCCGGCTCGGTCAGCACCAGTTCTGCGCCCAGGGCCTTGAGCACCTTGCGCCGCTCCAGGCTCATTGAAGCCGGCATGGTCAGCAACAGCTTGTAGCCGCGCGCGGCGGCAACAAAGGCCAGACCGATGCCGGTATTGCCCGAGGTTGGCTCGACAATGGTCATGCCCGGCTTGAGCACGCCGCGCTCTTCGGCATCCCAGACCATGCTGGCGCCAATGCGGCACTTCACCGAATAGGCTGGGTTGCGTCCTTCGATCTTGGCCAGGATGGTCACCCCAGCCGGGCCCAAGCGGTTGATGCGAACCAGCGGGGTGTTGCCGATGGCTTGTGCGTTGTCTGCGAAGATGCGGCTCATGGCGAGGTCCTTTTTCATGCGTTGCCGAGTAAGCTCCCAAGCCTAAGGCTCGTTTGGGCAGCAGTCCAGCCATGCGCACAGCCAGGCAGGAAACCTATTGTTATTGGATAAGTCTGTTTCTATATGAAGAAGCGCTACCACATCCCCCTCTGGACACTCCTCACCCTGGCCATTGCCCTGCTGGCCCTGCATATCGCCCTGCCCTGGCTGCTGCGCGATTACCTGAATGACCGGCTGGCCAATATGGGCGATTACCGCGGGCAGATCAGCGATATCGACCTGGCGCTGTGGCGCGGGGCCTATCGGATCAACGGCCTGAATATCGTCAAACTCAATGGCAAGGTGCCGGTGCCATTGCTCGAAGCGCCAGCCATCGACTTGGCTATCAGTTGGCGGGCGCTGTGGGAAACCCGCGCGGTAGTCGCCGAAGTCGCCTTCGGGCGGCCGCAGCTGACCTTTGTCGACGGTAGCAACGCCGCCAACTCGCAGACCGGTGAAGGCGTCGACTGGCGCGCCCAACTCAGGGGCCTGCTGCCGATCCATATAAACGAAATCCGCGTGATTGATGGCACCCTGGCCTTCCGCAACTTCACCGCCAAGCCGCCGGTCGACCTGCAGGCCAGCAAGATCAATGGCAGCATCCTCAACCTGAGCAACGTCAGCGTCGCGGACAATCCGCGTCCGGCCAGCCTGCAAGCCACCGCCAAGGTATTCGAGCAGGCCCCTGTACAAGCCAGCGCCAACTTCGACCCGCTCAGCCAACTGGATGACTTCGATCTGCGCCTGCGCATCACCGATATCCAGCTCAAGCAGCTCAACAGCTTTACCCGCGCCTATGCCGATTTCGACTTTGCCGCCGGCCAGGGCGACTTCGTCATGGAGCTGGATGCCCGCCAGGGCAAGCTCAAGGGTTATGCCAAACCGCTGCTGCGCGATATGCAAATCTTCGACTGGCAGCAGGATGTCGTGGCCAAGGACAAAAACCTGCTCAGCGGCGCCTGGGAAGCCCTGGTCGGCGGCAGCAGCTGGCTGCTGAAAAACCAGCGTAAAGACCAGTTCGCCACCCGGGTGAACATCGACGGCGACCTCAACGCCTATGACGTCAGCCGCTGGCAGGCCTTCAAGGCGATTCTGCGCAACGCCTTCGTGCGCGCCTTCGACAGCCGTTTTGACAGCCAGCAACCGTGACAGCAGACAAGTGACCCGCCATTCAGTGACTGAATGGCCCGTCTACGTTCACAGTCACCGGGGCTGCGCGTTATAGTCTGTTTTTCAAATACTGAACCCGCGGGTATGGCCCTGCGCGTTACCGTTCGAGGATTTACCGATGAAGTTCGAAGGCACCCAGTCCTACGTCGCCACCGACGACCTCAAGCTCGCGGTCAATGCCGCCATCACCCTGGAGCGCCCGTTGCTGGTCAAGGGTGAGCCGGGTACCGGTAAAACCATGCTGGCCGAACAACTGGCCGAATCCTTTGGCGCGCGCCTGATCACCTGGCACATCAAATCCACCACCAAGGCCCACCAGGGTCTGTACGAGTACGACGCGGTCAGCCGCCTGCGCGATTCGCAGCTGGATTCGGACAAAGTCCACGACGTGCGCAACTACATCAAGAAAGGCAAGCTGTGGGAGGCCTTCGAGGCCGAAGAGCGGGTGATCCTGCTGATCGACGAGATCGACAAAGCCGACATCGAGTTCCCCAACGACCTGCTGCAAGAACTCGACAAGATGGAGTTCTACGTTTACGAGACCAACGAGACGATCAAGGCGAAAAAACGCCCGATCATCATCATCACCTCGAACAACGAGAAGGAACTGCCGGACGCCTTCCTGCGTCGCTGCTTCTTCCACTACATCGCCTTCCCCGATCGCGCGACCCTGCAGAAGATCGTCGATGTGCACTACCCCAACATCAAGAAAGACCTGGTGGCCGAAGCGCTGGATGTGTTCTTCGACGTGCGCAAGGTCCCGGGCCTGAAGAAGAAGCCGTCCACCAGCGAACTGGTCGACTGGCTCAAGCTGTTGATGGCCGACAATATCGGCGAAGCCGTGCTGCGCGAGCGCGACCCCACCAAGGCCATCCCGCCCCTGGCCGGTGCCCTGGTGAAGAACGAGCAGGATGTACAGCTGCTTGAGCGCCTGGCCTTTATGAGCCGCCGCGCCAGTCGCTAAGACTCGGCTGCCGACCGGGAGGCGAATCCATGCACAGCGGCAGTTGCCTTTGCGCTGCAGTGAAATACCGCATCGATGCACCTATCGAGTCGGCGACTCATTGCCATTGTTCGATGTGCCGTAAAGCCCATGGCGCGGCATTCGCCACTTACGGCAACGTGCCGCGCAAGGACTTCCACTTCACCCAAGGCGAGGAATCATTGGGCATCTACCAGTCCTCGCCGGGCGTGACGCGGACTTTTTGCAAGCACTGTGGCTCGACCCTGCAGTGGTACAGCGAACAGCCCCACCCGAACTGGCTTTCAGTCGCGCTGGGCACGCTGGATACGCCAGTGGGTGAAATCGCGCAGAAGCATATTTTTCCGGAATCGAAGGCCTACTGGTACGCCATCAACGATGGCCTGCCATTGGAGCGGCGCTCTTAAGCGCCGCACTCAAACGAATTCACGAGGGCGCAGCCATGCTGCTCAACCTGTTCAATGAAATGCGCGCAGCCAAGGTGCCGGTATCGGTACGCGAGCTGCTCGACCTGATCAACGCGTTGAAGCACAACGTGGTGTTCGCCGACATGGACGAGTTTTACTATCTCGCTCGCGCGATCCTGGTCAAGGACGAACGCCATTTCGACAAATTCGACCGCGCGTTCGGCGCCTACTTCAAGGGCCTGGAAAACCTCAACCAGCACATCGAGGCCTTGATCCCCGATGAGTGGCTGCGCAAGGAATTCGAGCGTTCGCTGAGCGACGAGGAGCGCGCCAAGATCGAGTCCCTCGGCGGCCTGGACAAGCTGATCGAGGAATTCAAGAAGCGCCTGGAAGAGCAGAAGGAACGCCACGCAGGCGGCAACAAGTGGATTGGCACCGGCGGCACCAGCCCATTCGGTTCAGGTGGTTTCAACCCGGAAGGCATCCGCGTCGGCGACGCCGGCCAGCGCCAGGGCAAGGCGGTCAAGGTCTGGGATCAGCGCGAGTACAAGAACCTCGACGACCAGGTCGAACTGGGCACGCGCAATATCAAGATCGCCCTGCGCCGCCTGCGCAAGTTCGCCCGCCAGGGCGCCCAGGACGAGCTGGATCTGGACGGCACCATCGACCACACCGCCAAGGACGGCGGCCTGCTGAATATCCAGATGCGCCCGGAGCGGCGCAACACGGTCAAGCTGCTGATCCTGTTCGACATCGGCGGCTCGATGGATGCCCACGTCAAGGTCTGCGAGGAGCTGTTCAGCGCCTGCAAGACCGAGTTCAAGCACATGGAGTATTTCTACTTTCACAACTGCGTGTACGAATCGGTGTGGAAGAACAACCTGCGCCGCAGCTCCGAGCGTTTCTCCACCCAGGACCTGCTGAACAAGTACGGCGCCGACTACAAGGTGGTGTTCGTCGGCGACGCAGCCATGGCGCCCTACGAGATCACCCAGGCCGGCGGCAGCGTCGAGCACTGGAACGAGGAACCGGGCTACGTGTGGATCAAGCGATTCATGGAGAAGTACAAGAAGCTCATCTGGATCAACCCCTACCCCAAGGACGCCTGGAGCTACACCGCCTCGACCAACCTCATGCGCGAACTGCTGGAAGACAAGATGTACCCGCTGACGCTGCAGGGATTGGAAGATGGCATGAAGTTCCTGTCCAAGTAGCGCGGGCGGTTCAAGATGCAGGCACAGGCCGGTCTATTCGGCCCGTAGGGCGGCCCGGGCGGCGATCCGTTCGGAGCGCAGCGACAGCCCGCCAGCTTTGCGTCGCTCCGATTAACCACGGTGCACTGCCTGCGGCGAGTGACACCCTACGGATTGCGGATTGCTCCAGACCGTAGGGCGGCCTCGGAGCGCAGCGACAGCCCGCCAGCTTTGCGTCGCACCGATTAACCAATGGTGCACTGCCTACGGCGAGTGACACCCTACGGATCGGGGATTGCTCCAGATCGTAGGGCGGCCTCGGAGCGCAGCGACAGCCCGCCAGCTTTGCGTCGCACCGATTAACCAATGGTGCACTGCCTACGGCGAGTGACACCCTACGGATTGCGGATTGCCTCAGGTCGAGGGATGGCTACGAATCGTAGGGCGGCTTCGGAGCGCAGCGACAACCCGCCAGCTTTTTGGCGCACCGCCAAACCCACGGTGCACGGCCTACGGATTGCGAGTTGCGGCGCTGGCTCAGCACCTAACGCCAATCCCTCGGCTGCGCCTTCTGGCTGCGGCCGCCGCCGAGCAGCATGCCGATCAGCAGCAACAGGCTTTCCACCAGCCAGGCCAGCAGCAAGGCACACACCAGACCCCAGGCGATGGCTTGCGGCGCCAGCAGCACCTGGTAGCGGTAGGCGCTGTAGGTTTCGTCCATCAATTCGCGGTCCGCGGCCGTCGCCAGGTGCCAGACCTGGCCGTACCACGGCCGTTGCATGGCCTGCCATTCCAGCTCGAGGAAACTCGCGCGATCGACCAGATAGCCCACGCTCTGCGCGTCGCTGCGCATCACCGGGTCGTTACTGGCCTGATAGTGGGCCACCAACGCCTGCAGATCGCTGTTGAAAAAGCGCCTGGCGGTGTCGCGAAAACCCGTCAAGCCCTGCTCGGATTCCAGTCGGTGCGCTTCGACACGCTTGCTGTAATCCTCGATAAACCCCGGCACCTGCACGCCGACCAACAGGCCCAAGGCAAACAGCGCCAAGCGTAGATAGCTTCTGAACATCGCCCCTCCTCCTGAGAGATTGCAAGTTACCCGCCGTTCACTCGGTCAAGCCATGGGCCACGCACTCGCCGCCCCGCCACAACCGCCATTCGCCCGGGCGATACAGGTTCCAGCGCTCGTTATCGGTCAAGGGCTCGGTGGCCAGCACTGTCACCACATCGTTGGCGGTGGTCTCGGCCTGGAAATCCACCCGCACATCGGCGTCCTTCAATTGCGCCGGGCCGAAGGGCGCGCGGCGGGTGATGTGCGCCAGCTTGGTCGAACAGAAGCTGAATAACCAGTCGCCATCGCTGAGCAGGCAGTTGAATACGCCGTGTTGGCGATAGGTCGCACAGGCGGCGACCAGGCTGGGCAGGAACAGCTCGACCGCCACCGGTTCCGGAAAGGCCTGGCGCAGACCGTTGAGCAGGTCGCAAAAAGCCGCCTCGCTGTCGGTGTCACCCACCGGCCGATAGAAGCTCGGCGCCGGGACAAACCCCGCCAACTGGCCGTTGTGGGCGAAACACCAGTTACGCCCCCACAGCTCGCGCACGAACGGATGAGTATTGGCCAGGCAGACCTTGCCGACGTTGGCCTGGCGGATATGGCCGATCACCACTTCGCTCTTGATCGGATAACGCTGCACCAGTTGCGCCACTTCCGACTCGCTGCTGGCGCGCGGCTCCTGGAACAGGCGCAGGCCGCGTCCTTCATAGAAGCCGATCCCCCAACCATCGCGATGCGGCCCGGTGCCGCCGCCGCGACGCATCAATCCGGTGAAGCTGAAGACGATGTCGGTGGGCACATTGGCGCTCATGCCGAGCAATTCACACATGGTTAAAACTCTCGACTCAGGGGTTGTGAAAATATCGAGCAGCGACGCGAGAACGACTCCAGAACCAGATGGCTTAGCCGCCCAGGCGATGTGCGGCAGCACCGCATGTTCTGCGCGGCGTTGATCGCTCCCACGTCGAGGCGACAACCCGCCAGCTTCTGTGTAGCGACGAGCGGCCAATGGTGCACTGCCTGCGGGTAGGGCGGCTTCGGAGCGCAGCAACAACCCGCCAGGATTGTGCCGCGGCGGGCAACCATGGTGCACTGCCTGCGGCGAGTGACACCCTACGGATCGGGGATTACTCCATACCGTAGGGCGGCCTCGGAGCGCAGCGACAGCCCGCCAGCTTTTGTGCCACGCCACCGAATCAATGGTGCACTGCCTCCGGCGACACCCTACGGATTGCGGATTGCTCCAGGTTTCAAAGCCGCGGTTCGACGCGCATGCGGCGATCGCCTGTCTGCCCATAATGGCCATATTCAGCGTCGTCACTTTCGCGCTGCATGATCTCGCGCAGGGTCGGCGCGTTGTCGTCGTCCGCTTCCGCTTGCGCGCCATGCCGGGCCTTCCACCAGCGTTCCAGGGGCCAACGTAAGGCCACGAACAGCACATACAGGGCGAAGGCGAACAGACCGTACATGGCCAGATCGGCCACTGCGCGCCAGACGCTGGAGCCTACATCCAACAGCAGATCCAGCGCGGTGATGGCGATCGCCGGAGCGAGCACCGCTTCATTGCCCGGGTCGACGGCGGTCGGGCTGAATAACAGCACGGCGGCCAGCACGCGCAGGGGCTCGCGCAGGTAACGCCACATCCCGCGGGTAATGCGGAACCACACCAGCAGGCAACCCAGGGCGGCGACGGCATAGACGCTCCAGGCAAGTAAATAGTCGTTCTCGGTCATAAAGCGCGGATCTCTGAACATGACGGGGCTGGGCCGTTGCTAAGCGCAGCGAGTGATGGCTGCAATTTTCAACGGCCTGCTGACGCAGTGCGGCTTATGATAACGACTTTTCCGTGGTCCGACTGCCGACCGTACAGAATTGGAGTTACCAGATGTCCCTCGCCCCCATCGCCCGCACCGAGAACGCTGCCGACCCATACAGCTGGCTGGAGAAGCGCGACACCGAGGAGGTGCTCGAGTACCTCAAGGCGGAGAACGCCTACCTGGAGTCCGAACTGGCCGAGCAACGCGAGCTGCGCGAGGCGCTGTTCCTGGAGATCAAGGGGCGTATCCGCGAGACCGACCTGTCGCTGCCTTCACCCTGGGGCCCCTGGCTGTACTACCAGCGCACCACCGCCGGCGACGAATACCCACGTTACTACCGCTGCCCGCGCCCGGCCGACGCTTCGCTCGATGTCGATGAAGGCGCCGAGCAGCTGCTACTCGACCCCAACGCCCTGGCGGACGGCGGTTTTCTCTCACTCGGCAGCTTCAGCGTCAGCCAGGATCACCAGCGCCTGGCCTACAGCCTGGACACCAGCGGCGACGAGGTTTACCAGCTGTTCGTCAAGGAGCTGAGCACCGGCGCGATCAGCGAGCTGCCGTTCGCCGACTGCGACGGCAGCATGACCTGGGCCAACGACAGCCAGACCCTGTTCTTCGGCGAGCTGGACGACTGCCATCGCCCGCACAAGCTGTACCGCCATCGCCTCGGCAGCGATGCGGCCGAACTGGTGTTCCACGAGGCCGACGGGCGCTTCTTCCTCAACTGCTACCGCGCCAGTTCCGAGCGCCAACTGGTGCTGCTGCTCAACAGCAAGACCACCAGCGAAGCCTGGGTGCTGGACGCCGATACGCCGGAGGCCGCGTTCAGCTGCCTGGCGCCGCGCGAGGAAGGCCACGAGTATTACGTCGACCACGGCAAGGTCGATGGCGACTGGGCCTGGCTGATCCGCAGCAACCAGAGCGGGATCAACTTCGCCCTGTACTGCGTGAAAGGAGACGACGCCCCGACCCGCGAGCGCTGGAGCGAACTGCGCGGCCATGACCCGCAGGTGATGCTCGAAGGCGTGAGCCTGAACGACAGCGCGCTGGTCCTCAGCCTGCGCGAGGGCGGCCTGCCGATCATCGAGGTGCATGCCCAGGGCCGGCAAGCCTACCGGGTGCAGCTGCCCGATGCGGCCTACAGCCTGTACGTGCAGGACAGCCTGGAGTTCGCCAGCCCGGTGATCCGCCTGCGCTACGAGGCGCTCAACCGTCCGGCGCAGATCCGCCAACTGACCCTCGCCGACGGCGCCCAGCAGGTGCTCAAGGAAACCCCGGTGCTGGGCCCGTTCGACGCCGACGATTATGTCAGCCAACGTCTCTGGGCCACCGCAGCTGACGGCACCCAGGTGCCCATCAGCCTGGTGGCTAGGCGTGAAGTGCTTGGTCAGGCCGCCCCGCTCTACCTCTATGGCTACGGCGCCTACGGCGAAAGCCTCGACCCCTGGTTCTCCCACGCGCGCCTGAGCTTGCTCGAGCGCGGCTTCGTCTTCGCCATCGCCCATGTGCGCGGCGGCGGCGAGCTGGGCGAAGCCTGGTACCGCGCCGGCAAGCTGGAGCACAAGCACAACAGCTTCGATGACTTTATCGCCTGCGCCGAGCACCTGATCGCCAGCGGCTACACCCGCCCGGACCAGCTCGCCATCAGCGGCGGCAGCGCCGGCGGCCTGCTGATCGGCGCGGTGCTCAACCAGCGCCCGGAGCTGTTCGCCGCCGCCATCGCCGAAGTGCCCTTCGTCGACGTGCTCAACACCATGCAGAACCCCGACCTGCCGCTGACCGTCACCGAATACGACGAATGGGGCGACCCGCACCAGCCCGAGGTGTTCGAGCGGATCAAAGGCTACGCCCCCTACGAGAACGTCAAGGCCCAGGCCTACCCGGCGATCCTCGCCGTGGCCGGCTACAACGACAGCCGCGTGCAATATTGGGAGGCGGCCAAGTGGGTGGCCAAGCTGCGCGCGCACAAGACCGACAGCAAGCTGCTGCTGCTCAAGACCGACCTCGACGCCGGCCACGGCGGCATGAGCGGACGCTACCAGGCGCTCAGGGACGTGGCGTTGGAGTACGCCTTCCTGCTCAAGGTGTTCAAGCTGGGGTAACCGGCACAGCGGTTTGATGCACATCGCCGGCCAGCACCGACCGTAGCCCGAATAAGCACCAGCGCAATCCGGGAGACCGCTACCCGGATTGCGCCAAGGCTTATCCAGGCTACGAATCTACCGACCACGACCGTAGCCCGAATAAGCGCCAGCGCAATCCGGGAGACCGCTAACCGGATTGCGCCAAGGCTTATCCAGGCTACG
>NZ_JAUYGD010000056.1 GCF_030690725.1 Pseudomonas sp. | reverse complement strand
TCTTCCATTGCGATGGTCTTGATCAGAGTGACAGTCATCTGGATGTTGTCACCTGGCATTACCATCTCAACGCCTTCCGGCAGTTCGCAGTTACCAGTTACGTCAGTAGTACGGAAGTAGAACTGAGGACGGTAGCCTTTGAAGAACGGAGTGTGACGACCGCCTTCTTCTTTGCTCAACACATACACTTCTGCAGTGAAGGTGGTGTGCGGCTTAACCGAGCCTGGCTTGACCAGAACCTGACCACGCTCTACGTCGTCACGCTTGGTGCCACGCAGCAGAACGCCGCAGTTCTCACCAGCACGACCTTCGTCGAGCAACTTGCGGAACATCTCAACACCGGTACAGGTGGTCTTGGTGGTATCACGCAGACCAACGATCTCGATTTCTTCCTGGATCTTGACGATACCGCGCTCGATACGGCCAGTTACCACGGTGCCACGACCGGAGATCGAGAATACGTCTTCGATTGGCATCAGGAACGGCTTGTCGATGGCACGCACTGGCTCAGGGATGTAGCTGTCCAGAGTCTCAACCAACTTCTTGACGGCAGTGGTGCCCATCTCGTTGTCGTCTTGACCGTTCAGAGCCATCAGAGCGGAACCGATGATGATCGGAGTGTCGTCGCCTGGGAAATCGTAAGTGCTGAGCAGGTCACGCACTTCCATTTCCACCAGCTCCAGCAGCTCGGCGTCGTCAACCATGTCAGCCTTGTTCAGGAAGACCACGATGTACGGAACACCTACCTGACGGGACAGCAGGATGTGCTCGCGAGTCTGCGGCATCGGGCCGTCAGCAGCGGAGCAGACCAGGATAGCGCCGTCCATCTGCGCAGCACCGGTGATCATGTTTTTTACGTAGTCGGCGTGACCTGGGCAGTCAACGTGTGCGTAGTGACGCACGGCCGAATCGTATTCAACGTGAGCGGTGTTGATGGTGATACCGCGAGCTTTTTCTTCTGGGGCGCTGTCGATCTTGTCGAAGTCAACCTTGGCCGAACCGAATACTTCGGAGCAGACGCGGGTCAGAGCAGCGGTCAGAGTGGTTTTACCGTGGTCAACGTGACCGATAGTGCCAACGTTGACGTGCGG
>NZ_JAUYGD010000043.1 GCF_030690725.1 Pseudomonas sp. | reverse complement strand
CGGTGGCCTGAAAGCCGCTGATCCCAAGCAGCTGCAGAGCATGCGTTCGCGCCTGTCCATGGTGTTTCAGCACTTCAACCTGTGGTCGCATATGAGCGCCCTGGAAAACGTCATGGAAGCCCCGGTGCATGTGCTCGGCATGAGCAAGAAAGAAGCGCTGGAAAAGGCCGAGCATTACCTGAACAAAGTCGGCGTGGCCCATCGTAAAGATGCCTACCCCGCGCACATGTCCGGCGGCGAGCAGCAGCGTGTGGCGATTGCCCGCGCCCTGGCCATGGAACCTGAGGTGATGCTGTTTGACGAACCGACCTCGGCGCTGGACCCCGAGCTGGTCGGTGAAGTGCTGAAAGTCATGCAGGACCTGGCTCAGGAAGGCCGCACCATGGTCGTGGTCACCCACGAAATGGGCTTTGCCCGTGAAGTGTCCAACCAGCTGGTGTTCCTCCACAAAGGTGTGGTGGAAGAGCGCGGCTGCCCGAAAGAAGTGTTGGCTAACCCGCAATCCGAACGTTTGCAGCAGTTCCTCTCTGGCAGTCTCAAGTAACCAGCGGCAACATCTGCACGCACCCGCGCTATGCCCATAATCGCCAACAGAGCCTAAACTGCCCCCCATGAATGCCCACCGAATTGGCTTCCTGCTTTGGCCCACCACCAAGCCCCTGACCCTGGCCTTGGCGGAAGAAGCGCTGCGCGTTGCCCAGCGCGTTCACCCCGAGGTGGTCTACGAGCTGGTGTTCTTGCAGGCCGAAGCGCCGCTTGAAGGTGCATGGCGGCTGCCGGGGGAATCCTGGGTGGGCAAGCTGGAAGGCTGCCAGAAGCTCTTTCTACTCGCCGACGAGCCGCCAGGGCCGATGCCTGCGGCGCTCTCCGGCGCGCTCAAGCAACTGGTGCGTGGCGGCTGCGTGATTGGCGCGATTGCCGCCGGGGTCTATCCGCTGGCGCAACTCGGTTTGCTCGATGGCTACCGCGCTTCGGTGCACTGGCGCTGGCAGGATGATTTTACTGAGCGCTTCCCCAAGGTCATCGCCACCAGCCATCTGTTTGATTGGGATCGCGACCGCCTGAGCGCCTGTGGCGGCCTGGCCGTGCTCGACCTGTTGCTGGCCTTGCTCGCCCGTGATCATGGCGCCGAGCTGGCCGGTGCCGTAAGTGAAGAGCTGGTAGTCGAACGCATCCGCGAAGGCGGCGAACGCCAGCGTATCCCACTGCAGAATCGTCTGGGGTCCAGCCACCCCAAGCTGACTCAGGCCGTGCTGCTGATGGAAGCCAATATCGAAGAGCCGCTGACCACCGACGAAATTGCTCAGCACGTCTGCGTATCGCGGCGTCAGCTGGAACGCATCTTCAAGCAGTACCTCAACCGCGTCCCCAGCCAGTACTACCTGGAACTGCGCCTGAATAAAGCCCGCCAGTTGCTGATGCAAACCAGCAAATCGATCATCCAGATCGGCCTGTCCTGCGGCTTCTCCTCCGGCCCGCATTTCTCCAGCGCCTACCGCAACTTTTTCGGCGCCACGCCACGCGAAGACCGTAACCAGCGCCGCAGCAACAGCCCGTTTGAGCTGACCTCGACGCCCATCGAACGCGGTTGAGGCTAACCTTGATCACATAAAAAACCGCAGCTTGCTGCGGTTTTTTTGTGGCGGAAAGCTTACTTAGCTTTTGTCGGTTTGCCGTGGAAACAGCGGGTTACCGCAGCGGGTGCAAAAGGCCGCGCCGTGTTCGTGGCTGCTTTTGGCGCAGCTTGGGCAATCATGAGTCAGCTGCTCGCCGCCGCGCATGGCGTTGGCCAGTTCGGCGGTAAAGATGCCGGTGGGCACGGCGATGATCGAGTAACCGGTGATCATCACCAGGGTCGACAGTGCCTGGCCCAGCGGGGTTTGCGGGACGATATCGCCGAAACCGACGGTGGTCAGGGTCACCACGGCCCAGTAGATGCCTTTGGGAATGCTGGTAAAGCCGTGCGCCGGGCCTTCGATCACGTACATCAGGGTGCCGAACACCGTCACCAGGATGGCGATGCAGGCGAAAAACACGATGATCTTCTGCTTGCTGCCGCGCAGCGCGGTCAGCAGAAAGTTGGCTTGGCGCAGGTAGGGGCTGAGCTTGAGCACGCGAAAGATCCGCAGCATGCGAATCACCCGGATGATCAGCAGGTACTGCGCGTCGGCGTAGAACAGGGCGAGGATGCCCGGCAGGATCGCCAGCAGGTCAATCAGGCCGAAGAAGCTGAAAGCGTAGCGCAGCGGTTTTGGCGAGCAGTACAGGCGCACCACGTATTCGATGGCAAACAGCGCGGTAAAGCCCCACTCAATACCGGCCAGCAGCCCAGCGTACTGGCTGTGAATACTGTCGATGCTATCGAGCATCACCACCACCAGACTGGCCATGATGGTCAGCAGCAGGTAGCGGTCGAAGCGCTGCCCGGCTGGTGTGTCGGTGTGGAAGATGATGCTGTACAGGTTCTGCCGCGTGTCCATGGTGTTCTGGCTGCTCCGTATGCGGTGTTCGCCGATAACGCGAACAGGCAGGCAGCCTAGGAAGTTTTATCCCGATGATGCAAGCCTTTGACCTTATTAGGCGGCAGCGGCGTGCAGTCTGCCGCCGCTTTGCGCAGCAGACGCTGGGTGGCGCTGATCAGCCAGCAGGTGAGGATAAACGGCATGGTTAGCGCCGGTAGGCCTAGGGCGCTAAAGCCCGGTTGCAGCACCAGCGCTAGGGCGATACCGAGGGCCGGTAACCAGGGGCGGCGATGCACCTGGCTGAGAGCGATAGCCGCCAGCGCGGCGTTATAGCCATATAGGCCGGTGAGCGCGCTGTGCTGCGGCAAGCCCTGATACAGCGCCAGAGCCAGGCCGCCAGTGGAACCGAGCAGCGCCCAGTAGGCAGCGCGCCAGTCAGCCAGCAACAGGCCAAGCAGCAGGCAAACGCCAGCCAACGGCTGATCGAGAAAAATCACCTGACCCAACCCGCGCGCCATGGCGATCAGGCTGGCCCACCAGTCGAGCGGCTGCGCATGGCTAGGCACGGCCGGCTGGAACTCTAGCTGCAGAGCGGGTGCCAGCCACAACAGCAACCAACTCAAACCGACAAAGGGGAAGGTAAAGGCGGGCAGCCACTGACGCTTGCGCATGCGCTGCATCCAGGCCGCCAGCAACAGGCTGGAAGCCCCGGCGCTGACGATGATCAGCAGCGGCAGCAACGCCGACCAGGCAAATTGCAGGCTGATCAGCATGCCCAGCAGCACCCCGTTGTAGCCATATAAGCCGAGATCGATATCGGCTTTGGCATAACCACGGCGTTGCGCGGTCAGCGTGCTGCTCAGACAACCAAGCAGGGCACCGCCGAGCAGTTGCGGTGCGCCAATGGCAATGGCCAGCAGCACCAGCAGGCCGCAGCCGGGATGGGCTTGTAGAAAGATCTGGCTAAAGCCGTTAAGCAGGGCGCGAAAGCCCTGCAAGGCGTGGGTGGGGAGCGGTAATGGCGACATACAGATAACAATCACCAGTGCGGGAATAAAAAGAGGCACCCACCGCGGGAACAGTGAGTGCCTTCAAACTGGCAAAGCCAGCGTGGGATAGTGCTGTAGGGTGGATGGCGCTTTTTCCTCCACCTTTGCGGTTGGTGGATGGGTGAAGCGTCATCCACCCTACGAGGCTGTAGCTGTTTAGTGCAGGATTTCAATCCGCAGGCTGTTGGTACTGCCAGGCTGACCGAACGGCTCGCCGGCAGTAATCACCACGGTATCGCCGGTTTTCGCCAGCCCAGCCGAGCGAGCGGTTTCCAGGGCGGTGCGGGTGACTTCCTCAACCTTGTGCAGGCGCTCGTTGACCACCGAGTACACGCCCCAGGCCACGCTCAGACGTCGCGCGGTATCTAGGCTCGGCGTCAGGCTCAAGATCGGCGCTTTCGGCCGCTCGCGCGAGGCACGCAGGCTGGAGTTGCCCGACTCGGTGTAGTTGACCAGCACGGCTACCGGCAGGATGGTGCTGATGCGACGGATCGCGCAGCTGATCGCATCCGAGGCAGTGGCTTCGGCCTGCGGCCGGCTGACATCCAGCTGAGCCTGGAAGTCCGGGCCGTTTTCCACCTGGCGAATGATCTTGCTCATCATCTGCACGGCTTCCAGCGGGTAGTCGCCGGAGGCGGTTTCCGCCGAGAGCATCACCGCATCGGCGCCTTCGGCCACGGCGTTGGCCACGTCGGTAACTTCGGCGCGGGTTGGCGCAGGGGAGAAGCGCATGGATTCGAGCATCTGCGTGGCCACCACCACCGGCTTACCGAGCTGGCGGCAGGTACGGATGATGTCGCGCTGGATTCGCGGCACGTTCTCGGCCGGCACTTCCACGCCCAGGTCGCCACGGGCGACCATGATCGCGTCGCATAGCTTGGTGATTTCTTCCAGGTGAATCACCGCAGACGGCTTCTCGATCTTGGCCATCAGGAAGGCGCGATCACCGATCAGCTGGCGGGCTTCGATAATGTCTTCCGGGCGCTGCACAAACGACAGCGCCACCCAGTCCACGCCCAACTCCAGACCAAAGCTCAGGTCGCGGCGGTCCTTCTCGGTCAGTGGGCTCAGTTGCAGCACAGCTTCCGGCACGTTGACGCCTTTGCGGTCGGACAGCTCGCCACCGGCAATCACTTCGGTGATCACTGCATCGCTGTGCTTGGCGGTGACCTGCAGGCGCAGGCGACCATCGTCGAGCAGCAGGCTCATGCCCGGCTGCAGCGCTTCGATGATTTCCGGGTGGGGCAGGTTGACCCGATTAACGTCGCCCGGGGTGCTGTCCAGATCCAGGCGCAGGGTCTGGCCGCGTTGCAGGTTGACCTTGCCCTCGGCAAAACGGCCGACGCGCAGCTTCGGCCCTTGCAGGTCCATCAGGATGCCGATCGGGGTGTTCAGCTGCTGCTCGACTTCACGTACCCAGTCGAAGCGTTGGGCGTGGTCGGCGTGTTCACCGTGGCTGAAGTTGAGGCGGAACAGGTTGACCCCAGCCTCCACCAGCTGGCGGATGTCGTCGATGGTTTTGATCGCTGGGCCAAGGGTGGCGAGGATTTTTACTTTCTTGTCGGCGTTCATTTGGCAGGGGTCTCTAGGGTCTGTTGACGTTTCGGCGCGAGCCGCGTTGCTGCGCCAAATGACGCCAGGCAAGGCGCGGGACGCAGGCAATGGTTGTTCCCTTGCCAAGTCCCGCAACGCCGCATGGCGTCATTTGCCGCGCAACCCGGAGGGCCGGGCCAGTTTTTGCGCGGTACTGCGTTATTCGTCGTTCATTTGGAATGGCCAAACTTCTCTCCTCATGCCTTGCCCCGCGCAAAAACTGGCTCCGGCGCGGCCGCGAGCGAAACGTCAACAGACCCTAAAATCAGAATGGCGCGAAAATCGTTGACGTTGGTACGCGTCGGCCCGGTGACGATCAGTTGATCGAGGGCGGCGAAGTAGCCGTAGCCGTTGTTGTTATCCAGCTCGTCGCTGCTGCTCAGCCCCAGCGCCGCAGCGCGGGCATAGCTGTCGGGAGTCATAAGGGCCCCGGCGTTGTCTTCCGAGCCGTCGATGCCGTCGGTATCGCCAGCCAGGGCATACACACCGGGCAGGCCTTTGAGGCTGTCGGTCAGGCTCAGGAGGAATTCGGCGTTGCGCCCGCCACGGCCATTGCCGCGCACGGTCACGGTGGTTTCACCGCCGGAAAGAATCACGCAGGGCGCTTTGATCGGCTGACCATGCAGACGCACCTGTTTGGCAATACCGGCGTGCACCTTGGCGACTTCCCGCGATTCGCCTTCCAGATCACCGAGGATCAGCGTCGGCAAACCGGCGGCGCGCGCCTTGGCGGCGGCAGCGTCGAGGGATTGCTGCGGGCGGGCGATCAGCTGGAAGTGGCTGCGCGCCAGGCACGGGTCGCCCGGTTTGACGGTTTCCGAGGCTGGGTTCTGCAGCCAGGCGCGCACGTTGGCCGGGATCTCGATGCTATAGCGGGCAAGGATCGCCAGCGCTTCAGCCGAGGTGGTCGGGTCAGCCACAGTTGGGCCGGAGGCAATCACCGTGGCTTCATCGCCCGGTACATCGGAAATCGCGTAGGTATAAACGCTGGCCGGCCAGCTGGCTTTGGCCAGGCGACCACCCTTGATCGCGGAAAGGTGCTTGCGCACGCAGTTCATTTCGCCAATCGAGGCGCCGGATTTCAGCAGGGCTTTGTTCACTGCTTGTTTGTCTTTCAGGCTGATGCCTTCGGCCGGCAGGGCGAGCAGGGAAGAGCCGCCACCGGACAGGAGGAAGATCACCTTATCCTCTTCGTTGAGATTACTGACCAGCTCCAGCACGCGGCGGGCGACCCGCTCACCGGCGTCATCTGGCACCGGGTGCGCGGCTTCCACTACTTCGATCTTTTTGCAGTTTGCCCCATGCTCGTAGCGCGTCACCACCAGGCCGGATACTTCGCCCTGCCATTCGCGCTCGATTACCTCGGCCATGGCTGCGGCGGCTTTGCCAGCGCCGATGACGATGACCCGGCCGCTGCGATTTTCCGGCAGGTAATCGGCCAGCACCTGGCGAGGGTGGGCGGCGTCGATGGCGCTGGCGAACAGTTCGCGCAGCAGAGACGTTGGATTAAAAGATGGATCAATAGGCATGGTGATCTCTCTTATTTCGGGCTGGATCAACTCGATTCTAGTGCGCAGCGTCCGCTTGGCTGGCGCTGCGCACTAGAATCGACCCACCCGGCAGACAGGCCGTGACACCGTCTGCCGGGCAGGTCGAAAAGGTTCCCGTAGGTTGGGTTGAGCCTGCGATACCCAACAACCGGTTCGAAGA
>NZ_JAUYGD010000042.1 GCF_030690725.1 Pseudomonas sp. | reverse complement strand
TCCCCGTAGGGTGCGCCGTGCGCACCATCAAACAGCTGGACCGGTGCGCACGGCGCACCCTACAGCATGCCGGACAAAAACTGCGGACAAAGAAAAAGGGTAGCCAAGGCTACCCTTTTACTTACACACAATGAAGCCGGTGACTTAACCGCCGAACTTCTTGCGCAACTGCTGGACGGTACGCAGCTGAGCCGCGACCTCAGCCAGGTGAGCGGCGGCGGAACCGTAGTCGAACTCCGCGCCCTTCTCGTGCAGTGCACGCTCGGCAGCATTGAGGGCTTCCTGAGCTGCAGCTTCGTCAATATCGGCAGCACGCTGCACGGTATCGGCGAGCACTTTCACCACATTCGGTTGAACTTCCAGGAAGCCACCAGAGATGTAGTAAACCTCGGCCTCGCCACCCTGCTTGATCAAGCGAATCGGGCCTGGCTTGAGATCGGTCAACAGAGGCGCGTGGCCGGGTGCAATACCCAGGTCGCCCAAGTTGCCGTGTGCAATCACCATTTCCACCAGGCCGGAGAAGATTTGCCCCTCAGCGCTGACGATATCGCAATGGACTGTCATGGCCATATCTAACCTCACGTATCGATCATCTGAACGCTACTACGTTCGACTATGCAATCGTTGAAACCAGGCTCAAAAGTAAACAACGCTTTCTCGCCTGACCTCACCTTGCCCAGCCTTCGCTCGCTGGCGTTCAACCAGACCGTGAGCGCCCGTTACCGGGCGCACCGATTACAGCTTCTTGGCTTTTTCGACGGCTTCTTCGATACCGCCAACCATGTAGAACGCCTGCTCTGGCAGGTGATCATAGTCGCCGTTAAGAATGCCGCTGAAACCAGCGATGGTGTCCTTCAGGGAAACGTACTTGCCCGGCGAGCCGGTAAATACTTCAGCCACGAAGAACGGCTGGGACAGGAAGCGCTGGATCTTACGAGCACGGGATACCAGCTGCTTGTCTGCTTCGGACAGTTCGTCCATACCCAGAATCGCGATGATGTCCTTCAGCTCTTTGTAGCGCTGCAGTACGTACTGCACGCCGCGAGCGGTGTCGTAGTGCTCCTGGCCGATAACCATCGGGTCCAGCTGGCGCGACGTCGAGTCGAGTGGATCGACCGCTGGGTAGATACCCAGGGAGGCGATGTCACGGGACAGTACAACGGTGGCGTCCAAGTGGGCGAAGGTGGTCGCCGGGCTTGGGTCGGTCAGGTCGTCCGCAGGTACGTATACGGCCTGGATCGAGGTGATCGAACCGGTCTTGGTCGAAGTAATACGCTCTTGCAGAACGCCCATTTCTTCGGCCAGGGTCGGCTGATAACCCACTGCCGACGGCATACGGCCGAGCAGTGCGGATACTTCAGTACCGGCCAGGGTGTAACGGTAGATGTTGTCCACGAAGAACAGCACATCACGGCCTTCGTCACGGAACTTCTCGGCCATGGTCAGGCCGGTCAGTGCTACGCGCAGACGGTTGCCTGGTGGCTCGTTCATCTGACCGTAAACCAGGGCTACCTTGTCACGAACGTTGGAGTCCTTCATCTCGTGGTAGAAGTCGTTACCCTCACGAGTACGCTCACCCACACCGGCGAACACGGAATAACCGCTGTGCTCGATGGCGATGTTACGGATCAGTTCCATCATGTTTACGGTTTTGCCTACACCGGCACCACCGAACAGACCGACTTTACCGCCCTTGGCGAACGGGCAAACCAGGTCGATAACCTTGATGCCGGTTTCCAGCAGCTCGTTGGAGCCAGCTTGTTCAGCGTAGGAAGGCGCGGCACGGTGAATGCCCCAACGCTCTTCTTCGCCAATCGGGCCAGCTTCGTCGATTGGGTTGCCCAGCACGTCCATGATACGGCCCAGGGTTTTCACCCCAACCGGTACCTGGATACCTGCGCCAGTGCTGCCGACGCTCAGGCCACGCTTGAGGCCTTCGGTCGAACCCATCGCAATGGTACGTACCACGCCGTCGCCCAGCTGCTGCTGAACTTCCAGGGTGGTTTCGGCGCCGACTACTTTCAGCGCTTCATAAACACTCGGCACTTGATCACGCGGGAATTCCACGTCGATAACGGCGCCGATGATTTGAACGATACGTCCGCTACTCATCTTTGGTTCCTCTGAATATTTGAACCGTGCTTAAACCGCGGCAGCGCCGCCGACGATTTCCGAAATTTCCTGGGTGATCGCTGCCTGACGTGCCTTGTTGTAAACCAACTGCAGGTCTTTGATGATATCGCCAGCGTTGTCGGTGGCGTTCTTCATCGCGATCATCCGGGCCGCTTGTTCAGCCGCGTTGTTCTCAACCACTGCCTGGTACACCTGCGACTCCACGTAACGCACCATCAAGCCGTCGAGCAGCTCTTTGGCGTCGGGTTCGTACAGGTAGTCCCAGTGGTGCTTGAGTTCTTTATCCGGATCAGCCACCAGCGGAATCAACTGCTCCACTGTCGGCTTTTGCGTCATGGTATTGATGAACTTGTTCGAGACCACGGACAAACGATCGATGCGACCATCGAGGTAGGCATCGAGCATTACCTTGACGCTACCGATCAGATCATTGATCGACGGTTCTTCGCCCAGGTGGCTGATCGCAGCAACGATGTTGCCACCAAAGTTGCGGAAGAACGCCGCGCCTTTGCTGCCAACTACGCAGAGATCAATCTCTACGCCTTGCTCGCGATTGCTCGCCATGTCTTTGACCAGAGCCTTGAACAGGTTGGTGTTCAGACCACCACACAGACCACGGTCCGAGCTCACCACAACATAACCAACGCGCTTTACTTCGCGCTCGATCATGAACGGGTGACGGTATTCCGGGTTGGCGTTGGCCAGATGACCAATCACCTGGCGGATACGCTCCGCGTAGGGACGGCTAGCAGCCATGCGCATTTGTGCTCTGCGCATTTTGCTGACCGCCACCTTTTCCATGGCGCTGGTGATCTTCTGCGTGCTTTTGATGCTCGCAATCTTGCTGCGAATCTCTTTTGCGCCTGCCATTTGACACCTATCGGGTTAGCAAGCGGGGACCTCACGGCCCCCGCTGCGGCTTACCAGGTTTGGGTGGCCTTGAACTTCTCGATACCGGCTTTCAGGCCAGCGTCGATTTCGTCATTAAAGTCACCCTTCTCGTTGATCTTCGCCAGCAGTGCGGCGTGATCCCGGTTGAAGTAAGCAATCAGGGCCTGCTCGAATGCACCAATCTTGGCGACTTCGATATCGACCAGGAAACCACGCTCGGCGGCATACAGCGACAGCGACATGTCAGCAATCGACATTGGCGCATATTGCTTCTGCTTCATCAGCTCAGTAACGCGCTGACCGTGCTCAAGTTGCTTACGGGTGGCTTCGTCCAGGTCAGAAGCAAACTGGGCGAATGCCGCCAGTTCACGGTACTGAGCCAGAGCGGTACGGATACCACCGGAGAGCTTCTTGATGATCTTGGTCTGTGCAGCACCACCCACGCGGGATACCGAAATACCGGCGTTGACCGCAGGACGGATACCCGAGTTGAACATGGCCGATTCCAGGAAGATCTGACCGTCGGTGATCGAGATCACGTTGGTCGGCACGAAGGCCGACACGTCACCGGCCTGGGTCTCGATGATCGGCAGCGCCGTCAGCGAGCCGCCCGGCTGCTTGATCCGAGGGTCGAAGG
>NZ_JAUYGD010000037.1 GCF_030690725.1 Pseudomonas sp. | reverse complement strand
CTTTGTGCTCACCACCGTAGGATGGGTGCTAACCCATCAATTGGCTGATGGGTTAGCACCCATCCTACGGCCTGAACCACTGCCAAAGACTTAGAGCGAGGAAGATTTCAAAGCCCGCCGCTCTATAGGGCGTAAAGCGGCCCCACTTAAATGAACAGCATTACGCTTTCGAGCGGCCTTTTTTATTGCGGTCTGCTAGTTCCACAGCCAGTTCCACAGTCCCGGCAGGCGGGCGTACTGCAGTGGGTCGCCAAGCGCGCGTCTGAGAGCAGCTCGTTGCAGGGCGTCACGCTGGCCATAGAACGGCTGTTTATCGGTGGCCAGGCCAACATCTTCGGCCACATCCATCAGGATCTCTAAGTATTCCTGCATATGCCGCGCAGTGTAGGGATTGAGGTCGTGGAAGGTCACCACGACCGGGATAACCCCATCGACTGCTGGCAAGGCGCCAACGCTGATCTGCTGCGCGGCTCGCGTGAGCTGGTCACGCAGGTTGCTGCGCCGGCGCAGGCTGCCATTGATGCCCCAGGTCTTGCCATCGTTTGCGCTCAAATCGGTCAGCAGTAAGCGCAAGCCATGCGCCTGGTAGGCAGCGAACGTGCGTTCGTCGTAGTTCCAGAAAGGTGGCCGTACCAGACGCGGCGCGGCGCCGCTGATGGCGGTCAGGTCGGCAACGCCGTCTGTTAGCGATTGATCGAGTGCTGTAGGGCTAAGAAAGCGGTGATTGGAGTGCCCTGGGGTGGCGGTGTGAAAACCCAGCAGATGGCCCTCGCGTTGTTGGCGGCGCAGCAGCGCTTGCCCTTGCACGCTGCCACCGGCTCCGGCGGCGCGGGTCTGCACAAAGAACAGTGCCTTGATTCCTGGCTGGATCGGGTTGTCTGCCAATGTGTCGAGGACCTGCTCAGTTGGGTTATCGCGGATGCTGGCGCTGGGGCCGTCATCAAAACTCAGGAGAAAGCGTATCGGCTCAATCGCGGGGTTGGGTTGGGGCGGCGCAAGGCTGCTGCAGGCGCTCAACAGCAGCATGCTGACCAAGGCGCAGGCCAATGGCGTGATTCGCGAAAAAGTGTGTGTGGGAGTTGCGGGGTAACGCATTAGGCTTTGACTCGCGAGGGAAAAGGGCGGGCGCAGTGGAGGAGCAGGATAGAAGGCGGGGCGCGGAGTCTATGCGGCGCTGGTCGCAGTGGGAATCTGTAATGGCGATCTAAGGGTTTCGACCCTATTAAGGCCATATAAGTCCATGGCTGACTAAGACGGCTGAATCAGGCTAAGGCTTACAGCTGCGACAGTTTGTGCTAGCGAGCCGCCAGGCCCACTTCCCGTAGCCGTTTGTACAGCGTATTGCGGCTGACCCCGAGGTTGCGCGCCAGGTGCGAGATATTGCCGCCGCAGGCCTGGTATTGGCTGGCCAGATCATCCGCGCTGGTGCTGGTCAGCGGTTGCGGTTGGGTGGCGGCTGTTGGCGCAGCTGTTGGCTGCACATCGGCAAAGAAATCATCCGGTAGGTGTTCCGGACGTATCTGCTGATCCTCGGCCATGGCCAGGGCAATCTGCAGGACGCTGCTCAGTTGGCGCAGGTTGCCGGGCCAGGGATGACGCTCGAACAGACTCAGCACTTCCTGGCTTAGCCCCGCCCATTGCTGCGGTTCGCGGTGATACTCCCAAATGCGTTGGACCATGGCGGCCTTGTCGGTGCGTTCGCGCAGCGGCGGCAGCTCCAGATTAAGGCCGCTGATGCGGTAGTAGAGGTCCTGGCGAAACAGCCCGCTTTCCACATCCTGGCGCAGCGGGCGGTTGGTGGCCGAGATCAGGCGGATATCCACCGGGTACAGCTCACTGCTACCCAGCGGCTGTACGCAACGCTCTTGCAGCACCCGCAGCAGGCGGGCCTGCACGCGCAGCGGCATATCGCCGACTTCGTCGAGAAATAGCGTGCCTTTGTGGGCCTTGCGAATCAGGCCGATGCTGCCTTTCTGATTGGCCCCGGTAAACGCGCCTTTTTCATAGCCGAACAGCTCGGACTCCACCAGCTCGGCGGGAATAGCCGCGCAGTTGACCGCGATAAAGGCTTGGCTGGCGCGCGAGCTGGCGTGGTGCAGGGCTTTAACGAAAACCTCCTTACCGACACCGGTTTCGCCATGCACCAGGATCGGGATGTCTTTTTCCAGCAGTCGCTCTGCCTGGCGTACTGCTTTGTCGACGCGCGGGTCGCCGAGGTTGAGCGAGGCCAGGGTGAAGTGGTTGCTAGTGGCGCTGGCTTGCAGTTGTTGGGCGGGGCGAAAGTCGCGAGCCTGGATTGGCGAAGGTTGCTGCGGGCGCTTGATCTGCGCGTGAAAACGAAAGCGCCCGCTGGCGCGCAAGTTAAACGGCAGCGCCTCCGGCTGGTTAAGAAGTTGCTGCAGCGGTACGTCGAACAGGCTTTCGATATTTACCTGGGCCAGGCCAACGCCCAGCAGGCTGTCGGCACGGCGATTGGCGGAAACCACCTGGCCCAGCTCATCAAAAATCAGCAGCCCGGCCCAGGGGCTGCTGAGGTTATCCAGACTGGTGTTGAAGCTCAGCTGGAAGTAGCGCTGCTGGAACAGGTTGAGAATCAGGCGGTTCTCCACCGACTGGCTCATCATCTTGACCATGCCTAGGGTGTGCGAGGGCGGCAGGTAGCTGTCGCTCGACACATCCAGCACCGCAATCATCTGCCGCTGCTCGTCAAAAATCGGCGAGGCCGAGCCGGTCATAAAGCGGTTGGCCTTGAGGAAGTGCTCATCGTGCTGAATATGTACCGCCTGGCCGCAGCTCAGAGCAGTGCCGATGGCATTGGTGCCGGTGTAACGCTCCAGCCAGGTGGCTCCGGCGACAAAACCAGCGGCGCGGCTCGGTTCGATAAAGCGTTGGTCGCCCCAGGACTGCAGCACCTGGCCCTGATGGTCGGCCAGCATGATCAGGCAATTAGAGTTGGCCAGGATGGTGCCGTAGTAAGGCAGCACTTCCTTGTGGGTGGTGTGCACCAGGGCATGCTGGCTTTCCAGCAGGGTGCTGACTTCACCGCGTTCGGGCTGGTTGAAGATCGGTGTGCTTTGGTGGGTCAGGCCGTAGTCACGGCAGCGTGTCCAGGAGTCCTGGATGATGGTCTCGTGGGGCAGGGCAGTGACAGCGTCAGCCATGACAGGTATCTCGCGCGGGTTCTTGTTGTTATGGGCCTCGGTCTGCGCCGGGCTCCTGCAGTGTCGCCGAAGACTGTTCAATGTCAACGCTGTGACTGTTCAGTTGTTCACTGTGCACTGTTCAAAATTGTTCAGTGGCAATTTGACGGATTGCCTGAATTCACGTGCAGTTGTTTTAAATCAATGGCTTGCAGGCGCTGCAAAGGGTTGGCACGGAACTCGCCTTGTTACTGGACAGATAACAAGAAAAAGGACGGCCCATGTCACTTACCCTGGAGCATGTCACGCGGATCGTTGATCACCAGTTGCATATCGACGATGCCTGCCTGAGCTTCGAACCTGGCTCCTTCAATGTGCTGCTGGGGCGCACGCTGTCGGGCAAGACCAGCCTGATGCGCCTGATGGCGGGTCTGGATAAGCCCACTAGCGGACGTATCCTGATGAATGGCGCGGACATGACCAATGTCTCGGTGCGCCAGCGCAACGTGTCGATGGTCTACCAGCAGTTCATCAATTACCCGACCCTGACGGTGTTCGAGAACATCGCCTCGCCGCTGCGTCAGGCCGGGGTGAGCAAGGCCGAGATTCTGGAAAAGGTCCATGCCACGGCGAAGATGCTGCGTATCGGGGCCTTGCTCCAGCGCTACCCGTTGGAGCTGTCCGGCGGCCAGCAGCAGCGCACAGCGATGGCGCGGGCGCTGGTCAAGGATGCTTCGCTGATTCTGTTCGATGAGCCGCTGGTCAACCTCGACTACAAGCTGCGTGAAGAGCTGCGCCAGGAGATGCGTGAGCTGTTCCAGGCCCGCCACACCATCGCCATTTATGCCACCACTGAGCCCAACGAGGCCCTGGCCCTGGGCGGCACCACCACCATCCTGCATGAAGGGCGAGTGGTGCAGAGCGGCAAAACCGCCGAGGTCTACCACCGCCCGCAACAGGTGCTGGCCGCCGAGCTGTTTTCCGAGCCGGCGATCAATCTGATGCCGGGGCGCGTCAGCGGCACCGAAGTAAGCTTTGCTGATACCGTGCATTTTCCGCTCAACCCGGACCTGCAAGGCATCGCCGAGGGCGAATATCGCTTCGGCGTGCGCCCCAGTCATATCGGCCTGGTGCCATCCAACGATGACGATCTGGAGCTGGCGGTAACGGTCGAACTGGCCGAAATCAGCGGTTCGGAAACCTTTCTGCATGTGCGCAACGAGCAGTTCGTGCTGGTGCTGCATCTGCCTGGGGTGCATGAGTACGACGTGGATACGCCGATCCTCATCTATATCCCCACCCACAAGCTGTTTGTTTTCGCCGCTGATGGGCAGTTGATTCAGGCGCCCAGCCGCCGTTTGGGGAGGGTTGCCTGATGGCCGAGATCCGCTTGCATAACCTGGCCCACAGTTACAGCCGTGCGCCGACTGAATCAGCCGATTACGCCATCCGCGAGATGAACCATGTGTGGGAGCAGGGCGGCGCCTATGCGCTGCTGGGGCCGTCTGGCTGCGGTAAGTCGACCCTGCTGAACATTATCTCTGGGCTGCTTAGCCCGTCCCATGGCGAGGTGCAGTTCGACGGCAAGGTGGTCAACGCGCTGCCGCCGGAGCTGCGCAATATCGCCCAGGTTTTCCAGTTTCCGGTGGTTTACGACACCATGACGGTGTTCGACAACCTGGCCTTCCCCTTGCGCAATCAGGGCATGAACGAGGCGAAGATCCTCACCAAGGTCAACGAAATTGCCGAGGTGCTGGAGCTGCATCCGTTGCTGCACAAGCGCGCCCGCAACCTCACCGCCGACGAGAAGCAGAAGGTTTCCATGGGCCGTGGCCTGGTGCGTGATGATGTATCGGCGATCCTGTTCGATGAGCCGTTGACGGTGATTGACCCGCACCTGAAATGGAAGCTGCGGCGCAAGCTCAAGCAGATTCACGAGCAGTTCAATATCACCATGGTCTACGTCACCCATGACCAACTCGAGGCTTCGACCTTCGCCGACAAGATTGCGGTGATGTACGGCGGGCAGATCGTCCAGTTCGGCACCCCGCGTGAGTTATTCGAGCGGCCCAGCCATACCTTTGTTGGCTACTTCATCGGCAGCCCGGGAATGAACCTGATTGATGTGCTGCCTTATGCCGGCGGTGTGCGCTTCAACAACACCGTGCTGCCGTTATCGGCGGCGCTCAATCGGCGCCTGGCCGAGCTGCCTGGGGCCAAGCTGAAAATCGGCATCCGTCCGGAGTTCGTCCATGTCTGGGATGGCCCTAACGAGGATGCGCTGTGCGGCGAGGTGGTGCATGTCGAAGACCTCGGCACCTACAAAATTCTCACCCTCAAGCTCGATGGTCAGTCGCTCAAGGTGCGCCTGCAGGAAGACCAGCCCGTGCCGCAGCAGCAGGTGTACCTGAGCTTCCCCGCGCAGTGGTTGATGCTTTACGCCGATGACTTTCTGGTTGAGGCGCAAGCGCAGGAGGTGCAGCCATGAAGGTGCAGAACAACAAGGCCTGGTGGCTGGTACTGCCGGTGTTTCTGCTGGTGGCGTTCAGCGCCATCGTGCCGATGATGACGGTGGTCAACTATTCGGTGCAGGACATCTTCGACCACTCCACGCGCTATTTCGTCGGCGTCGACTGGTACAAGCAGGTACTGCAGGACACCCGTCTGCATGACTCGCTGCTGCGCCAGTTCATCTTCTCCGCTTGCGTGCTGCTGATCGAGATTCCCTTGGGCATCGCCATCGCCCTGTGTATGCCGACCAAGGGTCGCATGGCCTCGCTGGTGCTGATCGTCCTGGCGATTCCGTTGCTGATTCCATGGAACGTGGTCGGCACCATCTGGCAGATATTCGGTCGCGCCGATATTGGCTTGCTTGGCTGGAGCCTGAACAGCCTGGGTATCAGCTACAACTACGCCTCCAACACCAGCGATGCCTGGGTCACGGTGCTGATCATGGACGTCTGGCACTGGACCTCGCTGGTGGCGCTGCTGTGCTATTCGGGCCTGCGCGCCATTCCCGATGTGTATTACCAGGCCGCGCGTATCGACCGTGCATCCGACTGGGCAGTGTTCCGCCATATCCAGCTGCCCAAGTTGAAGAGCGTACTGCTGATCGCGGTGATGCTGCGCTTTATGGACAGCTTCATGATTTACACCGAGCCCTTCGTGTTGACCGGCGGCGGGCCGGGTAACGCCACCACCTTCCTTAGCCAGACCCTGACGCAAATGGCCATCGGCCAGTTCGACCTGGGCCCAGCGGCGGCGTTCTCCCTGGTGTACTTCCTGATCATCCTGTTGGTGTCCTGGCTGTTCTACACCGCCATGACCCACAACGATAAGACTCGCTGAGGCCGACCATGACCCTACGTAAAAAAGTAGTGCTGGGGCTGTATATCCTGTTCCTGCTGGTGCCGATCTACTGGCTGCTGAACATGTCGTTCAAGAGCAACACCGAGATTCTCGGCGGCCTGACGCTGTGGCCGCACGGCTTTACCCTGGACAACTACAAGGTGATCTTCACCGACCCGAGCTGGTACGAGGGCTACCTCAACTCGCTGTACTACGTGTGCCTGAACACGGTGATTTCGCTGACGGTGGCGCTGCCGGCGGCCTATGCGTTTTCCCGCTACCGTTTTCTCGGTGACAAGCACCTGTTCTTCTGGCTGCTGACCAACCGCATGGCGCCACCGGCGGTGTTTCTGCTGCCGTTTTTCCAGCTGTATTCGTCGATCGGTCTGTTCGATACGCATATCGCCGTGGCGCTGGCGCACTGCCTGTTCAACGTGCCGCTGGCGGTGTGGATTCTCGAAGGCTTTATGTCCGGCGTGCCAAAGGAAATCGATGAAACCGCCTATATCGATGGCTACAGCTTCCCGAAATTCTTCGTGAAGATATTTATCCCGCTGATTGGCTCGGGCATCGGCGTCACCGCGTTCTTCTGCTTCATGTTTTCCTGGGTCGAGCTGCTGCTGGCGCGCACCCTGACCTCGGTGGATGCCAAGCCGATTGCTGCGGTGATGACCCGTACCGTATCGGCCTCGGGGATCGATTGGGGCGTGCTGGCGGCGGCGGGGGTGTTGACCATTCTGCCGGGCATGCTGGTGATCTGGTTTGTCCGTAACCATGTAGCCAAGGGCTTTGCCCTGGGCCGGGTATAGGAGTCGCGACGATGGATTGGATGGCCTGGACTCTGCCGACCGCGTTGTTTTTCGGCTTTATCGGCATGCTGCTGGTCGGCATGACGATCTGGGAGCTGCGTTCGCCCTGCATTGAGCGCAAAGGCTTGTTGCCGATCAGCACCACCCGTGGTGATCGGCGGTTTATCGGTCTGCTTGGAAGTGCCTACCTGCACCTGCTGGTGGTGGGCGCGACCGATTGGAGTGTCTGGATAGCCTCGGTGCTGTCCCTATTCTGGTTGTTTGCAGTGATGCGTTGGGGCTAAGTCGGGCTGCCTTGGGGCGCCCGTCGCTTGGGCGCAGCCATGGCCCGCTTGCCTCATTCCAAACCCTGAGATGGAGGTCTCTATGTTCGACAATAACAACAAAACTCGACATAGCATGGCGCTGGCTGCCCTGCTGACGTTGTCCGGCTTGAGCGGCGCAGCCTGGGCTGATGCCTACGAAGAAGCGGCAAAAAAGTGGATCAGCGAGGAGTTCAACCCCTCGACCTTGACGCCTGAGCAGCAACTCGAAGAGTTGAAGTGGTTTATCAAGGCTGCCGAGCCGTTTCGCGGCATGAACATCAGCGTGGCCTCGGAAACCATCGCCACTCACGAGTATGAGTCCAAGGTGCTGGCCAAGGCCTTTAGCGAAATTACCGGGATCAAGCTCAAGCACGACCTGATGCAGGAAGGCGATGTCGTCGAGAAACTGCAAACCCAGATGCAGTCGGACAAGAACATCTACGACGGCTATATCAACGACTCAGACCTGATCGGCACGCACTTCCGTTACGGCAAGGCCGTGGCCATCAGCGACATGATGGAAGGCGAAGGCAAGGCGGTGACCTCGCCAACCCTCGATCTGCAGGACTTTATCGGCATTTCCTTCACCACCGGGCCCGACGGCAAGCTCTATCAGCTGCCAGATCAGCAGTTCGCCAACCTGTACTGGTTCCGCGCCGACTGGTTCGAGCGTCCTGAGCTGAAGGCCAAGTTCAAGGAAATCTACGGCTACGAGCTGGGTGTGCCGGTCAACTGGTCGGCCTATGAAGACATCGCCGAGTTCTTCTCCGAGAAGATCAAGGAAATCGACGGCCAGCGTATCTATGGCCATATGGATTACGGCAAGAAAGACCCATCCCTGGGCTGGCGCTTCACCGATGCCTGGTTCTCCATGGCGGGCGGTGGCGACAAGGGCCTGCCTAACGGTTTGCCAGTGGACGAGTGGGGTATTCGCGTCGACGGTTGCCGTCCGGTGGGCTCCAGCGTTGCCCGTGGCGGCGATACCAATGGCCCAGCGGCGGTGTATGCCACCACCAAGTATGTCGACTGGATGCGCAAGTACGCGCCGCCGGAAGCACAGGGCATGACTTTCTCCGAGTCCGGCCCGGTGCCGGCGCAGGGCAGCATCGCTCAGCAGATATTCTGGTACACCGCCTTTACCGCTGATATGACCAAGCCAGGCTTGCCGGTGGTTAATGAAGACGGCACGCCGAAGTGGCGGATGGCGCCTTCACCAAAAGGTCCGTACTGGGAAGAGGGCATGAAGCTGGGTTATCAGGACACCGGCTCCTGGACCTTCCTCAAGTCCACCCCGGAGAAACAGCGCCTGGCCGCCTGGCTCTATGCGCAGTTCGTTACTTCGAAAACCGTGTCGCTGAAGAAGACCTTGGTTGGCCTGACGCCAATTCGTGAGTCGGATATCAACTCGCAGGCCATGACCGACGTTGCGCCGAAACTCGGCGGCCTGGTGGAGTTCTATCGCAGCCCGGCGCGGGTGCAGTGGACCCCAACCGGCACCAACGTGCCGGACTACCCGCGACTGGCTCAGCTGTGGTGGCAGTTCATTGCCGAAGCAGCCAGCGGTGACAAGTCGCCACAAGAGGCCTTGGATGGCCTGGCAGCGGCGCAGGACACCATGTTGGGTCGTCTTGAGCGTTCCGGCGTGCTCGGTGAGTGCGGGCCCAAGCTCAACGAACCGCGTGATCCGCAGTACTGGCTGGATCAGCCGGGTGCACCTAAGCCCAAACTGGCCAACGAGAAACCTCAGGGTGAAACCATCAACTACAACGAGCTGCTGAAATCCTGGGAACAAGCCCGCGACTGACGTAGCAGGTTTAACTCGGCATAAAAAACGGCACCTGAGGTGCCGTTTTTTATTTCTGCCAGCGCTGCACTTAGTCGTGCAGATGCTCGGCGGCGTGCAGGGTGTTTTCCAGCAGGCAGGCACGGGTCATCGGGCCAACGCCGCCCGGTACCGGGGTGATCCAGCCGGCGCGGGGCAGGGCGGTTTCATACACCACATCGCCAATCAGCTTGCCGTCGGTCTGACGGTTGATGCCCACGTCGATAACGATGGCGCCAGGCTTGATCCATTCGCCATGCACCAGGCCAGGCTTGCCGGCAGCCACCACGACGATGTCGGCCTGGCCGACATGCATCGGCAGGTCTTTGGTGAAGCGGTGGGTCACGGTAACGGTGCAGCCAGCCAGCAGCAGCTCCATCGCCATCGGTCGGCCGACGATATTCGAGGCACCAACCACCACCGCGTGCATGCCATACAGGTCGACGCCGGTGCTTTGCAGCAGGGTCATGATGCCTTTCGGGGTGCAAGGGCGCAGCAGCGGCATGCGCTGGGCCAGGCGGCCAATGTTGTAAGGGTGGAAACCATCAACGTCTTTATCCGGGCGAATGCGCTCCAGTAATAAAGAAGCGTCGAGATGTTCTGGCAGTGGCAGCTGCACCAGAATGCCGTCGATGCTCGGCTCGTCATTCAGGCGGTCGATCAATGCCATCAGCTCGTCCTGGCCGGTGCTGGCTGGCAGGTCATAGGCTTGGGAAACGAAACCGACTTCTTCGCAGTCTTTGCGTTTGTGCGAAACGTAGACCTGGGACGCAGGGTCGCTACCGACGAGAATCACCGCCAGCCCGGGTGCGCGCAGGCCTTGCTGACGTCGTTCGGCGACACGTTGGGCGATCTGCTGGCGCAGGCTGGCGGCAATTGCTTTGCCATCGATCAGTTGTGCGGTCATTGCGCTTGGTTAACCATAAAGAAAGGATGGAAAAAGGACGCGCATTCTCGCATGACCATGCTGCGGGGCAAAGGCGCACGCCGCGGTTTTCGCGTAACTCCTTTAAATGGCTGAATTTTTTTAACTTTTCCTGTTGACGACCTGGAACTGCCTCTATAACATTCGCCCCGCTTGTCGAGCACAGCCAGTCGCTGGGTAAGACGGCAAAGGTCGAAGCTGCAAAGTTTTTTCCGAAGCCGAAAGCTTTAAGTCTGCATCTGCAGATGGATAGGCGCCCGTAGCTCAGCTGGATAGAGCATCCGCCTTCTAAGCGGATGGTCGCAGGTTCGAGTCCTGCCGGGCGTGCCATTTGGCGGTCTTGGCTCAAGCAAAATGCAATATGGTGGGCGTAGCTCAGTTGGTAGAGCGCAGGATTGTGACTCCTGTTGTCGTGGGTTCGATCCCCATCGTCCACCCCATATTCCAAAGCGCCAGGTTAATTCCTGGCGTTTTTGTATAAAGCTTTACCACGCGGACGTGGTGGAATTGGTAGACACACTGGATTTAGGTTCCAGCGCCGCAAGGCGTGAGAGTTCGAGTCTCTCCGTCCGCACCATCTTTTAACTCCCTCCCGTTTGCCGCCTGCATCTAGGGTGACTTCTGCAAATCGACCCTCTAGAATGCATGCCCTTGATTAGGGGCCGGCAAGCGGCCGGCTTATGTCTGTGCAACGAGGATTATCCATGCAAGTTTCTGTTGAAAGTACCTCTGCTCTCGAGCGCCGTATGACCGTTGGCGTCTCTGTTGAGCGCATCGAGACTGAAGTCAACAAGCGTCTGCAGCAGACTGCCCGTCGTGCCAAGGTCCCTGGTTTCCGTCCTGGCAAAGTGCCAATGAGCGTGATCCGTCAGCGTTATGAAGATGCTGCGCGTCAGGAAGCGCTGGGTGATCTGATCCAATCCACTTTCTACGAAGCCGTTGTTGAGCAGAAGCTCAATCCAGCTGGCGCTCCGGCCGTTGAGCCGAAGTCGTTCGAGAAAGGCAAGGATCTGGAATACGTTGCGACCTTCGAAGTATTCCCGGAATTCACCGTTGGCGGCTTCGAGTCCATCGCCATCGAGCGCCTGCAGGCTGACGTGGCTGACGCCGACGTCGACAACATGCTGGAAATCCTGCGCAAGCAGAACACCCGTTTCGAAGCCGCCGAGCGCGCTGCCGAGAATGGCGACCAGCTGAACATCGATTTCGTTGGCAAAATCGACGGCGAGGCTTTCGCTGGCGGTTCGGCCAAGGGCACTCAGCTGGTTCTCGGCTCCGGCCGCATGATCCCTGGCTTTGAAGATGCCCTGGTTGGCGTCAAGGCCGGCGAAGAGCGTGTAATCAACCCGACTTTCCCGGCTGATTACCAGAATCTGGACCTGGCTGGCAAAACTGCCGAGTTCACCGTCACCGTCAACAGCATCGCGGCTCCTCAGCTGCCTGAGCTGAATGATGACTTCTTTGCCCTGTTCGGCGTGAAAGAAGGCGGCCTGGAAGGCTTCCGCGCTGAAGTGCGCAAGAACATGGAGCGCGAGCTGCGCCAGGCCATCAAATCCAAGGTTAAAAACCAGGTGATGGACGGTCTGTTGGCTGCCAACCCGATCGAAGTGCCGAAGGCGCTGATCAGCAACGAAGTCAACCGTCTGCGCGTGCAGGCCGTTCAGCAGTTCGGTGGCAACCTCAAGCCTGAGCAGCTGCCAGCTGAGCTGTTCGAAGAGCAAGCCAAGCGTCGTGTTGTGCTGGGTCTGGTCGTGGCTGAAGTGGTTAAGCAGTGTGAACTGAAGCCGGACGACGCCCGCGTTCGCGAAATGATTCAGGAAATGGCTTCGGCTTACCAAGAGCCTGAGCAGGTTGTGGCCTGGTACTACAAAAACGACCAGCAAATGAACGAAGTGCGTTCGGTTGTACTGGAAGAGCAAGTTGTAGATACTGTTTTGCAGAAGGCCAACGTGACCGATAAAGCGGTCTCGTACGAAGAAGCTGTCAAGCCGGTAGAAGCACCACAAGCCGCCTGATTTCTTTACCTCGTTCGAACACGCCATAAGCCAGCCTCCGTGCTGGCTTATGCGTATTTGTGACATGACTATTTAGGGAGCGAGTGCACGCATGTCCCGCAATCCTTTTATGCAGCAAATGCCTGATATCCAAGCCGCTGGCGGCCTGGTACCTATGGTTGTCGAGCAGACGGCTCGCGGTGAGCGCGCCTACGACATCTATTCGCGCCTGCTCAAGGAGCGAGTGATCTTTCTGGTCGGCCCTGTAGAGGACTACATGGCCAACCTGATCTGTGCGCAACTGTTGTTCCTTGAGGCGGAAAATCCGGACAAGGACATTCACCTATACATCAACTCCCCGGGTGGTTCGGTGACAGCGGGTATGTCGATTTACGACACCATGCAGTTCATCAAGCCTAACGTGTCCACTACCTGTATTGGTCAGGCGTGCAGCATGGGCGCATTCCTGCTGACTGCTGGCGCCGAGGGTAAGCGTTACTGCCTGCCGAACTCGCGCGTGATGATTCACCAGCCTCTGGGCGGTTTCCAAGGCCAGGCGTCGGACATCGAAATTCACGCCAAGGAAATCCTCTTCATCCGTGAGCGCCTCAACATGCTGATGGCCAAGCACAGTGGACGCACCTTGGAAGAAATCGAGCGCGATACCAACCGTGATAATTTCATGAGCGCCGAAGCCGCTCGTGAGTACGGGTTGATCGACGCAGTGATTGAAAAGCGCCCCGCTTAATATAAGCAACTCAAAATAGGGCGGGTCGGCGTGTCCGGCCTCTGGCGGGCTTGAAAAAGCCCGCATAAGCCTTCATCTTGTGTTGCAAGCCTATCGGATTTGGATCGAACGAATGACTGACACCCGCAACGGCGAGGACAACGGCAAGCTGCTTTATTGCTCCTTCTGCGGCAAAAGCCAGCATGAAGTGCGCAAATTGATTGCCGGCCCCTCGGTCTTTATCTGCGACGAGTGCGTCGACCTGTGCAATGACATCATCCGTGAGGAGGTGCAGGAAGCCCAGGCCGAGAGCAGCGCGCATAAATTGCCTGCTCCCAAGGAAATCAGCACCATCCTCGATCAGTATGTGATCGGTCAGGAGCGTGCGAAAAAAGTTCTGGCGGTAGCGGTGTACAACCACTACAAGCGCCTTAACCAGCGTGACAAGAAAGATGATGTCGAGCTGGGCAAAAGCAACATCCTGTTGATTGGTCCGACTGGTTCGGGTAAAACCCTGCTGGCCGAAACCCTGGCACGTTTGCTTAACGTACCGTTCACCATCGCCGACGCCACCACCCTGACCGAAGCCGGTTATGTCGGTGAGGACGTCGAGAACATTATTCAGAAGCTGCTGCAGAAATGCGATTACGATGTGGAAAAAGCCCAGATGGGCATCGTCTACATTGACGAAATCGACAAGATTTCGCGCAAGTCGGATAACCCGTCGATTACCCGCGACGTATCGGGCGAGGGCGTGCAGCAGGCACTGCTCAAGCTGATCGAGGGTACGGTTGCCTCGGTGCCGCCGCAGGGTGGTCGCAAGCATCCGCAGCAGGAGTTCCTGCAGGTTGATACGCGCAATATCCTGTTTATCTGCGGCGGTGCGTTCTCTGGTCTGGAAAAAGTCATCCAGGGTCGCTCGACCAAGGGTGGCATCGGTTTCAACGCCGAAGTACGCAGCAAGGAAGAGGGCAAAAAAATCGGCGAGTCACTGCGCGCCGTTGAGCCTGATGACCTGGTCAAGTTTGGTCTGATTCCTGAATTTGTGGGCCGCTTGCCGGTTATCGCCACGCTGGATGAGTTGGACGAAGCGGCTCTGGTGCAGATTCTGACTGAGCCGAAGAACGCCTTGACCAAGCAATACGCCAAGCTGTTCGAGATGGAAGGGGTAGAGCTGGAATTCCGTCCGGATGCGCTGAAATCGGTTGCGCACAAGGCGCTTGAGCGTAAAACCGGTGCTCGCGGCCTGCGTTCGATTCTCGAAGGTGTCCTGCTCGATACCATGTACGAGATTCCTTCGCAGTCCGACGTCAGCAAGGTGGTCATCGATGAAAGTGTTATCGATGGCACCTCCAAGCCGTTGCTTATTTATGAGAACAACGAGCTGCCAGCCAAGGCTGCGCCTGACGCGTAACAGCGTTGTAACATGTTGAAAGCAAGGGGCCTGCGGGCCCCTTTGCTTTTGCTGCGCCAGCGCTTGTTTTTTGTTGGGGCTGCCCCCATCTTAGGGCTAAGGGTCATCCCATCTGTTTACGGCCGTATGGCCGCCGTAGAGCCGAAATCATGAAGACAACCATCGAATTGCCTCTCCTGCCGTTGCGCGATGTTGTGGTCTATCCGCACATGGTCATTCCGTTATTCGTCGGGCGTGAAAAATCCATTGAAGCCCTCGAGGCTGCGATGACGGGCGAGAAGCAGATTCTGCTCCTCGCGCAGAGGAATCCTGCTGACGACGACCCAGATGAGGCGGGCCTCTATCGCGTCGGTACCGTAGCCACTGTGTTGCAGTTGCTGAAACTGCCGGACGGCACCGTCAAGGTGCTGGTTGAAGGCGAGCAGCGCGGTGAGATCGAGCGCTTTATCGAGGTCGACGGCCATTGTCGGGCTGAAGTGCAGCTGATTGACGAAGTTGATGCCGCCGAACGTGAGTCCGAGGTTTTCACCCGCAGCCTGCTCAGCCAGTTCGAACAGTACGTGCAACTCGGCAAGAAGGTGCCTGCCGAAGTGCTGGCGTCACTCAATGGTATCGATGAGCCGAGCCGGCTGGTCGACACCATGGCTGCGCATATGGTGCTGAAGATCGAGCAGAAGCAGGAAATTCTGGAAATCACCGATCTGGCTGCGCGGGTTGAGCATGTCCTGGCGCTGCTCGATGCGGAAATCGACCTGTTGCAGGTCGAGAAGCGCATTCGTGGCCGGGTCAAGAAACAAATGGAGCGTAGCCAGCGCGAGTACTACCTGAATGAGCAGATGAAGGCCATTCAGAAGGAGCTCGGCGACAGCGAAGAAGGCCATAACGAGCTTGATGAGCTGAAAAAGCGCATCGAGAATGCCGGCCTGACCGCCGAGGCGCATACCAAAGCCAATGCCGAGCTGAACAAGCTCAAGCAGATGTCGCCGATGTCGGCCGAAGCCACCGTGGTGCGCTCCTACATCGATTGGTTGGTCAATGTGCCGTGGAAGGCGCAGAGCAAGGTGCGGCTAGATCTGGCGCGTGCCGAAGCGATCCTCGATGCTGACCACTATGGCCTGGATGAGGTCAAGGAACGCATCCTTGAATACCTTGCCGTGCAAAAGCGCGTGAAGAAAATCAAAGGTCCGGTGCTTTGTCTGGTCGGCCCGCCTGGTGTGGGTAAAACCTCGCTGGCTGAGTCGATTGCCAGCGCCACCAACCGCAAGTTCGTACGCATGGCCCTTGGCGGCGTACGTGATGAGGCGGAAATCCGTGGTCATCGCCGCACTTACATCGGTTCCATGCCAGGTCGTCTGATTCAGAAGATGACCAAGGTTGGCGTGCGCAACCCGCTGTTCCTGCTCGATGAAATCGACAAGATGGGCCAGGACATGCGCGGCGACCCTGCGTCGGCGCTGCTTGAGGTACTGGACCCAGAGCAGAATCACAACTTCAACGATCACTATCTGGAGGTCGATTACGACCTGTCCGATGTGATGTTCCTCTGCACGGCCAACTCGATGAACATTCCAGGGCCGTTGCTGGACCGTATGGAGGTGATTCGCCTACCGGGTTACACCGAGGCCGAGAAGATCAACATCGCGATCAAATACCTGGCGCCCAAGCAGGTTCAGGCCAATGGTCTGAAGAAGGTTGAGCTGGTGTTTGAGGACGCAGCGATCCGCGACATCATTCGCTATTACACTCGCGAGGCGGGTGTGCGCGGTCTGGAACGGCAGATTGCCAAGGTGTGCCGTAAGGTGGTCAAGGAGCACTCCACCGAGAAGCGCTTCCAGGTCACCGTCACAGCTGATTCGCTTGAGCATTTCCTCGGCGTGCGTAAGCACCGCTATGGTTTGGCCGAGCAGCAGGATCAAATTGGTCAGGTCACCGGCCTTGCCTGGACCCAGGTTGGCGGTGAGCTGCTGACCATCGAGGCGGTTGTGGTGCCTGGTAAAGGTCAGCTGATCAAAACCGGCTCGCTTGGTGATGTGATGCTGGAATCCATCACTGCTGCGCAGACTGTTGTACGCAGTCGAGCCAAGAGTCTGGGCGTGCCTGTGGACTTCTACGAGAAGCAGGACATCCATATCCATATGCCGGAGGGTGCGACACCCAAAGATGGCCCCAGCGCAGGCGTTGGCATGTGTACGGCGCTGGTTTCAGCCCTGACGCAGATACCGGTGCGTGCGGACGTGGCAATGACCGGTGAAATTACCCTGCGTGGTCAAGTATTGGCCATTGGTGGTTTGAAAGAAAAACTGCTGGCCGCTCACCGTGGTGGAATCAAGACCGTGATCATTCCGGAAGAGAATGTGCGCGATTTGAAAGAGATTCCGGAGAATATTAAGCAAGACCTGCAGATTAAACCGGTTAAATGGATTGACGAGGTCCTGCAAATTGCGCTGCAATACGCCCCGGAGCCCTTGCCTGATGCGGCTCCCATGGTTGCAAAGGATGAAAAACGCGAGACTGATTCCAAGGAGCGAATTAGCACGCATTAGCCGGAGGGGTTTCTTGACACATTTTTAGAGCCCTTGTTATAAAGCGGCTCTTATCGTGTCGGCAGGCTCTCCGCACCAGCTTCGCTTACATTTAAAAGCAAGAAATAAACTCAACAGAAATTAAGGGGACTTAAGAGTGAACAAGTCGGAACTGATCGATGCCATCGCTGCATCTGCTGATATCCCAAAAGCTGTTGCCGGCCGTGCGCTGGACGCAGTAATTGAATCCGTTACTGGCGCTCTGAAGGCTGGTGACTCCGTAGTACTGGTTGGCTTCGGCACTTTCGCTGTTAAAGAGCGTGCTGCTCGCACTGGCCGTAATCCACAAACTGGTAACCCGATCAGCATCGCTGCTGCCAAGATTCCAGGCTTCAAAGCCGGTAAAGCTCTGAAAGACGCTGTCAACTAAGCCTCTTTCGGTTTTGCCCAGCAGATCAGTTGAATGGCTGATCTGACGCGGGGCGGGATGTTCAGTCAGTCATAACTCGCTGAACACGACGAATCAGCTGCTTGAGTTCGATCCGCTTCGCCAGTTACGAGAAGGCGCATCCACTGATGCGCCTTTCTTCTATCCGGATTTTACCCACACTGCGCGACTGCTTTATTTGTACAGTCGTTCTGGGGGACGCATGCTGCAAAACATCAGGGACAATTCACAGGGTTGGATTGCCAAAACCATCATCGGCATCATTGTCGCGCTGCTCGCGCTGACGGGTGTGGATGCCATTTTTACCAGCACCAGTAATAGCCAGAATGCCGCTGAAGTGAATGGCGAGAAGATCACTTCTGCCGAGCTCAGCCAGGCTGTCGAGATGCAGCGTCGTCAATTGCTGCAACAGTTGGGGCGCGATTTCGATGCCTCCCTGCTGGACGAGAAGCTGCTGCGTGAAGCCGCCCTGAATGGCCTGGTTGAGCGCACCTTGTTGCTCGATAGCGCCAAAAACGCCAAGTTCGCCTTTTCGCAACAAGCGTTGGATCAGCTGATCCTGAAAACACCTGAGTTTCTTGTCGATGGCCAGTTCAACGCTGAGCGTTTCGATCAGGTTATCCGTCAGCTGGGTTACAGCCGTTTGCAGTTCCGCCAGATGCTTGAGCAGGAAATGCTCATCGGTCAGTTGCGCGCTGGTTTGGCCAACAGCGGTTTCGTAACGGATGCCCAGGTGCAAGCCTTTGCCGCCCTGGAAAAGCAGACCCGCGACTTCGCCACGCTGACCCTCAAAGCTGATCTGGATGCAGTCACGCTCAGCGATGACGACATCAAGGCGTATTACGACGCCCAGACCAGCGAGTTCATGAGTCCTGAGCAGGTTGTGCTGGAATACGTCGAGCTGAAGAAGGATGCCTTCTTCGATCAGGTTGAAGTCACCGATGAGGCGCTGCAAAGCGCTTATCAGAGCGAAATCGCCAACCTCGCCGAGCAGCGCCGTGTCGCGCACATTCTGGTTGAGGTCAACGATAAGCTGAATGACGAACAAGCCCAGGCCAAGCTGGTCGCGGTGCAGAAGCGTCTTGAGCAGGGCGAGGATTTCGCCGCGCTGGCCAAAGAAGTCTCCGATGATTCGGGTTCGGCAGGTGAGGGCGGTGATCTGGGCTTTGCCGGCCCTGGGGTATATGACCCTGCCTTTGAAGAGGCACTGTATGCGCTGGACGAGAATGCTGTATCGGCTCCCGTACGCAGTGAGTTCGGCTGGCACCTGATCAAGCTGCTGGGCGTTCAGGCTCCGGAAGTGCCGAGCTTCGCCAGCCTGGAAGAGAAACTGCAGCGCGACCTCAAGGCGCGTCAGGTTGAGCAGCGCTTTGTCGAAGTTTCCAAAGACCTTGAAGACGCCGCGTTTGAAGCCTCTGACCTGGCTCAGCCAGCTCAGGAGCTGGGTCTTGAGGTCAAGACCACTGAGGCCTTTGGCCGTCAGGGTGGTACTGAAGGCCTGACTGCCAATCGTCAGGTGATTCAAGCGGCATTCAGCGATGAAGTGCTGGAAGACGGCAGCAACAGCAGTGTGATCGAACTCGACCCGAACACTGTGGTGGTGGTGCGCGTTAAAGAGCACAACAAGCCTGAGCAACTGCCGCTTGAGCAGGTTGCCGATAGCATCCGCGCTCAGTTGACCAAGGTTCGTGCAAGCGAAGCCGTCAAAGCCCAAGCCGAGGAGCAGCTGGCTGCTCTGCGCGCAGGTCAGACGCCGGTTACCCAGGCCGATGCCAAGCAAGGCTGGAATGTGGTCGAAGCGGCTACTCGCAGCCAGGAAGGCGTTGAGCCGGTGGTGCTGCAGGCGTTGTTCCGCATGCCCAAGCCTGAAGCGGCCGACAAGCCGACCTTCGCCGGTATCAGTCTGAGCAACGGCGATTTCGTGATCATCCGTCTCAATGGCGTAAGCCAGCCTGAGCAAGCGCTGTCGGATGAGGATAAGGCCATGTACAGCCGCTTCCTCGCTTCGCGCGTTGGTCAGCAGGACTTCGCCGCGTTCCGCAAGCTATTGGAAGAGAAGGCTGATATCGAGCGCTTCTGATCGATATCGCTGACGTATAAAAAAGGCCGCTTGATTAAGCGGCCTTTTTCATTGCTGCGGTTTAACCACTTACTCTTCCATGGCGCCCATGGCGGTGGTGTTGAAGCCGCCGTCGACGTACATGATCTCGCCGCTGACGCCCGAGGCCAGGTCCGAGCAGAGGAAGGCGCCGGCGTTGCCGACTTCATCGATAGTCACGTTGCGGCGCAGTGGGGTCTGCTTCTCGTTGGCCGCGAGCATCTTGCGGAAGCTCTTGATGCCGGACGCTGCCAGGGTGCGGATCGGGCCCGCGGAGATGGCGTTGACGCGCGTACCTTCTGGACCAAGGCTGCCGGCCAGGTAGCGTACGCCAGCTTCCAGGCTGGCCTTGGCCATGCCCATGACGTTGTAGTTCGGCATGGTGCGCTCGGCGCCCAGGTAGGACAGGGTCAGCAAGCTGCCATTGCGGCCTTTCATCATCTCGCGGCCTGCTTTGGCCAGGGCAACGAAGCTGTAGGCGCTGATGTCGTGAGCGATGCGGAAGCCTTCACGGGTGGTGACGTCGGTGAAGTCGCCATCCAGCTGATCGCCTGGTGCGAAACCAACGGAGTGAACGATGCAGTCCAGGCCGTCCCACTTCTTGCTCAGGGCTTCGAATACCGAGGCGATTTCCTCGTCGTTGGCCACATCGCAAGGGAAGCACAGCTCAGGACCTGAGCCCCAATCGGCGGCAAAGCCTTCGACGCGGCCTTTGAGCTTTTCGTTCTGGTAGGTGAAGGCCAATTCGGCACCTTCACGGTGCATGGCTGCTGCGATGCCGGAGGCGATGGACAGTTTGCTGGCGACGCCAACGATCAGTACGCGCTTGCCGCTTAGAAAACCCATGGGTGTTGTTCCTCTTCCTGTCTACAAGGATTGGCAGGCAGTTGAAAAGCTACCTGCGTTGCCATCACTGCGTTAAAAACAGGCGAAAAATGCTCATTTACAGCGCGTAAACTCCGCTTTTTCGCCTGCTTTTGCCTTGCGCTGGCTGCCTCGCCAACGCTTTTCAATAGCCTGTTAGTCAGCTGGGACCATAAAGGCCGCTTCCAGCAACTGCTGTGTATAGATGTCCTGTGGCGCGGCAAAGACACGTGTTGCCGGGCCTTGTTCCACCACTTTGCCCTGTTTGACCACCATCACCTGATGGCTCAAGGCCCTGACCACCGCCAGGTCGTGACTGATAAACAGGTAGGTCAGGTTGTATTTAGCCTGCAGCGAGCGTAGCAGCTCGACCACCTGGCGCTGCACGGTGCGGTCGAGGGCCGAGGTCGGCTCATCCAGCAGGATCAGCGCGGGTTTCAGCACCAGAGCGCGGGCGATGGCGATGCGTTGGCGCTGGCCACCGGAAAACTCGTGGGGATAGCGATGGCGGGTTTCCGGGTCCAGGCCCACTTCGACCAGCGCGTCGATAATTGCCTGTTCCTGCTCGGCTTCGCTGCCCATGCGGTGAATCTGCAAACCCTCGCCGACAATCTGGCCAACCGACATGCGAGGGCTGAGGCTGCCAAAGGGGTCTTGGAACACCACCTGCATTTGTCGGCGTAACGGCCGCACATCCTCTTGCGACAGGCTATCGATGGCTTGGCCCTGGAAGCGGATGCCGCCCTGGCTGCCGAGCAAGCGCAGAATCGCTAAGCCCAGGGTGGATTTGCCCGAGCCGCTTTCACCGACGATGCCCAGGGTATGGCCCTGCGGCAGGCTGAAGTTGATACCGTCCACGGCTTTGACATGGTCGACGGTGCGGCGCAGCAGGCCCTTCTTAATCGGGAACCAGACGCGCAGGTTGTCGATTTCCAGCATGGGTTTGCCCGGCGGCTGATCGACCGGGTCGCCCGTGGGTTCGGCGCCCAGCAGCTCACGGGTGTAGGGGTGTTGTGGGTCTTTAAACAGGGTTTCGCAGGCCGCCTGTTCAACGATATGCCCGCGCTGCATCACGCAGACGCGGTGGGCAATGCGCCGCACCAGGTTGAGGTCGTGGCTGATCAGCAGAATCGCCATGCCCAGGCGCGCCTGCAGGTCCTTGAGTAACTCGAGGATCTTCAGCTGCACGGTGACGTCCAGCGCGGTGGTTGGCTCGTCGGCGATCAGCAGTTCCGGCTCATTGGCCAGGGCCATGGCGATCACCACACGCTGGCGTTGCCCGCCTGACAGCTCGTGTGGATAGGCCTTGAGGCGCTTGTGCGGCTCGGGGATGCCGACCAGCTCGAGCAGCTCCAGGGTGCGTGCGGTGGCTGCCTTGCCGCGCAGGCCTTTGTGCAGGGCCAGCACCTCGTTGATCTGCTTCTCGATGCTGTGCAGCGGGTTGAGCGAGGTCATGGGCTCCTGAAAGACCATGGCGATACGGTTGCCGCGAATGCCGCGCAGCTTGTTCTCGTTCAGTTTAAGCAGGTCTTGCCCGGCGTAGTGAATGCTGCCGCTGGGGTGCTGAGCCAGCGGGTAGGGCAGCAGACGCAGGATGGAATGCGCGGTGACCGATTTACCCGAGCCGCTTTCGCCCACCAGGGCCAGTGTTTCACCGCGCTTGATGTTGAAGCTGACGCCTTCCAGCACGCGCTGCTTGAGGCTGCCGGTAACGAACTCGACTGCCAGGTCGCGGACTTCGATGAGGGTGTTGGAGTCGGTCATGTCATTTCCTCGGATCGAAGGCATCACGTGCCGCTTCGCCGATAAACACCAGCAGGCTGAGCATCAGGGCGAGCACGGCAAAGGCGCTGATACCGAGCCATGGCGCCTGCAGGTTGGATTTGCCCTGGGCGACCAGCTCGCCGAGTGACGGCGCGCCAGGCGGCAGGCCGAAGCCGAGGAAATCCAGCGCAGTGAGGGTGCCGATCGCGCCGGTGAGGATAAACGGCATAAAAGTCATGGTGGAAATCATCGCGTTGGGCAGGATATGGCGGAACATGATCGAGCCGTTCTGCATCCCCAGCGCACGGGCTGCGCGCACGTATTCCAGGTTGCGCCCACGGAGGAACTCGGCGCGCACCACATCCACCAGGCTCATCCAGGAGAACAGCAGCATGATGCCCAGCAGCCACCAGAAGTTCGGTTGCACGAAGCTGGCGAGGATGATCAGCAGGTAGAGCACCGGCAGGCCGGACCAGATTTCCAGAAAGCGCTGCCCAGCCAGATCGACCCAGCCGCCGTAGAAGCCCTGCAGGGCGCCGGCAAACACGCCGATTACCGAACTGGCCAGGGTCAGGATCAGGGCGAACAGCACCGAGATGCGGAAGCCATAGATCACCCGCGCCAGCACGTCGCGGCCCTGGTCATCGGTGCCCAGCAGGTTTTCCGCCGAAGGCGGCGCCGGGGCGGGCACCTGCAGGTCGTAGTTGATGCTGGAGTAGCTGTAACGGATCGGCGGCCAGATCATCCAGCCGTCCTTTTCCTTGATCAGCTCCTGGATATACGGACTCTTGTAGTTGGCCTGCAGCGGGAATTCGCCACCGAAGGTGGTTTCCGGGTAGCGCTTGAATACCGGGAAATACAGTTCGCTGTCGTAGCTCACCACCAATGGTTTGTCGTTGGCGATCAGTTCGGCGCCGAGGGTGACGAAGAACAGCGCGAGAAACACCCACAGCGACCACCAGCCGCGTTTGTGCGCCTTGAACAGCTGGAAGCGGCGTTGATTGATTGGGGAAAGTTTCATTTCAACCCTCCCGGCTTTCGAAGTCGATACGCGGATCGACCAAGGTGTAGGTAATGTCGCCGATCAATTTCACCACCAGGCCCAGCAACGTGAAGATAAACAGGGTGCCGAACACCACCGGGTAATCGCGGTTGATCGCGGCTTCGAAACTCATCAGGCCCAGGCCGTCGAGGGAGAAGATCACCTCGATCAGCAAGGAGCCGGTAAAGAAGATGCCGATAAAGGCCGCTGGGAAGCCGGCGATGATGATCAGCATGGCGTTACGGAACACATGGCCATAGAGCACGCGGTTGTTGCTTAGGCCCTTGGCGCGGGCAGTGACCACATACTGTTTGTTGATCTCATCAAGAAAGCTGTTCTTGGTCAGTAGCGTCAGGGTGGCGAAGTTGCCAATAACCAGGGCAGTGACGGGTAGTGCCAGGTGCCAGAAGTAGTCGAGCAGCTTGCCGGTAAAGCTCAGCTCGTCGAAGTTGTTCGAGGTCAGCCCGCGCAGCGGGAACCAGTCCCAGTAACTGCCGCCGGCAAACAGCACGATCAGCAGGATGGCGAAGAGGAAGGCCGGGATGGCGTAGCCGACGATGATCATTGAGCTGGTCCAGACGTCGAAGGCGCTGCCGTGGCGAGTGGCCTTGGCGATGCCCAGCGGGATCGACACCAGGTACATGATCAGCGTGCTCCACAGCCCTAGGGAGATCGACACCGGCATCTTCTCGATGATCAGGTCGATGACCTCGGCATCGCGGAAGAAGCTCGAGCCGAAATCCAGCTGCGCGTAGCTTTTGAGCATCAGCCAGAAGCGTTCCGGGGCGGATTTATCGAAGCCGTACATGCGTTCAATTTCCGCTACTAGCTCGGGGTCCAGACCCTGGGCGCCTCGGTAGTTGGAACCAGCCACCGAGACTTCGGCACCGCCGCCGGCGATCCGGCTGGTGGCACCGTCAAAGCCTTCCAGTTTGGCAATCATCTGCTCGACCGGGCCACCTGGGGCGGCCTGGATGATGATGAAGTTGATCAGCAGAATGCCGAACAGCGTGGGGATGATCAGCAGCAGCCGACGAAAGATATACGCCAGCATGTTATTGCTCCACGTCTGCGGTGTTCTGCGCGGCAGCTTCGTCGGCCGCCGCTTCAGGCGATTTCGCGCGGGCCCACCAGGTGTGCAGACCTATGTCGTATTGCGGGGTGACCTTGGGGTGTTCGAAGCGGTTCCAGTAGGCCACGCGCCAGGTCTTGATATGCCAGTTGGGCACCACGTAATGGCCCCACAGCAGCACGCGGTCGAGGGCGCGGGTATGGGTGATCAGGCTCTGGCGCGAGTCAGCATTGATCAGGCCTTCGACCAGCTTGTCCACTGCCGGGTCTTTCAGACCAATAAAGTTGCGGCTGCCGGGGTTGTCGGCGCTGCTGGAGTGCCAGTATTCGCGCTGCTCGTTGCCGGGGGAGTTGGACTGGCCAAAGCCACCGACGATCAGGTCAAAGTCGCGCGAACGCAGGCGGTTGATGTACTGGGAAACGTCAACGCGGCGGATCACCAGATCGATACCCAAATCGGCCAGGTTACGTTTGAACGGCAGCAGGATGCGTTCGAATTCGGTTTGCGCCAGGAGAAACTCGAAGCTCACCGGTTTGCCCGTGCTGTCGAGCATCTTGTCGCCATCCACACGCCAGCCGGCTTCCTGCAGCAGTTGGTAAGCGCGGCGCTGTTGTTCACGGATGATGCCGCTGCCATCGGTGGCCGAAGGCTGATATTCGTCGGTAAATACCTGGGGTGGAATCTGCGCGCGCAATGGTTCCAGCAGCTTCAACTCATCTGCGGAGGGCAGGCCGACGGAGGCCAGTTCGGAGTTGTCGAAGTAGCTGCGGGTGCGAGTGTAAGCACCGTTGAACAGCTGCCGATTGGCCCATTCGAAGTCAAACAGCAGACCCAGTGCCTCGCGTACGCGGCGGTCGGTAAACAGTGGTCGGCGGGTGTTGAAGATAAAACCCTGCATGCCGGTGGGGTTGTGGTTGGCGATCTCTTCCTTGATCAATTGGCCGTTGGCCACAGCAGGGTTGTTGTAGGCGGTGGCCCAGTTTTTCGCACTGATTTCCAGCCAGTAGTCGAACTGCCCAGCCTTGAGCGCTTCCAGGGCGACTGTGTTGTCGCGGTAGTAGTCGATTTCTAGGGTGTCGAAGTTGTAGAAGCCGCGATTGACCGGCAGGTCCTTGCCCCACCAGTCCTTGACCCGCTCATAGCGGATCGAACGGCCGGCTTGCACATTCGCCACCTTGTAGGGGCCGCTGCCCAGCGGGACTTCCAGGTTGCCCTTGCTGAAGTCGCGCTCGGCCCACCAGTGTTTTGGCAGTACCGGCAACTGGCCGACAATCAGCGGCAGTTCGCGATTGCCGGCCTGCTTGAAGATAAAGCGCACGCGGTGGGTGCTTTCAACTTCAACCTTGTCGACGTCGGCGTAATAACCGCGGTACATCGGTGCGCCTTTGCTCATCAGCGTATCGAAGGTGAATTTCACATCTTCGGCGGTGACTGGCTGGCCGTCATGAAAGCGCGCTTCGGGGCGCAGGTAGAAGCGTACCCAGGCATTGTCCGGGGCTTTCTCGATTTTCTCGGCAAGCAGGCCGTATTCGGTAAAGGGTTCGTCCAGGCCGTGGCGGGTCAGGGTGTCGTAGATCATGCCGATATCTTCGGCGGCGACACCCTTGTTGATAAAGGGATTGAGGCTATCGAAGCCGCCAAAGCCGGCCTGGCGCAAGCTGCCGCCTTTAGGCGCATCCGGGTTGACGTAGTCGAAGTGCTTGAAATTGGCCGGGTACTTGGGCGGTTCGTCATACAGGGTTTGCGCGTGCTTGGGGCCGGCTAGGGCCAGGCTGGCAACGCCAAGCAGGGCAATGCTGCTGACGTGGATAAACAGGGCGCGCAATGCATGGGTCATTCAGCGTTCTCCATGGATTTCAGCCACCAGGTACGCAGGCCCAGGGTATAGGGCGGCGTGGTGACGAAGGCAAATCGGTTGCGGTAAGCCAGGCGGTGGTAATCGATATACCAGTTTGGAATGCTGTAGTGCTGCCACAACAGTACCCGGTCAAGGGCACGGGTGGCGGCGACCTGCTCGTCACGGCTTTGTGCCGAGAGCAGTTTTTCGATCATGGCGTCGACGACCGGGTGGGTAACGCCGGCGTAATTCCTGCCGCCTTTGATCTTGGCCTGGGAGGAATGGAAATACAGCGACTGTTCCAGGCCGGGGCTGAGGGTTTGCGGCAGGGTCAGCAAAATCATGTCGAAGTCGTATTGATCGAGCCGCTGCTTGTACTGCGCGCGGTCGACGGTGCGCAGGTTGGCCTGGATGCCAATGCTGGCGAGGTTCTCGGTAAAGGGCTGGAGAATACGTTCAAGGTTTGGGTTGACCAGCAATATCTCGAAGCGCAGCGGTTGCCCGTCACTGTTGAGCAGGCGTTGGCCGGAGGGCTTCCAGCCGGCTTCGGCCAATAGACCGAGGGCGCGGCGCAAGGTTTCCCGTGGGATGCCCCGGCCATCGGTCTGCGGCATGCTGAACGGCTCGCTGAACAGGCGCGCCTGCAACTGTTTGCGGTAGGGCGAGAGCAACAGCCACTCGGCGCCTTCCGGTTTGCCAGTGGCGGCAAATTCGCTGTTGGGGTAGTAGCTCTGGGCGCGGGTGTAGGAGCTGTTGAACAGCGCGCGGTTGGCCCACTCGAAATCGAACATCAGGCCCAGGGCTTCGCGCACCTGGCGGTCGGCAAATACCGCGCGGCGGGTGTTCATAAACAGCGCCTGGGTTTGGGTCGGGATCTGGTGGGGGATCTCGGCGCGGATCACTTCGCCCCGACTCAATGCCGGGAAGCGATAGCCGTTGGCCCAGTTCTTCGCTTGCTGTTCGATATAGACGTCGAATTCGCCGGCCTTGAATGCCTCGAAGGCCACATGGCTGTCGCGGTAGAACTCCACATCGACCCGGTCGAAATTGTATTTGCCGCGATTGACCGGCAGCTTGGCGCCCCACCAGTCCTTGACCCGCTCAAACCTCAGGCTGCGCCCGGGGCTGACCTGGGTAATCCGGTAGGGCCCGCTGCCCAGCGGCGGTTCATAGGTGGTGGCCTTGAAGTCGCGGTCTTTCCAGTAGTGCTGCGGCAGCACCGGTAATTCGCCCAAACGCAGGATCAGCAGGGAATTGCCGGCACGCTTGAGCACAAAACGGATGCTGTGGCGATTGAGGATATCGACCCGTTTTACTTCCTGCAGGTTGGTGCGGTATTGCGGGTGACCCTCCTTGAGCAGCAGGCGGTAGGAGAAGGCCACGTCATAGGCGGTAATCGGCTTGCCGTCGTGAAAGCGCGCTTCAGGGCGCAGGTTGAACACCACCCAGCTGCGATCATCGCTGTATTCCACCGACTCGGCGATCAGGCCGTAGCTGGAGGCCGGCTCATCACCGGAAGGGTCATAGGCGCCGGTGCCGACCATCAGCGGCGCATTCAGCTCGTTGACCCCGTACTGCAGAAAGTTGGCGGTGCTGATCGGGCTGCTGCCCTTGAGGGTGTAGGGGTTAAGCGTGTCGAATGTGCCGTTGGCCATCATTCGTAGCGTGCCGCCCTTGGGGGCTTCCGGGTTGACCCAGGCGAAATGGGTAAAGCTGGCGGGATACATCAGCTCGCCAAACTGGGCGTAACCGTGGCTTTTATACAGAGTGGCCCAGGCAGATGAACTGATGGCCATGCAGAGAAGTAACGAGAGGAGGGGACGTATCAAGTGAAATATCCGATCCGTGGCGTCTTGTGGGCTGCTGGTCAGGCACATTAACAGCTTGTATCGGCTGGAAAAAGGGTAGGCTCGCGGCCAAGCAATAGCGGCACTTTGACTACACTCAAGCTATCCACTGCGAGGGCATCATTTTGGTAACAGCCTGCCATGGTTTGCAGTCATGGATCGATCACTTCAACCAAGCCGAATTACCCGCCCTGGCCGCGGTGGTGCAGGATCTGCATCGTTTGACCCTGGGCGACAAATCCTCTGTGCAGCAACTGGCAGACGTTCTGCTACGCGATGCGGCCTTGACCACCAAGGTGCTGCGTATCGGCAATAGTGTGTACTACAACCCCTCTCAAGAGCCTATTCGCACCATTTCCCGGGCCATCGTGTTGATCGGCTTCGACAACGTACGGCAGATCGGCCTGTCGGTCAGCCTGATCGACGGCCTGCTGGCGCGCAGCTCTCGCGATCAACTTGCTGAATTGCTGGCACGCTCGTTTCATGCCGCCGTGCAGGCGCGCAATATCGCCGGCTACGTGCTGACGAAAAATGATGAGGAAGTGTTTATCGCCGCCTTGTTACATAACGTCGGTGAGCTGGCGTTCTGGGGCTGCGCCGGCGATGCGGCGGATGATCTAGCCAGCGCCCTGGCTCAGCCGGGTGTCGATGAGGATGAGGTGGTCATGCAACTGCTGGGCACCAGTTTTCGCCAACTGAGTTTGGCGCTGGTGAAAAGCTGGAACCTGGGCGACACCGTCAGCCTGGCGCATCAGTCGACCAGCCAGAATGACCCGGCCGTCAAAGCCGTGACCCTAGGGGCGAAGATCAGTCAGGCCGCGCTGGATGGCTGGGATACCCCGGCCATGGAGGCTCTGGTCGGCCAACTGGCCAGCTTTATCGGGGTGACTGCGCAGGAGGCCATGCAACAGGTGCTGGCCAGCGCCGAGGAAACCGTGAAGATGGCGGCGACCTTCGGCGCCAGCCAGCTGTGCAAACTGATCCCCAATACCGACCCGGAGCAGATCCGTTTGCAGCAGGAGCAGCGCAAGGCGCGCCTGTTACAGCCCAATCTGCTGATATTGCAACAGGCTTTGCAGGACCTCGGCCTGATGGTTTCGCGTCGAGGCGATCTCGGTCTGGTGCTCGATACGCTGTTCAAGGGCCTGCATCAGGGTGCCGGGCTGGAACGCATCATGCTGGTGGTGCTGGCCGACGGGCAGAGCTGTTTCCGTGCCAAACGGGTGATTGGCGAAGGCACCGAGGGCTGGAGCCATGACTTCGTCTTGCCCGTGGCGCAGCAAGAGCAGCCGCATATCTTCAGTTATGCGCTGCGTAATAAAGAAGCGCTCTGGATGGGCGTGCCCGCCAGTTACAACCTTAATGAGCTGGTCACCCAGCCGATTCGCCAGCGCCTGGGGCAGGGCATGTTCTTTATTGCACCGCTATTGGCGGGCACCCGCGAAATTGGCCTGCTGTATGCCGACAGTCGGGTGTCCGGGCGGGCGTTGAAGCATGAGCAGTTTGTCGCCTTTCAACGCTTTACCCAGTTGACCGGGCGCTGCCTGGAGGCGATGAGCAAGAAGGCCTGATCAGTTGAGGCTGTACAGGGTCAAGGTCTGCCCTGGCTTGAGCGCTTTGCCGGCTTTCGGATTCCAGCTTTGCAGGCTTTTCATTGGCACCTTGAAGCGCTTGGCGATCAGGTACAGCGAATCGCCCTGGCGCACCTTGTAATAGGTCGCACTCTGCCGGGGGGCGCCGCCACTGCTACCGCTCGCACCACGGCTGGGTGCGCTGGCTTGCAAGGTGAGTACCTGGCCGACCCGCAGGCTGTTGCCGGATAGCTTGTTCCAGCGCTGCACATCCTTGACGGCAACATTGTGGTTCTTAGCGATCAGCCAGAGGTTGTCGCCGTTTTTCACCCGGTAGGTACGGCTTGGCGCGCTGTGTGCGACGCTGCGCTGGAACACGGGCTCGCGCGCCGGCACACCGGGCTGCGCGGGAATACTGAGCATCTGGCCGATGCGCAGGTTGTTGCCGGAGAGCTTGTTGATGTCCTTGAGGGTGTTCACCGTTAGCTGATGGCGGTTGGCGATGCTGTGCAGGCTGTCGCCTGAGCGCACCCGGTACTGCTGCCAGTCGACCCTCTCTTGCGGTTTCATCAGCGACAGGTTGGCGGTCAGCAGTTCGGCCTTGTCGGTTGGCACCAGCAGGTGCTGCGGGCCATCCAGGGTTATGCCTTTCTTGAATGCAGGGTTGAGCAGGTACAGCTCGTCTTCATCCAGGTCGGCCATGGCGGCGACGCGCGAAAGGTCCATGCGCTGGGTGAATGCAACTTTCTCGAAATACGGTTCGTTGGCAATCGGCGCGAGGCTGACGCCATAGGCTTGCGGCGTCATTACCACTTGCGAGAGGGCCAGCAGCTTGGGCACGTAATTCTGGGTTTCTACTGGCAGCGAGAGGTTCCAGTAATCGGTCGGCAGGCCAAGCTTCTGGTTACGCTCAATCGCCCGGCTGACCCGGCCTTCGCCAGCGTTATAAGCCGCCAGGGCCAGCAGCCAGTCGCCGTTGAACATTTCCTTGAGGCGCGTCAGGTAACTGATCGCCGCATCGGTTGAGGCCATCACGTCGCGGCGGCCGTCGTACCAGTTGGTCTGGCGCAGGTTGAAGTTGCGTCCCGTGGACGGGATGAACTGCCACAGCCCGACGGCATGGGCATGGGAGTAGGCCAGCGGGTTGTAGGAGCTTTCGATCATCGGTAGCAGCGCCAGCTCCATCGGCATATTGCGCTGTTCCAGGCGCTCAACGATAAAGTGGATATAAGGGCTGCTGCGCTCGCCGGCTTTCTCGATAAACGAGGGGTTGCTGACGAACCACAGACGTTGCTGTTCGATGCGCGGGTTGAGGGTGATGGTGTCCTGCAGCTGGTAGCCATTGCGCACCCGTTCCCAGATGTCTTTGGGTTCTTCGGGGGCTGGCGCCACGCTGCTGTTGAGCCATTCCGGCTCTTGCTCAAGACCGACCGCGCGGTCGGTGTCGCGGCCGCTGTCAGGGCGGTATTGGTTGCTGGTCTGGCAACCGGCCAGGGTTACGCACATGATCACCACAAGCGACTGAGCGCTTTGTGCCAATGCCTTTAAATTCAAGGTCTTGCGTGGTGATAGGGGCATTGGCGGCGGTGTACTTCCCGGCGAAAAGGTCGGGCGATTCTAGGAACCAGCCTGCCCTTGGTCAAGTTTTAACCAGTCTTTTGTGTGGTTGTCGAGGTTTAGAAATGGTCCTTCCAGGCGCGTAACGCGGCGAACACCTGCGCTGGCGAGCGGCTTGCAGGCCCTTCGCGCTCGCTGATACGGGCTCCGACCGACGGTTGCGCGCTGCGCAAAAAGGGATTGGTGGCACGCTCCAGGCCAATTGATGACGGCAGGCTGATTTTTCCGGCCTCGCGCCATTGGCTGACCTGCGCCAGGCGTTGTTGGATTTCCGCGTTGTCCGGCTCAACGGCTGCGGCAAAGCGCAGGTTGCTCAGGGTGTATTCATGGGTGCAGAACACCTGAGTCTGTTCGGAGAGGGCGGCCAGGCGGCTGAGCGAGTTGTGCATCTGCTCGGGGCTGCCTTCAAACAGGCGACCACAACCGCCAGCAAACAGTGTGTCGCCACAGAACAGCCAGTGCTGCTCGGGCTGGATATAGGCGATATGCCCCAGGGTATGTCCGGGCACTTCATAGATATTGAAACGCTGGCCCAGCACGTCGGCTTGGTCGCCGTCGCGCAGCGCCAGATCCCGCCCCGGGATCTTTTCGTTGGCCGGGCCCAATACCCGAGCGCCGGTGGCTGCCTTTAGCCGCTCAATACCGCCGACATGATCGAAATGGTGGTGAGTAATCAGAATATCGCTCAACTGCCAGCCAGGGTTGGCCGCCAGCCAGGCTTCTACCGGGGCGGCGTCACCCGGGTCGACAACTGCGCAGCGGCGCTGTTCGGCGTCTTGCAGCAGCCATATATAGTTGTCGGAGAATGCAGGCAGGGCGTCGATTTTAATCATCAGTGGGTCGCTAAGCAGGGCACAAAGGTGCATCTTAGGACGCAATGGCGGTGCTGGCTATGCAGGTATTTCTTATGTCCGATCACCCTTTTGCCCTCGCAGACAGTGAATGGCTCGACCTTATCGCCGCCGCGCGCAGTTGGCTGGGCGGTCCGCTCGGGCAGTTGCTGCTGGAGCAGGAGCGGCAATTGCTGGAGGAAGAGCTGGCGCGTTTCTTTGGCGGCTATTTAGTGCATTACGGTCCAGCCGCCGACACGCCGCCGGATGCTCAGCAAATTCAGCGCAGTGTGCGCCTGGGAGCGCCGTTCAAAGGCGTGGAGATCGTCTGTGAGGAGCAGTCCTGGCCGTTGACCGAACACGCCGCCGATGTGGTGGTGTTGCAGCATGGTCTGGATTTCAGCCTGTCGCCTCACGGTCTGCTGCGTGAAGCGGCGCGCAGCGTGCGCCCGGGCGGTCACCTGCTGATCGTTGGGATCAACCTGATGAGCAGCTGGGGCATGCGTCATCTGTTTACCCGCGATGCGCTGCGCCAGGCCCGCTGTATTGCGCCCAGCCGGGTCAGCGACTGGTTGCACCTGCTGGGCTTTGCGCTGGAGAAACGCCGCTTCGGGTGCTATCGTCCGCCGCTTTCTGCGCCGGCCTGGCAGGCGCGGCTGGCTGGACTGGAGCGGTTGGGCGCGGCCTGGCAACCACCCGGTGGCGGTTTTTACGTGCTGGTAGCCCGCAAGCTGGTGGTAGGGCTGCGGCCGTTGCGCCAACCCAGCCGGCAACCGGTGGGCAAGCTGCTACCGATGCCCGTGGCCAAAGTCAGCCGCCGCGAAACGCCACAGAAGTAGATGGCAGAACATAGAATCGGCCGGATTAATTGAGCGAGAGATTGCAGATACATGAGTGAACAGGTCGAGATCTACACCGACGGCGCCTGCAAGGGCAATCCTGGCGTTGGTGGCTGGGGTGCGTTGATGATTTTCAAAGGTGTGGAGAAAGAGTTGTGGGGCGGCGAAGCCGATACCACCAACAACCGCATGGAAATGACCGCCGCGATCCGCGCCCTGGCCGAGTTGAAGCGTTCGTGCGATGTGCGCCTGGTTACCGACTCGCAGTATGTGATGCAGGGCATTCAGGACTGGATGCCGAACTGGAAGAAGCGCGGCTGGAAAACCGCCGCCAAGCAGCCGGTGAAAAATGCCGACCTGTGGCAGCAGCTGGATGAGCAGGTAAACCGGCATAACGTCACCTGGCAGTGGGTGCGCGGCCATACCGGCCATCCAGGGAACGAGCGTGCCGACCAGTTGGCCAATCGCGGTGTTGATGAAGTAAGAGGGTTGAAGCATGCGTAGTGTGGTGCTCGATACAGAAACCACCGGTATGCCGGTGGCCGATGGTCATCGGATCATCGAAATCGGTTGTGTCGAACTGATCGGCCGGCGCCTGACCGGGCGGCATTTTCACGTGTACCTGCAGCCGGATCGCGAGATCGATGAAGGCGCAATCGCCGTCCACGGCATCACCAATGATGCCTTGAAGGACAAGCCACGCTTCAAGGAAGTCGCCGATGAGTTCTTCGAATTCATCAAGGGCGCGCAGCTGATCATCCACAACGCGGCGTTCGACGTTGGTTTTATCAACAACGAGTTTGCCCTGATCAAGCAGGATGACCGCGCTGATATCAGCGAGCACTGCTCGATTCTCGACACCCTGATGATGGCTCGCGAGCGCCACCCAGGGCAGCGCAATAACCTCGATGCACTGTGCAAACGCTATGGCGTCGACAACTCTGGCCGTGACCTGCACGGCGCCTTGCTCGATGCCGAGATTCTCGCCGACGTTTACCTGACCATGACCGGCGGGCAGACCAATCTGTCCCTGGCTGGCGATGGCTCGGAAGGCGACAGCAATGGTCGTCAGCAACCCAGCGCGATCCGCCGCTTGCCCGCTGAGCGCGTGCGTACGCGGGTGATCCAGGCCAGTGCTGCCGAGCTTGCCGAGCATGCCGCGCGTCTGGCGATTATCGAAAAATCCGCTGGCGCGCCGCCGCTCTGGGTGCAGATGGAGCAGCCCAAGGTCGAAGCCTGATCGCGTCGCGAGTTATCCACTCGCGACCTTTTCGTACAGCGTCACGCAGAGGGGGTTCCGCCTGACGGAGCCAGCCTCTACCCTGAGGCGATAGGCAGGCTAGGGTCTGTCACTCCCAGGGACGCCACAATGTATAAAGACCTCAAGTTCCCCGTCCTGATCGTGCACCGTGACATCAAGGCCGATACCGTGGCCGGTGACCGGGTACGCGCCATCGCCCAAGAACTGGAGCAGGACGGCTTCAGCATTCTTTCCACCGCCAGCTCTGCCGAGGGGCGCATCGTTGCTTCTACCCATCACGGCTTGGCCTGCATTCTGGTCGCCGCCGAAGGTGCGGGTGAAAACAAGAACCTGCTACAGGACATGGTCGAGCTGATTCGCATCGCTCGCCGTCGTGCACCGCAGTTGCCGATTTTCGCCCTCGGCGAGCAGGTGACCATCGAGAACGCACCGGCCGAGGCCATGGTGGATCTCAACCAGTTGCGCGGCATTCTCTATCTGTTCGAAGACACCGTGCCGTTCCTTGCTCGCCAGGTGGCCCGCGCCGCGCGCAATTATCTGGATTGCCTGTTGCCGCCATTCTTCAAGGCGTTGGTGCAGCACACCGCGCAGTCCAACTATTCCTGGCACACGCCCGGCCATGGCGGCGGCGTGGCCTATCGCAAGAGCCCCGTGGGGCAGGCGTTTCACCAGTTTTTCGGCGAGAACACCCTGCGTTCCGACCTCTCGGTATCGGTGCCGGAGCTGGGCTCGCTGCTTGATCACACCGGCCCTCTGGCCGAGGCTGAAGCCCGCGCGGCGCGTAACTTCGGCGCCGATCACACCTACTTCGTGATCAACGGCACTTCGACTGCGAACAAGATCGTCTGGCATTCCATGGTTGGCCGAGATGACCTGGTGCTGGTGGATCGCAACTGTCACAAGTCGATTCTGCATTCGATAATCATGACCGGCGCGATCCCGCTGTACCTGTGCCCGGAACGCAACGAGCTGGGCATTATCGGGCCGATTCCGCTGAGCGAATTCAGCCGTGAGTCGATTCAGGCGAAGATCGATGCCAGCCCGCTGGCGCGTGGCCGTGTGCCGAGCAGCAGCGGGGCGATGGTCAAGCTGGTGGTGGTGACCAATTCCACCTACGACGGCCTGTGCTACAACGCAGAATTGATCAAGCAGACCCTAGGCAACAGCGTCGAAGTGCTGCATTTCGACGAGGCCTGGTACGCCTATGCGGCGTTTCACGAGTTCTATGCCGGGCGTTACGGTATGGGCACTGCTCGCACTGAAGATGCGCCGCTGGTGTTTACCACTCACTCGACGCACAAGCTGCTGGCGGCTTTCAGCCAGGCGTCGATGATTCATGTGCAGGATGGCGGCGTGCGCCAACTGGATCGGGATCGTTTCAACGAAGCCTTTATGATGCACATCTCCACTTCGCCGCAGTACGGCATCATCGCTTCGCTGGATGTGGCCTCGGCGATGATGGAAGGGCCGGCGGGTCGCTCGCTGATTCAGGAAACTTTCGATGAAGCGCTGAGCTTCCGTCGTGCCCTGGCCAATCTGCGGCAGAACCTCAGTAGTGACGACTGGTGGTTCAGCATCTGGCAACCAGCCAAAGCCGAAGGCACCGATGATGTGGTGACCCAGGATTGGCTGTTACAACCGCAAGCCGACTGGCATGGCTTTGGCGATGTAGCCGAAGATTACGTGCTGCTCGACCCGATCAAGGTCACTCTGGTAACGCCTGGGCTGACGGCCGATGGCAAGCTGGATGCGCGCGGCATTCCGGCAGCGGTGGTCAGTAAGTTCCTCTGGGAGCGCGGCCTGGTGGTGGAGAAAACCGGTCTGTATTCCTTCCTGGTGTTGTTCTCCATGGGCATTACCAAGGGCAAGTGGAGCACGCTGCTGACCGAGCTGCTGGAGTTCAAACGCAGCTACGACGCCAACCTGCCATTAAGCGATGTATTGCCTTCGATTGCTCAGGCGGGCAAGACCTTCTATCAGGGCATGGGCTTGCGCGATCTGTGCGATGCCTTGCATGCCTGCTATCGCGAAAACGCCACGGCCAAAGCGCTCAAACGCATGTACACGGTGCTGCCGGAAGTGGCGATCAAACCGGCCGATGCCTACAACCAGCTGGTGCGTGGTGAAGTAGAGGCGGTGCCGATTGAGCTACTGGAAGGCCGCATTGCCGCGGTGATGCTGGTGCCATATCCGCCAGGTATTCCGCTGATCATGCCGGGTGAGCGCTTTACTGCGCAGACCCGCTCGATCATCGATTACCTGGCCTTTGCCCGCACCTTTGACCGCAGCTTCCCTGGTTTCGATGCCGATGTGCATGGCCTACAACGTGAGGAAGGCGTCTACACCGTGGACTGCATCAAGGCCTGATCCTGCTCTGGACTGCTGCTCTATCTGGCGGCGCCGACGTTATGTGTCGGCTTGCCGCCAGTCTTTCTCAGTAGATCAAGTGCTTATCGCCGATAAGTAAAAATTGAGCTTAACTTTGATGACGTGTTCTGCGTCACAGTGGCCAGCATCGACATTTGTCAGTTGGTTGTTATAGTTGCTCGATTTTTAGCATAAGAAGATTTCATTGTGCGCTTGCGCCCCAGCCGAGGATGACTGCCGTGTCCGACTACAAAGCCTTTAATGTCGTGTTGGCAGATAAGGTCGCCCATGTGGTGATCAATCGCCCGGAAAAAGTCAACGCGATGAACGCGGACTTCTGGCGCGAAATCATCGAGATTTTCCGCTGGGCCGATGACACCGATGAAGTGCGTGCAGTGGTGATCTCCGGTGCGGGCAAGCATTTCTCTTCGGGCATCGACCTGATGATGCTGGCCTCCGTCGGCAGCCAGCTGGGCCCGGACGTTGGCCGTAATGCCGAAAAACTGCGACGCAAGATTCTCGAACTGCAAGCCTCGTTCAATGCCGTGGACAACTGCCGTAAGCCGGTGCTTGCAGCCATTCAAGGCTATTGCCTGGGTGGCGCGATTGATCTGATCTCGGCCTGTGACATGCGTTACTCGACCGTTGACGCGCAGTTCTCGATCAAGGAAATCGACATCGGCATGGCCGCCGACGTTGGCACCCTGCAGCGTCTGCCGCGCATTATCGGTGACGGCATGATGCGCGAACTGGCCTTTACCGGCCGTACCATCGATGGTGAAGAAGCGCGCAGCATTGGCCTGGTCAACCGCACTTACGCCGATGCCGATGCACTGCTTGATGGCGTGATGGGCATTGCCCGTGAGATCGCCAGCAAGTCGCCGGTGGCCATTCGTGGCACCAAGGAAATGATTCGCTACATGCGTGATCACCGGGTCGATGACGGCCTGGAATATATCGCCACCTGGAACGCCGCCATGCTGCAATCGGCGGATCTGCGAGTGGCCATGACGGCTCATATGAGCAAGCAGAAACCGGAGTTCGCTGACTGATGCTGTCCTTCCACCTGTTTTTATCACCGACGCGGGAGGCGCAATAGCTCATGGTTTCTGGAGCCACGTCGCTTAATCTGGTGCGCGATGAACTGTTCACCACCATGGAAGAGGCAGAGTCGAGCCTCGAACACTTTATCGCCGACCGTCACAACGGCAGCCTGCTGCAGCAAGCCGTGGAAAACCTGCATCAGGTACGCGGCACGCTGAACCTGATCGAGCTGGCCGGTGCCGAGCTGCTGGCCCAGGAAGTACTGGACCAGGCCACCGACATTCCCGCCGGTGCCGGTGAAGAGCGTGATGTACAGCTTTCCGCGCTGAGCAACGCGCTGCACGTACTGCGCCGCTATCTGGAAAACGTTGAGGCGCATCGCCAGGAAATGCCGGAACTGCTGCTGCCGGCGATCAACGATCTACGTCTGGCCGGCGGCCAGCCCGCCTTGCCGGAAAGCTTCTTTTTCAGCGTGCGCCTTGATCACGCTCGTCCGCGTACCTCGCCGCCATCGGTTGATGGTGCGGCGCGTGAAAGTGAAGGGCGCCGTCTGCGCCACATGTATCAAGTGGGGCTGCTGGGTTTTATCCGTGAGCAGAACCCGCAGGCCAGCCTCAAACTGATGGGCCGCGCGCTGACGCGGCTCGATAACCTGTTTGCCAACGAGCCGCGCGGTCGCCTGTGCTGGGTCGGCGCGGCGGCCGTTGAGGCGCAGGTCGAGGGGCAGTTGTTGGCGCGCAAATCGCGTAAACAGCTGTTTTCGCGGATTGACCGCGAACTCAAGCAGATGCTGGTCAATGGGCAGTACGAAGCGCCTCGTGGTCTGCTCAAGGAATTGCTCTACTTGGTGGCCTTGGCGGACAGCCGTGGGCCGCTGGCAACAGCCCTCAGTGAAGTATTCGGCCTGACGCCGCTGCCCTTTACCGATCACCTGCTGGAAGAGGAATACCAGCGTCTGGCAGGGCCTGGGCAGGCGGTCATGCGTTCGCTGAGTTCGGCGATCCGTGAAGAGCTCAACAGCGTCAAGGACATGCTCGACTTGATCGAGCGTGGCACTCTGCAAAGCGACAGCCTCAATAGCCTGCATGCCTTGCTCGGCAAGCTGAGCAAGACCCTCGGCATGGTCGGCCTGAGTTCGGCTGGCAACTCCCTCAACGCTCAGCTGCAAATCGTTGCCAGCTGGAGTGAGGAGAGTGCACCAGCGCCTCAGGAGCTGCACAAACTGGCCGATGCCGTGCTGTACGTTGAAGGCATGGTTGCCAGCCTGGAGCGCGGCGAGCGCCGTGAAACGCGTCCTGCCCAGGCGCAGCCAGGCGAAGAGGCTGACTCCTTTGCCCTGCATCAGCTTAATGAAGCCCGCATCGTCGTCGTCGATGAGGCCCAGGCTGGCCTGGCCCTGGCCAAGCGAGCGATTACCGCGTACCTGGAGTCGGGTGGTGAGCGCATGCAGCTGTCCAACGTACCGTTCAGCCTGCAAGCCGTGCGCGGCGGGTTGTGGTTCCTTGGTCAGGAGCGCGCTGCGTTGTTGGTCGGTGCCTGCGCCGATTACATCCAGCAGCATATGTTCGATGCGCCGCAGATGCCGTCCGAGCAGATGCTGGAAACCCTTGCCGATGCCTTGAGCAGTCTTGAGTACTACCTCGAAGCCGGTGCGGTGATGCGTCCGGAAACCCAGCCAAGCGTGCTTGATCTCGCCGCAGAAAGCGTGCGGGCCCTGGGCATGCCGCTGGGGGCTTGAGCATGCAACGCTGGCAGCCCACTTTGCTTGATAGTCAGCAACCCGGTGGTTGGGTGGTCGCGCACTGCAAGCAGCACTTTCTTGCGGACAGCAACGGTGTGCTGTTTCCCCGTGAGTGGCTGAAAAAGCAGGATTTGCCGATTATCGCCGAGCATGGCCTTGGCCATTTTGATGGTGATGCGGTCTACCTGCTGGAGCTGAGCCAGCCCTTCGACATGCCTGGCTGTGCCTGGCAGAGCCTGCGCCAATTTATGCTGCAGGGCGATGCAGATACCTTCAAGTTACTCAGCTACGCCACGCAGATTGGCACCTGGGCCAGCCAGCACCGTTTCTGTGGTAGCTGCGGGGGAGCGATGCAGCATGTGCCGGGCGAACGCGCGATGCACTGCGTACGCTGCGAGCTGCAGCATTACCCGCGGCTTTCACCGAGCATGATTGTGCTGGTTACTCGCGGCGATGAGATTCTGCTGGCGCGCTCGCCGCGCTTTGTCGCTGGGGTCTACAGCACCTTGGCTGGCTTCGTTGAAGCGGGTGAATCAGTCGAGCACTGCGTAGCCCGTGAAGTGCGCGAAGAGGTCGGGGTCGAGATCAGCAACCTGCAGTACCTCGGCAGCCAGGGCTGGCCGTTCCCACATTCACTGATGCTGGGCTTCCATGCCGAATACGCCGGTGGCGATATCGTAATGCAGGTCGATGAAATCGAGGATGCGCAGTGGTTCAGCGTACATGACCTGCCGCCATTGCCGGCTTCGCGTTCGATTGCCCGCTATCTGATCGACGTTTATGTGGCGCGCCGCCTAGGCCTGCCCGAACCAGTGCTGCCAGGCTAGGCGCACGGTCAACGCCAAGACCACCAGAATGAACACCGGGCGGATAAATTTCGAGCCGCCCTTGATCGCCGTGCGCGCGCCGAGAAACGCGCCGATCATCAACGCCAAGCCCATGCAGATGCCCAGCAACCAGGCCACTTGCCCGCTGATGATAAACACGGTCAGCGCGCAGATATTGCTGACGAAGTTCATGCTGCGCGCCACGCCGCTGGCCTTGACCAGATCGAGCGGGTAGAGCAGCAGGCTGCTGACCGTCCAGAAGGCGCCAGTACCCGGGCCCGCCACGCCATCATAGAAACCCAGGCTGAGGCTTTGTGGCCACTGCCGGCCTTTGGCAATCGGCGCCTCGGCGAGCAGCGGCGCATCTGGAGTTTTGCCAAACAGCAGGTACAGGCCGCAGCCAAATACCACGGCTGGCAACAACTGGTTCAACCACTCCGACGGCAGCCATTGCGCCATCGCGGCGCCCAGCAGGGCACCGACCGCCGTACCGATCAAGGCATTGCGCCATTGGCTGGGGTCAAACAGTTTGCGCCGGTAAAAGGTGTAGCTGGCGGCGGCCGAGCCAAAGGTCGAGCTGAGTTTATTGGTGCCCAGGGCCAGGTGCGGCGGCAGGCCGGCAGTCAGCAACGCGGGAATGGTCAGCAAGCCGCCACCGCCGGCAATGGCATCGATAAAACCGGCAATAAACGCGACCAGGGCGAGAATTGCCAGGGTGGTCAGGTCAACACTGAGTTCAAACGGGAAAGCCATTTAAAAACACGTCCTGTGTCTAATTGTGGTGTTCTCTTGCTGTTCTACAGCCAGGTAGCTGCGCATAATGCCGGCAATTTCAAGCATAAGGAATGCACGGCGATGCAATACGGCGGACTGGCATGGGCAACGGCATTGCTGGGGTTACTGGCAGCGTTTATTGCGGCGCGCATTCTGTTCAATAGGCAGTGGTTTCTCGGTTGGTTGCGTGGCACTTGCGGCCTGGCATTTCTCGCCCTGGCGGCGCTGATTGGCTTGCTGGCCAACGATTTGCGCAGCTATGCAGCCATTCCTGAAGGAAAGCCGCTGGCCACGCTGAGCTTCAAGGCGGACGGCCCGCTGTATCGCGTCAGTGTGCTGGAGGGCGGCCGTGAGCGCACGCTGACCATGGAGGGCGATCTTTGGCAGCTGGATGCGCGCTTTCTGCAATGGAAGGGCCTGGCTGCGTTGATCGGTCTACAACCGGGTTATCGCCTGGAAAAGCTCTCGGGGCGTTTTCTCTCCATCGAGCAGCAGAGCCTGGCGCAGCACACCCGCGTCGAACTGGCGCGCAGCCCTTACGGCATCGATCTGTGGCGCTGGCTGCGACTGGGCCAGCATGACCTGTTTATCTTCGATCCGCAGGCGCGCCGGGTGACTTACCTGCCGCTGGCTGATGAGGCGGTGTACAGCATCAACTTGACGCCCGCCGGTTTGCTTGCTGAACCGATGAACCCGGCAGCCAAGCAGGCGCTGAAAGACTGGCAATAACTGCCAGTGGATGTAAAAAAGGCGACCCTTGGGTCGCCTTTTTTAGTGGACAGTTTTTCTCAGGAGAGAAAGCCACCGTCCACATTCAGCGCCACACCGGTGGTGTAGCTGGAGGCATCGCTGGCCAGGTACAGAACGGTGCCAGCCATTTCACTCGGGTCAGCCACGCGCTTGAGCGGGATGCGCTGCAAGGCGATTTTGAGGATGGCATCGTTCTTGGTCAGTGCCGAGGCGAACTTGGTGTCGGTGAGGCCTGGCAGCAGGGCGTTGCAGCGAATGCCGAACTGCGCGCATTCCTTGGCGAAGACCTTGGTCATGCTGATCACCGCGGCCTTGGTCACCGAATAGATGCCCTGGAACTCACCCGGCGAAACGCCATTGATCGAGGCCACGTTGATGATGCTGCCGCCGCCATTGGCCTTCATCAGCTTGCCGCCTTCGATGGACATAAAGTAGTAGCCGCGGATGTTCACATCGACGGTCTTCTGGAATGCCGACAGGTCGGTGTCCAGCACGTTGCAGAACTGCGGGTTGGTGGCGGCGTTGTTGACCAGGATGTCGAGACGGCCGAACTGCTCTTTGATCTGCGCGAAGACGTTGCTGATCTGCTCCATTTCGCCGATATGGCAAGCCACTGCGGTGGCTTTGCCGCCGTCGGCGATGATGGCATCAGCGACTTTTTGGCAATCGTCGATCTTGCGGCTCGAGACGATGACGTGAGCGCCTTGCTGGGCCAGCAGTTTGGCAATGGCCTCGCCGATGCCACGGCTGGCGCCGGAAACGAAAGCGATCTTGCCGTCGAGGTCGAACAGTTGGGTCTTGGACATGGGCTTTTCCTTTCTTATGAGAGGCCTGTTCGGCCGTTTACAGCTGCGATTTATTGATGACCTGTAGGCTCATCTGCTCCAGCAGCTTGTTCATATGTATGAACTGCGCGAAGCGTTTGTCTTGGGTCTGGCCATGGAAATAGCGGTAGTAGATCTGCTGCACGATGCCGGCCAGACGGAACAGGCCGTAGGTGTAGTAGAAATCGATGCTCTTGATTTCGATGCCCGAGCGCTCGGCGTAGTAGTCGGCGAACTGCTGGCGAGTCAGCATGCCCGGCGCATTGCTTGGCTGGCGGCGCATCAGCTGGATCGGTGCCGAGTCGCCAGCTTCGATCCAGTAGGCGAGGGTGTTGCCCAGGTCCATCAGCGGATCGCCGATGGTGGTCAGCTCCCAGTCCAGCACACCGATGATCTGGCTTGGATTCTGCGGGTTGAGAATCACGTTATCGAAGCGGTAGTCGTTATGCACGATCCCAGGCTTGTGGTGGTCGGCTGGCATCTTGTCCTTGAGCCAGGCTTTGACCGGTTCCCACAAGGGTGCGTCGGGGGTCAGGGCTTTGTCGTAGCGATCACTCCAGCCACCGATCTGGCGTTGCACATAGCCTTCGGGTTTGCCCAGGTCGCCCAGGCCGCAGGCCTGATAGTCGACGTTGTGCAGCTCGACCATCTTGTCGATAAAGCTCTTGCACAGCTCGCGGGTCTGCTCGGCGCTGAAGTTCAGCTCGGCTGGCATGTCTGAGCGCAGGATGATGCCGTTGACCCGCTCCATCACATAGAACTCGGCACCGATCACCGACTCGTCGGTGCAGTGCACGTAGGCTTTCGGGCAGTAGGGAAAGCCAGCGTTGAGCTGGTTGAGGATGCGGTACTCGCGGCCCATGTCGTGGGCGGATTTGGCCTTATGGCCAAAGGGCGGGCGGCGCAGTACAAATTCTTTGTCTGGGTATTCCAGCAGGTAGGTCAGGTTCGAGGCGCCGCCGGGGAACTGGCTGATGCGTGGCTCGCCCGTCAGACCGGGGATATGCGCCTTGAGGTACTGGTCGATGACCGCGGTGTCGAGCTCTTCGCCTTCGCGGATTCGGGTGGACTGGTCAGTAAGCGCCATGTTTATCCCTTCTGCTTATGATGGGTGCCTAAGATAATTAGCTAATCTAATGCTGCAACCTGCGGCTCACAAGGATTACCCGCCGTTATAGGCGCGCGTGTTGCTACCCAATCAAGCTGCCTGATTGGTCATTCAAGCCCGGTTTTGTAGGCATAAAAAAACCGGAGTCGAGGACTCCGGTTTGTTTTGTATCTTCGTTGCCTTACCGCTTAAACCGGGAACAGCTCGCCCAGTTTCATGGCCAGCATCATGTCGCCTTCGGCGCGCAGTTTGCCGGACATGAACGCTTGCATACCGTCGGTTTCGCCGCTGGTGATGCCTTTCAGAGTTTCGGTGTCCATGATCAGGGTCACGTTGGCGTTGGCGTTGTCGCCTTTCTCAACGGCGCAGGTGCCGTCCTTGACGATCAGCGCGTAGTTCTCGCCGTCTTCGATGTTGAATTGGAACACCAGGTCCAGGCCTGCAGCGGCACCGGCGTTGAATTTGGACTGCATGGTATTGACGATGTCTGCAACGCTCATGGTTTCTTCCTTTTTCTCAGGTTTTTCTAGCGCCCGTGATGGGTGCAGTGGGCCGCAGCTCAGCGATAAGTGATGAGCTCCGGCGCCTTCAACAGCTGCAAATGCACATGGCTGTTGAAGGAAGCCAGGCTCACTTGGCTGCCGCGAAACTTCAGGCAGCTTAGTGAGGTGTTAACAATTTGCCAGTTCAGCTCGAACGCCTGCCCAGGCGCGATACCGGTAATCAGGTGCAGCAGAGCGGTAATAGTGCCGCCCGAGGTGAAGACAGCAATGTTCTGTTTGCTGTCGGCCTGTTCCAGAAGGCGGCTGAGGCCGCCCTGAACCTGCTCGACGAAGCCTTGCCAGCTTTGCAGGTCCGGCGTGTCGTGCTCGCCGGAAATCCAGCGGCCAATCAGTTTGGCGAACAGGCGCTGAAACTCAGCGCGGTTCTGCGCGCCATTGCGCAGGATATGCAGGGCTTCAGGTTCTTCGCCAAGCATGCCCGGCAGCAGGCTGCGGATCACCGCGTCGGCATCGAACTCATTAAAGGCCGAGTCAATCTCCAGTGGTGGTATGCCAATGCCGGCCTCGTGCAGCTGCTGCAAGGTGCTGTTGGCCGTGTGCTGCTGACGACGCAGATCACCGCTGACGCTGCGATCAATGCGCGTGCCGAGTTGCGCGAGGTGCGCGCCCAGCACTTCGGCCTGGCGAATTCCAATGGGCGATAGCACATCGTAATCGTCTGCACCGAAGGAGGCTTGGCCATGTCGAATCAGGTAGATGCTGCCCACGTCCGCTCGATTCCGGTACGTTGAAAGTTTCGCGAGGGTATGAGGAAGCTCAGGAGCTGTCAACGTAAAAACATACGCTTGTTTGAATTGCATGGATGCGCTGAATGTCTAGACCTTGCTTGCTGGCCGCCAACCCATGGCCTCGGTATGCTTGGGCACTATTACGCGCGGTCGATGAGCGCGCGCTGCCATTGGGACAAGGGGGAATACGTGGAGTTTTTTGCAGAGTACATCGGCTTTCTGGCCAAGACAGTGACCCTGGTTGTGGCCATTCTGGTGGTGCTGGTGACGATTGCCGCACTGCGCAGCAAAGGCCGGCAGAGCACAGGTCAGCTGCAGGTGAACAAACTCAATGACTTCTTCAAGCAGCTGCATCAGCGCATGGAACACGCGGTGCTCGACAAGGAGCAGCTGAAAGCCGCGAGCAAAGCCGAAGCCAAGGCCGCCAAGCAGGAGAAGAAGGCCGGCATTCACAAACCGCGCGTCTACGTGTTGGATTTCGATGGCGATATCAAAGCCTCAGCCACCGACAGCCTGCGCCACGAAATCACTGCTTTACTGACTATGGCAACGCCGCAGGATGAAGTGGTGCTGCGTTTGGAAAGTGGCGGCGGCATGGTGCACAGCTATGGTTTGGCCTCTTCGCAGCTGGCGCGGATTCGTCAGGCGGGCGTACCGCTGACCATCTGCATCGACAAGGTCGCGGCCAGCGGTGGCTATATGATGGCCTGCATTGGCGAGAAGATTATCTCCGCACCGTTCGCCATCCTCGGCTCGATTGGCGTGGTGGCGCAGCTGCCCAACGTGCACCGCTTGCTGAAAAAGCATGACATCGATTTCGAGGTGCTTACCGCTGGTGAGTACAAACGCACCCTGACCGTATTTGGTGAGAACACCGAGAAGGGCCGGGAGAAGTTCCAGGAAGACCTGGAAACCACCCATGAGTTGTTCAAAGGTTTTGTTGCACGCTACCGCCCGCAGCTGGACATTGACCAGATTGCTACCGGCGAAGTCTGGCTGGGTCTGGCGGCGCTGGAGAAGCAACTGGTCGATGAACTTAAGACCAGTGACGAATACCTGGCAGAGCGAGCGAAGAGCGCCGAGCTGTTTCATTTGCACTATGCCGAGAAGAAAACCCTGCAGGAGCGCGTTGGGCTGGCGGGCAGCGTGGCGTTGGATCGCTTCGTTCTGAGCTGGCTGAGTCGTTTGAATCAGCAGCGCTTCTGGTAATCGGTTTGCCATATAGAGGAAGAACATGAGCAAGTTCAATGCATTGCAAGCCCGTGAAAGCGCAGCGGGCGGTTTCGAACAGGTGATTGTGCAGCGCGAGATCGATGACTTGCCGGCTGGCGAGCTGCTGATTCGGGTCAAGTATTCCTCGCTCAACTATAAGGACGCCTTGTCCGCCAGTGGCAACCGCGGCGTGACCAAGAACTTTCCGCATACCCCGGGCATCGACGCTGCCGGTGTGGTGGAAGCGTCCAGCGTGGCCGAGTTCAGCGCCGGCGATGAGGTGATCGTCACCGGTTACGACCTGGGCATGAACACCTCTGGCGGCTTTGCTCAATACATTCGTATTCCTGCCAGCTGGGCACTGAAGCGGCCCAAGGGCTTGTCGCTGCGCGAGGCCATGGTACTTGGCACCGCTGGGCTGACCGCCGCGTTGTGTGTCGACAAACTGGAGCAGGCAGGGCTCACGGCGGATGCTGGTCCCGTATTGGTAACCGGGGCAACCGGTGGTGTCGGCAGTGTCGCGGTGGCCTTGCTCACTTCCCTGGGCTATCGCGTGACCGCGTCGACCGGCAAGGTCGAGCAGGCGGATTACCTCAAGGCGCTAGGTGCGCAGCAGATTGTGCTGCGTTCCGAACTGCTGGACGGCACCGACAAAGCGATGCTCAAGGAGCAGTGGGCTGGCGCGGTGGATTGCGTGGGCGGGGATATCCTGTTCAACGTGGTCAAGTCGCTGCGCTATGGCGCCAGCGCCGCCTGCTGCGGCCTGACCGCTGGTGTCGGCTTCAAGGGCAGTGTGCTGCCGTTTATCCTGCGTGGGGTGAATCTGCTTGGGGTCGATTCGGTCGAGCTGCCGTTGGTGGTCAAGGCGTCAATGTGGGACAAGCTGTCGCTGCAGTGGAAGGTCAAGCTCGATGCACTGGTCACTGAAGTGACGCTTGAGCAGTTGCCGGAGGCGATTGCGCAGATTCTCGCGGGCAAACAGGTCGGTCGCGTGCTGGTCAATCTAGGCTGAGCCGCGAGAAACTAAAAAGGCCACCCCATGGGGTGGCCTTTTGCGTTGCCGGCAGGATCAGGCGCGGCGACGGAACAGCGGCAGCGGCTGGTCCGTGGAGGCCTGATAGACCTCACTGAACTCCTCGAAAGCTTTCAAGGCATCCAGTGGATCTTTGTCTTCACGCAGGGCGAAGGCATCGAAGCCTACGCGCAGATAAGAGAACAACTGATCGCGCAGCACATCGCCGATGGCGCGCACTTCGCCTTTGTAGCCGTAGCGGTTGCGCAGCAGGTAGGCGGTGGAGCAGTGGCGGCCATCGGTGAAAGCAGGGAAGTTCAGTGCGATGACCTGGAAGTTATCCAGCTGATCGGCGATTTCCTCGATTTCCTCACCCGCGTCCAGCCACACGCCCAGGCCGCCATCGCGGGCCTTGAGCGCGGTGCTGTGCTCGACCCACAAGGCCAACGGCACGATCAGGTCGTCGCAGTTGGGAATGCCGTCCAGCGTGGCGTCCTTGGGTAGCAGGTGCCAGCTTTCGTCGATCAGCTGACCGTTCTTAATGATTCGCTGCATATACGCGCTCCTTGAACGGGTCGACGCCGATACGGCGGAAGGTGTCGAGGAAACTCTCTTCTTCGGTGCGGCGCTCGACATAAACCTTGACGATCTTGTCGATCACATCGGCCATGTCCGCTTCGGCGAAGGAGGGGCCGAGGATCTGCGCCAGGCTGGCGTCACGACCGGCGCTGCCGCCGAGCGACACCTGATAGAACTCTTGACCTTTCTTGTCCACCCCGAGGATGCCGATATGGCCAACATGGTGGTGACCGCAGGCGTTCATGCAACCGGAGATATTCAGGTCGATATTGCCGATGTCGAACAGGTAATCCAGGTCGTCGAAACGGCGCTGGATGGCTTCGGCAATCGGGATCGACTTGGCGTTGGCCAGCGAGCAGAAGTCGCCACCCGGGCAGCAGATGATATCGGTCAGCAGGCCGACGTTCGGCGTGGCGAAACCGTTTTCACGCAGCTCGCCCCACAGGGTGAACAGCTGCGCCTGCTCGACATCCGCCAGAATAATGTTCTGGTTGTGGCTGTTACGCACCTCGCCAAAGCTGTAGCGGTCGGCCAGGTCGGCAATCGCATCAAACTGCTTGTCGGTGACATCGCCTGGCGCCACACCGGTCGGTTTCAGCGACAGGGTGACAGCAACGTAGCCGGGCTTTTTGTGCGCGAAGGTGTTGCGCTGACGCCAGCGGGCAAAGCCTGGGTGTTCGGCGTCCAGGACAGCCAGTGCGGCATCCTGATCGTCGAGGGCTTTGTAGCTTGGGTCGATAAAGTGCGCGGCAACGCGGGCCACTTCGGCTTCGGTCAGGGTAGTCGGGCCGTCTTTCAGGTGAGCCCACTCCGCATTCACCCGCTCGGCGAACACTTCAGGGGTCAACGCCTTGACCAGAATCTTGATGCGCGCCTTGTACTTGTTATCGCGACGGCCATAGCGGTTGTACACACGCAGGATGGCGTCGAGGTAACTGATCAGGTGCTGCCACGGCAGGAATTCGTTGATAAAGCTGCCAACGATCGGGGTACGGCCCAGGCCGCCACCGACGGATACGCGGAAGCCCAGCTCACCGGCATCGTTCTGCACCGCTTCCAGGCCGATGTCGTGCACTTCAATCGCAGCACGGTCGCTCACTGCACCGTTGACGGCAATCTTGAATTTGCGCGGCAGGTGGGTGAACTCAGGGTGGAAGGTCGACCACTGACGGATGATTTCGCACCACGGACGCGGATCGATGATTTCATCCTTGGCCACACCGGCGAACTGGTCGGTGGTGGTGTTGCGGATGCAGTTGCCGCTGGTCTGGATGGCGTGCATCTGCACGGTAGCCAGCTCGGCGAGAATGTCAGGCACATCTTCCAGATCCGGCCAGTTGAACTGCACGTTCTGACGGGTGCTGATGTGTGCGTAGCCCTTGTCGTAGTCACGGGCAATCTTGGCCATCATGCGCACTTGGGCGGACGACATCAGGCCGTACGGCACGGCAACGCGCAACATGGGCGCAAAGCGCTGGATGTACAGGCCATTCTGCAGGCGCAGCGGGCGAAATTCTTCACCGCTCAGTTCACCGGCGAGGTAACGGCGGGTTTGATCGCGGTACTGCTTGACGCGGTCTTCGACGATTTTCTGGTCGTACTGGTCGTATACGTACATGGGGTGTCCTGTTATCAGGCTTTTACAGCTAATCAGCGCGCACGGCCGCGCACTCCCTGCGGAGCCGGAGGAAGATACCAGCTCAGGGTTATGCGCAAAAGTGATGTTTGAGTATATGGAAAGAACTTAAAGGGATAAGACGGCCGTTGAACATAGCCCCACGGCTTGAGTAAGCGGGCATGCTGGTCTTAACTGCACAAGACGATTCACCCATAAACACAACAAGAGGGGTAGTCCATGAGCGAACACAGTGAACCGGATAATGCTGACAGCGTGGTCGATGCCAAGGCTATTTTCGCCTTGATTGTGATTTTCGTTGTCACCGCGGTGTTCTGGGTCAGCCAGCAATAAGACCTAGCAGCGGCTAAAGCAAAAAGCGGGCACTCGTTAACGAGTGCCCGCTTTTTATTGCCCGCAAGGTAGGGCTGCTATTCATTGGCAGCTGAGGCTGTCGGCCTGGCGATAGAGCATAAGCAGCTTGCGGGTAATGGACTGCTGAATATCGTCACGCTCGAAGGTCGATAGTCGCGTCAGGCGGCCGACCTGCAGACGATGCAGGTGAATGTAGGGCATCTGCTGATCGAACTCGCGCAGGTCGCCCTTCATCATGATCGGCAGAAAGATATCGCCGGCCTTCTTCTGGTTGCTGATGATCTGCGCCAACGCCGGTTTGAACGGCATGGTTTTCGGTGCCGGGCCGCCTTCCTTGATCATCGTCGTCAGCAGCAAGCCTGGTTTGCGCAGGACCACGCCGGGCAGCACGCACAATCCGGTTTTGCGCACAGCATGCGCTTCGATGCCATGCAGGGTGTCGTGGAAGGCGTAGGGGTTGGGCAGCACCACCATCTTGCGGCCCATATCGCTGGGGAAGTGCAGGTCGTAGTTGGTGTACAACTGGCGCGTTGACTCCGAGTAGACGCACAGGCGGTTCTCGAACAGTTTGATAAAGCGTTCCGCCAGCTCGCGGCGGGCGATGCTGTCCAGATCCCAGATCAGGTCCTGGTTCTGTGGTTTGCTCAGGTCGACTTCCTGGTGTTCCATATCGCTCATTGCGTTTTCATACCCTGAACTGCCCAAGCAGATGATTGAGCTGCTCGGCCAACTGACCTAGGTGTTGCCCGGCATCACTGGATTGTTGCGCCGCCAGGGCGTTGTTATGGGCCAGGCTGGCTGCCTGGGTGACATTCTGGTTGATGTCTTCGACCACGTGCGATTGTTGCAGTGTCGCGCTGGCGATGGAAGCGTTCAAACCGGTGAGATTGCGCAGCCCGCTGGCGATCAGCGTCAGGCTGGCGCCGGCCTGGCTGGCTTGCTCGATGGTCAGCTGCGAGGCCTTGCTGCTGTCGTTGATAACCTTGACCGCGGCTTCCGAGTTGCCTTGCAGGCGCTCGATCATGACCTGGATTTCCGCCGTGGATTTTTGCGTACGCTGCGCCAGCAGGCGCACCTCATCGGCTACCACGGCAAAGCCACGGCCTTGCTCACCGGCACGGGCGGCTTCGATGGCGGCATTGAGTGCCAGCAAGTTGGTTTGTTCGGCAATCGAGCGGATCACCTCCAATACGCTGCCGATCTGCGTGCTTTCCTGGGCCAAGGCCTGAATCACCGTCACGGCCTGGTCGATGGTGCCGGACAGTTCGTTGATCTGCCGCAGGCTCGCTTCAATGCTTTGCTGGCCTTGCAGGGCTTGTTCTTCGGCCGAGTGCACTTCGGATGAGGCATGCTCGGCGTTCTTCGCCACATCCTGCACGCCGTACGTCACTTGATTGATCGCGGTGGCGACCAACTCCATTTGCTGCGACTGCTGTTCGCTGTGCTGCTGGGCCTGGCCGGAAACCTCGCCGAGGTTGCGCGCGGCGGCATCGAGCTGGCCGGCAGAGTCGAGGGACTGCTTGATCACCAGGCGCAGCTTGTCGGTAAAGGCATTGAAGTGGCGGGACAGGGCAGACAACTCATCGTTGCCGTGGGTATCGAGGTTGCGCGTCAGGTCACCATCGCCGCTGGCGATATTGGCCATGGCGCTGACTGCTTGCTGCAGGGGTTGAGTGATGCTGCGTACGATCAACACGATCAGCAGGGCCACCAACGCTGCAATCACCAGGCCGATCAGCATGGCTTTCAGCGCTTGGGCCTGAAACTCGGCCTGCACATCATCGACGTAGACGCCCGAGCCGATAATCCAGCCCCAGGGCTGGAACAGTTGCACATAAGACACCTTGGGCACGGGGTCGCTGGCGCCCGGTTTGGGCCAGCGGTAATCGACCTGGCCGGCGCCCTGGCTTTTGCTGATGGCAACCATTTCATTGAACAGCGCTTTGCCATCAGGGTCCTTGAAGCCCGAGAGGTTCTGGCCCTCCAGTTTGGGGTTGGTCGGGTGCATGACCATCACTGGGGTCTGGTCATTAATCCAGAAGTACTCCTGGCCGGCGTAGCGCAGGCCGCGGATGGTTTCCATCGCCTGCTTCTGCGCATCCTCGCGGGGCAGGCTGCCGGCAGCTTCCAGGGCGTGATAGTGCTGCAGAATGCCGGAGGCGCTCTGTACTACGTGCTGGGTTTTCTCGGCTTTGGCGGCGTACAGATCAGCATGGATCTGCTGGAGCAACAGTGCGCCCTGAATAATCAGCATGACGATGGCAACGACCAGAATCAGCCAGAGGCGACGGTTAATGGGCAGGCTGCGCAGGCTATTCATGGGTATTCTCCCTTGTTGTTTTACGCCTCTTATAGGTCAAGAGCGTTTATTGGCTACGTTAGACCTTAGGCTAATTGGCAGATATGCAAAGTGTAGGTGAGCTATGCCGTGGGGCTCTCTGTGCTGTGAATAGGGGCGGAGCGCCGCGGCATGCGCTAAATGCGCAGGTTCTCTGCTAGGATTTGCGCCGTAGCGAGTTAAGTGCGTGATTTACTTATTTATTCTGTCCGACAGGAACCTTTTCTAAAAAAATCGGTCGGACGCCCTCACACGTTCATCATCATATTTTTTGCGGTTCGTGCTGGATAACGCACGTATTTAGGAGTGGGGATGGATCTTTGGGTTGCTGTTCAGGCGCTGATTCTGGGCATTGTGGAAGGCGTGACCGAGTTTCTGCCGATATCCAGCACCGGCCACCAGATCATAGTTGCCGACCTGATTGATTTTGGCGGCGAGCGGGCGATGGCTTTCAATATCATCATCCAGCTGGGGGCGATTCTCGCGGTGGTGTGGGAGTACCGGCGCAAGATTCTCGACATCGTTGTGGGCTTGCCTAAAGAGCCACAGGCGCAACGCTTCACGGCCAATCTGCTGATTGCCTTCCTGCCGGCCGTGGCGCTGGGCGTATTGTTTGCCGACCTGATTCACCATTATCTGTTCAACCCGATCACCGTGGCGCTGGCGCTGGTGGTGGGCGGGGTGATCATGCTTTGGGCTGAACGGCGTACGCACCTGGTTCACGCCGAGAGCGTGGATGACATGACCTGGAAGGATGCACTGAAGATCGGTTTCGCCCAGTGCCTGGCGATGATTCCGGGGACTTCACGTTCTGGCGCGACAATCATCGGCGGCCTGCTGTTTGGCCTGTCGCGCAAGGCGGCCACCGAGTTTTCCTTCTTCCTTGCCATGCCAACCATGGTTGGTGCTGCGGTGTACTCCGGCTACAAGTACCGCGATCTGTTCCAGGCCAGCGACCTGCCGGTGTTTGCCATTGGCTTTGTCACCTCGTTTATCTTCGCCATGATTGCGGTGCGGGCGCTGCTCAGCTTTATCGGCAAGCACAGCTATGCCGCCTTTGCCTGGTACCGCATTGGTTTCGGCTTGCTGATTCTGGCGACCTGGCAGCTGCAGTGGATTGACTGGAGCACGGCGCAGCCGTGATTGCTGGCGCTGTATTCGGCGGATAAATAAAGGCGCACCCCAGGGTGCGCCTTTGTCATAGTGGCCTCGGTTAAATGGAGGCGCCTATGCATCAGCTTGAACAGCAAATCCTTCAGGTCAACGGTATCGACCTCAGCCTGTACAGTGCCGGCCCCGCCACTGGGCGGCCGGTCTGGCTGCTGCACGGCTTTCCCGAGTGCTGGCATTCCTGGCGCCAGCAGATTGCGCCGCTGACCGCTGCCGGTTACCGCGTGTTGATCCCGGAAATGCGCGGCTATGGCCAGAGCAGCGCGCCGCGTGATCCTGCAGCCTATGACCTGCTGACCATCTGCGCCGATATCCAGGCGGCCATGGATCAGTTCGGTCAGCAGCAGCAGGTGTGTGTGGTCGGCCACGACTGGGGCGCACCGATTGCCTGGCATTTAGCCCTGCTTGAACCTGAGCGAGTGCAGGCGGTGGTCGGGATGGCGGTGCCGTTTGGTGGACGGCCCAGGCAGCCGGCCATCGAGATCATGCGCCAGCTGTATGCCGGGCGTTTCCATTACATCCTGCATTTCCAGGAGCCTGGCGTGGCCGAGGCGGAGATGGATGCCGATATCCCACGCACTCTGAGGATGATGATGCACAACACCTCGGCAGCCGTGCCCAGGGATCACTTTCTGCAGGAGAAACCTGCTGGCGCTGGGCTGTTCGATGGTATGCAGGACCCCGGTACGCTGCCGGCCTGGTGTGACAGCACAGCATTTGATCACTATCTGAAAACCTTCGAGGGCCGCGGCTTCTATGGCGCGCTGAACTGGTATCGCAATTTCGAGCGCAACTGGCAGCGCACCGAGGCTCTGGCTGAGCGGCAGATTGAACAGCCGGCGCTGTTTCTGCTCGGTGATAAGGACCCGGTCGGCACCTTGGAGGCCTACACCCTCAAGCAGATGCCCAAACGCGTGACCCAGTTGCAACAGCATGTGCTGCAAGACTGCGGGCATTGGATTCAGAACGAGCAGGCCGAGCAGGTCAATCAGTTGCTGCTGGCGTTTCTTGCTCGGCATTTCCCCCGTTAAACCACAAGACCCCCCGTGCCGCATGGCTAGATCGGCTGATCCCAACGGCTAAAGGCCTCACTGATATGTTCGATCCACGCGCGCACGGCTGGCAGCATGCCGCGTCTGTGGGTGTACACCGCTTGTAGATTAGCGGCGGGCAGCGCCCAGTCAGGCAGCAGGCGGATCAGGCGGCCATCGGTCAGTTCATCCAGGCACAGGGGCGCGGGCAGCATGGTAAAGCCCAGGCCGCTCATGGCGGCGTGTTTGCGTACGTTGAAATCCTCGATGGCCAGGCGCGCTTCCAACACCACTTCCTGCACGCGCCCGCTGTCGTGCTGCAAGCGCAGGTGAATCTTGCGGTCCGCCTCCAGGGCGCCTAGCGCTGGCAGTGCAGCCAGATCATCTGGCGTGTTGATTCGCGCCTGCTGCAGCAAGGCCGGTGCGGCGACCATAAAAGCTTGTGCCGGACGCAGACGGCGGGTGATCAGCGTGGGGTCTTCATCCTCGGCGCTGCGCACGCGCAAGGCGACGTCCACCCCCTCGTTGAGCAGGTCGATACGCCGATTGGTCTGGATCAGCTCCAGCTGCACCTTGGGGTAGGCCGCGAGAAAACTCACTACCAGTTCCGAGAGCAGGGCGATGCCACCCGGCGCGCTGACCCGCAGGCGGCCGCGCGGCTCGCTGGTCAGGCTGGCCACGGTTTCCTCGGCTTGCTCGGCTTCCTGCAGCATGGCCTGACAATGGCGCAGGTAGCGCTCGCCGATATCGGTCAGCGCCAGTTTGCGTGTGGTGCGTTGCAGCAGGCGCGCGCCGAGGCGGTTTTCCAGCTCAGCAATCCGCCGCGACAGGCGTGATTTGGGAATGCCAAGGGTGCGCCCGGCTGCGGCAAAGCCGCCGGCTTCCACCACTTTGGCGAAGTAGAACAGGTCGTTGAGGTCATGCATGGTTTATCGTCCTATCAGTAGGACGAACTATCGCATTTACGCTGACTAATCGGCTATTGCTTTCATCGATAGTATCTCCAGCATCTTGATCGCCGCGGGGCGATCTCAATTTGGAGATTGTCATGAAACTACTGCACCTCGATTCCAGCATCCTCGGCGACTCGTCCGTTTCCCGCCAACTCAGCCGCGCCGTGGTCGACGCCTGGCTGGCCGCTGAGCCTGAAGCGCAGGTGAGCTATCGTGACCTGGCCAGCGATGCACTGAGCCATCTGTCCGCCGCCAGCTTGATCGCCGGTGGTACACCTGCGGAGCTGCGCGATGCGGCGCAGAAGCATGAAGTCGAGCTGGCGGAAGGCACCCTCAACGAGTTTCTCGCGGCCGATGCCATTGTGATTGGCGCGCCGATGTACAACTTCACCGTGCCGACCCAGCTCAAGGCCTGGATCGACCGGGTTGCCGTAGCCGGTAAGACCTTTGCCTACGACGAGAACGGTCCGAAAGGCTTGGCAGGCGGCAAGAAAGTAGTGATCGTGTCCACAGCGGGCGGCATTCACGCTGGCCAGCCAAGCGGTCAGGCCCATGAAGAGTATCTGCAGCTGGTGCTGCGTTTCCTCGGCATTACCGACATTGAGATCGTCCGCGCTGAAGGCCTGGCCTACGGTGAAGAGCCGCGCGCCAATGCGTTCGCGTCGGCGCAAGCGAAAGTCGCGGAGCTGTTCGCCACTGCCTGATTGCCCGGCATAAAGCAAAAAGCCCGCTCAATTGAGCGGGCTTTTTATTGGTCGCAGGTTACTGCCGGTTTAGACGATCACGCCCTGGCTGCGCAGGTAGTCATCGTAGGTACCGCTGAAGTCGGTGATGCCGTTGGCCGACAGCTCGATGATGCGAGTAGCCAGGGAACCGACGAACTCACGGTCATGGCTGACGAAGATCAGCGTGCCCGGGTAGTTTTCCAGCGCCAGGTTCAGCGCTTCGATGGACTCCATATCCAAGTGGTTGGTCGGTTCGTCCATGATCAGCACGTTCGGCTTCTGCAAAATCAGCTTGCCGAACAGCATACGGCCTTGCTCACCACCGGAGATGACTTTCACCGACTTGAGGATTTCGTCGTTGCTGAACAGCATGCGCCCCAGAGTGCCGCGGATCATTTGCTCGCCGGTGGTCCACTGGCCCATCCAGTCGAACAGGCTGACGTCGTCTTCGAAGTCGTGGGCGTGGTCCTGGGCGTAGTAACCCAGTTCGGCGCTGTCGGTCCATTTCACATGGCCGGCATCCGGGGTCAGTTCGCCGACCAGGGTGCGCAGCAGGGTGGTTTTACCGATACCGTTCGGGCCGATAATCGCAACGCGTTCGCCGGCTTCAACCTGGAAGCTGAAATTCTTGAACAGCGTCTTGCCGTCGAAACCCTTGGCCATTTTGTCGATCATCACGGCCTGGCGGTGCAGCTTTTTGTTCTGTTCGAAGCGGATGAACGGGCTGACGCGGCTGGATGGCTTGACCTCGGCCAGCTGGATCTTGTCGATCTGCTTGGCGCGCGACGATGCCTGCTTGGATTTCGAGGCGTTGGCCGAGAAGCGGCTAACAAAGCTTTGCAGCTCGTTGATTTGCGCTTTCTTCTTGGCGTTATCCGACAGCAACTGCTCGCGCGACTGGGTAGCGGCGGTCATGTATTCATCGTAGTTGCCCGGGAACAGGCGCAGCTCACCGTAATCCAGGTCAGCCATGTGGGTGCACACGCTGTTCAGGAAGTGACGGTCGTGAGAAATGATGATCATGGTGCTGTTGCGCTGGGTGAGGATGTTTTCTAGCCAGCGGATGGTGTTGATGTCCAGGTGGTTGGTCGGCTCGTCCAGCAGCAACACTTCCGGATCGGAGAACAGTGCCTGCGCCAGCAATACGCGCAGTTTCCAGCCTGGCGCGACTTCGCTCATCGGGCCGAAATGTTGCTCCAGCGGAATACCTAGGCCGAGCAGCAACTCACCGGCGCGGGACTCGGCGGTGTAGCCGTCCATTTCAGCGAACTCACCTTCGAGTTCGCCGACCTTCATGCCGTCTTCTTCGCTCATTTCCGCCAGCGAGTAGATGCGGTCGCGCTCGGCTTTGACCTTCCACAGCTCTTCGTGACCCATGATCACGGTGTCGATCACGCTGAATTCTTCGTAGGCGAACTGATCCTGGCGCAGCTTACCCAGGCGCACGTTCGGCTCCAGCATCACCTGGCCACCGCTCGATTCCAGGTCGCCGCCGAGAATCTTCATAAAGGTCGACTTGCCGCAGCCGTTGGCCCCGATCAGGCCATAGCGGTTGCCGCCGCCAAACTTGACGGAAACGTTCTCAAACAGGGGCTTAGCCCCGAATTGCATGGTGATATTGGCGGTGGAGATCACGAATCTTGGTCCAGATAAACGGGCGCACGGGCGCGAAAGGGGCGCGATTGTAGCGGTTTACGACTACAAAAGGCAGCTTATGGACCGGCGGGGATTAGGCGTGTTGATTCGTCAGCGTCTTGCGTGCGGTTCAATAGGCCGGTTTCCAATGGGGGGCTAACGCGATAGAAACGCTTGGTAGGTCACTTGAACTGTTGACTCTTCAGCAGTTGAGTGGCGCTGGAGGATCATTGTCAGTGAAAACTGAAAAGCTTTCTGGCGTAATCACCAACCTGCCACTGAACATAAACTTTTCATGAGTGCATGTCAGTCTGGAAGACATGCACATTACTCTTTATGGATTTAGAACTTGAACAAACTGTCTGAGATGCATTCTTTCGTCACCGTGGCGGACACCGGTAGCATTTCTGAGGCCGCTCGCCGTTTGGGTACGGCCAAATCGATGGTCTGCCAGCGGATTCAGCAGCTAGAAAAACGCTTGGGAAGCATCTTGCTAGAGCGTGGTCGGCAGACTCGACTGACTGAATCTGGCGAGGTTTTTTACCGTCATTGCATCAGTATCCTTGCTGATGTTGAGGATGCCGAAAACGCCGTTTTAACATCGCTTTCGACTGTTCGCGGGAGTCTGCGTGTTGCAGTGCCGATGGCTTTTGGTATGCGCTATCTGACGCCGATTCTGTCGTCTTTCGCCAGGCAGTATCCAGAGTTGGATTTGGACGTTGAGTTCGATGATCGGCGCGTCAACTTGCACGAAGAAGGGTTTGATGCGGCGGTGCGCATTGGTGAGCTGCCAGACTCTTCGCTAGTGGCCAAAACCATTACCCCCAACCGCCATATCATCTGTGCCAGCCCGGATTATCTGAATACTTATGGCACGCCGCAGATCCCACAAGACCTGGCCCAGCATTTCGCCATGCTCTACGTGAATCGCGAGCCTCATGGCATGTGGACGCTACCGGTGAACAACACATTGGAGTCATTCCGTGTGCGCTGCCGAATGCGTACCAATTGTGGCCATCAACTTATGGAGGCGGCCAAGGCGGGTCTTGGCCTCGCGATACTGCCTACGTTCCTGGCCGCGCAGGCCATTGTGGACGGTGAGCTGCGAGAGGTGCTGGAGCCCTATGCACCCCGTGGTGGCAATATTTCTGTGGTCTATCGTCAGTCGCAGCGAACCTCGCCCAAGCTTCGTGCGCTCAGTGGCTTCCTCAGTGAGCAGATCGGCAACCCGGCGATTTGGGATCAGATGCTGAGCGCCCATTTGCAGCCACCGTCTTGAGTCGTTCGAGAAAAACGAAACATCGATTCGTTTTTCTCTGGCTTATGAGGGTTTGAACCCTGACTTATCCTTTTTTCCAACAGGCGCATTACCTGCGTCTGACAGGAAGAAATGGAAGAAGACGGATGACAAATTCCTTAAACAACCCCACTCGTCGTGCTGTGTTGGCTGGTGGTGTCATGGCTGCAGCTACCCTTGCAGTGGGCAGTGGTTTAGCCCGTGCATTGGAGCCTGCTGACAAGTCCGGTAAGGGTGACGGGCAGCCTGGCGAATTCGATGTAATCATCGTCGGTGGTGGTTCGGCTGGCGCAGTGCTTGCCCGGCGGTTGAGCGAAAACACTGCTCGTCGAGTGCTACTGCTGGAAGCAGGGCACAGCTATAGCCCTGGAAGTTATCCTGCGCTTATTGCCAGCAGCGATGTTGTTGGTGCCAATGGCAATCCTGAATTTGAGTGGGGCTACAAGGCTCAGCCGGGATACATCAATCATGCCATCGGTGCTCTGCGCGGTAAGGTGTTGGGCGGGAGTTCGGCCATCAATGGCGCTGTGGCAATTCGTGCGCGGCCTACTGATTTCGAGCGCTGGGGGCTACCAGGCTGGGGCTATGCAGAGCTATTGCCATTCTTCAAGAAATTGGAAACCCACAGTGCCGGTGCTAGTCGCTTGCACGGCCATGATGGCCCTCTCCCAGTGCATCAACTTAGTGATGCCGATGTCACGCCAATGCAGCGGGCCTTTATCAGCGCGACAGTGGCGAATGGCTACACGAAAGTTGGCGACTTTGATGGTACGGATGCCAATGGTGTAGGGCCGTATCCGATGAATATCGTCAACGGTGTACGGGTCAACACCGGCATGGCCTATCTCACTGATGAAGTACGCAGCCGCGCTAATCTGCTGATCCGCGCCGATAGTCTTGTCGACAAAGTGCTTTTTGATGGTAAACGCACAATCGGTGTGCAATTGGCCGATGGTGAAAGACTCTTGGCCGGTGAAGTCATTCTGTCTGCGGGTAGCTACGGCAGCGCAGCGATCCTGTTGCGCTCCGGTATAGGTCCGAGTGAGGACTTGCGTGCCTTGCAGATCCCGCTGGTTGCTGAACTGCCCGTTGGGCAAAACCTGATGGATCATCCGTTTTACTACAATGCCTACGCGGCCAACCCTGAGCTAATTGGCAGTCAGTCGCCCGCCATTGGCGCCAAGCTGTGGACCCACAGCAGCACAGCCGAAAACGGCGATCTGGATCTGCACATCACCGCGACCCATTTGTTTCCCCATGAGCAAAGCCCGACGCAGGTTGGCTTTGTGCTCGCGGTCGCGCTGACTCGGCCGCTGTCGCGTGGCAAGGTGACCTTGGCCAGTCGCGATCCGTTTGTTGCACCGCGCATTGACCTCAATTTTCTCGCCGAGCCCAAGGATCGTCAGCGCCTGCTTGATGGCATTCGTCTGGCTCGCAAAATCGGCACAACAGCGCCGTTGAACACGCTGATTCATTCAGAACTCAATCCAGGCCCGGGCAATGACACCGACGAGGCGTTGCTTACCAGTGTCAAAGCCAGTCTTGATACCTATCACCACCCAACCTCGACGGCGCCCATGGGGCGACCGGGTGACGCACACGCAGTGGTTGATCTTGAAGCGCGTGTAATGGGTGTGCAGGGGCTACGTGTAGCGGACGCCTCGATCTTTCCCGACGTGCCCTCCGTGGCAACCAACATCACTGTGATTGCTGCGGCTGAGAAAGTCGCCAGCCTCTACGCTTAATAATCTAGGAATTACCTCTATGAATAACACCCCGGTTTTGAACTGGATCGATGGCCTGTGGCTGGACTCCGGCGTTTATAAAGACTCCATCGACCCGGCGACCTATGAACGCATTGGTCAATACGCTGAAGGTGGTTTGCATGAAGCGCAGCAGGGGATTGAAGCGGCTAAGCGCTCGTTCGCCGAGACGCCATGGAAAGATGATCGCAACTTGCGCGCCAAGGTGCTGCTGGAGTTGGCGGATGCCTTTGAGCGCAATGCCGAAGAGCTGATCGCAATACTTGCCCTGGAAAACGGCAAGATCAAACCCGAAGCCGCGTTCGAGGTCACTATGGTGCCCTCCAAGTTGCGCTACTACGCCGCTCAGGCTCGCGCTGAGTACGGTCGTGCAGCAGAGCCTAAACCCGGCAAAATTTCCCTGGTGATTCGTCAAGCCGTTGGTGTGGCGGGCATCATCGTGCCGTGGAACTCGCCAGTCGTATTGATGATTCGCTCCCTGGCACCAGCCCTGGCGGCCGGCTGTACCACTGTCATTAAAATGCCTGGGCAAACAGCTCAAACCAATGCGTTGGTGGCACGCATCATGAGCGAGTCTGTGTCACTGCCGCGTGGTGTCATCAACTTGTTTAGTGAGCATGGCGCCGCTGGTTCCATCCATCTGGTGGAGTCGCCCAAGGTTCCGGTGATCAGTTTTACCGGCAGCACCACAACGGGCCGCGCAATCTCCGCCGTCGGCGCGCAGTCGCTGAAGCGTTTTGGTCTGGAGTTGGGCGGGAAAACCCCCATGCTGGTGTTTAACGATGCCGACCTTGATGCAACAGTGCCAACGCTTGAAAAAGCCCTGACCGTATTCGCTGGACAGTTTTGTATGACGGGCTCGCGGCTGTTGGTGCAGCGCGATATTGCTCCTGCGTTGATCGAGCGTTTGGCCGCGAGGCTGCAAGCCGTGCGCGTGGGGCCCGCTGCCGATCCAAGCAGCGAGATGGGGCCTTTGATCGATAAGCCCAACGTTCAGCGGGTTAACCACGTGGTGGAAGAGGCCATCGCTGGCGGTGCTGAGGTCATCGTGCGCGGCGGTCCGGTTACCGAGGGACCTTTGGCCAGCGGCGCTTTCTACCGGCCAACATTGCTGCGGGTAACTGATCCCGAGATGCCTATTGTTCAGCGTGAGACGTTCGGTCCGGTGCTGACGCTGCAGGTGTTTGATAGCGAAGCAGAGGCGATTGCTCTGGCCAACAACAGCGAATTTGGCTTGGCCGCGAGTGTATGGACTCGCGATATCGATCGCTCTTTACGGGTTGCTCGCGAGCTGGAGGCCGGCACTGTCTGGGTCAATGATTGGGCAGTGGTCTACGACGAGTTCGAGGAGGGTGGTTTCAAACAGTCCGGCCAGGGCCGTTTGAATGGTGTGGCGGCGATGGATGATTTCGTTGAATACAAACACATCGCTCTCAATCCCGGCTTACGCCACCACTAAATCCCACTCGCTCGCCTGCGCACAGTGCTGCGTAGGCGGCAGCATGAGAACTATTTTATGAGTCGTATGAAAACCTTGCTGGAACCATTGCATGTAGGTCCTCTGACCCTGGCTAATCGCGTGTTGATGGCCCCTATGACCCGCTCACGCTCAGCTCAGCCCGGTGATATTCCAACTGCGCTGAACGCCCAATACTACGGACAACGTGCCAGTGCCGGATTGTTGATCAGCGAAGGGATGCCTATCTCGCCTGGGGCCAAGGGTTATGCCTATACCCCAGGTATTTATACCGAAGCTCAACAACTGGGCTGGAAGCAGGTCGTCGATGAGGTGCATGGCAATGGCGGTCTGATCGCTGCTCAGCTGTGGCATGTCGGGCGTATTTCTCACCACTCGGTATTACCCGAGCGACAGTTACCCGTTGCCCCTTCTGCCATCCGCGCAAAGGCCAAGACCTTCGCGTTTGATGCGCAAGGCGCCCCCGCCATGGTCGATTGCGACACGCCACAGGCATTGAGTGAAGAGAGTATTGCCGTGGTGGTGCAGGAGTTTGTCCAGGCGGCACTGTGGGCTCGTGAGGCAGGTTTTGATTTGGTTGAGCTACAAGGGGCGAACGGTTTTTTACTCGAGCAGTTTCTCTCTGTAACCACCAATCAGCGCAATGACCGTTACGGCGGCTCCCTGGAAAACCGCGCCCGATTTGTCCTGGACGTGGTTGATGCCGTTGCTGCAGTCGTCGGTGCGGAGCGCGTGGGTATTCGTCTCTCGCCTTGGTGTCCGCCAAGCGTTAACGATATGGACTTCAGTGTCGAAGCCCAAGAGATTACGTTGTACTTGGCCGAGGCCCTCAGTGCGCGGCGCATTGCCTATCTGCATTTGTCTGAGTGGCCTGGTGTGCAGTATCCCGTGGGCTTTCGTGCCCAACTGCGTGAGCTATTCAGTGGTGCGATCTTTGTCTGTGGCGGCTATCAGCAAACAGACGCTCAGGACATTCTCATGCAGGGCTTGGCCGATGCAGTAGCGTTCGGCAAACCCTTTATTGCCAACCCGGATCTGCCGCAGCGGTTTATCCGTGATGCTGAGCTGGCGCAGCCGGATAGCAATACCTTCTACGGCGGTGATGCCCGCGGATATACCGACTATCCAGTCCTGGCAACCCTGAGTTGAACCCAATGCGACTACCTCTATTTTTGCCCGGCGCAGCATTGGCATGGGCGATGGCAGCGCCCTTTGCCATCGCAGCAAACGAAGATGATTTTTCTCCTATGAATAACCTGACCCAACAGCAAGACAGTCTGTATGACGCATTGCTTGATGCGCTCTATGCAACCTTTGGTCATCACCCTGGCTTTCGTATTACTCATGCTAAAGGCGTTTTAATGCGCGGCATGTTTACTGCCACGCAAGATGCTGCGGTGTTAAGTCGAGCGGCCCATTTCCAGGGTCAAGCAGTTCCGCTGCAACTGCGGTTCTCCAACTTCAGTGGTTTGCCAGGTACTGCAGACGGTGACCCGATGGCCAGTCCGCATGGTCTGGCTGTGCGTTTCTCGCTACCGAGTGGCGAGTTCACGGATATTGTGACGCACTCGTTCGATGGCTTTCCGGTTGCCACGCCCGAAGACTTTCTCAGCTTTTTGCAAGGCATTGCCGCCAATGTCGCTACACCGCCTGATCCGTTGCCGCTGCAAGTATTCCTGGCCACTCATCCAAGGGCGCAGAACTTTCTTGAGGCAGCCAAACAGGTACCCAAAAGTTACGCCGCTGTGGAGTACTTCGGTGTCAACTCTCTAGTTTTCAGCAATGCGAAGGGCGAGCAGCGTATCGGCCGTTATCGCATTGAGCCACTAGTGGCAGAGGCCGTACTAGCTGAGCAGCAAGCCGCAGAAATGCCTGCAGATTATTTGCAGGACGAAATCGGCACACGCCTTGCCAGAGGGCCAGTGAAGTTGCGCTTGGTGGTGCAGTTGGCCGCTCCCGGAGACGCCATAGACGATGGCTCGATTCCGTGGTCACGCAGCCATCAAGAGGTGGAGCTGGGCATCCTCACCCTCGATGCTGTGGTGCCGATGGCGGAGCAACAAGCCACCCAGCAACGCCTTGATTTCAACCCCGGGCGATTGCCCGACGGTATCTCGGCAAGCCACGACCCGATGATTCAAGCACGCGCGCGAATCTACCAACGCGCTGTGCAACGCAGGCAACAACCATGAGTAATGAAACCGGTGTCAGTGTGATTGTTCATGAGGTTAGCCCGCAATATCAGGCGCTTTATGAACAATGGATGAGCAAGGCTATTGAGGCTCATCAAAATTTCCCCGGCTACTTGGCCACGGATATTGTTAAACCGGTAGGGCAGCAACTGCGCTACGCGATAATTCTGCGGTTTGTCAGCAAAGAGCACGTCCTGGCCTGGCTGAAGTCTGAGGTGCGCCAAGGCCTGCTGCGCGAGTCGTTACCATGGCTACGACAGGACTATTATCGCGCTGAGGATGACTCAAAGTTCTGGTTTGAGCCGTTGCAGGGGCGCGTCACTGTTGCCCGGTGGAAGCAATGGCTACTGTCTTGGGTGGTCGTGTTGCCGTTAACCGTGTTCATACCCTGGATAATGTCAGCCGTTCTTGAACGTACAGAGCTGGACCTACCGGCCTGGTTGTTTAAGGTCATGGTTGCCGGCTTGGTGTCTCTGGGCATGGTCTATTGGTTGATGCCTTGGGCGACACGTGCCCTGTCTCGCTGGCTGTTGCGCTGAGGGTTAGCCGTCAATGTGAATAGTGCTGCCGTTACGCTCAGCGTTTCGGCGGCGCCTTCAGTGTCTCTATTGTGCTCGGCTCCTGATCAGAACTCTGCGCCGTTCAACCTCAGCAGTAACGGCGCCGTTTGAATAACCGCAGGCTTACTGCGTGCAGAGGTCATTCGGCGGAATATGCTCCTAGTGGGCGATTTGATCTTAGCTTTAGTTTCGTATACGTTACATTTACAAACAAAGGTCGCGTATACGTAACATGGACTATCTACTTCTTACTCAGCGATTAGGCCAGCAGATCCGCGCGCGGAGGCTTAACCGTGGGCTGACTCAAGCTGGGCTTGCAGATATTGCCGGGCTTACGCGGCAAAAAGTCATTGCCGTGGAAAAGGGCAGCATTTCTGTGGGTATGACGGCCTATGCCCGCGTGCTGGGTGCTCTCGGCTGTGAGCTGTCGGTTGTGCCTGCCAGCATGCCGACGCTGGAAGAAGTGCAGGGGGTGTTTGAGTGAGCACGCCATTGCAGGTCAGCACGCCGGCAGGGGATAGCGGGCGAATCTTCACCAGTGCGGAAGACTACATTTTCCGCTATGCCGACCAAGCGACTGCAGGTGCCGCGATCAGCCTGCTGATGCCTGTGCGCATGGATGAGTATCGCCGCCGCGAACTGCACCCGATTTTCCAGATGAATCTTCCCGAAGGCTATGTGCTGGAACAGTTGCGTAACCGTCTGGCCAAGACCGTTAATGTCGACCCGATGCTGTTGCTGGCGCTTTCAGGCAGCAGCGCCCCTATTGGTCGGGTCTTCGTAAGTTCTCAGGCCGTCGATGCGTTATTGCTGCGCCAGCAGTTTCCCGGTGAACGCCTGGAGGAAATCCTCACCTGGGACGGTGCCGAGGACATTTTTATCGATTTGGTCGACCGCTACATTCTGCGTGCCGGCATTTCTGGCGTTCAGCCCAAGGTTCTGGTGCCGGAACATGCGGCGTCTGTGCCGCATAAATTTACGAGCAAAACCTCTGACTTGATCATCAAGAGCGGCCGCGATGAGTTTCCCGGCCTGGCGATCAATGAGTTTCTCTGCATGTCGATTGCCCAAGAAGCCGGCATTCCCACCCCGGAGTTCTACCTGTCAGATAACGCCAGGCTGTTTGTCATGCGCCGCTTTGACCGTGATGAGCAGCAGAACCCGATTGGTTTTGAAGATATGGCGGCACTGATGGGGCTATCTGCCGAGCAGAAATACAGCAAAAGCTACGCTGCCATCGCCAAAGCCATCCGCCTGTTCTGCCCGACGGAGCACCTGCGCAGTTCGCTTGATCAGCTGTTCGACAGCGTGGCCTTGAGCTGCATCGTCGGCAATGGTGATGCGCACCTGAAGAACTTTGGCTTGCTCTATTGCGACCCGACGCAGCGTGATGCGCGCTTGGCCCCGGCCTATGACATCGTCAATACCACCGCCTATATCCCGGACGATGTGCTGGCGTTGGATCTGCTCGGTAACAAGTCGCTGTTCGCTTCACGGCAAGGGCTGTTGGAGTTCGCCAAAACCTGTGATGTCGACCAGCCCAAGGCACGCATTCTGCGTTTGTTAGCCGCTCATGAAAGGGTGCTCGCGCGCTTTCCCGAGCTCTGCGAGCAAGCTCCCCAGGTGGCCGCAGCCATCCGGGCAAGCGCTCAGCCGTTTAGCCAGACGTTTGGCTGAAAGCGCTCAGCAACAGATGACGGGGCATGGGGGGCATCGGAGATGCCCCTGGCTGCCAAACAGGCCCCGTCACGAACGGCGGCTTATTACTGCCGCCTTCTGCCTATCAGTAGTGCAGCTTGCTGCTCCAGTCCGGGTAGTGCGCCGGGCGTTTGAGGTGCACGCGGAACTGTTCGGCATTGGCGGGTGAGCTGCTCCACAGGTACAGGTGCTCTTTCCAGCTGCCGGACGCCCAGTTTTGCAGGTAGTAGTCAGTGCCGCGCACCGTGTCGCGGTCGCGCAGGCGGATGTTGTCGCCATCCTTGAGGCAGCCGTTGTTGTTGGCCAGCTCGATGCGTAGCTGGTTGGATGAATCGCCTGCTTTCATGTAATAGGCGTAGTTACCGCCACCACCGCCCAGCCACCAGTTGAGCCAATAGCCCGGGTGGCGGCGCGATTCGACTTCAATGTAGTCGCCACTGCGGATGCAGAAGCTCTCCGGGTGGTACCAGTTGCGCAGGCTGAACAGGCTTTCTGGCTCCAGCCCGTTGCCGTTGATCTTCACCCAGTCGTTGGCCTTGCTGCTGCCGGCGCGCAGGGTTTTGCCGGTGGTGGTGCTTTGCAAGACCACTTCGCCGTAGAGGTTTTGCTGCGGCTTGCTGGCGCGGGTTGGCGTCGTGCTGTCGGCGCGGGTAAAGCCGGCTACCGGGGAATGATCGGAGTAGTCCTGAAATTGCCAGGTCGCGCCCGCCAGGTTGACCGTCCAGCGTGGCGCCGGGGTATCCAGGACCTGGTTGTGCCAGAACGGCAGTTGTTGGTGGTTGCGCGAAAGGAAGATGTAATCCAGGTATTCCGGGGCATGGTTGGGGTATTGGTAGTTGGCGATGCCGTTGCGTTTGGTGTCAAAGGTGGTGTCGCTGCCGGCATAGCTATCCGGTGCGTTGACCTGCAGGCGGGCGAGCATGTCGTGGTACTCGCTGCTGTCCTTGATGACGTTGAAGTCGCCGCCAATAAACACCAGCTGATCAAGGCTAATGCCGCGCGCGCTGATGAAGTTCTGCAGTTCATCAAACTGACTGGCCCGCACAGCGGTGCCTTTGCCATCCGGGCAACCGGTGTCCGCTGCCTGCGCATGAGTGCCGATGATATGCACGGCCTGGCCATTGCGATTGAGTTTGACGTAGACAAAGCCCTTGTTGGACAGGTAATCCGCCCCGCAACCCTGGCTGTAGACATATTGCACGCGTTGCTCGATTGGCCAGCGGCTGACGATGGCCACGCCGCCGTCTTCCGGGGTGGTGTCCGAATAGGCGCCCAGAGTGGCATCCCAGCCCGTGCGGCTACGACCGAGCACGGGCGTCTGAAACGGGTATTGGCTTTGCAAACCATTGAGCAGAATGGCCGACGCTGGGTTGTCGAACAGCTCGTTGAGAATCACTGCATCCTGGCCCTTGATATACGCCGCCTCAGCGATCAACGCCGCGCGCTGCTGTTGGCCCCAACCCGGCTTTATCGTGCTGGGCAGCAGGAATACGTTATGTGCCAGCAGTTTGAACTGCTCATCCGGGTTTGCCTGGGCAAAGGTCGGGGCGGATAGGGCAAGCGTACTGAAACACAGCAGTGGCAACAGGCAGCGATGCATAGGGTGGCCTCCGGGTAGGGGAATGGCCAGTCTTCCAGTCACCGTTAACCGCGAGAATGATCGAAAGGTGGGTGGGCTAGACCAGCGCCAGCGCAGTCTGCGTTGAGCGGGTTACAGCGGCATGACGTGGCTGTTACGAATCCGCTGCTGGTGGGTCGAGCAACAGAGCCAGCTTCAGGCGTTTGGGCAGTTTGGCTACCACCAGCTGATGGGAGCGCGTCAGCAGCTCGCGCAGTTCGCCATCGTTCAGTGGGTAGGGCGCGGCCATGCTGATCCAGCGAGCGCGCGCCAGATAAGGCGCAGGGCGGATGCCGGGACGGTCGCAATAGCCGAGAAACAGGTCGGCATCGACCTTGAAGGCCAGGCCGTCATGGCTACCCAGGTGGAACAGGGCGAACATTTTGTTCTCGGCCACCGAGAACACTCGCACGCCGCCCCATTTGATGTCCTCACGGGCACCCGGCAGGCTCAGGCAAAAAGCAGCAACGTGTTCAGGCGTCATAACGGGGTCACTCGCGGTAGAAGACCTGCACCAGATGGTAGCCAAACTGGCTTTTCACCGGACCGTGGACTTCACGCACTGGCTTTTTGAATATCACCTGATCGATGGCGCGCACCATCTGTCCCGGACGCACCTCACCCAGATCGCCACCTTTCTTGCCGGAGGGGCAGGTTGAGTATTTGCGCGCCAGCACGTCAAACGCCTCGCCGGCGGCAATACGTTTTTTCAGTGCGGCGGCTTCTGCTTCGGTTTTCACCAGAATATGGCGGGCCATTGCCTTTGGCATGACGGGCTCCTCGGATTTGGATGAACGTATTGTGCCAGTATTATCAGCCGCTTAGCGCTTGAACCTGGCACGCTCTGATTTTCCCAGGAGCGATGCGTAATCTTGGCCTAACGTAATAAATCCAACTCGCGGGAAATCTCGTTATGGACCTCAACGCCATGCTGAAAATCCTGTCCAGCCAGGACGGGTCCGACCTCTATCTTTCCACTGGTGCGCCGCCCTGCGCCAAGTTCAATGGCGTGCTCAAGGCGCTCAGCGCCGAGCCGCTCAAGGCCGGCGAGGTGGCAGCCATTGCTGATTCGGTGATGGATAGCGCGCAGCGTGAGGAATTCGAGCGTGAGCTGGAGATGAACCTGGCGATTTCCATTCCCAGCGTTGGGCGTTTTCGCATCAATATCTTCAAGCAGCGCAACGAGGTGTCGATCGTCGCGCGCAATATCAAGATGGAAATTCCCAAATTCGAAGACCTCAAGCTGCCGGAAGTGCTGCTCAAAACGGTGATGGAGAAGCGCGGCCTGGTGCTATTTGTTGGCGGCACCGGTTCGGGCAAATCGACCTCCCTGGCGGCGCTGATCGACTACCGCAACCGCAACAGCGGCGGCCATATCATCACCATTGAGGACCCGGTGGAGTATGTGCACAAGCACAAGAAGTCGATCATCAATCAGCGTGAGGTGGGGGTGGATACCCGCAGCTTCCACGCCGCACTGAAGAACACCCTGCGTCAGGCGCCGGATGTAATCCTGATCGGCGAAATCCGCGACCGCGAAACCATGGAGCATGCCTTGGCCTTTGCCGACACCGGCCACCTGGCAATCTCCACGCTGCACGCCAACAACGCCAACCAGGCGCTGGACCGCATCATCAACTTCTTCCCGGAAGACCGCCGCCCGCAGTTGCTCAATGACCTGGGCAACAACCTCAAGGCGTTCGTCTCCCAGCGCCTGGTCAAGACCATCGACGGCAAGCGCCGGGCGGCGGTGGAGGTGCTGCTGGGCACGCCGACCATTCGTGATTTGATCAAGCGCAATGAGTTTTCCGAGATCAAGGAGATCATGGAAAAGTCGAAAAACCTCGGTATGCAAACCTTCGATCAGGCGCTGATCGACCTGGTCAACGATGGCTCGATTGATGAAGAAGAAGCGGTGAAAAACGCTGACTCGGCGAACAACGTACGCCTCAAGCTCAAACTCTATCGCGACAACCCAGGCACCTCAGCACCTGCCGCTGCGCCCGCGCCAGCGGCCGCCGCACCGACGCCTGCTGCACCTGCGGCGCCCGCTGCTTCGGCGGGAGAGTGGGGGTTGGAGTTGAAGCTGGAAGATATTGAAGAAGAACAGCTGCCAGAGGACCCAGGGCGCAAAGGTATTTGAACACCGGCGCCAATAGAGCGGCTTACCGCTAGCGTTGTTCGGGGCGGTAGGCGTCCTGAATACGCTGGATCATGCCTTCGGCACGTAGCGCTTCAACGGCCTTGCGCAGATCTTCCTGCAACTGCGCATCGCAGTCTTTCGAGCAGGCCAGGTACATATCGGTACTGGCCAGCACGGGGCTCATCTGCAGTTTGTTGTTGCTTTGCGGCCATAGATACAGCCCTTCCGGCACGCCGGTAAACCAGGCATCGACGCGGCCCAGCTCGAGCATGCGCGCAGGGTTATCGCCAAGCTTAAGGCTGACAATCTGCGTTTCGCTAAAGCCTTCGCGCTTGAGGATTTCCATCTGTGCTGTGCCATGACCGACGGCAATACGCCGGTAACGCTGACGCGCTTCGGCAAAGTCGGCCACGGGCGCATCGAGGCTGAAGAAGGCGCGTTCAAGTGGCGAAATGGCTGCAATCCAGGTGTACAGCGCTTCGCGCTCGGGAGTACGCGAGAGCGGGATGATCAGCAGATTCTGCCCGCGACTGACCCGCTGCTGCGCCCGGGCCCAGGGGGTTACATGGATATGGCTGAGGTAGCCTGCGCGGGCAATCGCGGCCAATGCCACATCGCCGACCATGCCGTAGCCGCCCTGAAAGCTGACAAAGGTCAGCGGCGGCGCGTCCGGCATATGCAGCTCCAGCGGTTCCTGTGCTGTTGCGCTTAGGCTCAGCGAGGTCAGCAGTACAGCGAGACAGATCCAGCGCACAGCCACGGCAGCACTCCAACAACGACTGGATTGGAGTATAAGCACTGCGCGCCGGGCTCGGCTGGAGTTTTTGGTACTTCAGTCCCGCAGCTCTGCCAGGTCGCGGTACAGCTCCAGGGCCTGCGGGTTGGCCAGGGCGTCGGTGTTTTTTACCGGTTTACCGTGCACCACGTTGCGCACCGCCAGTTCGACGATCTTGCCGCTGATAGTGCGCGGAATATCCGCCACGGCGATGATCTTCGCCGGTACATGGCGTGGTGTGGTGTTGGCGCGGATCACCTGACGGATCTGCGTTTGCAGCGCGTCAGTCAGTTCGATTCCATCGCGCAGACGGACAAACAGCACCACGCGCACATCGTCGTCCCACTCCTGGCCGATGGCGATGGACTCCAGCACGGCTTCGACCTTTTCCACCTGGCGATAGATTTCCGCGGTGCCAATGCGTACGCCACCGGGATTGAGTACCGCGTCACTGCGGCCGTGAATCACTAGTCCACCGTGGGCGGTGATCTCGGCGTAATCGCCGTGGGCCCAGATACCGGGGAAGGTCTCGAAGTAGGCCGCCTGGAACTTGCTGCCATCGGCATCCTTCCAGAAGCCCACCGGCATCGAGGGGAAATGCTGCGCGCAAACCAGCTCGCCTTTCTCGCCCGTCACCGGCTGGCCTGCGTCGTTCCACACTTGCACATCCATGCCCAGGCCCTTGCACTGCAGCTCGCCACGCCACACCGGCAGCACCGGGTTACCGAGGGCAAAGCAGGAAACGATATCGGTGCCGCCGGAGATCGACGACAGGCAGATATCGGCTTTGATCTCGCGGTAGACGTACTCGAAGCTCTCGTGAGACAGCGGCGAACCGGTCGACAGAATGGCTTTAAGCCGTTGCAGTTTGTGCGTGTTGCCCGGCTTGGCACCGGCTTTTTCCAGAGCTGCGAGAAACTTGGCGCTGGTGCCGAAGATGCTGATGTTTTCCGCGTCGATCAGGTCGATCAGGCGCTCGGCACCCGGATGGAAGGGCGAGCCGTCAAACAGCACCAGAGTTGCGCCTAGAGCCAGGCCCGAGACCAGCCAGTTCCACATCATCCAGCCGCAGGTGGTGTAGTAGAACAGCGTGTCGTCGGCATGTAGATCGGTGTGCAGGCCGAGTTCCTTGACGTGCTGCAACAGGGTGCCGCCAGTGCCATGCACGATGCACTTGGGCACGCCGGTGGTGCCGCTAGAATAGAGGATATACAGCGGATGATCGAACGGCACCTGGGTAAATTCGGGCTCGCCACCGGCCTGGTAGAAGTCCTGCCATAGCGCGACCTTGGCCGTCGAATGGAAGTCGGCGGCTTTGGCCTGGGTATTGGAGTAGGGCACCACAATCAGCTGCTCAAGCGAGGGCAGGCGTTCGAGGATCTCATTGAGTTTGGTGGTCAGGTCGAGACTCTTGCCGGCGTAGCGGTAGCCGGCGGCGGCGATCAGTACCTTGGGTTCGATCTGGCCGAATCGGTCGATAACTCCTTGGGTGCCGAAGTCCGGTGAGCAGCTTGACCAGGTCGCGCCCAGGCTACTGGCGGCGAGCATGCCGACCAGGGTTTGCCAGGTATTTGGCATAAAGGCTGCGACGCGGTCGCCGCTGCCGACGCCGGCTGCCCGCAGGCTCTTTTGCAGACCGGCGACATGGGCGGCCAGCTCGGCGTAACTCAGTTGCTCGCGGCTACCGTCCTCGCCAATGGCGATCAGCGCAGGGTGGTTATCGCGGCGGCGCAACAGGTGTTCGGCAAAGTTCAGAGTTGCGCCAGGAAACCAGTGGGCGCTGGGCATGGCGCTGCTTTCTTGCAGCACGGCCTCGGGCTGTGCCCTAAAGCGGATCTCGAAGAACTCGACAATCGCTTGCCAGAAGCTTTCACGCTGCGCCACGCTCCAGGCGTGCAGGGCCGGATAGTCGGCCAGTTGCAGGCTGTGGCGCTGATTGACGAAGCGGCGGAAGCTGTCCATTCGTGTCGCCTCAATACGTTCGGCAGAAGGCGTCCACAGTGGCTGTTGCATCGTGCTTCCTCATCATTCTTGTTATGCCGGCGCGGTTAGCCGGCTTATTGCTGCAAGCCTACTGGCTGGCGGAGGGCCTTGCGTCGAGTTGTTGAGCGCTCGCGCTGATCGCTAGCAGCAGCTGCTGTAGTCGCTTTGCAACGCCATCAGGCAGCGGGCAGTAATCCTGACGGCGGTGCTTTACAGTGCGTAAATAAAACCTTACGCACTACCTACAACTACGCGCTGGCCAGCTTGGCCCGCGCCACCCGCGAGCCATTGGGCTTATCCAGCACCGCGCAAATGCGCTGGCCAGCGGCGATCAGGCGGCCCATATCAATACCGGTTTCGATGCCCAGGCCCTCAAGCAGGTACAGCACATCTTCGGTTGCGACATTGCCGGTGGCGCCTTTGGCGTAAGGGCAGCCGCCCAGGCCTGCGACCGAGCTGTCGAATACGTTGATGCCTTCGAGCAGGCTGGCGTAGATATTGGCCAAGGCTTGGCCGTAGGTGTCGTGGAAGTGTCCGGCCAGTTTGTCGCGTGGAACGTCGCGGCCAACCACTTCGATCAATCTGCGCGTGTCGCCAGCGGTGCCGGCACCGATGGTGTCGCCCAGCGATACTTCATAGCAGCCCATGGCAAACAGCTCGCGGGCGACCATGGCGACCTGCTCGGGCGGCACAGAGCCGTCATAGGGGCAGCCCAGCACGCAGGAAACATACCCGCGCACACGAATGCCATGCTGCTTGGCTGCGTCCATTACCGGGACAAAGCGCTCAAGGCTCTCGCTGATTGAGCAGTTGATATTCTTCTGCGAGAAGGCTTCCGAAGCTGCAGCAAATACCGCCACTTCGCGCACGCCCGCTTCCAGCGCGCCTTCGAAGCCTTTCAGATTTGGGGCTAGCGCAGTGTAGGTAATACCTGGCAACTGCTGGATCTGCGCAAACACCTCTCTGCTTCCGGCCATCTGCGGCACCCACTTGGGCGATACAAAGCTGCCGACCTCGATATAGCCTAGGCCTGCGGCCGACAGGTCATCGACCAGACGCACCTTGTCGGCCACGCTGATCGGCTGTTTCTCATTCTGCAAACCGTCGCGCGGGCCGACTTCGACCAGGCGGACTTGTTGGGGTAGGTTCATCGTTGCCTCGTTGTTCTCAGTGATGGGTATCGCGATGCTCAACCCATCCTACGTTGCTGAGCAGCATGGGTATCGCTGCGCTCAACCCATCAAGGGGCTTCTTCCAGCTCCACCAGCACGGCGCCTTCGCTAACCATCTCGCCCTCGCTGCAATACAGCGCCTTGACGGTGCCAGCATGGGGCGCGCGGATGCTGTGTTCCATCTTCATCGCTTCCAGCACCACCAGCGCAGTGCCGGCTTCGACCGGCTGGCCGGCCTCGACCAGTACGCGCACGATACTGCCGTTCATCGGTGCCGTCAGGCCGCCGTGATGCTGATGGCTGGCTTCGACTTCGGCAATCGGGTCGACGCGCTGGATGCTGCGCAGCTCGCCGGCATAGTGCAGATACAGGCTGTCGCCGCGGCGAATCGCAAGGTGCTGCTGCCGCAGGCCATCGCGTTCAACCGACAGGCTTTCACCTTGCAGTTGTACGGTGGAAGCCGAAGCATGGCGCAGGCGTACTATTTGGCGCTCGTTCTGGCAGCTTAGATGCAGGTCAGTTTCCGCCGGCAGCCCCAGACGCAGGCCGTTATTGCGCGCCCATGGCGAGTGATAGTCGTCGTGGCGTTGCAGCGGCGCTTCGCTTTGCACAAAGGCTTCGGCAGCCAGTTGCCAGAATTCGGCCGGTAAATCGGTTACCGGAGGCAGCAGCTGTGCCTCGTGACGCGGAATAAAGCCGGTATCCAGCTCCGCATTGGCAAAGGCCGGGTGGGCCAGCACGCGGGTGAGAAAGGCTAGATTGGTTCTAACTCCACCGACGCAGGTTTCCTTAAGCATGGCCAGCAGGCGCAGGCGCGCCTCTTCGCGGTTTTCGCCCCAGGCGATCAGCTTGCCGAGCATCGGGTCATAGAAGGGCGAGACTTCATCACCTTCGCTGACCCCACTGTCTACCCGGCGGCCTGGGCCAGTATTGGCTTCGCGGTACAGCGCGAGGGTGCCGGTGGCAGGCAGAAAGTCGTTATCCGGATCTTCCGCATACAGCCGCACCTCAATGGCGTGGCCAATCAGCGGTACTTGCTCCTGGGTGATCGGCAGCGCTTCACCACGGGCGACGCGGATCTGCCAGGCAACAAGGTCCAGGCCCGTAATCAGTTCGGTGACCGGGTGTTCGACCTGCAGACGGGTGTTCATCTCCATAAAGAAGAAGTCGCCGCGCTCATCTAGCAGAAACTCCACGGTGCCGGCGCCGACATAGCCGATGGCCTGAGCGGCCTTGACCGCAGCCTCGCCCATGGCGCGACGAAGATCGGCTGACAGACCCGGAGCCGGCGCTTCTTCGACGACCTTCTGGTGACGGCGCTGGATCGAGCAATCGCGTTCATTCAGGTACAGGCAGTTGCCATGCGAGTCGGCAAAGACCTGGATTTCCACATGGCGCGGTTTGAGCACGTATTTTTCCACCAGCATGCGCGAGTCGCCGAAGGAGGACTGCGCTTCGCGCTGGGCGCTGGCCAGGGCCTCGGCCAGCTCGCTCTCGCGCTCGACCACCTTCATGCCCTTGCCGCCACCGCCGGCCGCCGCCTTGAGCAGCACCGGGTAGCCGATTGCGTTCGAGGCAGCGCGGAAGGTTTCTACATCTTGCGCTTCGCCGTGATAGCCCGGCACCAGCGGTACGCCGGCGGCCTCCATCAGCGCCTTGGCCGCGGACTTGCTGCCCATGGCGTCGATGGCGCTGGCGGGCGGGCCGAGAAAGATCAGGCCGGCGGCTTCGATGGCGCGGGCAAAGCCGGCGTTTTCCGAAAGAAAGCCATAACCGGGGTGGATGGCCTGGGCACCGCTGGCTTTGGCCGCAGCGATCAGCGCGTCGATCCGCAGATAGCTGTCCGCTGGCTTGGCACCGCCCAGATTCACCGCCAGATCGGCTTCGCGCACATGGCGCGCGTTGGCGTCGATGGCGCTGTGTACCGCCACGGTCTGGATGCCCATGGCCTTGGCCGTGCGCATCACCCGACAGGCGATCTCACCACGGTTGGCCACCAGCAGGGTGTCGATAGGCTTGAGGTTCATGTTTGCGGCTCCTGCCATGCGGGTTTGCGTTTGCCCAGAAAGGCCCGCAGACCTTCCTGGCCTTCGGGGCTAACGCGGATACGGGCGATGGCGTTTTCTGTGTAACGGCGCAGCGCCGGCGTCAGCACGCCGCTGCCGACTTCGCGCAGCAGATCCTTGCTGGCGAGCATCGCCTGCGGACTGTTGAGCAGCAATGTGTCGACCCACTCGGCCACAGCCTGCTCCAAAGCGTCCGGGGCATAGCATTCGGCAAAAAGCCCCAGTTCCTGGGCACGTTGGCCGCTAAAACGCTCAGCCGTCAGGGCATAGCGCCGCGCAGCACGTTCGCCGATGGCTTGCACAACAAATGGGCTGATCACCGCCGGCGCCAGGCCGATGCGCACTTCGGACAGGCACAGCTGGGCGTCAACGGTGCCGATGGCCATATCGCAGCAGCTGATCAAACCGAGTGCGCCGCCAAAAGCCGCGCCTTGCACCACGGCCAGAGTCGGGATCTTCAGCTGATACAGGTTGTGCATCAGCTCGGCCAGCTCGCGTGAGTCGGCGAGGTTGGCGTTGTAGTCCAGGGTCGCCGCGTGCTGCATCCAGGCGAGGTCCGCGCCGGCGGAAAAGTGCTTGCCGCGGCCGCGCAGCAGCAGGAAGCGCAGGGTTTTGTCGGCCATCACCGTGTCGAGGGCGAGAATCAGCTCGCGGATCATTTCGGCGTTAAATGCGTTGTTCTTGTCCGCGCGATTGAGCCAGAGGGTGGCAAAACCGCGTGGGTCTGTTTGCAGTTCGATGGTGTTGAAGTCGGTCATGGTCTGTCGCTCTAGAATCCGGGGCAGGGCGCTGCCTTACATGCGGAACACGCCAAAGGTGGTCGGCTCAATCGGCGCGTTAAGGCTGGCGGACAGCGCCAGGCCCAGTACGTCACGGGTTTGCGCGGGGTCGATAACACCGTCGTCCCACAGACGGGCGCTGGAGTAATACGGATGGCCCTGGCGCTCGTACTGTTCGAGGATCGGCTGCTTGAGCTTGGCTTCATCTTCGGCGGAGAAGCTCTGTCCGGCGCGGGCGGCTTGTTCGTGTTTGACCTGCACCAGTACGCCGGCGGCCTGTTCGGCGCCCATCACGCCGATGCGCGCATTCGGCCACATCCACAGGAAGCGTGGATCGTAGGCACGGCCGCACATACCGTAGTTACCGGCGCCAAAGCTGCCGCCGATGATCACGGTGAATTTCGGCACCTTGGCGCAGGCCACTGCGTTGACCAGCTTGGCGCCGTGCTTGGCGATACCGCCGGCTTCGTACTTCTGCCCGACCATAAAGCCGGTGATGTTCTGCAGGAATAGCAAAGGAATGCCGCGCTGGCAGGCCAGCTCGATAAAGTGCGCGCCTTTCTGTGCTGACTCGGCGAATAAGATCCCGTTATTGGCGAGGATCGCCACCGGATAGCCGTGGATATGCGCAAAGCCGCACACCAGGGTTGCGCCAAACAGCGCCTTGAATTCATCGAATACGCTGCCGTCGACGGTGCGGGCGATGACTTCACGCACATCGAAGGGCTGTTTGGCATCTGCCGGGATCACCCCATACAGCTCTTCGCCGCTGTACAGCGGGTTGATCGGCGCGCGGTTGTTGAGCACGCCGAGCTTGCGCCAGTTCAGATTGGAAATGCTGCGCCGCGCCAGAGCCAGGGCGTGCTCATCGTTGTCGGCGTAATGGTCGGCCACGCCGCTGGTTTTGCAGTGCACATCGGCACCGCCGAGGTCTTCGGCACTGACCACCTCACCGGTGGCGGCTTTTACCAGCGGTGGCCCGGCGAGGAAGATGGTGGCCTGATTGCGCACCATGATCGCTTCATCGGCCATGGCCGGCACATAGGCACCACCAGCGGTGCAGGAACCCATGACCACGGCGATCTGCGGGATGCCCATGGCCGACATGTTGGCCTGGTTGAAGAAGATCCGCCCAAAGTGCTCGCGATCCGGGAACACCTCATCCTGGCGCGGCAGGTTGGCACCGCCGGAATCCACTAGGTAGATGCACGGCAGGCGATTCTGCTGAGCAATGGTCTGCGCGCGCAGGTGTTTTTTCACCGTCAACGGGTAGTAGCTACCGCCTTTTACCGTGGCGTCGTTGGCCACGATCATGCATTCCACACCCTCGACCCGGCCGATACCGGCCACCACGCCCGCCGCCGGCACTTCTTCGCCGTACACCTCATGGGCGGCCAGCTGACCGATTTCGAGAAACGGCGAGCCGATATCCAGCAAACGGTTAATCCGTTCACGTGGCAGCAGTTTGCCGCGCGAGGTGTGACGCTCCTGAGCCTTGGCGCCGCCGCCTTCGTGAACGCGGGCGAGCAGGGCGCGCAGGTCGTTTACCTGAGTAAGCATCGCCGCGCTATTGGCGGCGAACTCCGGCGAACGGGTGTTGATCTGGGTGTGCAGAATGGCCATCTGGCGCGCTCCGTCAGGCTATTTGGTTTCGTTGAACAGTTCGCGGCCGATCAGCATGCGGCGGATTTCGCTGGTGCCGGCACCGATCTCGTAGAGCTTGGCGTCGCGCAGCAGGCGGCCGGCCGGGTACTCGTTGGTGTAGCCGTTACCACCGAGCAGCTGGATGGTGTCCAGCGCCATCTTGGTGGCCATTTCTGCCGTGTAGAGGATCACTGCGGCGGCGTCCTTGCGCGATTCCTCGCCGCGGTCGCAGGCCTTTGCGACGTTGTAGAGGTAGGACTTGGACGCGTTCATGCCAGCGTACATGTCGGCCAGCTTGCCCTGCACCAGCTGGAATTCGCCGATCGATTGCTTGAACTGCTGGCGTTCGTGCACGTAGGGCAGTACCACATCCATGCAGGCAGTCATGATCCCGGTCGGGCCGCCGGAGAGCACAGTGCGCTCGTAGTCCAGGCCGCTCATCAGCACGCGCACGCCGCCGCCTTCGGCACCGAGGATGTTCTCTTCCGGTACTTCGCAATCCTCGAACACCAGCTCGCAGGTGTTCGAGCCGCGCATGCCCAGCTTGTCCAGCTTCTGGTGGCGGGAGAAACCCTTGTAGTCACGCTCGACGATAAACGCGGTCATGCCGCGCGAGCCGGCGCTAATGTCGGTCTTGGCGTAGATCACGTAGGTGTGGGCGTCCGGGCCGTTGGTGATCCACATCTTGTTGCCGTTGAGCACGTAGCGGTCGCCGCGTTTCTCGGCGCGCAGCTTCATCGATACCACGTCGGAGCCGGCGTTCGGCTCGCTCATGGCCAGGGCGCCGACGTGTTCGCCGGAGCACAGCTTGGGCAGGTACTTGGCCTTCTGCTCATGCGTGCCGTTCTTGCGGATCTGATTCAGGCACAGGTTGGAGTGGGCACCGTAGGACAGGCCGACTGAGGCCGAGGCGCGGCTGATCTCTTCCATCGCCACCACATGGGCCAAGTAACCCATGTTGGTGCCGCCGTATTCCTCTTCCACGGTCATGCCGAGCAGGCCCATGTCGCCGAACTTGCGCCACATGTCCATGGGGAACTCGTTGTCGCGGTCGATCTGCGCGGCACGCGGCGCCAGTTCGGCCTGTGAGAACTGATACACCGAGTCGCGCAGCATATCGATGGTCTCGCCGAGACCGAAGTTGAGGGATGGGTAGCTCATGGTTCCACCTGTAATTGTTCGAATTAAGTTCAGGAGATAACGGTTTGTTTTTTATCAGTTTCAGCCAAGGCAGCCAGGCAGCGCTCTTCGGCGGTATCCAGCTCAAGCTGCATCTGTTCGATGTCCAGCAGTTGCTGCTGCAGCTGGGCGCGACGCTCGGCGATCTTCGCCATAAAGGTGTGCAGCTGCTTGTGGTTGCCGTGCACCGGGTCGTACAGCTCGATCAGTTCCTTGCACTCGGCGAGGGAAAAGCCGATGCGTTTGCCGCGCAGGATCAGCTTGAGGGTGACCTTGTCTTTGGCGGTGTAGATGCGTTCCTGGCCGCGGCGTTCGGGGCTGAGCATCTGCTGTTCTTCATAGAAACGAATGGCGCGGGTGGTGATATCCAGCTCGCGGGCCAGTTCGGAAATGGAGTAGGTGGTGGCGGACATGCGGCAGCGCTCTTGTTTACCTTTACGTTAACGTAAGGCTGCGCCGATATTTAGTCAATCACCTTTAGTGGGTGCCTAGTTGATGTGTTTTATAGGTTCGCCGGATAACTTTTAAAACAAAGGCTTAGGGCGGATAGCTAAAGATGACATGAGGAATTTATGCCACTTCGAAGACGCGAGCGGACGGAGACGCGCCTCGCTGGCTAAGCGGCGAGATAGATCGGGGGATTTAGCGTGGCGGCAAAAAGCGCTGCATCTTGGTGTTCAGCAGTGCTATCAGGGCGGGGTCCATAAACTCGTAGTCGTCCGGAATATCCAGACAAACCACGCGTTTGTTGGTCAGGTGGGCTTTGAATTTGCTGGCCAGTTTGCTGCGATGCACTCGCTGCATCACCAGAACCAGATCGGCCCAGGCCAGCAGCTCGGGGCAGACTGGTGTGTCGGCGTCATGATTGACGCCGGCCGATGCGGTTTCCACACCGGGCCAATCAGCGAACAGCTGCTCGGCGGTAGGGCTGCGTAGGCGATTTTTAGCGCAGATAAACAGTAACTTGAGAGGCAAAAAAGTTTTCCACAATCGGCGCGGGGTTAAGTTATTTCAGCGCAGCTCAGGGCTTTCTGCCGGCGAAGCCGAATAGTAGGCCGCCCGCGAGTATGGCGCCGATACCCGCCCAAACTGGCACGTTGACTCTTTCCTTCTCCTGCACCGAGAGCTCGATCGGGCCGAGCTTCACTGCGGTGGTGTCCTTGGTGTAGCTGAAACCGCCATACAGCAGCCCCAACAGGCCAGCCACGACCAGTGCGATAGAGATAATCCGGATTGAATTCATGTTGTGATCCTCGTGCAGCGCCTGAGCTAATCGCCAGCGGTTTCAAAGGCAGGGCCGTCCAGGCCATTGAAGCACAGTGATGGTGTCTTGCAGGCGATTTCCTTGATCACAAATAGCGCGGTGCATTCGCCGTCAGGCTTTCTTTTCCTGGGCCGTGGCCTGCTGGGAAATTTCGATGATCTGCTCGCGCATCCAGCGGTTGGCTGGGTCCTGGTCGGTGCTTTCGTGCCAGTAGATGTGGGTCTCCAGCGGCGTCATGTCCTTGATTGGCAGCTCGACAAAGTGCAGGTCGTTACGCCGAGCAAAGCGCTCCGGCACGGTCATGGCCATATCGGTACCTTGCAGCACGGTGGTGGCCATCAGGTAATGCTGCGAGCGCAGGGCGATCTTGCGCTGGATGCCCATGCGGCCCAGGGCCAGGTCGACGTGGCCCAGACCACTGCGGCGGCTGGAAATATGGATATGGGTCATGCCCATGTATTCGTCCAGGCTGATTTTCTCTTTGGCCAGCGGATGGCCACGGCGCATGGCGCACACGTAGCGGTCCTCCATCAGCTTGACATGGCGCACCTGCGGGTCGGTGTTGAGCGGCGCGTCCACGGCAAAATCCAGGCGGCCAGCGGCCAGCTCTTTAGTGGTTTCGCGGCGCCGGGCCAGCATGCTCTCGATATTCACGTTCGGCGCCAGGCGGCGCAGGCGCTGAAACAGCGGCGGCAGGACGATGGCCTCGGTGAGGTCGGTCATGCTGATGCGGAAAGTCTTGTTGGCCTGCCCCGGGTTGAAGATGCGGCTTTCCTGCACGGAGATGCGCAGTTGCTGCAGCGCGTTGCGCACCGGACCGATGATGTTCTGCGCCATGGGCGTGGGCACCATACCCTGGGCGGTACGCACAAACAGCGGGTCATTGAAGGTTTCACGCAGGCGAGCGAGGGCGTTGGATACTGCGGGCTGAGTAATGCCGACGATCTGTCCGGCCCGGGTCAGATTGGCCTCGGTGTAGATGGCATCGAAGACGACAAAGAGGTTGAGGTCGACCTTGTTCAGATTCATTGCACGCTCGCTCCGCAGGTTGTCGGTATCAGTGGATCATATATCGGTGATGAATGTTTATACACGGTGAGAATAGATTAGATAAATCCTAAGCCCTGTTCTAGCATCATTTCCACTTCACCGAACTCCCCAAAAATCAGCGTCAGAAGGTAGCCATCATGGATTTCGCCTACTCCCCCAAGGTTCAGCAGCTGCGTGAACGCGTCACCGCGTTTATGGAGACCCATGTCTATCCAGCCGAGGCCGTGTTCGAGCAGCAGGTCAATGAAGGCGACCGCTGGCAGCCCACCGCGATCATGGAAGAGTTGAAAGCCAAGGCTAAAGCCGAAGGCCTGTGGAACCTGTTTCTGCCGGAGTCCGCGCTGGGCGCCGGCCTGACCAACACTGAATACGCGCCACTGGCGGAAATCATGGGCAGCTCGTTGATCGGTGCTGAGCCGTTCAACTGCGCCGCGCCAGATACAGGCAATATGGAAGTGCTGGTGCGTTACGCCAACGAAGCGCAGAAAGAGCAGTGGCTCAAGCCGCTGCTGGACGGCACCATCCGTTCCGCTTTCGCCATGACCGAGCCAGGCGTAGCGTCCTCCGATGCCACCAATATGCAGGCCAGCGCCGTGCGCCAGGGCGATGAGTGGGTGATCAACGGCCGCAAGTGGTGGACTTCCGGCGCTTGCGATCCGCGCTGCAAGATCATGATCTTTATGGGCCTGACCAACCCGGATGGCCCGCGCCATCAACAACACTCGATGATTCTGGTGCCGATGGATGCCCCAGGCGTGAAAGTGCTGCGCCCGCTGCCGGTATTTGGCTACGACGACGCGCCACACGGCCATGCCGAAGTACTGTTCGAAAACGTCCGCGTACCGTACGAGAACGTGCTGCTGGGCGAGGGCCGTGGTTTCGAGATTGCCCAGGGTCGCCTTGGCCCAGGCCGTATCCACCACTGCATGCGTTCCATCGGCATGGCCGAGCGCGCGCTGAAGTTGATGTGCGAGCGCTCGATCAACCGCACTGCCTTCGGTAAGCCGCTGGCCCGCCTGGGCGGCAATATCGATCACATCGCTGATTCGCGCATGGAGATCAATATGGCCCGCCTGCTGACCCTGAACGCGGCTTATATGATGGACACCGTGGGCAACAAGATTGCCGCCAGTGAAATCGCTCAGATCAAGGTGGTCGCACCGAATGTGGCGCTGAAGGTGATCGACCGTGCAATCCAGATCCACGGTGGCGCCGGGGTTTCCAACGACTTCCCGCTGGCCTACTGGTACGCCATGCAGCGCACCTTGCGCCTGGCTGACGGCCCGGATGAAGTGCACCGCGCGGCCATCGGTAAGTTCGAGATCGGCAAGTACGTGTCGAAAGAAGTGATGAACGCCAGCCGCTAAAGCGCGTCACTGAAAAACCACAAGGCCCGCATTTGCGGGCCTTGTGCGTTATGGCTAATGCGGTGTTCCCGGCGGAGCAAACTCATCATCGGGATTAGCGCTTTGTTGCAGCCAGAGCAGGCGCATATGCAACTGCGCCGCGAAGGCGCGAGCGGCTTGCTCCTGATGGAAGATCAGGCTGCGGCGGCCCATGCGCACTTGCCAACGCAGCTTGCCGCGCTGCACCAGCGGCTCAATAACGATGCTCGGTGAACTCAAACGATCAATGCTCCTGCCTGGGTGCGCGGGTTTTCAGTAGCGACAGTACCACTCCGCCCGCCAGCAAGCCGAGGGTCATGCACAGCGAGAGCAGGGCGGGCACCTTGATCATGTCGTGGAGAAAGATCTTGCCACCGATAAACATCAGCACCAGTGCCAGGGCGTATTTCAGGTAGATAAAACGGTGCATCAGCGCCGCCAGGGCAAAGTACAGCGCGCGCAGGCCGAGAATCGCAAAGATGTTTGAGGTGTAGACGATAAACGGGTCCTGGGAGATGGCCAGCACCGCCGGCACGCTGTCCACGGCAAACACCAGGTCGGCCAGCTCGATCAGCACCAGCGCCAGCAGCAGCGGGGTGGCATGCAGCAGGTGCTTGCCTGTTTTTCTATCCGGCTGGCGAACAAGAAAGCGGCCCTCGTGCATATCCTCGGTTACTCGAATATGCCTGCGCAGAAACTGCAGTAGGCGGTTCTGGCTGAGGTCGGGGTGCTGTTCTTCCTTGGCCGAAAGCATGCGTACGCCGGTAAACAGCAGAAACGCGCCGAACAGGTACAGCACCCATTCGAAGTTCTGCACCAGCGCCGTGCCCAGGCCGATCATCGTTGCGCGCAGCACGATCACCCCGAGAATGCCCCAGAACAGCACGCGGTGTTGATAGCGCCTGGGGATGGCGAAGAAGTTGAGAATCACCGCCATAACGAACACGTTGTCCATCGAGAGCGATTGCTCGACCAGAAAGCCGGTGTAGAACTTCAGCGCCTTGGTCGCGCCCAGCTGCAACCAGATCCAGCCGCCAAAGGCCAGGCCAACGCTGAAATAGCCGCTGTATAGCAGCAGGCTCTCGCGCATCTCGATCTCGTGCTGATCGCGGTGCAGCACGCCGAGGTCGAGTATCAAGAGGCCGAGAATGATCAGCAAAAAGGCCAGCCAGAACCAGCCAGGGGTGCCAAACAGTGGGGTTGTGAGCATGCTTGTCAGGCTATCCATGGAGCCACCTCGAATGTCTGCCTAAGTTGAAAATCAACTCAGTGACTCCGACATCACGGTGAAGGCTCACCGCCAGAGGGGCCCGGCGTCACGCTGATTAAGCAATAGGCCTTGGCGGCGAACTTGGCAAGCGCAGGAGCGGGGGATTTCAGTTGCTGTACTGGTAGATGATCGGGGCAAAAATCCCGGTGTCGTGGCCATTTTTCAGGCACTGATTGAACTGCTCGAGGAACCAGCCCATCTTCAGCGCTTTGGCAATGCCCATGTGCTTGCTGTCGCTCTTGAATGGCACCGGTAAGGTGGTGAAGGCATCCGGATGCAGACCAGGCCAGCTCTGGGCGAGCCTGCGGATATCGACGCTGGAGCCAAGCAGGATCGCATCGATGCGTTCACGCTGCAGCATACCCAGGCCGCTGCGGGTGTCGTTGAAACCGACGATGGTCAGGGTGCCGTTGGCCACGGCTTCGTCATACGCAGTGCCATAGCTGGTGCCGATAGTGGCGCCGATCAGCTTGTCTTTGAGGTCAATGATGTTCTGGTAGGGAAACTCGCGGCCTTTCTGCACCACCAGCACGATATGTTCAGTGAAGATCGGCTCAGAAAAGTCGAACAGAGTCAGGCGCTCATCACTGATCGACAAGCCGATCACGCCGCCTTCACTGCGCTCAGCCATGGTGTAGGCGCGTTTCCACGGCAAGAGCTGGATCTGATAGGGCACCTGCATCTGGTTCAGGCAATGTTTGCTGATGTCCACGACAATGCCCTTGGCCTCGCCATCCTCCTCAAAGTACTTGGGGAAGCCATCGTGTGCGCCAAACACCCGAAACACCTCGGCCTGGGCGGTTTGTACGAGCAGCAGAGCCAGCAGCAGGATCAGCCGCAGAGGTTTAGCGGGCATGGCAGAACCTCAAATAGAGGCGAGAAAGTCTGTTCAGCTTAGCCACTCGGCGCTGTTAATCACTGCCTGATGCAGCAATACCTGCAAACAACGCCGGGTTTTCTGTGGGGGTGATTCCAGGCTTAGTAAACCCAGACTTCCACCCGGCGGTTCTTGATTCGCCCGTCATCGCCGCTGTTGGCCGCTACCGGCAGCTCATCGCCCATGCCGATGATGTCGCGGAAGATCACGCCACCCTTGTTCAGCTCACGGCGCACGGCCATAGCACGCAGTTTCGATAGCAGCTCGGCGCGAGCGGTGTCGGCCTTGGCATCGCCGAAGCCCACCAGCACCACCTTGTCGTGCAGCTTGTCCTGCTCGCGCAGGTAGGTCATCAGCCGGTTGAGGTCGCGCAGGGCCTTGTTGTCTAGGTTGGCGCTGCCTTCCTGAAAGCGGAAGTTCACCGACAGGCGTTGAGCGTTCTTCGCTAGATCCTGGTAGTTCGCCGGCATTTGCGCATTGGCGGGGATTTTCACCGCCTGCACGGTCTGCGCGATAAAGCCGCTCTGGTCGACAATCGCCTGGCCACGGGTACTGTGGGCGAACTGCACCAATGCACGGCCCCAGGGGTTGCTCAGCTCCGGCTGGTTATACAGAAACAGCCGGCGCGACAGCGGGTAATCCTCGGTGGCAATCAGGGTCAGACTCGGCAGCATCGGTTGCGAGTCGCCGGCGGCAATCGCCACGGCCTTGGCCTGGCGGATATAAGGCAGGCCGATAAAGCCGATGCCGTTAGGGTCCTGGCTGACCGAGTCGGAGAGTTTTTCGCTGGACTCGAAGCGTTTGGCGTTGGCAGCCAGGGCTTTGCCGTTGGCGCTGAGTACCAACTCCTTGAAGGTGTCGAAGGTGCCGGATTTGTCATCACGGGCGTACAGGTTGATGGCTCCGGCGGGCGCACCGAGTTGTGCCCAGTCGTTGATCTCGCCGGCAAATATTTGCGCCAGCTGCGCGGTGTTCAGCGCCGCCAGCGGATTGCTTGGATGCAGGATGATGGCCAGGCCATCGAGGGCGATGATCTGCTCGGCGCTGGCGCTTTTCAGGTCGCCCAGACTCAGCAGGCTGGTGGCTTCACTGTCCTTGATCGGCCGGGACGAGGCGGCCAGTTCGGCGCTGCCGTCGGCCAGCGAAGTAAAGCCGGTGCCCGAACCGTGGGCCGCCACTTCAATGCTTACGCTGCGGCCATCGGCGGTCTTACCGATGATCTTCTGCTCGTTTTCCGCCGCGCCCGCTTCGATGCGAATGGCGCTCAGCCCCTGTTCTTCGAATAGGCCTTTGACCAGCGCCGGGCCAAGCCGCGCGCCGATGGTGTTGGAGCCCTGTATACGCAGCACGCTGCTGTTGTCACTGGGGATGGGCAGGGCGGCAAATACCGACCAGGGCAGGGCGTAGCAGATGGAGCCGAGCAGCAGAAAGCTGACGGTGCGAATCCAGGTATCACGTTCGAAGGCAGAGCAGGCGCGCAACATGCGGCAAACACCTTATATGGGTGAGTGAAAGTGCCGCGACGATAAGACAAAAAAGTGACTGCAATATGACAGTCACTTATCTATGTGAAGGCTCTACTACAGGGTTACTGCACCAGCTCCAGCCAGATCGGCGCGTGGTCCGATGGCTTTTCCATGCCGCGCAGGTCGTAGTCGACGCCGGCGTCCTTGATCCGCTCCTGCAGTGCCTGGGAGGCGAGAATCACGTCGATGCGCAGGCCGCGCTTGGGTTCGTCCTCGAAACCGCGGCTGCGATAATCGAACCAGCTGAAGCGGTCATTCACCGCCGGGTTGAGGTGGCGGAAGCTGTCGACCAGACCCCAGTTCTTCAGGGTGGCCAACCACTCGCGCTCTTCCGGCAGGAAGCTGCATTTACCGGTTTTCAGCCAGCGCAAGCGATTGGGTTCACCGATGCCGATGTCGCAGTCTTCCGGCGAGATATTGATATCGCCCATCACCACCAACGCCTGCTCGGGGCTGAACTGGCTGAGCAGCAGTTGCTGCAGGTCGGCATAGAAGCGCTGCTTGGCCGGGAACTTGGTCGGGTGGTCGCGGCTTTCGCCCTGCGGGAAATAGCCATTCATTACCGTGACCGGGTTGCCCTGGGCATCGGCGAAGGTGCCGTAGATAAAGCGCCGCTGCGCGTCTTCGGCATCGCCGGGAAAACCCTTGTGCAGGCTCAGTGGTTCCTGGCGCGAGAGCAGGGCGACGCCGTAGTGGCCTTTCTGGCCGTGGTAATGCACGTGGTAGCCGAGCTGGCGGATATCCGCCTCAGGGAACTGCTCGTCGGCCACCTTGGTTTCCTGCAGGCCGATCACATCCGGCTGGTGTTTCTCGATCAATGCTGCCAGTTGATGGGGGCGTGCACGCAGGCCATTGATATTGAAGGAGACGATCTTCATGGGCGGCAGTCCTGGCTGTGGCTCTGGAAAGCCAGCGATGCTAGCCGATTAGCGGCCCTGCCGGCCAGCCTGTGGCGGTGCTGGGTGCGCGGTGCTAACGTGGCTGCAGGCCCAGTAAATCAAGAACAACAGAGGTCAAGCAGATGCCCAACAGTCTCGCCGAAGTACGCATGCTCGATGGCGGTTATGCCCGCGAAGCACGCTCGCTGCTGTACCACGCCTACCGCCACGACCCCACCTTCGCCTACCTGTTTGAAGCCGAGCGTCCCGGCTATGACCAGCGTGTGCGCGCCACTGTGCGCGAGCTGGTGCAGCAGCACTTTAATGAGGACCTGCCGGCCATTGGCCTGCTGATCGACGACCGCCTGATCGGCATGGCGCTGATCGCACCGCCGCAGCGGCGCATGGACATCACCGAAAGCTGGGGCTGGCGCATGCGCATGCTGCTGACCGCTGGTTTTCGCTGCACCAAGCGTTATCTGGAATATCACGACGCGGTGATCGCCTGCCTGCCGCCGGGGCCGTATCACGTACTGCCACTGCTGGGCATTCACCCGGAATACCAGGGCAAACACCTCGGCGAGCAACTGCTTGAGGCGCTGCACAACTGGTGCGCCGAAGACGCCAGTTCCCAGGGCGTGGTACTGGATACAGGCAATGGACATTACCTGGATTTCTATAAGCGTCAGGGCTACGAGGAAATCGGCGAAGTGGCCATTGGCCCGATTATCGAGCACGTGTTTTTCCATCCCAGCCCGCAAGAAGCAATCAAGGCCAGCGCCTGAGAATGGCCGACTCGATGTGTTTACCGACACATCGAGTCGCAACTATTTGCCAGCACTGGTGCTCTAAGTCGGCCCTGAGCTCGTGCTAGCATCGCCCTCATGTGTGTTTTTCCCAACCTTCTCGCCGGGCTGTTTCTCCTGCTGCTGAGTGCTACGGCCCTGGCCGAAGCGCAGTTGCGTGTGCGGGTTGAACCGGCCAATAGCGCGCTGAAAAGCAATATCGAGGGCTATATCGGCAGCCTGGGCGAGCGCGATGCCGAGGCCCTGCAGCGTTTTCGCCGAGTCGCCGAGAACCAGGCGGAAAAAGCCGCCCAGGCCCTGGGCTACTACCAGGCGCAGATCAGCAGCGAAGTCAGCGAGGGCACGACACCGCGCCTGACCCTGCGCATCCAGCCCGGTGAACCGGTGCGGTTACGTGATGTGGTGGTGCGCGTCGACGGGCCTGCCGCGCAGCTGCGCGCCTTTCGCACGCCCAATGACCCGCAGCTGCGCAGCGGCGCGCAGCTCAATCACGGGCGTTACGACACGGCCAAGCGCGAGATTCAGAATCAGGCCTCGCGCTATGGCTTCTTCGCCGGGCGCTTTAGTCAGCAGCGACTGAGCATCGACCCCGCCGCCGGGGTTGCCGATATCGAGCTGATCTATCTCAGCGGGCCGCGTTACCAACTGGGTGAAGTGAGTTTTGTCGGCGATGCGCCGTTCGATGAGCAGTTGCTGCAGCGCATGGTGCCGTTCCCGGCCGACACACCCTACGACTCGGCGCTGATTGCCGAGCTGTATCAGGCGCTGCGCTCCAGCGGCTATTTCGAGTCGGTACAGGTGGATGCCAACCCTGGCAGCGCTGCCGCCGAACAGATCCCGGTGCAGGTTCAATTGCAGGCGCGCAAGCCGCGCAGCATGGGGTTGGGCTTGGGGTTTTCCACCGACGTTGGCCCGCGTGGCCGGGCCAACTGGACGCGGCACTGGGCCAACCCGCAGGGGCATAGCTATGGCGCGGAGTTCGAGCTGTCGGCGCCACGGCAGAATGTCGGCCTGTGGTACGACGTGCCGCTCGATCCACCGCTGACCGACAAACTGCGCGTGGCCGGCGGTTACCAGGCCGAAGACCTGGCCAATACCGACAGCAGTAGCCGCCTGCTGACCTTCGGCCCGGAATGGCACAGCAAGCTCGACAGCGGCTGGCAGCGCGTGCTCTCGCTGAAGTGGCGGCACGAACAGTACGACCTCGGTGACGACGCCGGCACCAGCACGCTGTTGATGCCGGGCCTGAGTTATTCCTATCTGCACAGTGACAACCAGATCGACCCCAACCACGGCTATCGCCTGCAACTCGATCTGTCTGGCGCGGCCAAGGGGCTGTTGTCCGATGCCAATGTGTTGCACGGCAATATCCAGCTCAAGGGGCTAACCACTGTCTTTAACCGCCATCGACTGCTCGGCCGGGTGCAAGTGGGCGGCACTGAATCCGATGGCTTTGCCAAGGTGCCGCCGTCGCTGCGCTTCTTCGCCGGGGGCGACCAGAGCGTGCGCGGTTATGACTACCAGAGCCTGTCGCCGGAGAACCGTGCCGGCGACAAGATCGGCGGGCGCTATCTGTTTACCAGCAGCCTGGAATACCAATACAGCCTGACCGAGCGCTGGCGCTTGGCGAGCTTCTTCGACCAGGGCAATACCTTCGATTCGCTGGAAATTCCCTCGCTAAAAAGCGCGGTGGGCGTTGGCGTGCGCTGGGTGTCGCCGTTGGGGCCATTGCGCCTTGACCTGGCGCATCCGCTGGATGATCAGGGCGGTGTGCGCCTGCATTTCTCCATGGGGCCGGAACTGTGAAGCGCGGGCTGCGTAATGGGCTGTTCAGTCTGCTAGGGCTGCTGCTGGTGCTGGTCATCAGCCTGAGTCTGCTGCTGGGCACCCAGGCTGGCAGCCGCTGGTTATTGACGCAGGTGCCGGGCTTGCAGGTAGACGACTTCAACGGTCGCCTGGGCGGCAGCTGGAGCACGACAGAGCTGCGCTGGCAGCAAGGCGAGAATAGCGTGCAGGTAATGGCGCCTAGTCTGGATTGGTCGCCAGCCTGCTTGCTGCGCTTGACCCTGTGTATCGAGCAACTGCACAGCGGGCCGATCAGTCTGGTTTTCCCGGATGATGAGCAGCCCAGCAGCGAGCCATTTAGCCTGCCGGACCTGAGCTTGCCGCTGGCGTTGCAGCTGGGGCAGGTGCATATCGACAGCCTGCAGCTCAATGGCGTCGAGCAGCTGCAAGGCCTGCAGCTGGCCGCACGCTGGACTGCGCAGGGCATTCAGATCGATAACCTCAGCGTGCATAACGCCGATCTGCAGGTGGCGCTGCAGGGCCAGCTGCAAACCTCCGGCAGCTGGCCGCTGCAACTGAGCGGGCAACTGCAATTGCCGGCGCCCGAGCAACAGGCCTGGCCGGTGGCGCTGCAGCTTAAAGGTGAGCTGCGCGAGCGGGTGCAACTGAAAGCCAGCAGCAGCGGATATTTGCATGGTGAACTGACTGGCTGGCTGCAGCCGCTGGCGGAGCATCTGCCGGCGCAACTGCGCTTGCAGGTTGCCACCTTCAAGGCCAGTGCTGAACTGCCCGATACCTTGAGTCTTGAGCAGGTTGAGCTCAATGCCCAGGGCGATCTGCAGGCCGGCTACCAGGTCTCCGGCAGTGCCAGCTTGCCGGCAACCGAGGGGCCAATTGCCCTGGCGTTAGCGGGGCTGCTTAAGGCTGACGGTGCGAGCATCAGCAACCTGAGCCTTACGGCCGAACCTGAGCAGCAAGTAATCGTCAGCGGCGAGCTGAACTGGCAGCAGGGCCTGAGCCTGGACAGCCGCGTCAACTGGCAGAACTTTCCCTGGCAGCGTCTCTATCCCCTGGAAGAAGAGCTGCCGGTGGCGTTGCGCACGCTCAGTGGTGAGTTGGCCTATCAGGATGGCAACTACCTCGGCCATTTTGCCGCCGAGCTGGATGGCCCGGCCGGCGCTTTTAGCCTGCAAAGCCCGCTGAGTGGCGATCTACAGAAGCTGTATCTGCCTGAGCTGCGCCTGCAAGCCGGCCAAGGCCGCGCCGAGGGCCAGGTCAGCCTGGGGTTTGCCGAGCAGCTCAGCTGGGATGTGCGTTTGCAGTTGAGCCAGTTCGATCCGGCCTACTGGTTGGCCGAACTGCCTGGCACGCTGGCCGGCCCGTTAAACAGCTCCGGCAGCCTGATCAATCAGCAACTGAACCTTAACGCCGATATCGACCTCACTGGCCGTTTGCGCGGGCAGCCAGCCAAGCTGCTGGCGAAGTTTGCCGGCGGCCTGGAGCAAGGCGAGTTGAGTGCCCTGGATATCCGCCTGGGGGATAACCGCATCAGCGGCCAAGCGGCGCTGCGTCAACAGCTGAGCGGTCAATTGCTGCTGGCAATGCCGCGGCTGGGGCAGCTCTGGCCGGGCTTGCAGGGCCAACTCAATGGTCAGCTGGATCTGGCCGGCAACCTGCAAGCACCCCAGGGGCAGTTGCAGCTGCAAGGCCTGCGGTTGGCCTTTGATGACCAACGCCTGCAACAGCTCAAACTCGATGCCAGCCTGAACAGCGCCCAACGCGGCCGAGTAACCCTGGAGGCATTGGGAATTCAGCTGGGTGAAACCGAACTGGGTCGCCTGGATGTCACTGCCGCCGGTGATCAGCAGCAACAAAGCCTTGAACTGCAACTGCAAGGGCCCTTGCTGCAAAGTCAGCTGGCCCTGGCCGGCAAGCTGGATAAGGGCAACTGGCGCGGCAGCCTGAGCCGTGGCGAGGTGCAAAGCGGCGGCCAGAATTGGCGCCTGCAACAGCCGGCCACGCTGGTGCGGCTGGCCAATGGGCTGCTCAGCCTGGGCGCACATTGCTGGCGTTCTGGCGCTGCCAGCCTGTGTGGCGCGGAGCAGCGCCTGCTGCCGCAGCCCAAGCTGAACTACCAGCTAAGCAACTTCCCCATGGATAGCCTGGCGCAGTGGTGGCCCAAGGACTTCGCCTGGCAAGGCCAGCTCAATGGCCGGCTGCAGCTGGATCTGCCGGCCAGCGGGCCGAATGGCAGCCTGGAGTTGGATGCCGGCAGCGGTATCTGGCGTATTCGTGATCAACAACAGTGGTTGGACTTTGCCTACGACAGCCTGCGCCTGAGCGCGCAATTGCGCCCGCAACGCATCGACAGCCTGCTGGAGTTGCGCGGCCCGGCCATTGGCGAGCTGTCGCTGCAGGCCCAGCTTGATCCGCGCCCAGCGAGCAAGCCGCTGTCTGGCAGCTTCCGCCTAAATGGCCTGGATCTGGCGCTGGCCCGTCCATTTGTGCCGATGGTCGAGCGTATTGCCGGGCAACTGAATGGCGCGGGCACCTTGTCAGGCGGGCTGCTGGCGCCGCAGATCAACGGCAACCTGCGCGTGGTTAATGGCGAAGTAGCCGGTGGCGAGCTGCCGATGAATATCGAGCAGCTGCAACTACAGGCGCGCATCGAGGGTGAGCGGCTGCAGCTGGAGGGCGATTGGCGCAGTGGCGAGCAGGGCCAGGGCAGCCTGAATGGCGAGCTGAGCTGGGCCGATGGATTGCTAGCTGACATGCAGCTGCGCGGCAGCCAGCTGCCGGTGACGGTGGAGCCCTACGCCGCGCTGGAAGTCGCGCCGGATCTGCGCCTGAGCCTGCGTGGTGAACAGCTGGCAGTGGCCGGCAAGGTGCTGATTCCCAGCGGCAAGATTCAAGTGCGCGAACTGCCGCCCTCAACTGTGCAGGTTTCCAGCGATGCCGTGGTGGTGGGCCGCGACAGCACGCAGCAGCAGGCCACGGCAATCGCCATGGATATCGATGTTGAAGTCGGCCAGCAGCGCCTGACCTTCAGCGGCTTTGGCCTGGAGGCCGAGCTGCTCGGCCGCGTGCATATCGGCAATGACCTGGATACCCGTGGCGAGTTGAGCCTGAACAAGGGCCGATTCCGCGCCTATGGTCAGCGCCTGAATGTGCGCCGCGCGCGCCTGCTGTTTGCCGGGCCTATCGATCAGCCGTTTCTCGATATCGAGGCGGTGCGCCAGGTCGATGACGTGACCGCCGGCCTGCGCCTCAGTGGCAATGCCGCGCAACCGACCAGTACGGTGTTTTCTGAGCCGGCCATGAGCCAGGAGCAAGCGCTGTCCTATCTGGTTATGGGCCGGCCGCTGGGGCAGGGCGGTGGTGACAACAGCATGCTGGCGCAAGCTGCGCTGGCCCTGGGCATGGCCGGCAGTGCACCGCTGGTCAATACCTTGGCGCAGGGCCTGGGCATCAGCGATTTTCAACTCGACACCCAGGGCTCGGGGGTGACCACCAGCGTGGTGGCCAGCGGCAACCTGTCCGAGCGTTTGAGCCTGCGTTACGGCGTCGGGGTATTCGAGCCAGCCAATACCATCGCCTTGCGTTATGAGCTGAGCCGACGGCTCTACCTAGAGGCTGCCAGCGGGTTGGCCAGCTCCCTGGATTTGTTCTATCGACGCGATTTCTAGGCCATGTTTCTGCGGGGCAACGCTGGATTAACCCAGTTAATTCGCGTTTAAATTGCGCCCCTCGCTCAAAACGTCTGAGCGTTGAAATCTAAACAGTGAAAACCACTATCACAGTCTTCATATACTGACCGCCGCTGATCACCGGGCAGTCATTGCGCTGACTGGTATAGCCCGATCCGTTGTTTGCAGGCGCGCCAACCCGGCTCGCGTTCTGCGTAACAGCCTGGCCTACCCGGCAATCGGACAAGCGAAGGCTACCCACCTCGCGTTCACTACAAGAATAAGGAAATGAGCATGGAATTCGTCAACACCCTGGTCAATCAACTCAATGGCGTGGTCTGGGGCCCGCCCATGCTGGTGCTGATTCTCGGCACCGGTCTGTTCCTCATGTTGCGCCTGAAATTCATGCCGCTGAGCAAGATCGGCGCCGGCTTCAAACTGATGTGGCAAGGCCGCCAGAAAGGCGATGCTGAGAGCGGCGAGATCAGCCCGTTCCAGGCATTGATGACCTGCCTGGCCGCCACTGTGGGTACCGGTAATATCGCCGGTGTGGCCACCGCAATCTTCCTCGGCGGCCCAGGTGCATTGTTCTGGATGTGGTGTACCGCACTGGTCGGCATGGCCACCAAGTACTGCGAAGTGGTGCTGGCGGTGCATTACCGCGAGAAGGATAAGCGCGGCGAACACGTCGGCGGCCCGATGTACGCGATCAAAAACGGCCTAGGCAAAAAGTGGCTGTGGCTGGGTACCGCGTTCGCCATCTTCGGCGGCTTTGCCGGTTTCGGTATCGGCAATATGGTGCAGGTCAACAGCATGGCTGCAGCCTTGCACACCACCTTCAACATTCCGCTGTGGGTCACCGGCGTGGTGACCATGCTGTTTGTTGGCATGGTGATCCTCGGCGGTATCAAGCGTATCGGTAAAGTGGCGGCGACCCTGGTGCCGTTTATGTGTGTCGCCTACATCATCGCCGCGTTGGTGGTGCTGGTGGTCAATGCCGCGGAAATCCCGGCGGCCTTTGAAATGATCTTCACCTACGCCTTTACCCCGATTGCGGCTACCGGTGGTTTTGCCGGTGCAGCGGTAATGGCAGCGATTCGCTTCGGTGTGGCGCGCGGTATTTTCTCCAACGAAGCAGGCCTGGGTACTGCAGGTATCGCTCAGGCGGCCGGCACCACCAATAGCCCGGTACGTTCGGGGATGATCGGCATGCTCGGGACCTTTATCGACACCATCATCATCTGCTCGATGACTGGCCTGGCGATCATCACCTCCGGCGTATGGACCAGCGGTGCCAGCGGTGCAGCGCTGTCGGCGGCAGCCTTCGAGCAGGCCATGCCTGGCGTCGGTGGTTATATTCTGACTATCGCCCTGGTGGTGTTTGCCTTTACCACCATCCTCGGTTGGAGCTATTTCGGCGAGAAGTGCTGGGAATACATGGTCGGCACCAAGTCGATCCTGCCGTTCCGCATTCTCTGGGTGATTGCTGTGCCGTTTGGCGCGATTGCCCAGCTGGACTTCGCCTGGCTGGTGGCCGATACCCTCAACGGTCTGATGGCGATCCCTAACCTGTTGTCGCTGCTGTTGCTCAGTCCGATCGTGGTCAAGCTGACCAAGGATCACTTCGCAAAAAATTGATGTGTCGCCTGGGCGGGCAGGGTAGTCTGACTTTCTGGTCAGCTATGCTTGCCCACCCTGGCAAACCGTTGAAAAACTACCTGCGTTGGCAGTACTGCGTTAAAAACAGGCTCGGAATGCTCATTTACAAACCCGTAAACTCCGCTTCCTCGCCTGTTTTTGCCTTGTCCTGCCTGCCTCGCTTACGTTTTTCAACGGTTTGCTTCAAGAGGGCGCGAGCTTGCCATTTGGCAGGTTCGCGCCCTTACTTGTTTTCCGCCCCTCATTTCCACTGATAAGGATCAATCCCATGGCACAAGTCACCCTCAAAGGTTCCCCGATTGAAGTCACCGGTCAACTGCCGCAAATTGGTCAGCAAGCGCCGGCGTTTAGCCTGGTTGCCGGTGACCTGAGCGATGTGAGCCTGGCCAGCCTGGCCGGCAAGCGCAAAGTTCTGAACATTTTCCCAAGCGTCGACACCCCGACCTGCGCCACCTCGGTGCGTACGTTCAATGCCAGCGCAAGCAAGCTGGCCAACACCGTGGTGCTGTGTATCTCCACCGACCTGCCGTTCGCCCAGGCGCGTTTCTGCGGTACTGAAGGTCTGGAAAACGTGATCAACCTGTCGACCATGCGTGGCGCTGACTTCCTGCAGAACTACGGCGTGGCCATTGCCAGCGGCCCGCTGGTGGGTGTTGCCGCTCGCGCAGTCGTGGTGCTGGATGAAAACGACAAGGTGCTGCACAGCGAGCTGGTTGGCGAAATTGCCGATGAGCCGAACTACGACGCCGCGATTGCTGCGCTCAAGTAACACCCGCTCAATGTGTGTCCAACGGCCTGCTCTGCAGGCCGTTTTTGTTGATGCAGGTTTTTATGACAAGCACTTTTCATATGTGGATCAGATATTTAGTTACGTAAGGAAAAGGTAAATAGGCGGTAAAGAAGCTTTGCAGGCCGGCTGATACTGCATATCGTTCACGCTCCCCAAGGAAGTGATCGTTGCCATGCCTGATACACAGCTCACCCCCCGTCCTCGCAACCTGTCGCGCCAATGGCTGGTCGGCTCGCTCGCGCTGGCTGTTCTCGCCTTATTGCTGTGGTGGTTCTGGCCCAGCCCGCCGGAAGCGCCCAAGCGTGGCGGGCCTTGGCGCGATGGCGGGCCGGTGCCGGTGCGCGTGGCGACTGTCAGCCAGGGTGATTTCCCGATTGAGCTCAAGGCCCTGGGCACCGTCACTGCCTACAACACGGTGAATGTGCGTGGCCGGGTGGAGGGTGAGCTGGTCAAGCTGCTGTTCAAGGATGGCCAGCAGGTCAAGGCCGGCGACCTGCTCGCAGTGATCGATCCGCGCTCTTACGAGATCGCCCTGCAGCAAGCTCAAGGCGCGCTGCAGGAAAGCCAGGCGCAGCTGCGTAATGCCGAGCTGGATCTGGCGCGCTACCGCGGTCTGTTTGCTGAAGATTCGATTGCCAAGCAGACCCTCGACACCCAGGAAGCCCTGGTCAACCAATACCGTGGCGGGATCAAAAGCCTGCAGGCGAATGTTGCCACTGCGCGGCTGAACCTGGATTTCACCCAGGTGCGCGCGCCTATTAGCGGCCGCCTGGGCATCCGCCAGGCCGATGTCGGCAACCTGGTTAGCTCCGGCGATGCATTACCGCTGGTGGTGATTACCCAGACTCTGCCGATTGCCGTGATGTTTACCCTGCCCGAAGCCGAATTGCCGGCGGTGGTGCAGCAGCTGCGTAGCGGCGCAACCCTGGCCGTCGAGGCCTGGGACCGCAGTGAAAAGCTCAAACTGGCCGAAGGTGAGCTGGAAAGCGTCGACAACCTGATCGACACGGCCACCGGCACGGTCAAGCTCAAGGCACGCTTCGCCAACGCCGAAGAAATGCTCTTCCCCAATCAGTTCGTCAACGTGCGCCTGCGGGTGAAAACCCTGCAGAACGTCACCCTGATGCCAGCCGCCGCGCTGCAGTTCGGCGCCAGCGGCACCTTCGCCTATGTGGTGGACGCTGAAGACAAGGTGCAGCTGACGCCGATCAGCGTTGGCGCCAGCGACGGCCAGCTCAGCGTGGTCGAGCAGGGCCTCAAAGCCGGTGATCGCCTGGTGCTGGAAGGCACCGACCGTCTGCGTTCGGGCAATCCGGTCGAAGTGATCGGCGACAAACCGGTTGCCGCTCAGACGGAAGCTGATACGCCTGAGCGCAAAGGAGCGCCGCGCGTCCAATGAACGCCTCTCGCCTGTTTATCCTGCGCCCGGTCGCCACCACGCTGATCATGCTGGCGATCTTCTTGAGCGGTCTGATCGCCTACCGCTTGCTGCCGGTCTCGGCGCTGCCGGAAGTGGATTACCCGACCATCCGGGTGATGACCCTGTATCCCGGCGCCAGCCCGGATGTGATGACCAGTGCGGTCACCGCGCCGCTGGAGCGCCAGTTCGGCCAGATGGCCGGGCTAAAACAGATGTCTTCGACCAGCTCGGGCGGCGCCTCGGTAATTACCCTGCGCTTTAACCTGGAGGTGAAGCTGGATGTCGCCGAACAGGAAGTGCAGGCGGCGATCAATGGCGCGAGCAACCTGCTGCCCAGCGATCTGCCCGCACCGCCGGTGTACAACAAGGTCAACCCGGCCGACACCCCGGTACTGACCCTGGCCATCAGCTCGAAAACCATGCCGCTGCCGCAGGTGTTCGACCTGGTCGATACCCGCCTGGCGCAGAAGCTTGCGCAAACCAGCGGCGTCGGTCTGGTCACCCTGGCCGGCGGGCAACGCCCGGCGGTGCGTTTGCGGGTCAACCCGGAAGCGCTGGCTTCTTATGGCTTGAACCTCAGCGATGTACGCACGCTGATCACCGCCAGCAACGTCAATCAGCCCAAGGGCAACTTCGACGGCCCGACCCGGGTGTCGCAGCTGGATGCCAACGACCAGCTGAAATCCGTCGACGAATACCGCGAGCTGATTCTCGGCTACCAGAACGGCGCCACGCTGCGCCTTAAAGATGTCGCCGAGATCATCGATGGCGCGGAAAACCAGCGCCTGGCCGCCTGGGCCAATCGCAACGAAGCGGTACTGGTCAATGTGCAGCGCCAACCCGGTGCCAACGTGATTGATGTGGTCGACAGTATTCAGACCCTGCTGCCCAACCTGACTCAGGGGCTGCCGGCCAGCGTCGAGGTCAGCGTGCTGACCGACCGCACCGAAACCATCCGCGCCGCGGTCAAGGGTGTGCAGCATGAGCTATTGCTGGCCATCGCCCTGGTCGTGCTGGTGACCTTCCTGTTTCTGCGCAAGGTTTCAGCGACCATCATCCCGTCCATCGTCGTGCCGCTGTCGCTGATCGGCACCTTCGGCGTGATGTACCTGGCCGGTTTCACCATCAACAACCTGACGCTGATGGCGCTGACCATCGCCACTGGCTTTGTGGTGGACGATGCCATCGTCATGCTGGAGAACATCACCCGTCATCTGGAGGAGGGCGAAACGCCGCTAAATGCGGCGCTGAAAGGCGCGCGGCAGATCGGCTTTACCCTGGTGTCGCTGACCATCTCGCTGATCGCCGTGCTGATTCCGCTGCTGTTTATGGCCGACGTGGTCGGGCGGCTGTTCCGCGAATTCGCCATCACCCTGGCGGTAGCCATTCTGATTTCCCTGGTGGTGTCGCTGACCCTGACGCCAATGATGTGCGCACGCCTGCTCAAGGCGGAAAAGCCCGAGGAAGAAGGGCGTTTCTACCGCGCCGCCGGGGCGGTAATCGACGGCATGATCGCCCGTTACGGCGTGTGGCTGACCTGGGTGCTCAAGCATCAGCCGCTGACCCTGCTGGTGGCCATCGGCACGATGGCGCTGACCGTAGTGCTGTACCTGGCCGTGCCCAAGGGCTTTTTCCCGGTGCAGGACACCGGGGTGATCCAGGGCATTTCCGAGGCGCCGCAGTCGATTTCCTTCCGCGCCATGAGCGAGCGCCAGCAACGCCTGGCCGAAGTCATTCTGCAGGACCCGGCCGTGGCCAGCCTGTCGTCCTACATCGGCGTGGACGGTGACAACCCGACGCTGAACAGCGGCCGCCTGTTAATCAACCTGACGCCACGGGCCGAGCGCGATGTCAGCGCCAGCCAAATCATCGAGCGGCTGCGCCCGGAACTGGCGCGGATTCCCGGAATCGAGCTGTACCTGCAGCCGGTGCAGGACCTGTCCATCGAGGATCGGGTCAGCCGCACGCAGTTCCAGTTCAGCATGGAGTCGCCGGATATCAGCCTGCTCGAAGAGTGGGTGCCCAAGCTGGTCAGTGCGTTGCGCGAGCAGCCGGAGCTGACTGACGTGGCCAGCGACCTGCAGAACCGCGGCCTGCAGGTGTTTCTGCAGATCGACCGCGATATGGCCGGGCGCCTTGGCGTAAGCATTGCCGATATCGACAACGCGCTGTACGACGCCTTCGGCCAGCGGCAGATTTCCACCATATACACCCAGGCCAGCCAGTACCGCGTGGTGCTGGAAAGCGAGAACGCCGGCAGCATCGGCCCAGCGGCGCTGCGGCAGATACACGTCAAGGCCGCCGATGGCCAGCAGGTCGCACTGTCGACCCTGGCCCAGGTCGAGGAGCGCGCCGCCAGCCTGTTGATCAACCACATCGGTCAATTCCCGGCCGCCACCCTGTCATTCAACCTGGCCAGCGGCGTATCGCTGGGCGAGGCGGTGGCGGTGATCGAACGGGTCGAACAGGAGATCGGCATTCCGTCGGCGGTGCAGAGCCGCTTCCAGGGCGCGGCTGAAGCCTTCCGCGCCTCCTTGTCGAGCACCCTGCTGCTGATTCTGGCGGCCATCGTCACCATGTACATCGTGCTTGGCGTGCTCTACGAGAGCTATATCCACCCGATCACCATTCTCTCCACCTTGCCCTCGGCCGGGGTCGGCGCGCTGCTGGCCTTGCTGCTCAGCGGAAACGAGCTGGGGTTGATTGCGATCATCGGCATCATCTTGCTGATTGGCATCGTCAAGAAGAACGCCATCATGATGATCGACTTCGCCCTCGACGCCGAACGCAACCAGGGCATGCAGCCGGAAGCGGCGATTTACCAGGCGGCGCTGCTGCGCTTTCGGCCGATTCTGATGACCACCCTGGCCGCGCTGTTTGGCGCGATCCCGCTGATGCTGGCGACTGGCTCCGGGGCTGAACTGCGCCAGCCGCTGGGCCTGGTGATGGTTGGTGGGCTGCTGCTGAGCCAAGTGCTGACGCTGTTTACCACGCCAGTGATCTACCTGTACTTCGACCGCCTGTCGCGGCGGGTCAGCGGCCGTAGCGCGGCCGGGCTTGTGGTTAACCCATGAACCTCTCCGGCCCCTTTATCCGCCGGCCGGTGGCCACGCTGCTGCTGAGCCTGGCGATTCTGCTGCTCGGCGGCGTCAGCTTCGGTCTGCTGCCGGTAGCGCCGCTGCCGCAAATGGATTTCCCTACGATCACCGTGCAGGCCAGCCTGCCGGGGGCCAGCCCGCAGATCATGGCGTCCAGCGTGGCCACGCCGCTGGAGCGTTCGCTCGGCACCATCGCCGGCATCAGCCAGATGAACAGCCGCAGCAGTCAGGGCAACACGCGGATCATGATCCAGTTCGACCTGGACCGAGACATCAACGCCGCCGCCCGCGAGGTGCAGGCGGCGATCAATGCCTCACGCGAGCTGCTGCCCAGCGGTATGCGCAGCATGCCGACCTACGCCAAGGTCAACCCGTCGCAGGCGCCGATCATGGTGCTGTCGCTTACCAGCGATGTACTCAACAAGGGCCAGCTGTACGACGTGGCCTCGACCATCCTGGCGCAGAAACTCGCCCAGGTAACCGGCGTCGGCGAAGTGCAGATTGGCGGCAGCTCCTTGCCCGCCGTGCGAGTGGCCCTGGAGCCGCGCCTGCTCGATCAGTACGGCATCGCCCTGGATGAAGTGCGCCAAAGCATCAGCGCAGCCAACGCCAAGCGGCCGAAAGGCGCGGTGGAAGATGCCGAGCGGCACTGGCAGGTGCAGGCCAGTGATCAACTGGAAAAAGCCGCCGATTACCTGCCGCTGATCATTCGCTACCAGGACGGCGCGGCCGTGCGCCTGGGCGATGTGGCGAGCGTTACCGATGGCGTCGAGGACCGCTACAACAGCGGCTTCTTCAACGATGAGCAGGCGGTGCTGCTGGTAATCAACCGCCAGACCGGGGCCAATATCATCGAAACCATCGCCGGTATTCGCGAGCAACTGCCGGCTCTGCGTGCGGTGATTCCCGCCAGCATCGAGCTGGAAGTGGCGATGGACCGTTCGCCGGTGATTCGCGCCACCCTGCATGAGGCCGAGCAAACTCTGCTGATCGCCGTGGTGCTGGTGATTCTGGTGGTGTTCGCCTTCCTCGGCCGTTGGCGCGCGGCGCTGATTCCGGCCTTGGCCGTACCGGTGTCGCTGGTCGGCACCTTTGCGGTGATGTACCTGCTGGATTTCTCCCTGAACAACCTGTCGCTGATGGCGCTGATTATCGCCACCGGCCTGGTGGTGGACGATGCCATCGTCGTCTTGGAAAACATTTCGCGGCATATCGAGGCCGGTGAAACGCCCATGGCGGCGGCGTTCAAGGGCGCGCGCGAGGTGGGCTTCACCTTGCTGGCGATGAACCTGTCGCTGGTCGCGGTGTTTATCTCGATCCTGTTTATGGGCGGCATCGTCGAGCGGCTATTCCGCGAGTTTTCCATCACCTTGGCCGTGGCCATCGTGATTTCCCTACTGGTGTCGCTGACCCTGACGCCGATGCTCTGCGCACGCTGGCTCAAGGCCGAAACCGCCGAGCATAAGCCCAGTGCCATGCAGCGTTGGGGTGGGGCCGTGCAGACGCGTGTGCTGGCGTTTTACGCGCGCGGTTTGGACTGGGCACTGAAGCACTCCTTGCTGATGCTGTTTAGCCTGCTGGCGACCATCGCGCTGAATATCTTTCTGTTTGTCAGCGTGCCGAAAACCTTTATGCCGCAGCAGGACACCGGCCAGCTGATCGGCATGATCCGTGGCGATGACGGCCTGTCGTTTCAGGTGATGCAGCCGAAGATGGAAATCTTCCGCCGCGCGGTGCTGGCCGATCCTGCGGTGGACAGCGTGGCCGGGTTTATCGGCGGCAATGGCGGGATCAATAACGCCTTTATGATCGTGCGCCTCAAGCCGGTCGCCGAACGCAAGGTCAGCTCCCAGGAGGTGATCAACCGCCTGCGCCAGTCGGTGCCAAAAGTGCCGGGCGGACGGATGTTCCTGATGCCCGATCAGGATCTGCAGATCGGCGGGCGGGAAGGGCGTAGCTCGGAAAACGAGTACATGCTGCTATCCGGCGATCTCGACGAATTGCGCAAGTGGCTGCCACCGGTGCGCGAAGCACTGCGCGCCTTGCCGGAACTGACTGATATCGACGCCAAGGAAGCCGAAGGCACCCAGCAGATCCGCCTGGTGGTCGACCGCGACATGGCCAAGCGCCTGGGTGTGGACATGAACATGATCACCGCGGTGCTGAATAACGCCTTTAGCCAGCGTCAGGTGTCGACTATCTACGACAGCCTGAATCAGTACAGCGTGGTGATGGAGATCAACCCGCAGTTTGCCCAGTACCCGGAAACCCTCGACCAGATTCAGCTGATCACCGCCGAGGGCGCGCGGGTGCCGTTATCCAGTTTCGCCCGCTGGGAGCGCAGCCTGGAAGAAGACCGCGTGCATCACCAGGGCCAGTTCGCCGCAGAAAACATCGGCTTCGCCCTGGCCGAAGGGGTCAGCCTGGATCAGGCCAGCGAGGCGATCAACAACGCGGTTGCTCGGGTCGGTTTACCCACCGAGGTGCAGGGCATGCTCGGCGGCACCGGCGGTGCCTTCCAGCAGACCCAGCAGAACCAGCCGTGGATGATCCTGCTGGCGTTGGTGGTGGTGTATATCGTCCTCGGCGTGCTGTACGAGAGCTATATCCACCCGCTGACCATTCTCTCCACCTTGCCCTCGGCTGGGGTCGGCGCGCTGCTGGCGCTGCAGCTGATGAGCATCGAATTCAGCCTGATCTCGCTGCTCGGTCTGTTCCTGCTGATCGGCATCGTCAAGAAGAACGCCATTCTGATGATCGACCTGGCGCTGCAGCTGGAACGCCAGCAGCACCTGAGCCCGGAGGAGTCGATCCGCCAGGCCTGCCTGCTGCGCTTCAGGCCGATCATGATGACCACCCTGGCGGCGATTCTCGGCGCGCTGCCGCTGATGCTCAGTAGCGCCGAAGGCGCAGAAATGCGCCAGCCGCTGGGCATCACCATTGTCGGCGGGTTGGTGCTGAGCCAGCTGCTGACCCTCTACACCACGCCGGTGATCTACCTGTATTTCGACCGCCTGCGCCACCGGGTCAACCGCTGGCGCGGTGTGCGCACTGACGCTGCTCTGGAAACCCCGTTATGACTCTGCTGCCCACACACGTAGGAACGAGCCGTGCTCGCGAAACCTTTTCTGTTGCCAAGCCATTCGCGGGCATGGCCCGCTCCTACATGGGGCTGCTTACACTCAGCTTATTGTTAGGCGGCTGCGCCATCGGCCCGGATTATCAGCGCCCGCAGTTGCAAACCCCGGCGCAGTTCAAACAGATCGAAGGCTGGACCCAGGCCAAGCCCGGCGACGTGCTGGAGCGCGGCAGCTGGTGGCAGTTGTATGGCGATGCTGAGCTGAATGCTTTGGTCGAGCGGTTGAATATCTCCAACCAGAACCTGGCCGCCAGCGAGGCGCAATATCGCCAGGCTCGCGCTTTGGTGCGCGGTGCACGAGCGGCGTTCTACCCGAGCCTGTCGAGTAGCTCCGGGGCCAGCCGCAGCGGGCAGGGCACAGGGAGCCAGAGCACGTCCAGCGGCACCAGCTCCAACAACAGCGGCGTGTCCACCAGCTATGACCTCAGTCTGAATGCCGCCTGGGAACTGGATATCTGGGGCAAGCTGCGCCGCTCGCTGGAATCCAGTCGCGCCGGTTTCGAGGCTAGCGCCGCAGACCTGGCTGCGTTAAAGCTCAGCCTGCAGGCAGAACTGGTGCAGAACTACCTGCAACTGCGCGTGCTGGACGATCAGCAGCGTCTTCTCGATGCCACAGTCGCGGCCTACGCTCGCTCGCTGAAACTCACCGAGAACCAGTACAACGCCGGCATCGTGCCGAAATCCGACGTCAGCCAGGCGCTGACCCAGCTGAAAAGCACCCAGGCCCAGGCCATCGATTTGAAATGGCAGCGCGCCCAGCTGGAACATGCGATTGCTGTGCTGATCGGCGTACCGCCCAGCGAGCTCAGCATCGTCGTGCGTGAGCAATTGCCCGCGCTGCCGGAAATCCCTGTGGCATTGCCATCGCAACTGCTGGAGCGCCGCCCGGATGTGGCTGCTGCGGAGCGCCGGGTGATAGCCGCCAACGCCGAGATCGGCGTAGCAGAAGCCGCTTGGTATCCGGATCTGACCATCTCCGCCAGCGGCGGTTACCGCGGCAGCAGCTTTGCCGACTGGATCGATCTGCCCAACCGCTTCTGGTCGCTCGGCCCGCAGCTGGCACTGACTCTGTTCGATGGCGGCGCGCGCAGCGCCGAGCTGGAACGCAGCGAAGCGGCCTACGACCAGACCGTGGCGCAATACCGCCAAGCGGTGCTCGACAGCTTCCGTGAGGTGGAGGACTACCTGGTGCAACTGCGCGTACTGCAGCAGGAAGCCGTGATCCAGCAGGAAGCGCTGGACGCCGCCCGTGAATCCCTGCGCCTGATCGAAAACCAGTACCGCGCCGGCACCGTGGACTTCAACAGCGTGGTCAACGTGCAGGCCACGGCGCTGAACAACGAACGCAGCAATCTCAGCCTGCTGGGCAGCCGTTTGACCGCCAGCGTGCAACTGATCGCTGCGCTGGGTGGTGGTTGGCAGGGTGATTTAGAGGTGCAAGAGCAAAAGCAAGAAGACCGCTAAACAAGCCAAGCGTCAGTACGGACTACCGCCGTATTGACGCTCAAGGCTCAGGGAGTGCTATTCGCGGTTTTTGCGGTTAACCGTTTGCGCGGCTTTGAGGATGTCTGCACCGATGTCGGCTTCAAACTGCTGCCAAACCGGTTGCATAGCGGCGCGCCAGGCGGCGCGTTGTTCGTCGCTGAGGCTGATGATCTGGCTGCTGCCCGACGCCTCGATACGCTGACGATCAGCGCGATTGGCGGCCTCGGATTGGCGGTTCACCTCAAAACTCACTTCATCAATGATGGCTTCCAGCTCACTGCGGATATGGTGAGGAATGGAAAACCAGAAACGCTGGTTACTGACCAGCATGTAGTCGAGCGCACCGTGGTTGGTCTCGGTGATAAACGGCTGCAGGGTGTGCAACTGCTTGGTGTAGATGTTTGACCAGGCATTTTCGGTGCCTTGCACCTTGCCGCTCTGCAGCGCGTCGAAGACTTCGGCAAAAGGCATGGCCAGTGGCGTCGCACCGATCTGATAGAACTGCGCTTCCAGCACGCTGGAGGGCTGAATACGGAACTTCAAACCCGCTGCATCGCTGGGCACGTGCAGCGCTTTGGTTGCCGAGAGCTGCTTCATGCCGTTATGCCAATACGCCAGACCAATGATGTTATGCGCCTCCATGGAACGCAGCAATTGGCGGCCCTTGGCGCGTTTCTGGAAGCGCGTTACGGCTTCCAGATCATCGAACAGGAAGGGCAGGTCGAAGACTTGCAGTTGTTTGGTGTATTTCTCGAACTTGGCCAGCGACGGCGCCAGCAATTGCACCTCATTGTTAGCCAAAGCCTGCAATTCGTTGTCATCGCCAAATAGGCTGGATGTCGGGTAAACCTCGACGTTGACCTTGCCTGCCAGGCGTTGATCGACCAGCTGTTTGAACAGCAGTGCGCCCTGGCCCTTGGGCGTGTGCTCATCGGCGACATGGGCAAACTTGATCAGGATGGGCTCCTGTTCTTGAGCGTTGCAGAGGTTGAATGCACTGAACAGCAGGGTGCCAACGGCTATAACAGCAATCGACTTGAACATAGGTGAGTCCTTGGTTGAGGCAGGCGAGCAGTCTTGAATAGTCGGGGTTTAAACCCAGGTTAAAGCGTAGCGGCTTTTTGCCGGCATCCCTGGTGATCAACCAGGGATGGGCGAGGGGCTAGTTAGAGCGGCGCGCAGGTTACTGCACTTGGTGAGGGCGTGGAGTGCGATGGCGCACGTCTTAACGCTTGTTGCGGTTAACCGTTTGCGCGGCCTTCATCACGTCAGCCCCAATCACGCTTTCGAACTGTTGCCACACCGGCTGCATGGCTTTGCGCCAAGCGTCGCGTTGTTCGTCGCTGAGGGCGATCACCTGGGTGCCGCTGGCAGCGGCGATGCGGTCGCGGTCGGCCTGGTTGGCTGCTTCGGCCTGGCGGTTCACCTCGTAGGTCACCTCATCGATGATGCCTTCCAGCTCCATACGGATCTGATGCGGGATGGCGTACCAGAAGCGTGGGTTGCTCACCAGCATGTAGTCGAGCACGCCGTGGTTGGTCTCGGTGATAAACGGCTGCACGCTGTGCAGTTGCTTGCTGTAGATGTTCGACCAGGGATTTTCAGCGCCCTGCACCTTGCCGCTTTTCAGCGCGTCGAAGACTTCGGCAAATGGCATGACCAAAGGCGTGGCGCCAAGCTGGTTGAACTGCGCTTCAAGCACCGAGGAAGGCTGGATACGGAACTTCAAACCGGCTGCGTCGCCCGGTACCAGTAGCGCCTTGGTGGCCGAAAGCTGCTTCATGCCGTTGTGCCAATAGGCCAGGCCGACGATGTTGTGGTCTTCCATGGAGCGCAGCAGCTGGCGGCCTTTGGCGCGCTTCTGGAAGCGGTTGACAGCATCCAGGTCATCGAACAGAAACGGCAGATCGAACACCTGCAGCTGCTTGGTGTATTTCTCGAACTTGGCCAGCGACGGTGCCAGCAGTTGCACTTCGTTTTTAGCCAACGCGTCGAGTTCGTTGGCATCGCCATACAGCGTGGAGTTGGGGTACACCTCGACTATTACCTTGTTGCCCAGGCGTTCCTCGGCCAGCTTCTTGAACAGCAGTGCGCCTTGGCCTTTGGGGGTGTTGTCTGCAACCACGTGGGCAAACTTGATCACGATTGGCCCCTTGTCGGTTGCCGCGTGAAGCGTGGTAGACGCCAGCAGCAGGCTGCCAGCGACAATAGCGCAGATCGACTTGAACATAGCGGTGTTCCTATTCTTCTTATGTTGTTGTGTTGACGGCGTGCCAGGGTACGTTTCAGCAGGCTGGCTGGTGCGGGCTGTCAGGTTGGCGCGGCAGCACGCTAGGTTGCCGTGCGCAGTGCACCGGCTATATCGCAATGCCTATGCCAGAGTGGCAAAACGGCTGCAGGGCTTGAGCGGCCACAAAGTGGCCGTGATCGAACGCACAGCCGCTGGCGAGAAATCGCCATTTATGCGCAAAAATCGGCAAAAAACCGCTTATTGAGGGCGTGGGTGGCGTTTTACCGCCACCTGCGGGGGAAGTGCTATCGGCGGATCAGCGACGTGCGGCGCGCCAGGCCGTAAACAGACACAAAGCCAAGAGTAGGGCGACGCTGAGCAGGGTCCAGTGGGTAAACGACAGACCGAGGATGCTGTAGTCGTTCTGCCCGCACACGCCGGCGCTCATAAATACGCTGGGCAGCCAGTCATGCAGTGGCAGGTAGAAGGCATAGAAGGGGAAGGGCGAGCAACTGGAGCTTTCCAGCACGCCGGTTTCGATCAGCACCAGGTGCGTGTTGTCATACACTGCCATACCCGCAGCGGCCAGTAGTAACGGCCAGAGCGGCAAGGTCAGCCAACGCAGGCCGAGGGCTTCTGCGGCCAGAATCAACAGACTGACAACGCCACCACAGAGCAGCCACAGGCGAATCTGAATACACAGGGTGCAAGGCTCCCAACCGGCCAAATGCTGCAGCAGCAAGGCACCGCCGAGCATGGCAAAGCAGGCGAGAGCAATCAGGGCGAGCAGAGGCTTGATTGAGGTGGCGCGGGACATCTGAATCTCCGGTAGAGGCGTTCGCATTGACTGAGGCAGATACTCTGCCGAGGCATCAGATGCTCGGCGCGAATTTAAGTTGCAGGCCTGTTTGAGCGATCCAGATACAGGGCTAGCAGCGCAAGGATGATCGCCAGCGAATAGGCAAACAAGCCCAGATTGATGCCCAGGATCATTTTTTCCGAACCATCGGACAACACCATCGAGCCGCCATAGCTGCCGCGCAAGGCATAGGCCAGGAGAAAGCCGCCGGTGACGAAGAATGTCATCAGGCTGCTCAGGCGCAGGTTGGCTCTAAACCACACCAGCCAGAACGAGAACGCGCCAATCGCGCAATTGGTCGCCAGCTGCCAGACCTCATGCAAACGCGCATGGGCCTCCCAGCTTGGGTTAAACACATGCGAGTCGTTCAGCTCGAAAATCGGCACCACCACGGCATAAAACACGATGCCAAGGGTCACCAGCAGTTTGCCAAGCATGGATAACGCTCCCTGTAGAAAGCCATTGGATTTGCGCGAGCATAACGGCGCACCAGGCGTTGAGCAAAAGCCCAGAAGTTTGAAAGCCAAAAGTGCATAGCGGGCAGCATTTCCGCTGGCTAAGGTCTGTCGCACACCCCGGACAAAGGAGCTTGGCGATGAACCCATCCACTGATGCAGCGCCCATTGCGTTGCGCGTTCGCGGCATAGCCAGTGCCGAGGCCATGCATATCTGGCAGGGCGGGCTGGATGCCAACGGCCAGTTACCCGTGCAACGGCCGGCTGAAGGCCTGGCCAATCCCTGCAGACACTGCTTGAACCTGATTACCCCCGGCGCCACCAAACTGGTGTTGGCTTACCGGCCCTTTGCGGCGCTGCAACCCTATGCCGAAACTGGACCGATCTTTCTGCATCAGCAACCCTGTGAACGGTATGAACAGGCGACATTGCCTGCCTGGTTTGCGTTTCTGGAACCGGCGATTGTGCGTGGCTACGGCAGTGACGACTGGATTCGTTACGACACCGGCCAGGTGGTGTCAGGCAAAGAGTTAACAGCGGTCTGTCAGCAGATTCTTCGCGACCCCAGCGTGGCCTACGTGCATATCCGCTCCAAGTTCAACTGCTTCCAGTGCCGGGTCGAGCGGGCAAGCGAGGGCTAGATTTAACGGGCACCGAAGCGTTCACGGTAGCGCGATGGCGGCACACCCACGCTGCCGCGAAACGCCACGCGAAAACTTTCTACCGAACGATAGCCGCACATTTCGGCGATTTGCTCGCTGCTCAGGGTGGTGCTTTCCAGCAGTTCCCTGGCCCGGGCCAGGCGCTCATGCTGGAGCCAGGACTTCGGCGGCAATCCCGTGGCCTCGCTGAAGTGCCGCAGAAAAGTCCGCTCGCTCATCGCTGCTCGACTGGCCAACTGCCCAACATCCAGCGGCTCATGCAGGCGTTCACGGGCCCACTGCATAACGCCCGACAAGTCATTGCGTGGCGTGCGGCTGACCGGTGCCGGAATAAATTGCACCTGCCCGCCGCTGCGTTGTGGTGGGGTTACCAGGCGGCGCGCCACGCTATTGGCCACCTGCGCACCAAAGTCGCGGGCCACCAGGTGCAGGCAGGCATCTATTCCTGCGGCGCTGCCGGCGGAGGTAATCAGCTGGCCGGAGTCGACATAGAGCACATCCGGATCGACCGTAATGCTCGGATAACGGCTTGCCAGCTCATCGGTGTAGCGCCAATGGGTGGTGGCGCCCAGGCCGTTGAGCAAACCACTGGCCGCCAGGACGAAGACGCCGGAGCAGATCGACACGATTCGCGCGCCACCGGCATGGGCCTGATGCAGCGCTTCAAGCAATTGTTCGGGTGGTGGCTCGGTGCGGCTGCGCCAGCCGGGAATGATGATGGTGTGTGCGCTTTTCAGCTGCTCCAAACCGCCATCCGCGAGAACCTGGATGCCGCCCATGGCCCGCATCGGCCCCTGATCGACGGCCACGATACGGTGCTCGTACCAGGGGAAATCGAACTCGGGGCGCGGCAGACCGAATACCTCCACCGCGATACCGAATTCAAAGGTGCACAGGCCGTCATAGGCCAGAATTGCGACCAAACCAGGAACCTGATGCATTGGCGTAAAACTACCAGTAAGTGTCTTGTGCGCCACTGTAGCGGCAACTTTGCTGAAGTTACAGTGCCTCGCACCACCACTCACCAATGGAGTAAGACCATGCCAAGCCTGGTTCGTGAAACACCCGCCGCGCCATCCGCGATTGCCATGATGCATTTCAGCAACCGCCTGACCTTTGAAACCGACTGCTCCGATGTGCATGCCAGCCAGCAGGCCGGCGAGGTCGATTTCGTGCTGGTTGATGCGCGCGGTCCCAACGCGTTCGCCTCGGGTCATATACCGGGAGCGATCAATATCGCACACCGCTTGATCACTGCCGACTTTATGCAGCAGTACAGCAAGAACAGCCTGTTTGTGGTGTATTGCGCCGGGCCGCACTGCAACGGCGCCAACCGTGCGGCGCTGAAACTTGCGGCGCTGGGCTACCCAGTCAAGGAAATGATCGGCGGCATCAGCGGCTGGCTGGATGAAGGGTTCAGTCTGAACACGGCTTTACCGGAACCGTCCAATCGAGCTGTGGCATGCGAATGCTGAGTTCGGCCCTGTGCATCCGCGACGCCACTGTCGCGGACCTTCCTCAGGTGTTGACGCTGATGCAGGCACTGGCGCGCTTTGAGGGGTATATCGAGGCCTTCGCAGTAGATATCGAGGCACTGCGCTCACGGGCGTTTGGCCCTGACGCGCAGTGCCATATCCAGGTCGCCGAAGCTGCCGGCATGGTGCAGGGCTACGCAGTGACCTTGCCGATTGCCTTTACCTACGATTTGCGGCCAACCCTGGTGCTGAAAGAACTCTACGTCAATCCCGCTTACCGCTCGGCTGGCGTCGGTGCGCAGTTACTCAAGGCTATCGCAGGCCGGGCGCTGACCGACGGGGCAGGGCGCTTGCGCTGGGATGTGCTGGCCGGCAATAACCGCGCCGAGCAGTTCTATCAGCGTCATGGCGGCAAAGCAGTCGAGAAATGGCGTGCTTACGAGATGGATGCAAACAGCCTGCATCGGCTGGCGAGCGGCTAGTGGCGTGCCCATTGATCTAGCGCTCAGCGTTTAAGCAACGAAGAGTCCAACTGATTGAAGCACTGCACGATGCGCTCATGGCTGACATCGGCGAATTCCTTTTGCGTCAGGCTCACCAGCACGCTCGGTTTTACGCGGCCGGAGCGCAGTTGACGCTGCATATAAGCCAGCACTTCGGCGTCGCTGGCGGCTGCTGTTTGGCGGGTCTCTTCCACGGTTCAAGCGCTCATTTGGGGTGATTTAACGCGGTGTTTTTCGGCGCGAATAGGGCGCAGACACCCGCCACTTTATCAGCTGTTTTACGGCGATGACTCTATAGTCACTGAGTCATATACCCTGACTACTATAAAGGTCATACCCAAATCCTATTGGCTCGTTCGCAGTCCAGCTACCAAGCTGAGTCCACCCCGTTAGGTAAAAACAACAGGAGAGAGACATGTCAAACGATGCGAAATGCCCGTTCTCGGGTGCTGCCGGAACCAACAGTGTGGCTGGCGGCGCACCGAAGAACGCCGACTGGTGGCCTAACCAACTCAGCCTGAAAATTCTCCATCAACATTCCTCCAAGTCCGACCCCATGGGTGCGGGCTTCAACTACGCCGATGAATTCAAGACTCTTGATCTGCATGCCGTTATCAAAGACCTCACGGCATTGATGACCGACTCGCAAGACTGGTGGCCAGCCGACTGGGGGCATTACGGCGGCCTGATGATTCGTATGGCCTGGCATGCTGCAGGCACTTATCGCATCCACGATGGCCGTGGCGGTGCGAGCACCGGTAACCAGCGGTTTGCGCCGCTTAACAGCTGGCCGGATAACGGCAACCTGGACAAGGCCCGTCGCCTGCTCTGGCCGATCAAGCAGAAGTACGGCCGCAAGCTGTCCTGGGCTGACCTGTTCGTTCTGGCCGGTAACGTTGCCTTGGAGTCCATGGGCTTCAAAACCTTCGGCTTTGCCGGCGGCCGCCCGGACATCTGGGAGCCGGAAGAAGACACCTACTGGGGTTCGGAAACCGAGTGGCTGGCCACCAGCGACAAACCACACAGCCGTTACACCGGCAATCGCGAGTTGGAAAACCCGCTGGCCGCCGTGCAGATGGGCCTGATTTACGTCAACCCGGAAGGCCCGGACGGCAACCCTGATCCGCTGGCATCGGGCCGCGATGTGCGCGAAACCTTTGCCCGCATGGCCATGAATGATGAAGAAACCGTGGCCCTGGTAGCCGGCGGTCACACCTTCGGTAAAGCCCACGGCGCGGGTGACCCATCACTGGTCGGCCCTGAGCCCGAAGCCGCACCGCTTGAAGAACAGGGCCTGGGCTGGATCAACAAGCTTGGCACTGGCAAAGGCGTGCACACCACCACCAGCGGTATCGAAGGCGCCTGGAAGCCCAACCCCACCACCTGGGATAACGGCTATTTCGACATGCTGTTCGGCTACGAGTGGGAACTGAGCAAGAGCCCGGCCGGTGCCCACCAGTGGACGCCGAAGAACGTCAAACCTGAGCACTTGATCCCAGATGCTCACGACCCGGCGAAGAAACACCCGCCGATGATGACCACCGCCGATATGTCGCTGCGTATGGACCCGGCCTACGAGAAGATTTCCCGCCACTTCCACCAGAACCCGCAAGCGTTTGCCGATGCATTCGCCCGCGCCTGGTTCAAGCTGACCCACCGTGACATGGGCCCGCGTGCCCGTTACCTCGGCCCGCTGGTACCTGCCGAAGTGCTGATCTGGCAAGACCCGGTTCCGGCCGTCGACCATGCCCTGGTGGATGCGCAGGACATCGCCAGCCTCAAGGCCAAGGTGCTGGCATCCGGCCTGTCGATTGCGCAACTGGTCAACACGGCCTGGGCATCGGCCTCCACCTACCGTGGCAGCGACAAACGTGGTGGTGCCAACGGCGCGCGTATTCGTCTGGCGCCGCAAAAGGACTGGGAAGTTAACCAGCCGGCCGAACTGGCCAAGGTGCTGGCAGCGTTGGAAGCCATCCAGAAGGACTTCAACGCCTCGGCCGCCGGCGGCAAGAAAATCTCCCTGGCCGACCTGATTGTTCTCGCCGGCTCCGCAGCGGTGGAAGCCGCGGCGAAGAAGGGCGGCGTGGATGCAGTGGTGCCGTTCGCCCCAGGCCGTACCGACGCTTCGCAGGATCAGACCGATGTCGAATCCTTCGCGGTGCTGGAGCCCAAGGCCGATGGCTTCCGTAACTACGCCCGCAAGGGTTACGAAAACGTTGCGGCCGAGTTGCTGGTCGATAAGGCGCAGCTGCTGGAACTGACGTCGCCGGAGATGACCGTGCTGATCGGCGGTCTGCGCGCACTGAATGCCCATGCCGGTAAAGCCCAGCATGGGGTGTTCAGCAAGCGCCCGGAAACCCTGAGCAATGACTTCTTCGTCAACCTGCTCGACATGGGCACCAAGTGGCAGAAGTCTGCCAGCGAAGGTGTGCTGGAAGGCCGCGACCGTAAAACTGGCGACCTGAAATGGACCGCCACCCAGGTTGACCTGGTGTTCGGCTCCAACTCGCAGCTGCGCGCTCAGGCTGAGGTTTATGCCACCAGCGATGCACCCGCGAAGTTTGTGCAGGACTTCGTCGCCGCCTGGACCAAAGTGATGAACCTGGATCGCTTTGATCTCAAGTGATCCGCATAGAGGCCTAGCCGGCCTCAATTGAAACCACTTCGCCCCTCCATGGTCATTCATGGCGGGGCGAAGTTTTTATAAGTGTCTGATTAAGCTTGAATTCAGCCAGCGCCGTTAACTTAGCCTGACTTTCTAAATGCTATTGGAGCCACCTGATGTCGAACCTCGCCTGCGTACCGCTCAAACAGCTGCCGGCCGCCTTTGCATTCTGCGCCGCACTGTTCGCCACCGGCACGATGGCCAACCAGCCGCAGATTTACGGCCTGCACGAGAAGGTTTCGCTGCATGAACTGGCCCTGGAGCTGCCCGCCAAGCTCGATACCGGTGCCGAGACCGCCTCGCTCAGCGCCAAGAACATTGAAATGTTCAAGCGTAATGGCGGCGAATGGGTGCGTTTCCAGCTGGGTATGCAAGACGCCAAGCAAGCGCAGATCATCGAAAGGCCGCTGGCGCGCATGAGCTATATCAAACGCCGCGCCGATGACCGCAAACCCGGCGACAAACAGCTGTATACCGCCCGCCCTGTGATCGCGATGGACATCTGCGTGGGTGATGAACTGAAGAACATCGAGGTCAACCTGACCGACCGCAGCGCCTTTGAATTCCCGCTGCTGATCGGCTCATCGGCCCTGAAAGAATTCAACGCCGCAGTCAGCCCCGGCGTGCGTTACTCGGCTGGGCAGCCGAGTTGCACCCAGACCAGCTGATTGAGCATTGCCAACGCTCCAGTGGGCTTATGTCGCCCTGAAACTCCAGACTATTTCCACCACGCGCACAGCCAGGATCAGGTAAAGCAGAAACAGGATGAGCTGCAGCACCACGTGATGGCGCAATTTGGCCAGGCGCCGCAGGGCGTCGCTGATATTCAGTAGCAGCAGAAGCGCCGATACGATGATCAACCCCCAACCTGCCAGGGTTGAGCCCCAGAGCCCCATAAAGATCTGATGGTTGCCATGCAACGCGTCAGTGCCGGCGGCAAACAGCAGCGCGCAGACCAGCAGGTTTTTGATGTTGTCGAAGATCTTGGCGCTTAAGTCTGCATCCAGCAGCGCCAGGTACTTGCTCCAGAGCTTGCGCATAGACGGCACCTGATTAGCAGCAGTACAGCGATTAATGACTGGCGTTACGCGGCCTGGGCCAGAACAGGCTGGCCATGCACAAGGCATACAGAACCGCGAACAGCACATAGGCAATTCGCGTGGAAAACAGCTCTGGCGTTTCGCCGGGCAATGGCGAAACGCCCAGACCAAAGAGAATCAGAAAGGTCGTCAGCCCGCCGCCAAACACCTTGCCCGTCACCGCGCCCATAACAGCTCGGCCGGCAAACAGCAGGCTCACCGTCAGCAGGATTAGGATGACCCACAAGAGGCTGGGCCGCAGTTCGCTCACGGTAAATGCCAGGGATGCGACAACCCCGCCCAGCAGGTTGATGACGATCAGCGCGGCAGCGGTTCGGCTGCTCATCCCCAGCTCGAACTGGCTGAGCAACGAGGCCACGGTAATCGGTATGACCATCGCCGTGGCCAGGCGCGAGTCGATCAAGCACAGTGCAACCATGCCCAGCAGGATGGCGCCACTGACCATGGCCTGGCGCGTCACGTAGCCCAGCTCCGTGCGCGGCAAAGGCGCAGGGGCTACCGGCGCGGGGCCGAGATCCGGGAATACTGCATGAGCGCCCCAGGCAAGCAGCAGGCCGATGCTGACCGCCTTGGCCAGAACCAAGACAATCGACTCGCCGAGGTCACGCTGGAGGATGTCGAGCAGCGGCACCACAATCGCAATCACCAGCATCAACGCCGGCCCCGCGCCACCCACCTGGCGACCCTGGGCGAAAAAGCAGCTGAAGTAGCACAGCCAGAGCAACGGCAGCAGCACCAACGGCCGCTCACCGAGCAGGCCGGTGAGGAAGATCAGCAGCGCGCCCACCATAAAGATCAGCAATACAGTGCCCAGCCCCTGACGTAAACCGGGCGGGTTGTAGCTGGCCAGCAGAAACTGAGTGGCAAATAGCGGTGCGAGAAAGGGCAGCACACTGTCGTTGACCAAGCCCAGGCTGAATCCCAGCGTTACTGCCAGAGCCACACGCAAGCCTTGACGCTTGGCGCGCGCCAGATCGATTGACGGGGAGGGGGCCGCCAAGGCCTCAGTTGACATAGGTCAGCAGCGCCACAAGCCGCGCGGTGATTACGCCAAACATATTCGCCAGCGGGTTATCGCCGGTGTAAATCACCACCGTAACCTGTGAGCCATAGCGCAGGCCTTTCGGATAAGGCTCCATCACCACCAGGCGCACGGGGAAGCGTTGCGGGTCACGTACCCAGCCGCTCTGGTTGCGTACCGAGGGCAGGGCAGAAGAGCTGCTGCCTTCTGTTGCAACGCCCCAGCCGACGCTCTCGACCCGCGCATTGAAAATACGCCCAGGCAACACGTCGAACACCAGCTCGGCCGTATCATCGGCCTGCACGTGCTCCAGGCTGTTTTCTTTAAAGGCCGCGGAAATCCATACAGTGCCGGTGTCGATAAAGGTCAGCGCGGGCTGGCCGGCGCTGACCACCTGGCCAACGGCGAGCTGCAGATTGGTGATCACCCCGTCGGCTGGCGCGGTAATTTCCGTACGCACCAGATCAAGCCGGGCCTTTTCCAGCTGCGCGAGGGCCTGCTTGAACTGCGGGTTAGCCGTACCGGTTGGCCCCAGTTCCTGACGTGCGCGTTGCAAATCGGCCTGCGCCTTGACCACGGCAGCTTCGGCGGAGTTCAGCGACGCGGTGGCTTCATCCAAACGCGCCCGCGCATAAACGCCGCGTTCAACCAGCTGCATTACCCGGCGCGCTTGCTCGCGCACATTGTCACGCTGGGCGCGGGCGGAAACGAGCTGAGCCTGGGCCGCATCCACCGATGCGGTGTTGGCCCCCAACGCCTGGCCTGTTTGCTCAAGGCGCGCCTCGGCTTCGGCAATGGCGATCTTGTAAGGCTGCGGATCAATGCGAAACAGCAGCTGCCCAGCCTCCACCCGCGCATTGTCGAGCACCGCGATTTCCACCACGCGGCCACCCACCTCGGATGCCATCTGCACCACATAACCCTGCACCACCGCCTGCGAGGTAGACGGGGTGCTGCGCTCCATCAGGATGGACAGCACAAACAGCGCGGCGGCAACTGACACCACGATCAACGCAATACGTCGCAGCGGGTTGGCTGGCGGCGCGGATTTATCGACGGCCACCGGCGTCTCGTCCGGTGGCGTGCTGTCAGGCTGCTCTAGTGCTTCAGACATAAGGGTTCCCGTAAGGCAGATGGAGCAAGCACCAAGGTTGACTCGGCAGTGCGGGGTAGATCACGCAGCGTCGGGGCTGCTAACCCGTGCGGTGCGAATAAACAGCGCACGCAGCTTCTCCCAGAAATTGCCGCCCAAAACAAAGAAGCTGCCAATCAGCATGGCATCGCCGAGCATCTGCAGTGCCCAGTTATTAGGCCGCAGACCGGGCGCGATAGCGTCGATATAGGGTTCAAGAAAGGAAGAAATCAGTGGCAGGCAGAACATCACCAAGCCAATGCGATGGCGCATCGGGCTGATCTCATCCTCAGTGCTCGGCACCATCGAAGACATATAGCCGTAGATATGCTGCTTCAGCTCCTGGAAACCCGCCTTGCCCATGATGGCGATAACCAGCAGCAAGAGAATCTTGTTAAGGATAAACAGCGCCCCCGAAAGCGCCGCCACCTTAGACCCCGGCACATCCGCCGCCGCTGCCAGCGGCACCAGAAGCCACAAAGCCGGAATCAAACAGATAATCGCGATACCCAACTTAAACCGCCAATGGGCGGACTTGGGCTGGGCTGTGTTCAGCTCTGTACTCATATGCACGTACCGTCCCTTGCGATTATTGTTTTGGGGTTTTAAAAAACGGCAAAACCATCAGCTAAATATCTAGCACAAAACCAGCGCGGCGCAGCTTTATCAGCCCATGCCTGCTCGACGCCCGCACACGGCTGGCTTGGTGAGCATTTTTTAGGGAGGCTTGTTTTTAACGTGAAAAACCGAGGCTTGGCATTGGGCTGGCGCTACTGAGGAATTGATCGAGAGCTGCTAGACAGTGCGGCGGCAAAGACGTAGGTTCTGGCTGGTTTATGGGGTGTCGCTTTCTTGAAAGCCATGTGGTGCCTTTAGGTTGGAGACTAATACAGATCATGTTTTTATTACTTAGCCACAATGGCAATTAATTGTGAGCCAGCTGTTTAGTTGCGGGTAAAAATAACCAGCGAGTAATTTTTGTGAGTATAAGAAAGAACATATTTCTGTCGTACTCTTGGTCCGACATGGAAATTGCAGATCAAATCGAAAAAGACCTAACTGCACTGCAGCTAAACATAACTCGCGACGTACGGGACCTTGAATACAAAAGCAGCATATCTGGCTTTATGGAGTCGATAAGGGAAGCTGACTTTGCAGTTATTTTGATTAGCGATGGTTATTTGCGCTCAAAAAACTGCATGAGAGAAGTTCTGCACTTGCTAAAAGATAGGGATTATGAAAATAAAATCCTACCTGTAATAGTCAGGGGCACTAGTATTTATTCAGTCGCAGACCGGCTTGCATATACAAGGCACTGGCTTCAAGAGCAGGAAAAGATTAAATATCTGATAGATGCCTTGCCGCCGACCTCAATAATCAGCGAGCTTAATGAGCTAAGATCAGTTGAGAGTATTGCATCTTGCATCAATGAGTTTTTGGCTTATATAAGTGACAGGAAGAATCTGACTTTTGATGAGCTTAAGAAGGAAAGCTATGCGTCGATTATAACCTGTCTGGGCGGGTTAAATATTACGCATCTAGTTGGATTATTAAGAATTTCGTTCATTGAGGATATTGATGAAAAAGAAATTGCTCTAGACCAATGGCTGGAAGAAAACGAACCTATATCAGATGCCTACTCAATAAGGGCCGGTATCGCTTCGCGCCGAGGAAACATCAAAAAAGCGGAAATTAATTATGAGAAGTCGCTAGAGCTAAATGGCGATAATGCATACGCCCTAAACAACTATGGGTACATGCTCTATTGTCGGAAAACGCAGCTAGAGAAAGCAAGGGGTCTGTTTGAAAGGGCAGTTAGCATAATGCCAAATCTAACTGAGGCGAGACTTAATCTGGGAGTGCTGCTGACTAATTATTTTGATGATTATGAAGGCGCGAAAGAGCAATATGAAACAATAATTTCTTACAATCCAGCAGAGTCAAAGGCGTACGCAAATTTAACCAATTACTATAAATCGTACAAAAAAGACAGCAAGGAGTCGCGAGAAAAAATATGCGAACTTTACGAGAAGGCCTTGGTGTTAAATCCGGATTATCTCGAGGCGCATTTTGCGTATGGAAGTTACTGTTCCGAGCTTTTAGGTGAGCATAATAAAGCAATTAGCCACTATGATGAAATGATTCGAATAGACCCTGAATCGGCAGAATTAGTTACTGCTTTGAAGCAAAGAGTGCAATTGGTCATAGAAAGGAACTGTGCTAAAAAACAATCACGAAACGACCTTTGCGCTTGTGGAAGTGGGAAAAAATATAAAAAATGCCACGGGGCCTAGATTTCAGCTAGCAGCATTTAAAGCAGTTCACTGTAGTCCAACCTTAACCCGTAACGGCACAAAACAGGTCGTACCAAGCCAAGGAGTGGTGATATCTATGCATTCAATTCAATGTCAATGCGGTGCTGTTAGAGGGGAACTCGACAGTATTGGCGTCAGTAATCGTATTATCTGCTATTGCACCGATTGCCGGGCGTTCGCACACTTTCTTGGTAAAGCGCCTTTTGTGCTGGATAAACAAGGCGGAACCGAGATCGTCCAAGTAGCTCAGAGCTATCTGCGATTCTGCCAAGGCGAAGATCTTTTGGCGGCAGTCCGCCTTACTGAAAAAGGTATGCTCCGCTGGTATGCCACATGCTGTACATCGCCTATTGGTAATACGATGGCCAGCCGTAAAGTGTCATTTATAGGTCTTATCCATACTTGCCTTGATCGCCAGCAAATGGACAAAGACTTTGGCACCAAGGTTGCTGTGTTAAACACTGACACCGCACTGGGTAAACCGAAGCCAACTCAGCACGGGCTCTTGGGTGTTATAGCTCGTTTTATCTGGATCGTAGCCAAAAGCTGTATCAGCGGACAGTACAAGAAATCGCCTCTGTTCAATTCCTCAGGTCTGCCTCGTGTCAGCCCAAAAACACTAGAATCTGACGAATTAGAGATTTTGAAAAGTGCCGTATAGCAAGCGATTCAGACTACTTACTGGGATCTCATCCATTAATCAAACGCTAAGCCATTACATGGAAGTATTAAATGAACGCACCCCAAAACTCAATTCTTCAAGGCTCACTGGAAAGTGCATATTTCTGGGATAGTCACTCAGCAAGAACAAAATACAACAAACAATCTGCTCTGGATTTTTACATTGCAGTTGCGAAGAGCACTCCTTCTTGGGTGGTTCAGCTGATGAGCTTGAGGAATTGGGTTGTCTCTAAGCTTGGTCTTAAAGATCTGGGAGGAATAAATGAGTTTAACCATGGGGAGTCCAGTGAAACCTACAAGATTGGAGATGTAGTCGGGATATTTAAGCTTGCAGAAAATCTTGAGAATGAAGTGATTCTGGAAGATCGCGATAAGCATTTGGATGTACGGGTTTCGTTCTTAGTTGAGCCTGATGGCGAGTATGCAGTTGTTCATGTCACCACAGTGGTGCATGTGAATAATGTACTCGGAAAAATTTACATGTTCTTTGTCGCCCCCCCTGCACAGAGTAATTGTTCCTAGTTCATTAAAAATACTTGCCGCAGGCATTGCGGACGGTTCAAAGCGCTAGCAAGTGCTAAGGATGGTCTGAAGTAGCCATGTATTTCCCCGGCATACCACCTAGCGCAACTTTTAAACTCGCCAAATGATCAAAAAACAATCAATTCGACGAGTATTTCTTACGTTTTCGCCACCCGGACCCCACTCCGGTGGCCATT
>NZ_JAUYGD010000035.1 GCF_030690725.1 Pseudomonas sp. | reverse complement strand
CTTTGTGCTCACCACCGTAGGATGGGTGCTAACCCATCAATTGGCTGATGGGTTAGCACCCATCCTACGGCCTGAACCACTGCCAAAGACTTAGAGCGAGGAAGATTTCAAAGCCCGCCGCTCTATAGGGCGTAAAGCGGCTCCGCTTAACTGAACAGCATTACGCCAACTCGGCGGGCTTTTTTGTGCCGCTTGAGTTGTTAGTGGCTGAGTTTTAGCCCGATCAGGCCGCAGACGATCAGCGCCACGCTGGCAATGCGCAGCAGCGTCACGGCCTCGCCAAACAGCATGATGCCGGCAATCACCGTACCTACGGCGCCGACACCGGTCCAGATTGCATAGGCGGTGCCCAGGGGCAATTCCTTCATGGCCAGGCCGAGCAATGCCAGGCTGACGATGATCGCCGCAACAGTCAGTAGAGTGGGGAGAGGGCGGGTAAAACCGTCGGTGTATTTCAGGCCAACAGCCCAGCCTACTTCGAACAGGCCAGCCAGCAGCAGAATGAACCAGGACATACAAACCTCCAAAACAGATAGAGGGGCCGTCCCGTAGTGATCACTCGCAGAGTGGTGAGGTCGTCCTCACGCCGTGCAGTATTTTGCACATTGGCAGGGATAGGGCAAGCCGCAGAGGACCAGTGGTCTGTTTCTCTGGTTCCTCTACGGCTGTGCAGCGGCTTAGATCCCCTGCGGAATCTCTTCGCCGCCTAGGGCTTCGAACAGCGCCGGGAGGAAGTCCACCAGGGTCAGCATCATCAGGGTGAAGCTGGCGTCCTGCTGGCCGAGGTCGTCGTCGCCGCCGTCCTGTTCGGCCTGATCTTGCAGCAGGTCTTCAAAGCGCAGGCGCTTGACCACCAGCTTGTCGTCGAGCACGAAGGACAGCTTGTCCTGCCAGGCCAGGGACAGCTGGGTGACCTGCTTGCCCGAACTCATGTGCAGCTGGATCTCGTCGCTGGTCAGGTCCTGGCGCTTACAGCGCACCACGCCGCCATCTTCATGGGTGTCACGCAGTTCGCATTCATCCAGCACATGGAAATCTGGCGCTGCTTGCTGAACCTTGACCCAGTCGGTGAGGGTGGCGCTTGGCGCGATCTTCACGGTCAGTGGGCGTACCGGCAGCGAGCCGATGGCTTCACGCAGGGTCGATAGCAGGTCTTCGGCACGCTTGGCGCTGGCCGAGTCGACCAGGATCAGCCCCTGTTTCGGTGCGATGGCAGCGAAGGTGGCGGATTTGCGGATAAAGGCGCGCGGCAGGAGGGTCTGCACGATGTCGTCCTTGAGCTGGTCGCGCTCCTTCTTGTAGACCTTGCGCATCTGCTCGGCTTCGATCTCGTCGACCTTGTCCTTCAGTGCATCGCGCACCACGCTGCCGGGCAGGATGCGTTCTTCCTTGCGCGCGGCGATCAGCAGGAAATCACCGCTGACGTGCACCAGCGGCGCATCGCCGCCTTTGCCGAAGGGCGCGATAAAGCCATAGGTGCTGAGTTCCTGGCTGGCGCACGAGCGGGCCGGTTTAGCCAACAGCGCCGTTTCGAGCGCCTCGGCATCAAACGGGATGTCCTGGGTGAGGCGATAGACCAGCAGGTTACGAAACCACATAAGAGGGTGTATCTCCATTAACAGACCTGCCGGCAGCGGCAGGTATCACAAGTCGTCAGTACCCGTATGCGGGTGCTGTATCAGGTTGGCCGCAGCGCTATGACCCGTTGGGTAACCTGTGCGTTGCATTGGGGGCGCATTATTCCCCCGAGTGGTGCTTGAGGCCAAGTCTGCGCTAAGCCTTTGCTGCATCAATAAAAAATTTTCAAAACAGTGCTTGCCAAGGTGCGGATCGCTGTCTAGAATGCGCCCCACTTCGAGAGTGAAGGGTGATTAGCTCAGCTGGGAGAGCATCTGCCTTACAAGCAGAGGGTCGGCGGTTCGATCCCGTCATCACCCACCAACTCGCTTTTTGAAGTTACGCGCAGCGGTAGTTCAGTCGGTTAGAATACCGGCCTGTCACGCCGGGGGTCGCGGGTTCGAGTCCCGTCCGCTGCGCCATTTTTTCCTCGCTTCATCCCCTCTGTGACATATCGCAACGCCTCGCAAAATCCTTCCTGAATAATCCGCTAAACATCTGAACTTATACGCATTTTCTGTCTCCTAACACGGTAGCCAGTGATCGCGGCACCCTGCTAAGCTCGCGCTTTCACACCATTAGCCCTAGGGCGCACCGGACAAGGAACAAGCATGAAACAGCATCGTTTAGCAGCGGCGGTCGCCCTGGTAGGTTTGGTTCTCGCAGGTTGCGATTCGCAAACCAGCAAAGTCTCCCTGGAAACTCCAGCGCAGAAAGCCTCCTACGGCATCGGCCTGAACATGGGCAAAAGCCTGGCTCAGGAAGGCATGGATGACCTGGATTCCAACGCCGTTGCCCAAGGCATCGAAGACGCCATTGGCAAGAAAGAACAGCGTCTGAAAGACGAAGAGCTGATCGAAGCCTTTGCCTTCCTGCAGAAGCGTGCTGAAGAGCGCATGGTTGCGCTGAACGAAGAGTCGGCCAAAGCCGGCAAGAAGTTCCTTGAAGACAATGCCAAGCGTGATGGCGTGACCACCACCGCGTCCGGCCTGCAGTACGAAGTTGTGAAGAAGGCTGATGGCGCTCAGCCGAAAGCCACCGACGTGGTGACTGTTCACTACGAAGGCAAGCTGACCGATGGCAGCGTGTTCGACAGCTCGGTTGAGCGTGGCAGCCCGATTGACCTGCCGGTCAATGGTGTGATCCCAGGTTGGGTTGAAGGCCTGCAGCTGATGCACGTTGGTGAGAAGTACAAGCTCTACATCCCAAGCGAGCTGGCGTACGGCGAGCAGAGCCCGACTCCGGCCATTCCAGCCAACTCGGTGCTGGTGTTTGATCTGGAGCTGATTGCGATCAAAGACGCAGCCACCCAAGAGTAATTTTTAGCGTTTGCCGCAGCGCCCCGTCTCGACGGGGCGTTGTCGTTTCTGCGGGTCACAATCGGCACTTTTCGCTTGACTGGAGAGTCTTAAAGGGCGTGTGTGGTGGTTGTGGTGTTACGGTTATGCACATTTCCCAGATTGGCCGTGACGGGTTAGGGTAACTCTCTTGCAGAAACCCTTTGCCATTTTTAACTTATTGATTTATATGATTTTTTACTGTGTGGGCAAAAAATGTTCGATCTGTGGCGAGGCCGCATGGGCTGGGCGTTTGCCAGGGTTATCGAGAAACTGTTCACAAGGTTATCCACAGCTTTAGTGGATAACCATAGCCAGCCCAGCGGGCGCGCGGGGTTGCCGGGAGAAGGCGATGAAAGCACCGAAAAATTTCGCGCGTTACCAGTTTTTGGCCAAGCGTTTCCTTAAGGCCGGACGGTTACCGATGTTGCTGTTATCCGTCGCTCGAAAGCGTGAAAAGCTCGGTAATGGCTTTGCCGAATTGACCGGCCAGTTGAAGCTGCTGCAGGCGCTTTGCCTGGCCTGGTGGCGCGGTGAGTATCGGGCAATCGACTCCCGTGCATTACTGGCCGTGGTGGCGGCCTTGCTGTACTTCGTTACGCCGCTGGACGCCATACCGGACTGGTTGTTTGGCATCGGTCTGGTTGATGATCTGGCTGTGCTGGCCTGGGTACTGCGTACCTGGCAGGAAGAGTTGGCGGCGTTTCAGCAATGGCGCGCGGCTCAGGCTCCAGAGGTGCTGCGGGTCGTTGAGCGGCTGCCAGAGTTGGATGAATCGCTAGCGCCGTTGCAGGGGCAGGTAGAGTAGTGGGTGGCGATTCAGGTGTCGTTGAGCATCTGCTCGATCAGGCCCTGGTCGCGTAATTGCTGCAGTGTTTTGTCCATTAGCTCGGCGTTGACTGGCAATTGCGGGCTGTAGGTGCAGTGCATGTCGTAGCGTTCGATTACCCAGGGGTTTATCTGCAGTGGTGCATCCGCACGTTTGCTCAGCTGGAAGCGCAGCGGCCGGCGCATGTCGATGATGGCGTCCAGGCGTTGTTTGCGCAGCAGGTTAAGCCCGGCGCTGTGGTCGCGCAGATCCTGGCGGATGATCTGTTTACTGGCGAATGCCGCCATCAGCTCACTGCTGTAGACGTAACCCAGTTGAGTGCCAATGGTTTTGCCATGGAGTTCGTGCAGGCTGTTGATCGGCGCATGCTGGCGGTGCAGTAGCAGCACGTCCTCTTCGCTGTAGAGCGGGGCGGACCAGTGATAGCGCTGCGGGTTGTCTATCCATTGCGGGTTGCTGTTGCAGATCACATGGATGCGGCCGCGCTGCATAAATTCATCGATGCGCTTGTTCGGCGTTTCGACAAATGCGGCGTCGAAGCCCAGTTGCTGGCTGGCTAGCTGGCCCAGCTTGTAGATAACGCCGCCACGCAATTGCTGGTCATGCACGTCGACATAGGGCATGCCGTCAGCCGTGGCAAAGCCCCAGCGCAACTCATCTGCGCAGGCCCAGCTACTGCAGCCAATCAACAGCATTGTTATCAGTGTGCGCAAAACCTGCCCCCAGCTGCCGCTTGATAACCTGTGGGCAGTATAGATCACGCTCTTTATCGTGCCGGGCTGTTAAGATGGCCGCCTGTTCTGGAGTTGCTGAGAGTGATGGAAGTGCTCTGCATGGAGATTTACAGATGAATGTGCAAGTGATCGAGCGCGATGGCCAGCCGGAGTATGCGGTGCTGCCCTGGGCGCAGTATCAAGCCTTGCTGCAGGCCGCCGGGCGCGCGCCTGAGGTGGTTGCTGTGGCAGTGGATGCCTGCAAGCCGGCTCTGAGCCAGCTGGCGACCCTGCGCGAAGCCAAGGGCATGAGTGCCGAACAGCTGGCACGCAATGTCGGCATCAGCCCGCATTATCTGGGCATGATCGAGAGCGGCGAACGCCAGCCGGACGCCGCCATCCAGCGCGCGCTGGCCTGGCACCTTGGGGTCGATGGGTGGGAGGCGCAGCCTTGAGCGTAAGCATCAGTCGGCAACATTGGCAGGCGTTGCTCGGTGAGCTTGAAGATGCCCAGCGTCAGCGTCATCTGCTCACCTATCGGGCCTTGATCGAACGCCTGGCCTTGCCTAGCCCTGCCATGCAGACGTTAGCCGCCGCGCTGGAGCATCTGGCGGCACTGGATGCGCGTGCCGAGCGCCCGCTGCGCAGTGCGCTGGTAATCAGCCAGGGCGCCAGCCGCTTGCCGCGTACCGGCTTCTTCGAGTGCGTCAGCCGCCTGGGCCGCTTCAGTGGTGCGTCCGATGGCATCGCCGCGGCCTCCTGGCATGCCGCCGAAGTGGCCCGCGTGTTCGAGTTCAGTTACCCGGAAGACGCCTGATGTTCGGCGCGCTGCGTGCGCGTATCGGCTACCTGCTGGCGCGCCGTCTGTTCCACTGGGCCTGGCTGGTTAAACAGCCCCCGGCCTGGCGTTGGCTGGAAGGGCAGTTTGCGCGCATGGCCGCGCTGGGTGATACCCAGGCGCAAAGCTTCTACGGGCATATCCTGCTGTTTCGCGGTCAGGGTCTGGGCGCGCGCAATGAAGGGCGGCGTTTACTCGGTTTGGCAGCAAAGGCCGGCGATGCCAAGGCGGCTTACCAGCTTGGTGTCTTGAGTCTGTCCGGTGATACTCAGCACGCAGCGGATGCGCCGAAGGCCATCGAGTGGTGGACGTTGGCTGCGCAGGCAGGCCACCCGGCTGCAGCCTATCGCTTGGCTGAGTTGTACCGCAGCGGCGCTGCGGGTGTTGCCGCCGATGCAGCGCAGGCCGAGCATTTCGCCGCGCTGTCCAATCGCCTCAGCGGCCTCTGATCCAAGCGTCCAGCTTTCGCCATCAGGCCGCCGAGTCCGCCTGGGTGTCGATGATATGCAGGCTATAGCCCGGCACTGCCTTGGCATGACGCTTGGCTTCTGAGGCCATCGCCGCCAGCTGGCTGGCATCCAGTTGTGCGCATTGCTCGGGGTGTACATGTACCACGCCCAGAGACAAGGACAGCAGGGCATATTCCTGGCGTTTGCCGCTGCGGTCATGGGCGACAAAGCAGCCGGCATGCAGGTCTTCTTCCCGATAAAACCGTCGGCACTGGCTCTGGAAATCCTCCAGCAGGCGATTGAGCCGCGCGCGCCAGTCCTGTGAGCCGAGCACCAAGAGAAAGTCGTCACCGCCGATATGGCCGACAAAGTCCCGCGTCGGATCGACCCGATCATTCAGGCACTGCGCCAGGCTAAGCAGCACTTCATCGCCTTTGGCGTAGCCGTAGATGTCGTTGAACGGCTTAAAGTTGTCGATATCCACATAACACACCACCGCTTCGCGGCCCTGCTGCAGCAAGCGGGTCAGGCACTGCTGGATCGGCACGTTGCCTGGCAGCAGGGTCAACGGGTTGGCGTAGCGGGCCTGTTGGATCTTCAGTTCGGTGATTAGCTTGAGCACGTCGATCACCCGGCCGAGCCCGATATAGCAGCCGTCCTCAATGATGATGAAGTCTTCTTCGATACGCTGGCGGGCGCGGCTGGTGAGCAGGCGGCTGACCTGCTGCAGCGACTGACTGCATTCCACCGCCAGGTAGTCATCGCTCATCAGGCGGCTGATCGGTTTGCGGGCGAACAACTCGTTGGCGAAGGGTTTGAGCAAGGCTTCGGCCAGTGAATGACGGTGCACGATGCCAACGGGTTGTTGCGCCTGGTTGAGCACCGCCAGCGAGTTGAGGTTGGCCTGGGCGCGGAACATTTCCAGCACCTCGCTGGTGGGCGTGCTCAGGGCCACGGCTTGTTGTGTGTTGAGCAGACCGCGCAGGTCGCTGGACTCTTCGCTGAGCGGGCTGCTGGTTGTGGCACTGGGCAGCAGATTGATGGCGTCACGCGGCGGCTGCTCCTGCGGGCGGCAGAGCAGATAGCCTTGCAACAGGTCGACGCCCATTTCGGCGAGCACGGCCAGTTCCTCGGGCAGCTCGATACCTTCGGCGATGACCTGGGCGCGCGAGGCTTTGGCCATTTTCAGAATGGAGCCGACGAACTCGCGTTTCACCGCATCCTGATGAATGCCGTCGATAAAGTGGCGATCGATCTTTACGTAGTCCGGGCGCAGCTCTGACCACAGGCGCAGGCTTGAATAACCGGCGCCGAGGTCATCCAGGGCGATGGAAAAGCCCATGGCGCGGTAGTGGTGCAGCGCGGTGTCGAGCAGGGCGAAGTCGTCGGTGGGCGATTGCTCGGTCAGCTCGATAACCACCTGGCTCGGTGGAATACCCAGGGTTTGCAGCAGCTGTAGGGTACGTCCCGGCTGGTGCTTGGGCTCCATCAGCGAGTCCGGTGAGACGTTGAGGAACAGCTTGCCTTCAAGTTTGAGCTGGCTGAAGCGCTGGCAGGCATTTTTACGGCAGAGCAGTTCCAGTTCACTCAGGCGGCCAGCACTGCGGGCGACGGCGAACAGGTTGATCGGCGAGTGCAGGGCACTGTTGGATGGGCCGCGACTGAGGGCTTCATAACCGAGGATGCGCCGTTCGGAGAGCGAGAAGATAGGTTGAAACAGGCTGTGCAGGTCGCCATTGGCGAGGATGCTGTCCAACGCGCTGAACTGCTCGGTGACGATCATGGCGGCTCTCTGTGCATAAAAAAAACGGGGACTGGCATTGCTACCAGTCCCCGCATTTCACGACAGTTTGATGACCCTTTGATGACGCTCGCTGTTTTACTGCTTGGCCAGGCGAGTGTTCAAACCCAGATAGTCGAGCAGGATGCGCCCGCTTTCGGCGAGGTAGGCATCCTCTTCCGGCTTGGTTTTCTTGTCTTCCACTGGCAGTGCGTCTTCGTCTTCTTCCTTGAGTTTGTTCAGCAGGGTTTCGCCTTTGGCTTTGCGGCGGCTGTTCTCGATGGCCAACTGCTGGCCTTCGATATCCGTGTGCTGGGCGCGACGTTTGCTTTCATTGAGGCTGACGGTGGTTTCTTCCATCAGCTTCTGCGCCAGCTGCAGGCGTTCACGGGCGAAGGTGAAATCCGGGTTTTGCGCGGTGCGCTGTTCAAAACGGCTCTGCAGTTCGGCGAGGAACGGTTTGATCGGGTCCAGCTCTGGCTTGATCGCCGGCTTGATGCTGTCCCACGGCAGGGCCTCGGGCAGGGCGCTCTCGCCGATTTCCTTGGTGTCCATGATGTCTGGGTACTGGATGTCGGGAATCACGCCCTGGTGCTGGGTGCTCTGCCCGGAGACGCGGTAGAACTTGGCCAGGGTCAGCTTCAGCTCGCCATGGTTGAGCGGCTGGATGGTCTGCACGGTGCCTTTGCCGAAGGTCTGGCCGCCGAGGATCAGCGCGCGGTGGTAGTCCTGCATGGCGCCGGCGAAAATCTCCGAGGCCGAGGCCGACAGGCGATTGACCAACACGGCCAGTGGGCCTTTGTAGTAAATGCCGGTGTTCTCGTCGGCCAGTACATCAACGCGGCCATCGCTGTTGCGCACCAGTACGGTCGGACCTTGGTCGATAAACAGGCCGGTCAGTTCGGTGGCTTCCTGTAGCGAGCCGCCGCCGTTGTTGCGCAGGTCGATGACCACACCGTCGACTTTTTCCTTCTCCAGCTCGGTGAGCAGGCGTTTGACGTCACGGGTGGTGCTTTTGTAGTTCGGATCGCCAGCACGGAAGGCCTTGAAGTCCAGATAGAAGGCCGGAATCTCGATGACCCCGAGCTTGTAGTCGCGGTTGTCGTGCTTGAGGTTGAGGATGGATTTCTTCGCGGCTTGCTCTTCCAGCTTGACCGCCTCACGGGTGATGGCGACCACTTTGCTGGTTTGATCGTTCGGCGCGTTGCTCGCTGGAATTACTTCCAGGCGCACAGTGGAGCCCTTCGGGCCGCGAATCAGTTTGACCACTTCATCCAGGCGCCAGCCGATCACGTCGACCATTTCCTTGCTGCCCTGAGCCACGCCGATGATCTTGTCGGCGGGGGAGATCTGCTTGCTCTTTTCCGCCGGGCCAGCCGGCACCAGGCGCACGACCTTGACGTGTTCGTTGTCGCTTTGCAGCACGGCACCAATACCTTCGAGCGACAGGCTCATATTGATGTCGAAGTTTTCTGCATTGTCCGGCGACAGGTAGGTGGTGTGCGGGTCGTAGGACATGGCAAAGGCGTTGATGTAAGCCTGGAACACGTCTTCACCGCGGGTCTGCTTGAGCCGCGCAAGCTGGTTGTTGTAGCGCTTGGTCAGCAGCTCTTGAATCGCCTTGGGCTCTTTACCGGCGATTTTCAGGCGCAGCACTTCGTCTTTGACGCGCTTGCGCCAGAGGTCGTCGAGTTCGGCGAGATCCTTGACCCAGGGCGCGTTCTCGCGGTCGACCAGCAGGCTTTCATCGCTGTCGAGGTCAATTTTGTCGACGCCTTTTTCCAGCATATTCAGGGTGAACTGCAGGCGGCTCTGCAAACGCTCCAGGTGGCGTTTGTAGATGGCAAAGCCGGGTTGCAGGTCGCCGTTTTTCAGCAGGTCGTCAAAGCGCGTGCGCCATTGATCGAACTCGGCGATATCGGAGGCAATAAAGTAGCTGCGCGAGGGGTCGAGCATCTTCAGGTAGCCCTGATAGATTTTTTCCGAGCGCTCGTCATTCAGCGGTGGCTTGTTGTAGTGATGGCGCTTCAACAATTCCACGACGTTGAGGCTGGCGATGACCTGCTCGCGGTCAGGCTGCAGGTATTCCCAGGAGTCGTCACTGGTGGTTTTCGCCGCGAGCGGCAAGGCGCTCAGGGCAAACGAAAAGGCGAGGGTGACGCTGAGTAGGGATCGCTTCATGCTAATTCGACGTGTGGGCAGTTGATAACGCATATTAGGCCGTCTTTAAGGGCGCCAGGTTCCATCGGCGCAATGCAAAAGCCCGGCGGTCAGCGCCGGGCTCGGTTCAAATGCACTATGGAGGCAGCGTGAAGGCATTGCAAGGCGTTGAAGGCCGTGTGGAATGGGCGCAACACCCAGCGCCGGCCTGTGATGTAGGGGAAATTCGCATCCGTGTGGCGGCCGCCGGGTTGAATCGCGCCGACTTGTTGCAGCGTGCCGGGCTCTATCCGCCGCCGCCAGGCGCCAGTGAGGTGCTTGGGCTGGAGTGCGCCGGCATCGTCAGTGAAGTGGGCGCCGGTTGTGACTGGAAAGTTGGCGACCGAGTTTGCGCATTGTTGAGCGGTGGCGGCATGGCCGAGGAGGTGGTGGTTGATGCGCGGCATGCCTTGCCCGTGCCCGAAAGCATGACGCTGGCCGAAGCGGCGGCGTTGCCCGAGGTGTACGCCACGGCCTGGCTCAATCTGTTCCAGCTGGCTGCGTTGAAGCCTGGGCAGAAGGTGTTGCTGCATGCTGGCGCGAGCGGCGTGGGTTCGGCGGCCATTCAATTGTGTAAAGCCTTTGGCAGCCCGTGCTGGGTCAGTGTCGGTTCAGCTGAGCGTTTGACCTACTGCGAAAGCCTCGGTGCTCAGGGCGGTGTGCTGCGCGGTGAGGAACAGCTGCAGGCGCTGCGTGATTTCGCTCCGTTCGATGTGATTCTCGACCCGGTGGGCGGCAGTTACGCCGCGCTGAATCTGGATCTGCTGGCTGTGGATGGCCGTTGGGTAAACATTGGTTTGCTCGGCGGGCGCAAGGCCGAGCTGGATCTGGCTGTGGTATTGGGCAAGCGCATTGCGTTGATCGGCTCGACCCTGCGCAATCGTGATGAGCAGTTCAAGGCCGATCTGTTGCGCGATCTGCAGCAATTTGTCTGGCCGCTGTTTGCCGAGGGGCGGCTTAAACCGCAACTTCAGCAGGCTTATGCGCTCAAAGATGCCGAAGCCGCCTTTGCGGCGTTGGCGAGCAATCAGGTCAACGGCAAGCTGGTTCTGCTAATAGACCCAGCCTTGGAATAAAGCCCGGGGTCGATTGGCTTAATCAATCGGAATCATGGCGGCAATCAATAAGCTTTTTTTGCATAAGGCGCTAAGATGCGCCCTGTAAATTTCTAACCCTCAACAAGGAACCCGAGATGAATCTCATCAACACCCAAGTTCAACCGTTCAAGGCTAACGCTTTCCACAACGGCAAGTTCATCGAAGTGACCGAGCAGTCCCTGAAAGGCCAGTGGTCGGTACTGATCTTCATGCCAGCTGCCTTCACCTTCAACTGCCCGACTGAGATCGAAGACGCTGCCAACAACTACGCTGCGTTCCGCGATGCCGGCACTGAAGTTTACATCGTCACCACCGACACCCATTTCTCCCACAAAGTCTGGCACGAAACTTCGCCAGCTGTAGGCAAGGCTCAGTTCCCGCTGGTTGGTGATCCGACCCACGCCCTGACCCGCGCTTTCGGCGTGCACATCGAAGAAGAAGGCTTGGCCCTGCGTGGCACCTTCCTGATCAACCCGGAAGGCGTGATCAAGACCGTTGAAATCCACTCCAACGAAATCGCTCGTGACGTATCGGAAACCCTGCGCAAGCTGAAAGCTGCTCAGTACACCGCTGCTCACCCAGGCGAAGTGTGCCCAGCCAAGTGGAAAGAAGGCGAGAAGACTCTGGCTCCTTCCCTGGACCTGGTTGGCAAGATCTAAATCTGCCAACACCCTCCCTGGGCTTAGGCCCTGGGTGGTGAGTACTTAGCGCTGTCAGGGTCGCAACCCGACCCTAGTGGTGCCCGATGCCCGGGCGCGATCCGCCCGGGCATTTTATTGCCTGCCATTTCATGGCAGCACCCTGTAGGCCGTCGCGACGCGACGTTAAAAATTGTTCCTGACAATTTTTTATTGCCCAGAATTTTTGTCATTGAGGACTATCCGCCATGTTGGACGCTAACCTGCAAACCCAGTTGAAGGCCTACCTGGAAAAGGTCACCCTGCCGTTCGAGATCGTCGCGTCCCTCGATGACAGTGCCAAATCCCAGGAGCTGCTTGAGCTGCTGCAAACCATCGTCGGCCTGACCGACAAGATCACCCTGAAGACCGATGGTAGCGACGCCCGTCGTCCGTCGTTCTCGCTGAACCGCCCAGGCGCAAACATCGGTCTGACCTTCGCCGGCATTCCCATGGGCCACGAGTTCACCTCGCTGGTACTGGCGCTGCTGCAGGTGGGCGGTCACCCGTCCAAGCTGGATGCTGAGACCATCGAGCAGATCAAGAGCATCGAAGGTTCGTTCGAGTTCGAGACCTACTACTCGCTGTCCTGTCAGAACTGCCCGGATGTGGTTCAGGCACTGAACCTGATGGCGGTGCTCAACCCGAATATCCGCAACGTGTCGATCGACGGTGCGTTGTTCCAGGAAGAAGTCGAGCGTCGCCAGGTGATGGCCGTGCCGAGCATCTATCTGAACGGCGAGGTGTTTGCCTCCGGCCGTATGGAAGTGAAGGAAATTCTCGCCAAGATCGACACCGGCGCAGCCAACCGCGACGCTGAGAAGATGAGCGCCAAAGAAGCCTTCGACGTGCTGGTGGTGGGCGGTGGCCCAGCCGGCGCTGCGGCGGCCATCTACGCTGCGCGCAAGGGTATTCGTACCGCGATTGCTGCCGAGCGTTTCGGCGGTCAGGTGCTGGACACCATGGCCATCGAGAACTTTATCTCGGTGAAAGAAACTGAAGGACCGAAGCTGGTACGCGCCCTCGAAGAGCACGTGCGTGAGTACGAAGTCGACATCATGAACCTGCAGCGTGCCAGCGCACTCGTTCCGGCGAGCAGCGCAGGCGGTCTGCATGAGGTGAAGTTCGAGAACGGTTCCAGCCTCAAGGCCAAGACCGTGATCCTCTCCACCGGCGCGCGCTGGCGCGAGATGGGTGTGCCGGGCGAGCAGGAATACAAGGCCAAGGGTGTGTGCTTCTGCCCGCACTGCGACGGTCCGCTGTTCAAGGGCAAGCGTGTAGCGGTGATCGGCGGCGGTAACTCCGGCGTCGAAGCAGCGATTGATCTCGCCGGTATCGTCGCCCATGTGACCCTGCTGGAGTTCGCCGACACCCTGCGTGCCGATGCCGTGCTGCAGAAGAAGCTCTACAGCCTGGCGAACGTTACCGTGATCAAGAGCGCGCAGACCACCGAAGTCAAAGGCGATGGCCAGAAGGTTAATGCCCTCGTCTACAAGGATCGCACTAGCGAAGAGCTGCACAGCGTCGAGTTGGAAGGCATCTTCGTGCAGATCGGCCTGCTGCCTAACACGGACTGGCTCAAGGGCAGCGTAGAGCTGTCGCGTTTCGGCGAGATCATTGTCGACGCCAAGGGCGCCACCAATATCCCAGGGGTGTTTGCCGCAGGTGACGTGACTACCGTGCCGTACAAGCAGATCGTGATTGCCATGGGCGAGGGCGCCAAGGCCTCCCTGAGCGCCTTCGATCATCTGATCCGCAGCTAAAGCTAGACGCGCTACGTCGCATAAAAGCGGACAACCTTCACCGGTTGTCCGCTTTTTTTTGTGCTGCGTTCAGGCGCTTAACCCTGACTTCCTGGGGCTTGACGCCCGGAATATCAGCGCAATAGCTGCCGATAGTTTTTATTATGATCGACATATAATATTTATATTATGTATGTAATATGAATTGGCGCACTATACCTCCAGACACCCTACCTACCCCGTACACTCAGGAGACGCAGCATGAGCACGCATAACGAGAAAGGCACTGCATTGATCACCGGCGCTTCATCAGGCATTGGTGCTACCTACGCCGAGCGCCTGGCGCAGCGCGGTTACGACCTGCTGCTGGTGGCCCGCGATCTGCCGCGCCTGCAGGCCCTGTCTGCGCGTTTGACCGAGCAGTACGGGGTAAAGGTTGAAGCGCTGAAGGCCGACCTCACTGACAAGGCTGATCTGCATGCCGTTACCCAGCGCCTGCGTACCGACAAGACGATCAGCACGCTGGTCAATAACGCCGGTATGGCCATGAGCGGCCAACTGGCTGAGGCCGATCTCGATACCGTCGATCGGATGATTCTGCTCAATGTGGTTTCGCTGACCCACCTGTCCACTGCAGCCGCTGCCAATTTCACGGCCGCCGGGCGTGGGGCAATTATCAATATCGCCTCGGTGGTGGCCTTGGCTCCGGAAATGTTCAATGCCGTGTACAGCGCCACTAAGGCCTATGTACTGAGCCTGACCCAGACCCTTAACGGTGAAGTGAAGGCCCAGGGCCTGCAGGTGCAGGCTGTATTGCCCGGGATTACCCGCACCGAGATCTGGGAGCGCAGCGGCATGGATGATTCGGCACTGCCGGCGAGCATGATCATGGAGGTCGGCGAAATGGTCGATGCAGCGCTGGCCGGTTTCGATCAGGGCGAGCTGATCACCATTCCATCGCTGCCGGATGCCGCTGACTGGCAGGCCTTTACCGATGCTCGCGGCAAGCTGGCGCCGAACCTGTCGCACAGCAGTGCGGCGGCTCGTTATAAGTAAACTGCTAGCTGAACAAGGAAAGCCCTGGCTGGAGACAGTCAGGGCTTTTGTTTTTGTGGCACTAATTTCTGCAATCAGGCGCGTTGCGCTGCGTCGTCAGTGTTCTGCTCGATCAGCAGGCGGCGGGTGGTTTTCAGCAATCGGTCAGACAGTTCCGGGTCGCTTACGCTGCGTGACAGCAGCAGGGCGCCAACCATGGCGCTAAGAATCAGCACGCTCTGTTCATCGGCGTGCTCAACGCTAAGGCCGGCTTCGATGGTGTGCAGGCGGTCGCGGATCAGCTCATCGGTCACCGGGCTGGGTGCGCCGCGCTGGCCTAGCTCGGCGGACATGGTCGGCAGTGGGCAGCCATCGCCCGGATCGGCGCGGTGGGCGGACGACAGGTAGCCGCTGATTAGGCGGGTCAGCGGTTTATCGCTGTTGGCCATCTCGTTGGTGACCGCCGTCAGCTTGTCAGCACTGTGACGCAGAGCGGTTTCCACCAGCTCATCTTTTGATTTGAAGTGGGCGTAGAAGCCGCCATGGGTCAGGCCCAGGGTTTTCATCAGCGGCTGCAGGCCGGTGGCGCCAACGCCGTCGCGGCGGAACAGGCGTGCGGCCTCTTCGATGATGCGCTGATGGGTCTGGGCTTTGTGGTCTTCGGAATATCGCATGGAGTACCTGGCCGCTGGTTTCAGATGTTGCCTGCCATCTTACTCGCTTCGACCCGGTGTTTCAGTGCCGGGTGTAGGCGCTGCCCCAGGCATGCTGAGAATCAGGCAGGTGGTTGAGCCGACGGCGTACAGGCGGTCGTCGACATCGTAGATGCGCCCTTCGGCCAGCGCGGTGGTGCGGCCGATGTGCACGATGCGGCCTTCGGCGCGGATCGGGCCGACCTTGGTGCTGAGGGCACGGATGTAGCTGATGCGTAGGTCAGTGGTGGTGTAACCCTGGCCACGCTGCAATTGGGTGTGGATGGCGCAGCCCATGCAGGAGTCGAGCAGGGTGGCGGCATAGCCGCCGTGCACGCTGCCCAGCGGGTTGTAGTGGCGCGCATCGGGTGTGCCCTGAAAGACGAAGCGCCCGGATGACCACTCCAGCGGGACAAAATCCAGCAGATGGCCGATGGGCGGCGAGGGCAGTTCACCGCGGCCGATGCCGTCAAAGAATTCCTGCGGCAACAGTTCGCTGACCTGCGCCAGGCTCATGCTGCCGGGTGCACCGAGGCTGGCGCGCATGGCCTGTTCGGCGGCGAGCCATTCGGCCAGTTTTTCTTCGCGTGATGGAGTGCTCATGGGGCGGGCCTCTGTTTGTTCTGGTTTTAAAATTACAAGCGTAATTTAATTGTTTGTATTATGGTTGAAATATTAAAGTTTGGCGAACCACGCCAGCCCGTGATCACAGGACCCACGCCCATGCCTCGTTATCCCTTGCCGTCGCGCAGCCTGCTGCTGATTTTGGTGGCCCTGACCGCCCTTGGAGAGATTTCCACTCAGCTGATCATCCCCAGCCTGGGCGCTATCGAACTGATCATGAGCGCGCGCCCCGGCAGCAGCCTGCTGGCCTTATCGGCTTTCGTTGCCGCCTTTGGCCTGGGCCAGTTATTGCTCGGTCCGCTGTCGGATCGCATCGGCCGGCGTCCGGTGCTGATCGCCGGGTTGCTGGTTTATCTGCTCGCGACCCTGTGGATGCTGCTGGCCAGCAGCATGGGTGAATTTATTGCCGCCCGCGTGTTGCAGGGGCTTGGTGCCTGCGCGGCATTGGTGCTGGCGCGGGCCATCGTTCGCGATGTGTGGCAGGCGCAGGCTGGGCCGGCATTGGCGCTGACGGTGATCGGCATGCTCTGCGCCATCGTCCTGTCGCCGATGCTGGGCGGCGTGCTGACGCTGTATGGCGGCTGGCGTGCGCCGATTGCCCTGGCACTGCTGGTCGGCGTTGCCATCGTGGCTGCGGTGTTGGGCTTGTACCGCGAAAGCAATCGGCAACTCGACCCGCAGGCCGGGCAACTGGGCAGCCTGGCCGGTAACTATGCCGATCTGCTGCGCGCCGCTTCGTTCCGCGCGCTGGCCCTGACGCTGGCCTGCACCTATGGCGCGATGTTTGCGGTAGTTGCCGGGTCTTCGGCTGTGTATGTCGGCCTGCTCGGGCTGAGCCCGGCGCAATACGGCATTACCTTCGCGGCGATTGTTTCGGCGCTGATCGCCGGCGCGCTGTTTACTCAGCGGCGCATTCTGCAGTTGGGCCCGGAGAAGATAGTCGGCATAGGCGCGGCGCTGGTGGTAAGCGGCGCCCTGGCCACTTTGGCGATTTATCTGCTGTTTGGTTTGTCATTGCTCGGCCTGTCGTTGCCCCAGGTGTTGGTCACCCTGGGCGGCGGCATGTTGCTGCCGGCATCGGTGGCTGGCGCGGTGATCCCCAATGCCCACCGCGCCGGTCTGGCTGCAGGCTTTATGGGCTTTGCGCAAATGGCCGGTGCCACCTGCAGCGGCGTCCTGCTCAGCCTGCTGGCGGATGGCTCGGCTTGGCCTATGGTGTTGCTGAACAGTTTATTCGCCGTTGCGGCGTTCTGCGCCTTCCACCTGCTGCGCCCACGGCCGGCAGCGAACGCGGCGCTGGTTGGCTAAACCCTAGGAGCAATTCCATGAGCAACTATGACGTGCTGATCATCGGTGGCGGCCCCGGCGGCTACAACGCGGCCATCCGTGCCGGGCAACTGGGCCTGAAAGTCGCCTGTATCGAGGGCCGCGAAACCCTGGGCGGCACCTGCCTGAATGTCGGCTGCATGCCGTCGAAGGCGTTGCTGCATGCCTCGGAGTTGTATGAGGCGGCGACCAGCGGCGAGCTGAATAACCTCGGCATCGAGGTTACGCCGACGCTCAATCTGGCGCAGATGATGAAGCAGAAGGATGAGAGCGTAACGGCGCTGACCAAGGGCATCGAGTTTCTGTTTCGCAAGAACAAGGTCGAGTGGATCAAGGGCTGGGGCCGTTTGAATGGGCCGGGCAAGGTCACGGTGACCCTCGCCGATGGCAGCGTGCATGAGCTGCAGGCCAAGGACATCGTGATTGCCACTGGCTCGGAGCCGACGCCGTTGCCTGGGGTGACCATTGATAATCAGCGCATCCTCGACTCCACCGGCGCGCTGGCTCTGCCCGATGTGCCCAAGCATCTGGTGGTGATCGGGGCTGGGGTGATCGGCCTGGAACTGGGTTCGGTGTGGCGGCGCTTGGGCAGCGAAGTGACGGTGGTGGAATACCTCGACCGCATTTGCCCAGGCCTGGATAACGAAACCGCGAAAACCCTACAGCGCACCCTGAGCAAGCAGGGCATGAATTTCAAACTGGCCACCAAGGTCAGCGCCGCCAAGGCCACGGCCAAAGGCGTGACCCTTGAGCTACAGCCGGCTGCCGGCGGCGCTGTCGAGCAACTACAGGCCGACTATGTGCTGGTGGCCATCGGTCGCCGCCCCTATACCGCCGGCCTGGGTTTGGAAACCGTGGGTCTCGCCACCGACAAGCGCGGCATGCTGGAAAACCAGCAGCACAAAAGCGGCGTGCCGGGCATCTGGATTATCGGCGACGTGACCTCAGGACCAATGCTCGCGCACAAGGCCGAAGATGAAGCCATCGCCTGTATCGAGCGCATCGCCGGGCATGCTGCCGAGGTCAATTACGAGGCGATTCCCGGAGTGATCTACACCAAGCCGGAAGTCGCCACTGTGGGTAAGACCGAGGAGCAGTTGAAGGCCGAAGGGCGCGCCTACAAGGTCGGCAAATTTCCCTTTACCGCCAACAGCCGGGCGAAGATCAATCACGAGGCCGAAGGCTTCGTCAAAGTGCTGGCCGATGAGCGCACCGACCAGATTCTCGGCGTGCATATCATCGGCCCCAGCGCCGGCGAGCTGATCGGCGAGTACTGCGTGGCACTGGAGTTCAGCGCTTCGGCCGAAGATATTGCGCTGATTTGCCATCCACACCCAACCCGCTCGGAAGCCCTGCGCCAGGCGGCGATGAGTGTGCATGGTTGGGCCATGCAGGCTTGATAAGCCGTGCTTTAAGGCATGCCCAGTTACGTGTTGCACGCAGTTTTCGTAGGGTGGGTTAGTGGCGCAGAGACAAGTTAGCAAGGTCACTGCGGTATTGGTGCGCCACGTAACCCACCAAGCGTTAGTCGGTCTGCCAGCTCTGGTGGGTTACGGCGCAACGGATTGCGCATCACCGGATCGCCTGTGGTCATGCGCCTAACCCACCCTACGGATTACTGCGCCTCCAGGCATCATCTGGTGGGCCCACAGACTTCAACACTTAACTGGTGCATGGCCCTCGATTAAGCCCCGAAGCGCTGCAGCTGCATCTCCTGCAAGCGGCTTAGGGTGCGGCGAAAGGCGAAGCTCAGGTAGCCCTCGGTATAGAGTTCGGCGAGCGGCACCTGGGCTTCGAGGTACAGCGGCACCTTGCGGTCGTAGCACTCATCCACCAGGGCGATAAAGCGTCGCACGCTGTCATCCTTGACCGACAGGGCGGGTAACTGGCGGTCACCGGCCTGCACCCGCTCAACGCCATCTTCGGTGCCGCGGGCAATCTTCGCCGCGCGTTGCGGGCTGCTCAGGTTGGGCACCTCGCTAAGCAGAATGGCCTGGAAGCGGTCGCACAGGGTGATAAAGTCTGGCGCGGCCAAGGGCTGCTCGCACAGATCGGCAAAGCGGCACCAGAGCACGCCGTCGCAGTGGCGCAAGGCCTGCACGCTGCGGTTACCCAGGTAGAGGGGCTGATCACTGCTGGGCCGGCCTGCGGCCAGCTGGCTAAAGGTCCGGCTCAGCACACTGGGCAGTCCAGGCGTGGCAACCCAGTAACGGGTATGCGCGGCGCCTGGGTGCAGGCGATGGTCTTGCTCGCCGTTGATGCTCACCACCTGCATATGCCGCTGCAGGGCGGCCACCGCAGGTAGAAAGCGCTCGCGGTTAAAGCCTTCGGCATACAGCAGTTCAGGCGGCTGGTTGGAGGTGGCCACCAGCACCACGCCCTGTTCGAACATCACCTGAAACAGCCGGCCGAGAATAATCGCATCGCCGATATCGCTGACAAACAGCTCATCGAAGCACAGCACGCGCACCTCAAGGCTCAGCTCCACGGCCAGGGCCTGCAGCGGGTCCGGCGTGCCGGTGAGCTGAAACAGGCGCATATGCACCCAGCGCATAAAGTGGTGAAAGTGCTGACGCCGCGCCGGGACTTTCAGGCCTTTGTAAAAGCTGTCCATCAGCCAGGTCTTGCCACGGCCAACCGGCCCCCACAGATACACCCCGTTGATTGGATGCGTTGGTGTGGCCTGGTGCAAGGCCTGGTGACAGTCGTGCAGGGCCTGGGCGGCCTGCCACTGCGCCGGGTCGGATTTAAAACCGTCGCGGTCGATGGCCTGTTGGTAGGCGGCGAGCGGGGAGCTGCAGTCCATCAGCGCGCCTCGATCCGCTTGTGCATACACACCGCAGTGGCAGGGCAGAGGCTGGAGAATTCGGCTGTCTGGCGAATCACTTCAGGCACGTCGGCTCGCTCGACGCTGCTGTAACCACGGCGGCCGAAGAAGGCTTCGGCAGTGTTGGTCAGCAGGTACAGCTCGCGTACGCCGAGTTGCTGTGCATAGGCTTCTATCTCGGCAACCAGCGCGCTGCCATAACCCTTGCCGCGCGCTTCGGGGCTGACCACCAGTGAGCGCAGCAGCGCCACCTCGCCATAAGGCTGCAGGCCAATCAGCGCTTCGGGAGCGTGCGTCGGGCCGGTGGCGATAAAGTGCGCGAAGTGTTCGGCTGCAAGGTCGGCTGTTGGCAGTCCGGCAGCGGCCAGCAACGCCTTGGCGGCCGCAGCCGGCGGGTGACGGTAAAGGTTCATGGGCGTCCATCTGGGCGAGGTAATCGGGTCAGCGTCGCGCTGGCACTTTACCCGAGCGCAGTGCAAAAGACCCACAGCAGTGGGTCTTTTGCATTCAGCTAAGCGGCATCAGCGCCAGCTTAGAATCGGCCAGCCGGCCTGTTGCGCGTGTGCAAGCAGAGTGGGGTCGGGGTTGACCACATAGGGCTTGTCGACCACCTGCAGCAGCGGCAGGTCGTTGCGTGAGTCGGAGTAGAAGTAGGCGCCGTCGAGAACTTCGCCGTGCTCTTGCAGCCAATCACGCAGGCGCGTGACCTTACCTTCGCGGTAGGTCATCACGCCCTGGGTACGGCCGCTGTAGTGGCCGTGTTGAACTTCCAGGTCGATGGCCAGCACTTCCTCGATCTTCAAGCGTGCGGCGACAGCGCTGACCAGAAAATGCGCCGAGGCGGAAATCACCAGCACCCGGTCACCGGCCGCGCGGTGGTTGGCCAGGCAGCGGGTGGCGTCGCTGTAGAAAATCGGCTCGATCACGTCTTCAACAAAGGGCTCGACCACGTGGGCGACTTCCTCCGGCGTGCGGCCCACCAGGGGCGACAGGGTAAAGGCCATATAGTCTTCCATGGCCAGGCTGCCGGCGGCGTATTGGCGCATCAGCTCCTGCTCATGGGCGATAAAACTGTCGGCGTCGGCCCAGCCGAGTTTGACCATTTCCTGGGTCCACAGGCTGGCGCAGTCACCGCCGATTAGGGTTTCGTCCAGGTCGAAAATTGCCAGGGCCATCAGGCCACCTCACAGATTGCGTTGTCTTCAATGTTCAGGTTGATGCGCTGCCCGCTGGCGTGCAGATCCGCCGGGGAGCGGTTGAGCACGTCCACCAGCAGTTCGACGCCGCGCGCCTCGATGCGGTAACGGATTACGTTGCCGAGCAGACGATGGCTGCGGATCTGCCCTTCGATGCTGCCCTGGGCGCCAATCTGGATGGCCTCCGGACGGATCGCCACGCGGCTGTTGACCGGACGCAGCAGCAGGCGGCTGGCGGCATCGGCGTCGAGCAGGTTGTAGTTGCCGATAAAACCGGCGGCAAAGGCATCGGCCGGGGCGGTGTAGAGGGTTTCCGCGTCGCCGCTCTGCACAATCTTGCCGGCGTTCATCAGGAAGATACGGTCGCTCATGACCAGCGCTTCTTCCTGATCATGGGTAACGAAGATGGTGGTCAGGCCCAGCTCCTGCTGGATGCTGCGGATCTGCTCGCGCAGGTGCTTGCGAATCCGCGCATCCAGCGCCGACAGTGGCTCATCGAGCAGCAGCAGGCGCGGGCGGGTGACCAGCGAGCGGGCCAGAGCCACGCGTTGGCACTGGCCACCGGACAGTTGCTGCGGGTAACGGCCGGCGAAGTCATTCAGCTCAACCAGCTCCAGCACTTCCTTGACCCGCTGTTCGGCTTCGCTGCCCTTGACCTTCTGCATGCGCAGGCCAAAGGCGACGTTCTGTTGCACGGTCATATTGGGGAACAGCGCGTAGCTCTGGAACACCATGCCGATGCCGCGTTTTTGCGGGGCTACGGGCACCAGGTCCTCACCGTCGAGCAGAATCTGCCCGCCATTCACTCCAGTTAGACCGGCGATGCAGCGCAGCAGGGTGGATTTGCCGCAGCCAGAGGGGCCGAGCAGGGTGATGAATTCGCCCTTGGCGATCTCGCAGTTGATATCGCTGAAGATCGCGGTATCGCCGTAGCTCTTGTGCAGGCCTTGAATACTCAAATAACTCATGACTTGTCCTTATTCAGGCGGTTGGCCGCCCAGGTCATCAGCAGCACGAACAGGAAGTAGGAAATCACCAGGGCGCTGGTGAAGTGGCCGCTGTCGTTGCGCATGTTGTAGAGGTACACCTGCAGGGTTTCATAGCGGCTGCCGACCAGCAGGTTGGCGAACACGAACTCACCGAACAGGAAGCTGAAGGAGAGAAACACCGAGACCATCAAGCCCTTGCGCAGGTTGGGCAGCACCACCATAAAGGCCGCGCGCCAGGTGCTGGCGCCGAGCAGGTGGGCGGCGTCCATCAGGTCGCGCAGGTTGATCGCCTGCAGGTTGTTACTGATGGCCCGGTACATAAACGGCAGGGCGATGGTGAAGAAGCAGCCAATCAGAATCCACGGCGTACCGAGGATCGGCAGCGGGCCGCCGGCGAACAGCTGCATCAAGCCGACCGAGGACACCACCGGCGGGATGGCGAACGGCAGCAGGATCAGCACGTTCATCACCGCATCGAGCTTGGGGAAGTGATAACTGACCACAAACAGCAGCGGCAGAATCAGCACCAATGACAGCGCTAGCGCCGCCAAGCAGACCAGCAGTGAGCGGCCAAACGCGGCGAGAAAGCGCGCATCGCTCCACAGCGCCAGGTACCACTTGAAGGTCAGCCCGCTGGGTAGCACGCTGGCCGACCAGCTGGTGGAGAACGAGTAGAGCAGGGTGCCGAGCAGCGGTAGCAACAGGATCAGCAGCAGGCTGTAGACCACCAACTGGTGGAACAGCGGCGAGCGTTTTTCAGCGTGGGACATGGTAGCTCCGGCGCAGCAGCCATTGGTGAACGATGGTGATCAGGGTCATCAGGCCAACCAGAATCATCGCCAGGGCACTGGCCATATTCGGGTCGAGGAAGATGTCGCCGGAAACCATGGCGGCAATCCGAATCGGCAGGATATTGAAGTTGCCCGTGGTCAGCGCATACACCGTGGCGTAGGCACCAAGGGCGTTGGCCAGCAGAATCACGAAGGTGCCGAGCAGCGCGGGGGTCAGTACCGGTAAGCCGATATGCCGCCAGAACTGCCAGTTGCTTGCGCCGAGTAACTCGGCCGATTCGCGCCAGTCTTCACGCAGGGCGTCGAAGGCCGGGTAGATCAGCAGCACACCCAGGGGAATCTGGAAGTAGGTGTAGAGCACGATCAGGCCGGTTTTCGAATAGAGGTTGAAATCCTCGATGATCCCGGCCTGCTTGAGCAGGATGGTCAGTGCGCCGTTAAACCCCAACAGGATGATAAAGGCGAAGGCCAGCGGCACCCCGGAGAAGTTGCTGGTCATGTTGGAAAACGCCATGACGAAGTCGCGCAGCCGGCTATCAACCTGACGCAGCGAGTAGCTGCCGAGAATGGCGATGCTGATGCCGATCAGGCTCGACCAGAACGCCACTTCCAGGCTGTGACGCATGGCCTGACGGTAGAACGGCGAGGCGAAGGCCTGCTGGAAATTGCCCAGGCCCCAGCCCTCGGTGGTGTGTAGGCTGTTGCTGGCCACCCAGAGCAGCGGGGCGATCTGAAAAGCGATAAAGAACAGGGCAAAGGGCAGCAGGCACAGCAGTGCCAGCCATTTGCCGCGCAGGGCAGGTATCACGATAAAAGCTCCCGGCAGACAGGTTTGTCGTGGGCCACGCCGAGCAGTTCACAGACCGTGCCGCACAACTCCAGCTGTTTCGGCTGGGCGTTGGGGTCGAGGCTGAAGGCGCTGCCAAGTACCAGCAGCGGTACTTCGCGTTCTTCCGGCAGCAGGCCGTTGTGGCTGCGGTCGTTGTTCATGCCGTGGTCGGCGGTCACCAGAATCTGGTAGCCGGCGTCGAGCCAGGGCTGGATATATTCGGCCAGCAGCACATCGGCCATGCGCGCGCTGTTGCGGTACTGTGCGCTGTCGAGGCCGTGCTTGTGGCCGGCGTCGTCGATATTCATCGGGTGCACCAGCAGCAGATTGGGCGCATGGCGCAGGCGCAGGCTTTCCGCGTCGGCGAACAGGTGCGAATCCGGGTAATGGTCGGCGTAGTAGAAATGGCCGTACTGAATCGGCAGGTTGGCGTCTGCCGTATGACGGTCGCGCGCCGCCTGAAATGGCGAGCGGTTATACAGCTCGCTGACCCAGTGATAGGCCGCCGCAGCGGTAATCAGCCCAGCGTCGCGGGCGTAGTGGAACATGCTGCGCTGGGTCGACAGGCGCGCTACATCGTTATTGACGATGCCGCTGTCGATGGGCGCAACACCGGTCAGAATCGCTTCATAGAGCGGGCGTGACAGGGCCGGGAGTTCACAGTCGAGCTTATACAGCGCGGCGCGTCCAGCCTGGCAGTAAGCCTGCAGATGCCCCAGCGCATGCTGAGCCACCTGATAGCTCAAGCCATCCAGAACCACGAGGATGACGTTGTGCGACATGATTGAAAGCCTTAGCAACCGAATCGGCCCCGGAGTGTATCCGGGGCCAGATTGCATTAGTTCATATTGATGATGACGTGTTCCTGCCACAGGCGCGGCAGTGCTTTGGAAGTGGCTTCCCAGGCAGCAGCATCCTTGATCGGCTGAACCTTGGCGTATTGCTCCTGCGGCAGCAGCTTGGCTTGTACTTCGGCTGGCAGGGTCAGGTGCTCGGCGCGGATAGGCCGGGCGTTGCCTTTGGCCAGGTTGATCTGGCCGGCGTCGCTCAAGATGTACTCACGCGCCAGTTTGGCCGCGTTGGGGTTTTTCGCCCACTTGTTGATGATGGTGCTGTAGCCGGAGATCACCGAACCATCGGAAGGGATCAGCACTTCGAAGCGGCTTGGGTCGATCTGGTCGCGGTAGCTCAGGCCGTTGAAGTCCCATACCACGCCCACTTCCACTTCGCCTTTTTCCAGGGTCTGGATGGTTGGGTTGGCCAGCGACAGGCGGCCTTGCTTGGCCAGTTCACCGTAGAAATCCAGCGCCGGTTGCACGTTGCTTTCATTACCGCCCATGGCGATGGCGGCAGCCAGTACGCCGTTTACAGCTTGTGCGGCGGTGCTGACATCGCCGGCAGAGACTTTGTAGGTGCCCTTTTTCAGGTCAGCCCAGGAACGCGGGATGTCCTTGACCAGTTGCTTGTTGACGATAAAGGCGATGGAGCCGGTGTAGGCGAGCATCCAGTGGCCGTCGGTGTCCTTGGCCCAGGCTGGAATCTGCTCCCAGGTGCTCGGCTTATAGGGCTGGGTTACACCCTGCTGCACGGCGATGGGGCCAAAGGCTGCGCCTACGTCGCCGATATCGGCGGTGGCGTTGTCTTTTTCAGCGGCGAACTTGGCAATTTCCTGGGCCGAGCTCATGTCGGTATCCATATGCTTCAAGCCATACAGTTTGTTCAGGTCAACCCAGGTGTCTTTCCAGTTGGCCCAGCTGTCCGGCATACCCACACTGTTCACCGCGCCTTCAGCGCGCGCGGCCTTTTCCAGTGCTTGCAAGTCCGTTTCAGCAGCCATGGCCGAGGTGGCCAGGGCGATGGCTGAGCCCATCAGTGAAGCCAGCAGCAGTTGTTTCATTGGAAACTCCTTTGCGATTGAAGTGCGTGCAGTGAAAAGTTCTGGTCTAGATCAGCAAGACCCAGGCCAATTTAGGCTTGTTAAATGACAGTTTTATGTACGTTGGTCATTTACCGGCTCGAGCCGGGTTGCACAAACTGGCGCACCACTAGCGTAGACCATGAATAAATTCAGTCATGTATGGCCTGCAGCCCAAGTTTTATCAGCTTTTACTGGCGCTGAAAGAAAGTTGTCATGGCGTGGTCATCAAGACTGCTTAAACTTGAAACATGGTTTTTACTGCTGCATTCACATGTTGATGCCCCGAAATGGGGCTGGACTAGTCCAATTTTGGAGGTCTTGATGCGCGATGAAGCGCCGCGGGCAGTCACAGCTATATGCCGGGCATTGGAAGAGCAGATCGAACACGGCCTGTTGCCGTCAGGAAGTCAGTTGCCGGCCGAGCGTAAGCTCAGCGAGGTATTCGATACCACGCGCATCACCCTGCGTGAGGCGCTGGGCCAGCTTGAGGCCCAGGGGCTGATCTACCGCGAGGAGCGTCGCGGCTGGTTTGTTTCGCCGCCGCGCGTGGCCTACAACCCGCTGGTGCGCAGCCACTTCCACGCCATGGTCGGCGAGCAGGGCCGGGTGCCGGCCACCGAAGTGCTTAGCGCCAAGCTGATCCCGGCCAGCGCCGAGATCTGTCAGCTACTGGCCTTGCCGGCGCTGTCCAGCGTCTATCAGATCCGTCGTGCACGGCGCATCGACGGCCGTCTGGTGCTGTACGTCGAGCACTACCTCAATCCGAATTACTTTGCCGGCATTCTGGATTTCGACCTGACCCGCTCGCTGACTGAGCTATATGCCAGCGAATACGGCATTCATTACGGCCGAGTGCGCTTCGACATGGTGCCCACGGCGTTACACAGCGAAGCCGCGTCGGCATTGAAAGTTGCGGTGGGCAGCCCGGCGCTGCGTATCGTGCGGATCAACCGCGACCAGCATGGCCGACTGATTGACTGCGATCTGGAGTTCTGGCGCCACGACGCTCTGCATGTAAGCGTCGAGGTACCGGAGTAGGGGGCTTCAACCGCTGCTCGTAGGATGGCGTCGAGCGAAGCGATACCCATCAAGGCATTAGTGGATACACCGCGATGATGGGTTGGCAAAACTGTAGCCCGGATGAAATCCGGGAATTCCGAGAGCCACTCAAGCAGCACCCGGATTGCATCCGGGCTACCTGTTTATCGGGATCACGGCAGCTCGGCGCTGGCGTAAAACGCCGTCAGCACTTTCACCAGATGCGCCAGGTCATGGCTACCGGCCAGTTCGCGGATTGAGTGCATGGCGAAGGTCGGCAGGCCGATGTCCACGGTGCGCACGCCCAGCTGGCTGGCGGTGATCGGGCCGATGGTCGAGCCACAACCCATGTCGCTGCGGGTGACGAAACTCTGCACCGGTACTTCATTTTCCAAGCACAGATGACGGAAGAACCCAGCGGTTTCGCTGTTGGTGGCGTAGCGTTGGTTGCTGTTGATCTTGATCACCGGGCCGGCGTTGAGCTTGGGGCCATGGTTCTGGTCATGCTTGTCGGCATAGTTGGGGTGTACGCCGTGGGCGTTGTCCGCCGAGACCAGCAGAGAGCGTTGGATGGTACGGACGAAGGCGTCGCCGTCTGGCAGCACGCGACGCAGCACCTGTTCGAGCATCGGGCCATCGGCGCCGCAGGCCGAGCAGGAGCCGACTTCCTCGTGGTCGGTGCACACCAGCACGCAGCTTTCTTCATCTGGCGCGGCCAGCAGCGCCTGCAGCCCGGCGTAGCAGGACAGCAGGTTGTCCAGTCGCGAGCCGGCAATAAAGTCGCCATTCAGGCCAATCACCGCAGCACTTTGCGTGTCGTAGAAGCTCAGTTCGTAATCGAGCACTGCATCGGCGCTGAAGTCGTGCTCGCGGGCCAGTTGATCGGTAATCAGCGCGCGGAAATCGGCCGGCTCATCGCCGGATAGCTGCGCGAGGATTGGCGGCAGCTCGATCTGCTGGTTGATCGCCCAGCCCTGGTTGGCTTCACGGTTAAGGTGAATGGCCAGGTTGGGAATGATCGCAATCGGTTTCTGGAAGTCGATCAGCTGGCTTTCCACCTTGCCGTCACGGCGGTAGGTCACCCGGCCGGCCAGCGACAGGTCGCGGTCGAACCAGGGCGCCAGCAATGCGCCGCCGTACACCTCAACACCGAGCTGGAAAAAGCCCTGTTGCTGCAGCTCCGGTTGCGGTTTGACCCGCAGGCACGGGCTGTCAGTGTGCGCGCCAACCAGGCGAATGCCGCCTTCCAGTGGCGCGCGCTTGCCCAGCTTGAAGGCGATGATCGAGGAGTCGTTGCGCGTCACGTAATAGCGGCCGCCGGACTCGGTGTGCCAGCTGGCGCGCTCGTCCAGGTGTTGAAAACCGGCCGCTTCAAGGCGCAGTGCCAGGCTGGCGGTGGCATGAAAAGGGGTTGGCGAGGCCTTGAGGAACTCGATCAGGCCTTGATTCAAATCTTCGCGCATAGGGCACTCCAGACGGCAATCGGCCGAGTTTAGCGGATTTGCTAAAGGCGCTGTTGTGCCGCAACGCTGCTTGTCAGGCCAATCGCATGGGCGCGAGGTGTTTGTCGCGGCTGAAGCCTCGCCCACGGTTTTGCCTTAGGCGGTCAGAGCAGGCGGCAGCTTCATATTGTGGGAGGCGCTTTAGCGGCGAGCTGTCGCGGTCGCGATGCTGACCAGGCTCAGCAGATAACCGTCGAATTCGGCGAACTGGCCTTCCAGCTCGCTGCCGGCGGGCCAGTCGGCATGCAGGTCAATCAGCAGACGCATACGCACTTTATTGTCGGCGTCGACGCTGAGCAGTTCGGCATCCTGAAAGTAGAAGTGCTGCAATACCTGCGGGTAAAGCGCCTTGAACAGGCTTTCCTTAAGCGAGAAGGTCAGGCTGATGCGTTGCGCGCGCTGTTCGGTCGGCAAGGCTTCTAGGCGGAACAGTTCGGCTGGCGTGAGGATCTCAGCGGCCAGGCGTTCGGCGCGGCTGGCTGGCATGATCTGCTCGATATCCAGACCCAGGCCGCGCCAATCTGCGTTATTACCCACCACGGCGCCGGCCCAGCCGCTGCCGTGGGTGATCGAGCCGACCATGCCGACTGGCCACTGCGGCGCACGGTCCTCACCGCAGGCCGGCGTGGCAGCTGTGCCAGTCACGCGCAGCAAGGCTTCACGCGCACACAGGCGCCCGGCCAGGTATTCGGCCTGGCGTTTGGCCACGCCGCGCACCGGCTCGACCGCGCAGCGGCTGAAGTCTGCTGCATCCAGCAGCTCGGGAGTAAAGCGGGTGCTGATCAGCTGCACCGATGGCAGCGTATGCGGCAGTGGCCAGTGGTCATTCAGCGGGCTGCAGCAGGGTGGTAGGTAGGCTGTATTCATCGGCCTATTCTGCCGCGCGGCGGTTTGTACGGCCAGCCGCTGCGGGCGTTTACATTTCTTTGCAAAGCGGCAACAAAGCTAAACGGAGTTGCCCAGGCTTTTTTGCCACACTGCGGCATGCGTTTCTTCGGGGACGCAGGTGAGGTTGTAGCTGGCGCAGGCGTGAGGCTTGTTCCGGCATTTCTCTGAGAATGAGTACGGGAGCCCGTTTGGGCTCCCGTTTTTTTATGGCCTGCCATCCGTGGCGGCCACCCTTCGGGCCGTCGCTGCGCGACGTTAAAAATTGCTCCAGGTAATTTTTTATGGCCCGCCTTCGATGCTGGCCACCCTACCGGCCGTTGCTGCGCTATTTGCCCACCAGGCTTATACGTCTACTGCCAGGTATCGAGTCGCGGGCGGCAATGATGCTGCGGTCCAAATCGCCCTTGAGGGTTTCGAACAGGTCGCGGGTAAACACGCGATTACCGATGTACCAGGAGTGATCCTTGCTGCCGAGAAAGCTTTGCGGTTGGTCGCGGGCTTGCAGGGCTTTGTCGCTTAGCAGCAGCTGGTGGTAAGCGGTGCAGTCGACATCGGCTGTCGAGTCCGGCGCGTTATCCGGCAAGCCCACACGGCCGGCGCGTGGCGCGACGCCGGCGCGTTTGACGTTGGACAGTTTCAGCACGCTGTCGCCCAAGCTGAAATAGTTGGTCAAGCGCGTGCAGTGGCGGTACAACGAATCACTGCTGGCATGGCCCTGGCTCAACGATGAGGCCGAGACATCGGCGCCGATAAAGCACAGCTGACTGATCATCCAACTGTTGTTTTCCAGCCGTGCGTCGTCGGCGTCGTCGAAAGCCTCGCGCACCACGTAGGCACCCATGGAGTGGGCAAGAATATGCGTGTTCACCGCGCAATCCGGGGTCTGCTTGGCTGCCAGTAGAGCAATCAGGTCGGTAACCAGCTGCATGGCGCTGAGCTTGGCGTCGTGGCGGTCTTCCAGATAACCGACGGTCTTGTTGTCGCTGGGCCAGTCGAACGACACCACAACGCCTTTCCAGCCCAGGGCCTTGAGGTCGCTCTGCAATTGGCGATGGCGCTTGAGCACCTCATCGCCAGGATTGTTGTAGCCATGCACGTAAACCAGGATGTCGCCGCGCTCGGCGCCGGTGCGCTCATCCGTGCCCCAAATGGCCTCGGCCAGCAACTGTTGCACCCAGGCCTTGACCCAGATTTCACCCATGCGCCCGTGTTTGGGGATGGGCTCGTCGGCATCCGCAGGCACCAGCAACATATGTGAGGGGCCGGGTTCGGCCTCGAACGCGGCTTGTTTGACACGGCGGGCGCTGACTACAAAGTCGTTCATCGCGAGTACTCCTTGGCTGTTTCATAAGTGGCTCCATGCGCTGCGTCTACGACCTGGCTGGCGTATCTGAGCCGATAAGGCCCAGTCGGCTTGCGTGCCGAAATCACTGGGTGGGCGGCAAGCAACGCCAAGCCGTGGTCGCTACAGCGCCGCTCCCGGTTGCGTATTTTTTCGCCTGCTAGTCAGGCTAGTTCCACTGCTCAGGTGCAACAAAAAACTGCGGCACGGGGTGATGAACGGCTTTGCCCAGCGAATAGCTGCTCGAACACGCACAACGGCTATGCACGGTGCGCAAAACCAGTGCCGCTGGCTGCGTGCTAATCTGCCAGAACGGCCGATTTAGAGCCTTTTTGCGAGCCTGCCGATGCCTGCTGTCGATTCCTCTGTGCACCTGATGCGCGGCACTGCCGCCTACCGGCGCGCGACTCTGGCGCTGTTCTGCGCCGGGTTTGCCACCTTTGCCTTGCTCTATTGTGTGCAGCCGCTGTTGCCGCTGCTGGCCGCGCATTTTTCCGTATCGGCGGCGGGCAGCAGCCTGGCGTTATCGTTGACTACCCTGAGCCTGGCCGTCTGCCTGCTGGTATCCGGTGCGCTGGCTGAGAGCTGGGGGCGCAAGCCGGTGATGGTGGCGGCCCTGGGGCTTGCGTCGCTGTTGGGGATTGCCTGCGCGCTGGTGGATAGCTGGGATCATCTGCTCTGGCTGCGTGCCTTGCTTGGCCTGGCCTTGAGTGGATTGCCGGCGCTGGCCATGGCTTATGTTGGCGAGGAGTTCGACCCCGAGGCGCTGCCAGCGGCGATGGGCCTGTATATCGGCGGCACCGCTTTAGGTGGTTTGCTTGGGCGTTTGCTGGCCGGCCTGCTCAGTGACCTCGGCGGCTGGCCGCTGGCCTTGGCTGGGATTGCCGGCATGGGTTTGCTGGCGCTGGGCTTGTTTGTCTGGCTGCTGCCGCCGTCGCGGCATTTCACCGCGCAGTCGCTGTCGCTACGCGGCCTGCTACGCAACTTTGCCTTGCACCTGGGTAATGGCGAGTTGCGCCGCCTGTTTCTCCTGGCATTTCTGTTGATGGGCGGCTTTGTCGCGCTGTTCAACTACGTCGGCTTTCGCCTGGCGGCGGCGCCGTTCAATCTGTCGTCCAGCCTGATCGGCCTGCTGTTTACGGTGTACCTGCTGGGCATCGTCAGCGCCGGTTGGGCGGGGCGATTGGTGCCACGCCTGGGCGCACGCCAGGTGATGCAGGGCGGCATTGGCATCATGCTGCTCGGCGTTGCGCTGTGTGCCACGCCCTGGCTGAGCGCGGCGGTGGCGGGGCTGGCCTTGTTCACTCTGGGCTTCTTTGCCGCTCATGCGGTGGCCAGCGGCCAGGTGGGGCAGCGCGCGCATGGCGCCAAGGCGCAGGCTTCGGCGTTGTACCTGTGCGCCTACTACCTGGGTTCCAGCGTGATTGGCTACGCTGCCGGGTATATCTGGGAGCATGCGGGCTGGCTGCCGATGCTGGCGGTGTTGGCGGCTTTGTTTGTCGCTGCTGGGGGCTGCGCGCGCAAGCTGTAGAGCCTGTGGTTGGACACAAAGCTCGCGGGCATGGCCCGCTCCTACATTCGCGCGGCAGGCAGCAGGCCGTTCAGCGTTTGTTCAGCAAGGGTTCAGTGGGCGTTCAGCTTGGGGTAGGCAACATGGACCTCGAGTTAAGCAACACCGACTAACCACTGAGGACACACCATGAACCGCACTCTTAGCAAACTGGCCCTGGCTACTTCCCTGACCTTCGCTGCGGCTGCGGCCAATGCCGGCGACAACTTTGTTGGTCTGACCTGGGGGCAGACCGATAACAACATTCAGAAGTCCAGCGCGCTCAACAGCAACCTGAACAACCCCAAGCTCGACAAGGTGATCAACGACACTGGCACCTGGGGCGTGCGTGCCGGTCAGGTCAGTGAGACAAACCGTTACTACATGACCTACGAGAATGTCTCGGACAGCGATAGCGGCAACAAGATGCGTCAGCAGAACCTGCTGGGTAGCTACGATGTGTTCCTGCCGATTGGCGACTACAACACCAAGCTGTTCGGCGGCGCTACCGCCGGCCTGGTCAAGCTGGAGCAGGAGAGCAAAGGCTTCAAGCGTGACAGCGATATCGGCTATGCCCTCGGCCTGCAGGCTGGCATTCTGCAAGACATCAACCAGAATGCCTCGATTGAGGCGGGCTACCGCTACCTACGCACCAATGCCAGCACCGAAATGGCGCCACACGGCGCAGGCAAAGCCGGCTCGCTTGACCTGCACAGCAGCGGCCAGCTTTACCTGGGTGCCAACTACAAGTTCTAAGAACTTGCCTCGGACCTGCTGCGCGTCGGCCAAACTGCGTTGAAAACGGCCTCGGAATGCTCATTTACACCTCGTAAACTGCGCTTCCTCGGCCGTTCTCGCCTTGTTTGGCTCTAGCTCGCGAGATCCGATTCAGGTTCTACGCAGCAGGTAGGCCAAAAGGGCCGGGCACAATGCCCGGCCGCTTTATTGGAGGAATTTGCAGGATGAAACTGTTGGTCGTGGAAGATGAAGCGCTGCTGCGTCACCACCTCTATAGCCGGTTGGGCGAGCAGGGCCATGTGGTCGATGCCGTGGCCAATGCCGAAGAAGCCCTGTATCGCGCTGCCGAATACAACCATGACCTGGCGGTGATCGACCTCGGTCTGCCAGGCATGAGCGGGCTGGACCTGATTCGCCAGTTGCGCAGTCAGGACAAGAGCTTCCCCATTCTGATCCTCACCGCCCGTGGCAACTGGCAGGACAAGGTCGAAGGCCTGGCCGCCGGTGCCGATGATTACGTGGTCAAACCCTTTCAGTTCGAAGAGCTGGAAGCGCGCCTGAACGCCTTGCTGCGCCGCGCCTCGGGCTTTACCCAGGCGAGTATTGCCGCCGGCCCGCTCGTGCTCGACCTCAACCGCAAACAGGCGCTGCTCGATGGCGAAGCCCTGCAACTGACCGCCTACGAGTACCGCATTCTCGAATACCTGATGCGCCACCAGCAGCAGGTGGTGGCCAAGGAGCGGCTGATCGAGCAGCTCTACCCGGACGACGAAGAGCGCGACCCCAACGTGATCGAGGTGCTGGTCGGCCGGCTGCGCCGCAAGCTTGAAGGCCAGCAGGATTTCAAACCCATCGAAACCGTACGCGGCCAGGGCTACCTGTTTACCGAGCGCTGCCGATGAGCGATGCCGAGCTGAGCACACCGGCCGCCCGCCGTCGTGGCGAGTCCCTGCGCCTACGGCTGATGCTCGGCACTGCGGTGCTGGCCGTGCTGTTTATGCTGGCGCTGCTGCCGGCTTTGCGCGGCGCTTTTGTGATTGCCCTGGAGCAATCCATCGAAAAACGCCTGGCTTCGGATGCCACTGCCTTGGTCTCGGCGGCGCGCACCGTAGACGGTCGGCTGACCATGCCTGACAAATTGCCGGATGAAGAATTCGACACGCTGGAAGCCAAGCTGCTGGGCTTTATCTACGACCGCCAGGGCACACTGGTCTGGCAGTCGCGCTCCTCGCTGGATGAAAGCGTCAGCTACCGCCCGCGCTACGACGGCCGTGGCCACGAGTTTGTGCGCATCACCGATGCTCAGGGCCGCGAGTTCTTTGTCTACGACGTGGAAATCGACCTGCTGCGTGGGCAGAGCGCCGCCTTCAGCGTGGTTACCATGCAGCCGGCCAGTGATTACCAGGCCATGTACGACGGCTTTATGGGCCAGCTCTACCTCTGGCTCGGTGGCGCGCTGTTGGTGCTGCTCGGGCTGCTGTGGTTCGGCCTGACCTGGGGCTTTCGCAGCCTGCGCGGGCTTAGCGCCGAGCTGGACCAGGTCGAGGCGGGCACCCGCGCCGGCCTGAGTGAAGAACACCCGCGCGAGCTGCTGCGCCTGACCGGCTCGCTCAACCGCCTGCTGGAAAGTGAACGCCAGCAGCGCGAGCGCTACCGGCATTCGCTGGACGATCTGGCGCACAGCCTGAAAACCCCCTTGGCCGTGCTGCAAAGCGTGGCGGAAGTGATCGACAAGCAGCCGCAGAACCGCGAACAGTCGCAGGTGCTGCAACAGCAGATCGAGCGCATGAGCCAGCAGATCGGCTACCAGCTGCAGCGCGCCAGCCTGCGCAAAAGCGGGCTGATCCGCCACAGCGCGCGCCTGGCCCCCTTGCTCGACACCCTCTGCGGCGCGCTGGACAAGGTCTACCGCGACAAACAGGTGCAAGTGCTGCGCGACTTTGCCGCTGAACAGCACCTGCCGATGGAACGCGGCGCGCTGCTGGAGTTGCTCGGCAACCTGCTGGAGAACGCCTACCGCCTGTGCCTCGGCCAGGTACGCGTGAGCGTGCGTCAGCAGGGCGGTGTGCTTGAGCTTTGCGTGGAAGACGACGGCCCCGGGGTGCCGGCCGATCAGCGCGAACGCATTCTGCGCCGTGGCGAGCGGCTGGATGCCCAGCATCCGGGGCAGGGTATTGGTACGGCGGTGGTCAAGGACATCATTGAAAGTTACGACGGTGAATTGCTGCTGGAGGATTCGGCGTTGGGTGGGGCGAGTTTTCGCGTGCGCCTGCATGAGTGAGGCACGCGCTTAGCTCGCCAGCACCAGATAAACCACCACCATCAGCACAATCAGGCCCAACCAAACCAGGGCGTTGGTCCTGCTCAGGCCGACGATGCCGGCACCGCGCAGGCGAATCGGCGGGTTTTCTTCGAGGTAGAGGTTCATCTGCTCTTGGGCAGCCTCCGGGCTGATGCCCTGGTTCAGGCTGAGCATGCGAATGGCCTGGTCGTGATCGCCGCGCTGTATGGCCTGCAAGACGGGTTCGGGTAGCTGGGACATAAGACATTTCCTCCAGTAGAGATAGTTTTAGAGGGCGGCCATCGTTCAGTGTTCGACACTTTTCTTCTGAAGGCATAACGCTGGCTTCGTAGGAGGGGCTTTAGCCGCGAACTTTGCTGTTTTTTGCGTTGTTAGGACTTTCGGCGGAAAGGTCATTAGCGTGGTGACTTTGGGTTTTGGTTTCGCCCCTTACGGGCGAGTCACTTTTTCTTGTGTGGCCAAGAAAAAGTAACCAAAAAGAAGGCCACCCCTACATCCGGCTCCGGCTGCGCCGGGGTTCCCTCGTTCCATCACCACTCCAGGGGCCCGCCGCGAAGGGCCATCCCTGGCCCATCGCGGCTCTCGCGACATCCATGTCGCTCAACCCCTTACGCGGCGATTCCACTCGGCCTCCTGAAGGGGATTTTGGCTGCGTCTGTGCGAATGCGGTTTCACAGCAAAAGCTCAGACGCTGTGGACTTTTACTTTGTGGAGCTTTCGCAAGCGCGCATCCGGGGCCCGTCAGGAGGCCGAGTGGAGGTGCTGTGGAGAGGGGCGTTTGGCATGGATGCCAAACGAGGAACGATGGGCCAGGGATGGCCCACCGTGACGACCC
>NZ_JAUYGD010000034.1 GCF_030690725.1 Pseudomonas sp. | reverse complement strand
GGTGGCTCGCACTTCGCCCTGGTCGAGGAGGCCGACGGCAAGGTGATCGGCTACCTGACCATGGAAGACGTACTGGAAGCCCTGGTCGGCGATATTCAGGACGAACACCGCAAGGCCGAACGCGGCATCCTCGCCTACCAGCCAGGCAAGCTGCTGGTACGCGGTGACACGCCACTGGCCAAGGTCGAGCGCCTGCTCGGCGTCGACCTCGATCACGTCGAAGCGGAAACCCTCGCCGGGCTGATCTACGAAACCCTCAAGCGCATGCCCGAGGAAGAGGAAGTGCTGGAAGTCGACGGCCTACGCATCATCGTCAAGAAGATGAAAGGCCCGAAGATCGTGCTGGCCAAGGTGTTGAAGCTGGATTGAGCATCCTCGCCGCCTTGTAGGATGGGTTGGGCGGAGCGATACCCATCATTCCGGAGCGATGGGTATCGCAAGCTCAACCCATCCTACGGCTTGGTTACTCGCCGCCAACGGCAAAGTTAGGCAGGCTGTTGACCGGCTGGGCAAAGTTGAAAGGAATCGATTCCAGCGCCAGGCCGACATTGCGCTGCACCACAAAGTGCAGGTGCGGGCCGGTGCTGTTGCCGGTATTGCCAGAGCGCGCAAGCAGGCTGCCGGCGCGCACGCGGCTGCCTTCGCTGACCGCCACCGAGCCCTTCATCAGGTGCAGGTAGACGCCCATGGTGCCGTCGTCGTGCAAGACGCGCACATAGTTGCCGGACGGGTTGTTGCCGCGACCGCTTTGCTGATTCTCGGTTTTCACCACGATGCCACCGCGCGCCGCAACAATCGGCGTGCCTTCGGGCATGGCTATATCCATGGCGTAGCGGCCTTTCGGGGTGAAGTGGCTGTACTTGCCGTTGGCGCCCTGAGTCAGGCGGAACGGGCCGCCGCGCCACGGCAGCGGGTAGCTCTTCTGCGTCGGCAGCAGGCGCGGATCGCCCATGGCGTAGCGCAGCTTGGGGGTATAGCGCATAGGTTTGCTGGCATCACGCGGGGCCAAGGTGGCCAGGCGGATATTGCTGCGCGGCGGCAGCACCCAGCTGATCGGTTTGTTCGGCACGCCCGTGACGTTGTCAGTGCCTTCCAGGCGCAGTTCGATCTGCACCGGTGCGTGCAGGTCGTTGCGCACCAACAGGGTTTCACCGGCCTCGTGTTTCTTGGTTTCCAGCTTTACCTGGTTGTCCAGGCGCTCGACCATACGGTCGCGAAACACGAACACCTGCGCACCGGGCGCGGCCTGGTCGGTATAGGTGACCACGCCGTTGGCATCGGTGTACTTATAAATAGTCAACGCCGCTGCCTGGCCGGCAAGGGTCAACAAACTGCAGAGAAGTATCAAACGCCCTAGCATAACGACTCGGATCTTATGATGTGCTGTGTCCGGACCATTGAGATTAGCAGCGCTACCGCCACCGTGCGAGACACCAAGGGTCAGGCTGTGAACCGGCTCACCGCCACCGGTCGGCATAAGCCGCCAGTTTTCCCGGATGGCGTCCAGACTTCGCCTGCGTGCAACACATTGCGCGGAGGTTGGCGCTAAGCGCAGCGTCGCCCTACGCGCCGGGGCTGAAATGCTTCTGCGCAGTCCCCCGGGCGATTAGCCGGGAGATGTAGTCGAGCTTCTGCGGGTCGCGGTCGACGAATCTGAAGGTCAGTTGCAGCCACTCGCTGTCGGGTTTTGGCTCGAAGGCCGCGACGGCATGCAGGTAGCCGTTGAGCCGTGCGGTTTCTGCCGCTTCGCCCTGTTCCAGATCGAGCACCGCGCTTTCCAGCACCTGCGGCAGTACCTCGGTGCGTTTGACCACCAGCAGCGCTTCTTTAAGGCTAAGCGCCTTGATCACGCAGGACATGCTGGCGCCACCGGGCAACCGCAACTGGCCTTGCCCGCGACCGCTGGGGGCGCTAGCGGCAGGTGCTTTGGCCGCAGCGGGTTTCCCGGCAAAGGCCGCAGCAGCTTGCACCGCTGGCCCTGCTGCTGGTTTGACTACATCGGCTTTGCCGCCGGTCAAAGCGGACAACGAGTCGTTGGCGAAAGAGCCGCTGCTAAGCATTTTCGGCGGCGAACTGGACATCAGTGCCTGCAATTTGCCGGCACGGCTGAGGGCCTTCTTCACCTTGGTGATCAGCTGTTCGTTGGAAAAGGGTTTGCCGATAAAGTCGGAAACGCCGGCCTGGATCGCCTGCACCACGTTCTCTTTGTCACCGCGGCTGGTGACCATGATAAACGGCACGATCTTCAGGGCTTCTTGTTCGCGGCACCAGGTGAGCAGTTCCAGGCCGGACATCTCCGGCATTTCCCAGTCACAGAGAATCAGGTCAACCGGCTGGCGCGTCAGCATCTGCAGGGCTTTGCGCCCGTTGACGGCTTCCTCGATCTGGATGCCTGGAAAGTGGTCGCGCAAACCCTTCTTCACCAAATCGCGGATAAAGGTTGCGTCGTCCACTACCAGCACGCTGACTTTGCTCATCGGCCACTCCTGTTCTGATGGCCTTAAGCATAGTCACGGCTACTGGCCAAAGGCCAACCGAAATGCACCATATGTCGCGATCAGGTGCATCTTGGCCATGCAGGGTCGCACGGGCCGCGCATCAACGCCGCCCGCAACAGCCGACTCAGTTGCCCTTGTTGGTGCCCTGCACTTCTTCCTGCATACGGGTCAGGCCGATGTGTTTGACGTCGGTGCCGCGTACCAGGTAGATCACCAGTTCGGCGATATTGCGCGCGTGGTCGCCGATGCGCTCCAGCGAACGCAGAGCCCAGATGATGTTGAGCACGCGCGAGATCGAGCGCGGGTCTTCCATCATAAAGGTCACCAGCTCACGCAGGGCGGTCTTGTATTCACGGTCGACGGTCTTGTCGTACTGCGCCACCGACAGCGCCAGGTCGGCGTCGAAACGGGCGAAAGCGTCCAGCGCTTCCTGCACCATCCGGCGTACCTGATCACCGATATGCCGCACTTCCACATAACCGCGCGGTGCTTCACCTTCTTCGCACAGCAGGATCGCGCGCTTGGCGATCTTGGTCGCTTCGTCGCCGATGCGCTCGAGATCGATTACCGACTTGGAGATGCTGATGATCAAACGCAGGTCGGACGCTGCCGGCTGACGACGAGCGAGAATGCGCACGCACTCTTCGTCGATATTGCGTTCCATCTGGTTGATCTGGTCATCGATCTCGCGCACTTGCTGAGCCAGACCGGAGTCGGCGTCGATCAGTGCGGTAACCGCATCGTTGACCTGCTTCTCGACCAGGCCGCCCATCGCCAGCAGGTGGCTACGCACCTCCTCCAGCTCGACGTTGAACTGCTGGGAGATATGCTGGGTAAGGTTTTCTTTGTTGATCATGTAAGAGTCCTAAGCCGGGTTGTACCTCCCCTCTCCTTCTTCGTTCATGAAGTGTGGGAGAGAGGCCGGAGGAAAGGGTCTGCACGCACCACCCTCTCCCTAACCCTCTCCCGCCAGCGGGAGAGGGGACTGATCCGTATTAACCATAGCGACCGGTAATGTAATCTTCGGTTTGTTTCTTCGCCGGGTTGGTGAACAGCGTATCGGTATCACCGAACTCGATCAGTTTGCCCATGTACATAAACGCCGTGTAATCCGAGACCCGCGCCGCCTGCTGCATGTTGTGGGTAACGATGACGATGGTGTACTTGGATTTCAGTTCGTAGATCAGCTCTTCGACTTTCAGCGTGGAGATCGGGTCGAGCGCCGAGCAGGGTTCGTCGAGCAGCAGCACTTCTGGCTGTACCGCCACGGTACGGGCGATCACCAGACGCTGTTGCTGACCGCCGGAGAGGCCGAGGGCGGAGTCGTGCAGGCGGTCTTTGACCTCATCCCACAGCGCCGCGCTTTTCAGTGCCCATTCCACGGCTTCATCGAGCACGCGCTTCTGGTTGATGCCCTGGATGCGCAGGCCGTACACCACGTTCTCGTAGATGCTCTTGGGGAACGGGTTGGGCTTCTGGAACACCATGCCGACACGACGACGCAGCTCGGCGACATCCTCGCCTTTGCGGTAGATGTTGGTGCCGTCGAGGTTGATTTCGCCTTCTACGCGGCAACCGTCGACCAGATCATTCATCCGGTTGAAGGTGCGCAGCAGGGTCGACTTGCCGCAACCAGACGGGCCGATAAACGCCGTTACGCGCTGGTTGGGAATGCTCATCTTGACGTCGAACAGCGCCTGCTTGTCGCCGTAGTACAGGTTCAGACCCGGCACGTCGATGGCCACGCGCTCGTTGGCCATGCTCAGGCCCTGGCGGTCGCGGCCGAGGGCCGCCATGTCGATACCGTGTGTATGTGCTTCGTGCTGCATGGGATGCTCCCTACGCTAACAAATTCGTTAAGCCGCCGCGGCCAGCAGGCCACGGCGCGATGATTAGTGATCCAGCGCCTTGTACTTCTCGCGCAGGTGGTTGCGGATATAAACCGCCGCCATGTTCAGCACCACGATGACCAGCACCAGCAGCAGCGCAGTGGCATATACCAGCGGCCGCGCGGCCTCGACGTTGGGGCTCTGGAAGCCGACGTCGTAGATGTGGAAGCCCAGGTGCATGATCTTCTGATCAAGATGCAGATACGGGTAGTTGCCATCTACCGGCAGACTCGGCGCCAGCTTGACCACGCCCACCAGCATCAGCGGCGCCACTTCGCCTGCGGCGCGGGCCACGGCGAGGATCAGGCCGGTCATCATCGCCGGGCTGGCCATTGGCAGCACCACGCGCCAGAGGGTTTCCACCTTGGTCGCGCCGAGGGCCAGAGAGCCTTCACGCACGGCGCGGGGAATCCGTGCCAGACCTTCTTCGGTGGCGACGATCACCACCGGCAGGGTAAGGATCGCCAGCGTCAGCGAGGCCCACAGCAGGCCCGGCGTACCGAAGGTCGGCGCCGGCGCAGCTTCCGGGAAGAACATGCGGTCGAGCGAACCACCCAGCACATAGACGAAGAAGCCCAGGCCGAATACCCCGTAAACGATGGCCGGGACGCCCGCCAGGTTGTTTACCGCAATGCGGATTACCCGGGTCAGCGGACCCTGCTTGGCGTATTCGCGCAGGTAGATGGCTGCGACCACGCCGAACGGGGTGACGATAACGGCCATGATCAGGGTCATCATCACGGTACCGAAAATCGCCGGGAAAATGCCGCCTTCGGTGTTGGCTTCACGCGGGTCGTCGCTGACGAATTCCCACAGTTTGGCGAAGTAGAAGCCGAGCTTGTCACCCATGCCCATGGCATTCGGCTGGAAGGCCCGTACCACCTTGCCGAGGCTGATGGTCACTTCGCGGCCATCAGCGGTCTTCAGCGTGACGCTGTCACGGTTGAACGCCTGATTAAGGGCGATCAGCTCGGTCTCCAGCACCTTGTACTCGGCATCCCACTGCGCGCGCTCGGCGTCCAGCTCGGCCTGGGCGACTTCGTCCAGTTTGCCCTGCAGCTCCAGCTTGCGGGTTTTCAAACGAATGCGCTCAAGCCCGGCGTTGATCCGGCCGATGTCTTTCTTCTCCAGGCGCACCAGTTGCTTGTGCAGCTGCTCGACACGCTCGATGCGCTCCAGCAGCACCGGCCAGCTGGCATCGCCTTCGGCAACCAGTTCACCGGCTTCCTTGACGTTGACCAGATAGCCATAGAAGTTGCCCCACTCGCGACGCTCCAGCGCCGTGAGGTTTTCCGGGGTGCGCAGGTCGCTCAGCCATTCGCCGACCACCCAGGTGAAGTCCGCGCCATACACGTCGCGGTTACCCACCTTGAACAGCTCGCGGGTCATAAACTCGCCGCCGTTGACGTCCACCGGCAAGCCGGAAGCGGCCAGACGCGCACGCGGCACTTCTTCGATCTGGGTGACCTCACCGGCCATCACCTTGGCTTCCTGACCAGGGATCTGGTAATGGGCCTCAACGATATCCGCCGGCCAGAAGTGGCCGAGGCCGCGCACGGCGATCACCATCATCAGACCCAGGGTCATGATCACGGCGATCGACACCGCGCCGGCATTCATCCAGATCCACGGGGTACCGCTCTTGAACCAGGTTTTCAGGTTGTTCTGTTTCACGGACATATACCTTCCCAAGCCTTAGAGCGAGGCGTACTTGACGCGCAGACGCTGGCGCACCAGCTCCGCCAGGGTGTTCATGACAAAGGTGAAGCCGAGCAGCACCAGCGCCGAGAGGAACAGCACGCGGTAGTGGGTACCACCGACCTCCGATTCGGGCATTTCCACCGCCACGTTGGCGGCCAGGGTGCGCAAGCCTTCGAAGATGTTCATGTCCATAATCGCGGTGTTGCCGGTGGCCATCAGCACGATCATGGTTTCGCCAACGGCGCGACCCATGCCGATCATCACCGCCGAGAAGATGCCTGGGCTGGCGGTGAGAATCACCACGCGGGTCAGGGTCTGCCACGGCGTGGCACCGAGGGCCAGGGAACCGAACGTCAGGCTCTTCGGCACGCTGAACACGGCGTCTTCGGCAATCGAGTAAATGGTCGGGATCACCGCAAAGCCCATGGCCAGGCCGACTACCAGGGCGTTGCGCTGGTCGAACGGAATGCCCAGGTCATTGCTCAGCCACATGCGCATATTGCCGTCGAACAGCCAGTTCTCGACATGGCCGCTCATGGCCAGCGAGACATAGCCCACCAGCAGAATCACCGGGATCAGCATCGCCGACTCCCAGCCGTCTGGCACGCTCAGGCGGATCGACTCCGGCAGGCGGCTCCACAGGTAACCGGCCAGCAGAATGCCGATTGGGGTGAACAGCAGCAGGCTGAAGATGCCCGGTAGATGGCCTTCCACATAAGGCGCGAGGAACAGGCCGGCGAAGAAGCCGAGGATCACCGTTGGCAGCGCTTCCATCAGCTCGATCACCGGCTTGACCTTGCGGCGTAGCGCCGGAGCCATGAAGTAGGCGGTGTACAGCGCAGCCGCGATGGCCAGCGGCGCAGCCAGGAGCATGGCGTAGAACGCCGCTTTCAGGGTACCGAAGGCCAGCGGCGCGAGGCTCAGCTTGGGTTCGTTGTCAGTGCTGGCAGAGGTGGACTGCCAGACGTGGCCCGGCGCGTCATAGTTCTCGTACCAGACCTTGCCCCACAGCGAACTCCAGGAAATTTCCGGGTGCGGGTTGTCGACCAGGAAACGCTGCAGCTGGCCGTCGCTCTCTACCAGCACGCGGTTGGCGCGCGGCGACAGAGCAGCCAGGGCCTGACCTTGAGCAACGGGTTCAACCAGCAGGGTGCGGTGCGCAGTGCTGTGGAAGATACCCAGGTTGCCCTTGGCATCCATGGCGAAGAAGCCCTTGCGGCGCTCTTCCGGGAGAATCTGCACAATTGGGCTATCAGCCAGCTGGAAGCTGCGGATCGAGGTCAGCGAGGCCTTGCCGTCTTCCTGACGCACCATAAACCACTGGCTAATGCCGCCACTGGTGTCGCCGATCATCAGCGAGATACCACCGAGCAGCGAGGTGGCGTTGCTGACTTCCAGCTTGCCGTCTTCCAGCAGCTTGTAGCGACCATTCAGGCTTTTGCTGCGCATATCGAAGACATCGGCAGTCGCGCGGCCATTGACCACATACAGCCACAGGTGGCGCGGGTCGATAATCAGCGCTTTGATCGGCTCGGCGATCTGCGGCAGAACGATACGCTCTTCGCTAAGGCTCACCTCGCCAGTCATCATGTTCTCTTCGCGGCCCAGGCTCACCACATGCAGCTCAGTGCCGGTGGAGCCAGCCAGCATCAGCGTGCCGCGGTTCAGGCTAAGGCCGACGTGGTCCAGCTCACGGCCTTGGGTATCGAGCTCAATCGGCGCCTCGCCGAAGGGGTAGTCGATGCTTGGCGCAATGGTCTTTACATCGTTCGGGTAGGTGATCTTGTAGACATGCTGGAACACCAGCACCTGGCCGTTGGACAGACCCAGGGCAACGCGGTTGCTACCCGGCTCATCTGTGCCAACTGCAACAATCCGTGCATCGGCCGGAATCGGCAGCTGCACACTGCTCAGCGGCTGCATCTTCTTCGCATCGAAGAACTGCACCTTACCGCTCTGATCCAGGCGCATGCCCATCTGGTTCTGTTCTTCCAGGGTCAGCAGCAGCGGCGCGGCGGCTTCATTCAGCCAGGCGACCTGCACCGGTTTGCGGCTTTCCAGGCTGGCGCCCTGGAACATCGGCATAACCACATAAGCCAGGTAAAAGAAGATCAGGGTGATGGCGCCGAGTACGGCCATACCACCGATGGATACCGCCCAGCGGGCGAAACGATCTTTCAGCGCGCGGATACGCCGCTTGCGCTGCAGGGCCGGGGTGTTGAAGTCCAGCCCGAGGGATTTCGATGTGGCGGTCATGGTTTCACTAGCCAAGTCATTCATAGGTAAGAGCGTCTCTGCGCAGCCATGAGCGCGCCATAGTGATTTCTGTCGCTATACGAGGCGCTAACTCTAGCCGCCCTATGTGACAGAAAAGTTACAGCGCTTTGACAAAGCAACGCCCACCTGTCGTAAACGGAGGTGGGCGTGCGACTTCTTTATGGTCTGCCATCCCTGGCGACCACCCTTCGGGCCGTCGCTGCGCGACGTTAAAAAGGGCTCCCGACCATTTTTTGGCGTCCTTGCCTGTACCGGGATTACTCCAGGCCCAGCTCCTTCAGGGTTTTCGCAGCCACTTTGCTTGGCAGCGGGATGTAGCCGTCTTTCACGACCACTTCCTGACCTTGCTTGGACAGCACCAGCTTGACGAACTCGGCGTCCAGCGGGCTCAGCGGCTTGTTCGGCGCCTTGTTGACGTAAACGTAGAAGAAGCGAGCCAGCGGGAACTTGCCAGCCAGGGCGTTTTCTTCGTTGGCGTCAAAGGCTTCGCCGCCTTTCTTCGACAGAGGCACAGTCTTCACGCTGGAAGTCTTGTAGCCGATGCCCGAGTAACCGATGGCGTTGATGGTGCTGGAGATCGACTGCACCACAGAAGCCGAACCCGGCTGCTCGTTGACGTTGGCCTTGAAGTCACCTTTGCACAGGGCTTCTTCTTTGAAGTAACCGTAGGTGCCGGATACCGAGTTACGACCGAACAACTGGATCGGCTTGGCCGCCCACTCGCCGGTCATGCCCAGGTCACCCCAGGTTTTGATATCGGTAGCGCCACCGCACAGACGGGTGCTGGAGAAGATCGCGTCAACCTGAGCCATGTCCAGGGATTTGATCGGGTTGTCTTTGTGCACGAATACCGCCAGGGCGTCGATGGCCACCGGCACGGCAGTCGGCTTGTAGCCGTATTTCTCTTCGAACGCCTGGATCTCGGCATCCTTCATCGCACGGCTCATCGGGCCCATGCTGGCGGTGCCTTCAGTCAGCGCGGGTGGCGCGGTGCTCGAGCCGGCGGCCTGAATCTGGATGTTGACGTTCGGGTATTCCTTTTTGAACTCTTCAGCCCACAGAGTCATCAGGTTGGCCAGAGAGTCGGAACCGACGCTGGACAGGTTGCCCGATACGCCGGAGGTCTTGGTGTAGCTCGGCAGAGCCGGGTCGACAGCAGCAACCGCAGTGGCGGTAGCCACGCCAGCGGCGACAAAAGTCATGGCCGCCATCAAACGCTTAAGTTTCATGCCTTACTCCTAGCAGACTAGTGTTGGATTGAACGGGGCCAAGTATCTGTAGGCCGCATGACGACTGTATGTAAGCAATGTGACAGTTAGATGAACGCTGCCGATGTTTTGCCGCAGTCGATGAAATGACTACAAAGTCCAGGCGGCCAAGTGCCATGGTCGCCCTGCGACTGCCGAGTCGCTATACTCGCTGCGCCCGCACTCCCGCGGGCCTGCTGGGCCGACCCGCGATAGCCGCAGAGCCTAACTCGCCGCCACCGCCAAGCCCCGCACCGCGCCAATAAAAACAACCGCGCCGCGAGCCTATCCGATGCACGATTTCGAACAGGAAGACCCCATTCCGCAAGGCGACCTGGCTTTGCAGATCACCGCACTGCCGCGTGAAACCAACGGTTTTGGCGATATCTACGGCGGCTGGCTGGTATCGCAGATGGACCTGGCGGGCACCGCCATGGCCAGCAAGGTGGCGGGCGGCCGCGTGGCCACCGTGGCCATCGACCGCATGGCCTTTCTGGTGCCGGTGGCGGTTGGCGCGCAACTTTCCTTCTATACGCAAACCGTGGAAGTGGGCCGCAGCTCGATCCAGATGCTGGTCGAGGTATGGAGCGATGACCCGCTGTCCAGCGAATGGCGCAAGGTCACCGAAGCAGTCTTCGTCTTCGTCGCCATCGACGGCAGCGGCCGCACTCGACCGGTGCCTGCGCGGCGCTGATAGCGGATGGTGAAACGAAAACGCCGGCTCAAGAGCCGGCGTTTTGCTGTGCGCTAAGAACCTGTTTCTGATCTCGCGAGCTAGAGCGAGACAAGGCAAAAACAGCCGAGGAAGCGGAGTTTACTGGTTGTAAATGAGCATTCCGAGGCTGTTTTTAACGCAGTATCGCCGACGCGCAGCAGATCCGAGACAGGTTCTAGATTAGCCGCGGATGTTGTAGATATCCTTCTCGTTCAGCTCGGCGTATTCGTACAGACGCTGCAGATAAGCCTTCTGCTGCGCCCACACCTTGCTCGCTACCGGATCGGCGGCGGCGCTGGCGTCGACCACTTCGGCGGCCACTTCCTTGAGCTTGGCCAGCACTTCGTCTGGCAGACGGCGCACTTCCACGCCTTCGCCTTTGAGCTGCTCCAGGGCTTCCATGTTCTTCGCGTTGTAATCGTCGAGCATGTCGCCGTTCACATCACGAGCGGCGGCACGGACGATGGCCTGCAGATCAGCCGGCAGGGTTTCCCAGGCCTTGATGTTGATATCCAGTTCGAAGGTGACGTTCGGCTCTTGCCAGCCCGGGGTGTAGTAGTACTTGGCGGCTTTATGCAGGCCCAGGGCCTGGTCGTTGTATGGACCGATCCACTCGGTGGCGTCGATGGCGCCGGTCTGCAGCGCGGTGAAGATCTCACCGGCCGGCATGTTGACCACGGTGCCGCCCATCTTGGTCAGCACTTCGCCGCCCAGACCTGGGGTACGCATCTTCAGGCCCTGGAAGTCGGCCACGCCGTTGATTTCCTTGTTGAACCAACCCGCGGTTTGCACGCCGGTCGCACCACAGGCAATCGGCAGTACGCCGAACGGTTTGTAGGTTTCTTCCCACAGCTGCATGCCGCCGCCTTTGTGCAGCCAGGCATTCATTTCCTGGGCATTGGGGCCAAATGGCAGGGCGCAGAAGAACTGCGCGGCCGGTACTTTGCCCTTCCAGTAGTAAGGCGCACCGTGGCCCATTTCGGCGGTGCCACGGCTCACTGCATCGAATACTTCCAGCGCCGGCACCAGCTCGCCAGCGGCGTAGACCTTGACCTTCAAGCGGCCGTTACTCATTTCTTCAACCAGCTTGGCGAAGCGCTCGGCACCGACGCCTACGCCGGGGAAGTTCTTCGGCCAGGAGGTGACCATTTTCCAGTTGAAGGTTTGGCTGCTCGCGCCTTCTTGGGGCTTACCAGCGGTTTCAGCTTCTTGTTTGCAACCGGCCAGTGCCGTGGCTGCAAGGCCTACGCCTGCTGCTGCGAGAATTTGACGACGTTTCATGCAAAGCTCCTTTATTGTTGTAGTGGTCTGACCACAGGATCACTGCGGACCCACCGCGCCTGAGTAACATAGGGGTAAGTGACTCTCAAGCCTAGCGGATACGACTAAAGTTGTAGTGCCATTGCCGCACGCGTACAGGCCTGCCTAGAATCGCCGGCCTGCCTGCCCACAAAGCCCATAACCATAAGGACTCATAATGTCCGATAAACCTCCTCTGCTGCTCAGCCTTGCCCGTCTGATCGATTCATTCAACGCCCATTTCGGCAAGGCCTGCGCCTGGCTGACCCTGTTTCTGGTGCTTGGCACCGCCATCGTGGTGGTCCTGCGTTACGGTTTCGGCATCGGCGCTACCGCCCTGCAGGAAGCTGTGCTGTACGCCCACGCACTGGTATTCATGGGCGCCGCCGCCTGGGTGTTGCAATGCAACGGCCATGTGCGCGTCGACATCTTCTACCAGAAGTTCAGCGCCAAACGTAAAGCCCTGGTCGACAGCCTCGGCACCCTGCTATTTCTGCTGCCGGTGTGCCTGTTCCTCGGTTGGGCCAGCTGGGATTACGTGAGTAATTCCTGGTCGACCCTGGAAGGTTCCAGCGAGTCCGGCGGGCTGAAATTCGTCTACCTGCAGAAGAGCATCATCCTGGTGCTGGTAGTCAGCCTGGTATTACAAGGAATCTCCGACTTGATCAAATTCGCCAATATCCTCACCGGCCGCATGCCAGCCGTGGAGGTGAACCATGGCTGAGTTGATGGCGATTCTGCTGTTTATCAGCATCTGCGCGGCTCTGATGGCCGGCTACCCGGTGGCCTTTACCCTGGGCGGTGTGTCGCTGCTGTTTGCCGGCATTGGCATCCTCACCGGCACCTTCGATGGCGGCTACCTGAGCGCCCTGCCCAACCGCCTGTTCGGCATCATGAACAACCAGACCATGCTGGCGGTGCCGCTGTTCGTGTTCATGGGCGTGATGCTGGAAAAGTCGCGGGTCGCTGAAGACCTGCTCGAATCCATGTCACGGCTGTTCGGCACCCTGCGCGGCGGCCTGGCGATTTCCGTGTGTGTGGTCGGCGCGCTGCTGGCGGCATCCACCGGGATCGTCGGCGCCACCGTGGTGACCATGGGCCTGCTGGCCCTGCCAACCATGCTGCGCCGTGGCTATGACCCGGCGATTGCCACCGGCACCCTGGCCGCCACCGGCACCTTGGGGCAGATCATCCCGCCGTCCATCGTGCTGGTGCTGCTGGGCGACGTGATGTCCAGCGCCTACCAACAGGCGCAGCTGAAGATGGGCATCTTCTCGCCGAAGACCGTCTCGGTCGGTGACCTGTTCGTCGGTGCGCTGATCCCCGGCTTGATGCTGGTGGGCATGTATATCCTCTACATCATCGGCGTGGCGATCCTGCAACCGAAGAAGCTGCCGGCCCTGCCGCAGGAAGAGCTGGGCCCGATCGAGTGGGGCAAGCTGATCAACGCCCTGGTACCGCCGCTGCTGTTGATCGGCGCGGTACTCGGCTCGATCCTCGCCGGCTACGCCACCCCGACCGAAGCCGCTGCACTCGGCGCCCTCGGCGCGATGCTGCTGGCCTTCTACAAGGGCAAGCTGAACTTCGGCCAACTGCGCCAAGTGGCCTACGGCACCACCGAAATCAGCGCCATGGTGTTCCTCATCCTGATCGGCGCCTCGCTGTTCTCCCTGGTGTTCCGCGGCTTCGGCGGCGAAGCGATGATCGAGGACATCTTTGCCCAGTTGCCCGGCGGCGTGCTTGGTGCGTTCTTCCTGGTGATGGTGGTGATCTTCCTGCTCGGCTTTATCCTCGACTTTATCGAGATCACCTTCGTGGTGGTGCCGATTGTCGGCCCGGTATTGCTGGCCATGGGATTGGACCCAGTGTGGCTCGGCGTGATGATCGCGCTGAACCTGCAGACCTCCTTCCTCACGCCGCCGTTTGGCTTTGCGCTGTTCTACCTGCGCGGCGTCACCCCGGCATCGGTGCCCACCAGCACCATCTATAAGGGTGTGCTGCCGTTTATCATGATCCAGATCCTGCTGCTGGTGATTGCCTACCAGTTCCCGGGGCTGATCACCTGGCTGCCGGAACAGGTCTACGGCAAGTAAGCCTGACTCCAGCCAAAAAACGCCCGTCACTGACGGGCGTTTTGCTTTCTGCGCGCAAGCTGGGCTCCAATAGCCTTCTTTATTCTTCCTTCTACGAGTACGCCGATGGCCAGATCCCATGTTGAACGCCTTGAACTGGACGAGCTGACCTGCTGGCGCGCGCGCTATGGCGCCTATGAACTACTGATCAGCCAGCAAGGCGCGCAAATCCTCAGCTACCAGACGGATGATCAACCGCCGCTGATCTGGCTCAGCGAGCAAGCGGCCTACAAGCGCGGCCAGGGCGTGCGCGGCGGCGTGCCGGTGTGCTGGCCCTGGTTCGGCAGCCTGCAACGCAACCCGCCGGCAGTGCAGGCCATGCATCTACAGCCAGAAACTGCGCCTGCCCACGGTCTGGTGCGCAACCTCGACTGGCAGCTGCAAGGCATCGATAGCCGCGATGACGGCATCCACCTGGAATTTGTCTACAACAGCGCCACCCAGCCACTGGCCGACTGGCCCCACGCCGCCGAACTGCGCTTCTCCATTCGCCTGGATGAGCGTCTGCATATCCAGCTGAGCAGCCGCAACCTGGGCGACACGCCGCTGGCGATCAGCCAAGCGCTGCACAGCTATTTTGCCGTCAGCGATGTCCGCAACGTCGCGGTCGAAGGCCTGCACGGCTGCCGCTATATCGAAACCCTGGAAGACTGGCAGCAACGCCAGCAGGACGGCCTGCTGCAGTTCAGCGGCGAGACCGACCGTATCTACCTCGATACCCCGGCGCAGCTGAGCATCCTCGACCGTGCCTGGCGGCGGCGCATCCAGCTGCACAGCAGTGGCTCGAATTCGGCCGTGCTGTGGAACCCCTGGACCGACAAGGCGCAACGCCTCTCACAATTCGCCGCCGACGCCTGGCCCGGCATGCTCTGTATCGAACACGCCAATGTGCTGGACGACATCCGCGTGCTGGCGGTGGGCGAGCAGCACCAGCTCGATGTGAGCCTCTGGGCTGAACCCAGCAGCGCTTAACCGACCAACGGCTCACCCCTTCCCCGCGCCGAGCCCGTTCGGGCTCGGCCTCAGCGCAGCCGTCACAGACCAATCCGGCAAAACCTGCACTGCATCACACTAACTTGCAGCAACCAGACAACTTTTGTGACGTGCCACTAATTTGCCAGTAAGCAATTACTTACATATATAGAGCCATATCCCTACATAACTTTTCAGACCCGTCTTATTGTGACGAAATACTCACAATTTTTAGGAACTATCGTTCCAGTTATTAATCGTCGAATATCGCTCACTGTTACATATTTCACACTTTCAACGGTTGTCCGACACTCTTCATGGGGCTAGGATGCCCACCTCACTAGGACGTGCGCAACTTGTTGCACATTTAAGTGCGCAACTCCTTGCGCACCCACAGCGCGGCAAGATGGTATTCAGAAGCACCACCTGCTTCTTCGAAGTTACCCGCAGCGATAATCGAGTCATGGAATGACCTATTCAAACAAACTCACGGCTCATTATTTAGAGCTGGCCAAACTTCCTATTAATGAAGGGAACTTTGCCGGTAATGACGTGCGTTATTCCAGCGAATACGAAGTTCTCGAAAATGAGCTGGGCAAGGCCACGGCGCTGCACGAAACGGCGGCGATTGACTGGCAAAAAGTCCGCGAAAACAGCGAGATACTGCTTAGCGGCCACTCCAAGGATTTGCGCGTCGCCGCCTGGCTGATCTGGGGGCTTTACCAACGCGAATCCTTCCCCGGCCTGCAAGCCGGTTTCAGCCTGCTGCACTACCTGTGCCTCAATCACTGGGTCGAACTGCACCCCCGCAAACCGCGCACCCGCGCCGCCGCCATCAGCTGGCTGATTCCACGCCTGGAGCAGGCGCTGGCCGAGCACGTACCAATTGGCGAGCAACTGGCGCTGTTCCGCAGTCTGGCCGAACAACTGCGCGCCCTGGAAGCCTGCCTGGCCGAACATCTGGGTGAAGATGCGCCACTGCTGCTGCCGCTGTGCCGTCGCCTGGATGAGCTGGTCAAGCGCGCCAGCCAGGGTCAGCCAGAGCCCGGCTCGGTCGGTGCGGCGATTGCTCAGGTCAAGCAGGCTGCCAGCCAGATGCTCACCCCCGGCGCGCCGGTGGAAAGCGAAAAGGAAGCGCACAAGAGCCTGCGTAGCCTGCAAGACCAGGCCCGTCCGCTCTGCGCTTATTGGCTCAAGCAGAAAGCCAGCGACCTGCGCGCCCTGCGCCTGGCGCGCACCCTGCTCTGGCTACCCATCGACAGCCTGCCGGAACGCAATGCCGAACAGATAACCGCGCTGCGCGGTCTGCCGGCGGACAAGCTGGCCAGCTATCAGGAGCGCTACCAAAACGGCCAATACGCCGATCTGCTGGTCGACCTGGAAGCCAGCATCGCCCGCGCGCCGTTCTGGCTCGACGGCCAGCATCTGGTCTGGCAGTGCCTGCACGAGCTGGACGCCGAGCAGGCGATGCGTGAAGTGGAAATCCAGCTCGCACTGTTTATGCAGCGCATGAGCGGCCTGGAAGAACTGCGCTTCCACGACGGCAGCGCCTTCGCCGATGCACAGACCCGCGCCTGGCTCAGCTCCCACGTGATGCCGCATGTGCAGGCCCCGGTCAGCGACAACGCCCCCGTAGCCAACGACGGCAACGCACTACCGGCCTGGGATATCGCCCTGCAGGAAACCCTGCCCAAGCTGCGCAAGGACGGCCTGAAATCCGCCGTGCAGCAACTCAAGCTCGGCCTGGCCAAGGCGCGCGGTGGCCGCGAACGCTTCTTCTGGCAGCTGACCCTGGCGCGCCTGTGCTACAGCGCAAAGAAATACGAACTGGCCAAAACCCAACTCGAATCGCTCGACCAGACGCTACAGGCCACCGGCCTCGGCGACTGGGAACCCGATCTCGCCCTGGACGTACTGCGCATGCTGCACAGCTGTTGTGAGCTGTTGCCGCAGAACCACGCGGTACGTGAAAGCAAGGAAGAGATCTACCGCAGGTTGTGCCACCTCGATCTTGAAGTGGTACTGGACTAGGCCCTCGGGCCATAACCGTAACGGAGAATGACCATGGCCAAAGAAGGCTCGGTAGCCCCCAAGGAACGCATCAACGTCACTTTCAAACCCGCCACCGGCGGTGCTCAGGAAGAGATCGAACTGCCACTGAAACTGATGGTTCTGGGTGACTTCACCCAACGCGCCGACGATCGCAAGATCGAAGACCGCAAGCCGATCAGCATCGACAAAAACAGCTTCGACGAAGTGCTGGCCAAGCAGGAACTCAACCTGACCTTCGCCGTGCCTAATCGCCTGCAAGACGACGCCGAAGGCGACGACATGGCGGTGCAGCTGCGCATCAACTCGATGAAGGACTTCAACCCGGCCAATGTGGTCGATCAGGTCCCTGAGCTGAAAAAACTAATGGAACTGCGCGACGCCCTGGTTGCTCTGAAAGGTCCACTGGGCAACGCCCCGGCCTTCCGCAAGGCAATCGAAAGCGTGCTGGCTGACGACGACTCGCGTGACCGCGTACTCGGCGAACTCGGCCTGGCTGCCCAAGGCAAGCTGGACTCCTGATTCAATTAACAAGGAAGCTAATTCATGAGCACTAGTGCAGCAGTAGAAAGCGGTCGCAGCGCCGCCGACCTCGGCATCCTCGACCGCATCATTGCCGAGACCAAACTGACTCCGGACGACGAAGCCTATGACATCGCCAAGCGTGGCGTGTCGGCCTTTATCGAAGAGTTGCTGAAGCCGCAGAACGAAAATGAGCCCGTGAAAAAGGCCATGGTCGACCGCATGATCGCGGAGATCGACGCCAAGCTCAGCCGGCAGATGGACGAAATCCTCCACAACGCTGAATTCCAGGCGCTGGAATCCTCCTGGCGTGGCCTCAAGCTGCTGGTGGATCGCACCAATTTCCGCGAAAACATCAAGCTGGAGATCATCAACGCCTCCAAGCAAGATCTGCTTGATGACTTCGAAGACAGCCCGGAAATCACCCAGTCCGGCCTGTACAAGCACATCTACACCGCCGAATACGGCCAGTTCGGTGGCCAGCCGGTCGGCGCACTGATCGCCAACTACTTCTTCGACCCGAGCGCTCCGGACGTCAAGACCCTGCAATACGTTGCCAGCGTCGCCAGCATGTCCCACGCACCGTTTATCGCCGCTGCCGGTCCGAAATTCTTCGGCCTGGAAAGCTTCACCGGCCTGCCGGACCTGAAGGATCTGAAAGATCACTTCGAAGGCCCGCAGTTCGCCAAATGGCAGAGCTTCCGCGAGCAGGAAGATGCTCGCTACGTCGGCCTGACCGTACCGCGCTTCCTCCTGCGCAACCCGTACGACCCAGAAGACAACCCGGTGAAGACCTTCGTCTACAAAGAGAACGTCGCCAACAGCCACGAGCACTACCTGTGGGGCAACACTGCCTACACCTTTGCTTCCAAGCTAACCGACAGCTTCGCCAAGTTCCGCTGGTGCCCGAACATCATCGGCCCGCAGAGCGGTGGCGCGGTAGAAGACCTGCCGCTGCACCACTTCGAAAGCATGGGCGAGATCGAAACCAAGATCCCGACCGAAGTGCTGGTCTCCGACCGTCGTGAATACGAACTGGCCGAAGAAGGCTTTATCGCCCTGACCATGCGCAAAGGCAGCGACAACGCCGCGTTCTTCTCCGCCAACTCGGCGCAGAAGCCAAAGTTCTTCGGCATCAGCGAAGAAGGCAAGACCGCTGAACTGAACTACAAGCTCGGCACCCAGCTGCCGTACATGTTCATCATCAACCGTCTGGCCCACTACCTGAAAGTGCTGCAGCGCGAGCAGATTGGCGCCTGGAAAGAGCGCACCGACCTGGAACTGGAACTCAACAAGTGGATTCGCCAGTTCGTTGCCGATCAGGAAAACCCGAGCTCCGAAGTACGTAGCCGTCGTCCGCTGCGCGCCGCTCAGGTGATCGTCAGTGATGTAGATGGTGAGCCGGGCTGGTACCGCGTCAGCCTCAACGTGCGCCCGCACTTCAAGTACATGGGTGCCGATTTCACCCTGTCGCTCGTCGGCAAGCTGGACAAGGAATAAGCATCCTTATGTCAGGTTACGGAAGCCTATTCGAACGCCTCGGCGGTGAAGCCAGCCAGCGCGCTGGCTGGAGCCGCGAGGTCGCCGCCATGGCGTCGGTGGCTACCCACCTGGCGAAAATGCTCAGCACCCGGGCGGGCAGCGTGCAAACGCTGCCCGACTACGGGTTGCCCGATCTCAACGATATGCGCCTGTCGCTGCACGATTCGCTGCAGCAGGCGCGTATCGCCATCGAACGCTTTATCGAAGCGTACGAACCGCGTTTAAGCGACGTGCGGGTGATTTCCCTGCCCCGCGATAACAACCCACTGAGCCTGGCCTTTGCCATCGAAGGCCTGCTGGAAGTGGACGGCCTTAAACGCCAAGTCAGTTTCTCCGCGCGCCTGGACGGCAGCGGACAGGTCAAGGTCAATTAAGGAGAGCCCATGTCCGGTAAACCCGCAGCCCGCGTCAGCGACCCAACCGCCTGCCCGATCCCCGGCCACGGCCCCAATCCGATTGTCGCCGGCTCCCCCGACGTGCTGTTCGACAGCCTGCCGGCCGCGCGCATGGGCGACCCCACTGGCTGCGGCAGCACGCTGGCCAGCGCGGTCATCCCCACCGTGCTGATCAACAACAAGCCCGCCACCGTGCTCGGCACCGTGGGTAGCCATGGCAATCCGGTGATCGCCGGTTCCGGCACCGTGCTGATTGGCGGCTAAGCCGACACAGCCACAAGGACGAACTGCTGAATGTCTTTTAACCACTACTACCAGAGCGAACTCACCGCCCTGCGCCAACTCGGCAAGCGCTTTGCCGAGCGCAGCCCGGCGTTGGCGCCGTTTCTTGGGCAGAGCGGGCGCGACCCGGATGTCGAGCGGCTGCTGGAAGGCTTCGCCTTTCTGACTGGGCGCCTGCGGCAGAAGCTTGATGACGAGCTGCCGGAGCTGACCCATTCGCTGATGCACTTGCTGTGGCCGAACTATATGCGCCCGCTGCCGGCGTTCAGCATGTTGCAGTTCGACCCGCTTAAACGCCCTGGCGGTGCCTTGCTGGTGCCACGCCATACGCCGGTGGAATCCAAGCCGATCCAGGGCGTGACCTGCCGCTTCCGCACCGCCTTTGCCACCGAAGTGCTGCCACTGGCCCTGAATGGCCTGGATTACTCGGTCAAGGGTGATGGTGCGCTGCTCAGCCTGCGCCTGGCGATGAGTGCCGATGGCCATCTGGGTGATCTCGACCTCAAGCAGTTGCGTCTGCACCTGTCCGGTGAGCGCTATATCAGTCAGCTGCTGTACCTAAGCCTGCTGCGCCACCTCGGCGGTGTGCAGCTGGTGTTGCTGAATGCGGCCGGCAAGCCCTTACAGGGCGCGGATGATCGCCCATTGCTGCCACTGCAGCTGCCGGCCAGCAACGTTCAGCCGGTGGGTTTTGCCGAAGATCAGGCGCTGATTCCCTACCCGCTGAACACCTTCCGTGGCTACCGCTACCTGCAGGAATATTTCGCCTTCCAGGACAAGTTCCTGTTTGTCGACCTGCTCGGCCTGGATGTGCTCAAGCGCGTGCCCGAAGACGTGCTCAAGCAGGCGCGCGGCATCGAGCTGCGTTTCGATATCCACAAGGCCGGCGTGCAACGTATCCGCCCGACCCTGGATAACGTGCGCCTGTACTGCACGCCGGTGGTCAACCTATTCGCCCATGACGCCATCCCGATTCGTCTGGACGGCAAGCAGGATCAGTACCTGCTGCTGCCCTCAGAGCTCGACTCCGAGCATTGCGGGGTGTTCTCGGTGGATCGCGTCACCGGCTGGAAGCCCGGCGGCAAGGGCTATGAAGAGTACGTGCCGTTCGAATCCTTCGAGCACGACGCCAGCTTCGATGTGCCCCTGGCGCGCCCGCACTACAGCGTGCGCCAGCAACCTTCGCTGCTCGGCGACGGTCTGGAAACCTACCTGAGCTTCGGCCTGCGCAACCTCGATCAGCACGAAACGCTGTCGATCGAGCTGACCTGCACCAACCAGAACCTGCCACGTCAGCTGGGCCTCGGCGATATCTGCATGCCCTGCGAGGACACCCCGGACTTCCTCACCTTCCGCAATATCAGCGCGGTCACGCCGAGCTATGCGCCGCCGCTGCACCGCGACTTTCTCTGGAAGCTGATCAGCAATATGTCGCTGAACTACCTGTCGCTGGCCAACGTCGACGCGCTCAAGGTGATCCTCGAAACCTACGACCTGCCGCGCTACTACGACCAGCACGCTGAGAAGGTCAGCAAGCGCCTGCTCGACGGCCTGAAAAGCATCAGCCACCAGCACGTCGACCGCCTGCACCGCGGCCTGCCGGTACGCGGCGTACGCACGCAATTGACGATCAACCCCGAGGGTTATGTGGGCGAGGGTGACCTGTTCCTCTTCGCCACCGTACTCAATGAATTTTTCGCCCTGTATGCCAGCTTGAACTCGTACCACGAGCTGCGCGTACAGAGCACACAGGGAGAGGTGTACCAATGGACGCCGCGCATGGGGCTACAGCCCCTGCTCTAAACCGGCTTAGCCGGGGCATCCGCGAGTACAGCCTGTTTCAGGGTGTGCAGCTGGTGCTGGAACGCTTGCACGCTGCCCATCCTGAACTGGATGAGGAGGCGCTGTATCAGCGACTGGAACTGCAGGCCAACCCGAGCATGGGGTTCCCCGGTAGCGATATTGATCGCGTGCAATTCTTCGAAGAGCACGGCGAACTGCGCGCCCGCTTGCGCATCAACCTGGTCAGCCTGTTTGGTGCCGGCTCGCCACTGCCAGCGTTCTATGGCGAGCAGGCGCTGGGCGACAGCGAAGATGGCAACCCGACCCGCGACTTCCTCGACCTGTTCAACAACCGCCTGCAGCGTCTGTTGCTGCCGACCTGGCAGAAATACCGCTACCACACACGCTTCCAGAGCGGCGCGGTCGACCCATTCTCCGCGCACCTGTTTGCCCTGATCGGCCTGGGCGGCGAAACCATTCGCAGCGCCTCCGAGCTGAACTGGAAGCGCCTGCTGCCCTACCTCGGCCTGCTCAGCCTGCGCGCCCACTCGGCTGCGCTGATCGAGTCGGTGCTGCGCTACTACTTCAAGCACGCCGACCTGCATATCGAACAGTGCCTGGAGCGCCAGGTGGAAATCCTCGGCGAGCAGCGCAACCGCCTCGGCCTGGCCAACAGCCAGCTGGGTGAAAGCCTGGTGCTCGGTGAGTTCGTGCGTGACCGCGGTGGCAAGTTCCGCATCCATGTACGCCAGCTGAACTGGGATCGCTTCCATGAATTTCTGCCCATCGGCAGCGGCTACCAACCGCTCTGCGCGCTGGTGCGCTTCACCCTGCGCGACCCGCTGGATTACGACATCCGCCTGGAACTGCGCCAGGACGAAATACGCGAATTGCGCCTCGGCGCGGACAACCCCTGCCTGCTCGGCTGGACCACTTGGCTGGGGCGTGAAAACGCCGACGGCGTGGTCACCCTCGGCAGCAAAGCTCATTAAGGAAGATGGAAATGATCAACGTCGATTTACAGCAACTGGTTCAAGCCCTCGACGCTGCCAGCAAATATGACCTGGAATGCGCCGCCGAGCGTTGCGTAGTTCGCGGTGGCAGCAAGATTCTGGTGGAAGACCTGTTGCTCGGCCTGCTTGAGCGTCCTGAAGGCTTGCTGCCCCGCGCCTTGCAAGATGCCGAAGTGGACGCCGGCGAGCTGACCCGCGCGCTGCAACCGCGTGGCGAACACAGCGAATCGCGCAACCCGGTGTTTGCCACCGAACTGGTGCAATGGCTGCAGGACGCCCTGCTGGTTGCCAGCCTGGAGCTCGGCCAGAGCCAGGTCGATGAAGCCGCGCTGATCCTCGCCCTGCTGCGCAATCCGATGCGCTACGCCGGCAGCCACTATCAACCACTGCTGGCCAAGCTGAATGCCGAGCGCCTGCGCGAATTCGCCATGGCCCAGCAGCCGCAAACCGCCGCTGGCAAACCTGCAGCCGGTGGCGAATCGAACCTCTCGCGCTTCACCCACAACTTCACCCAGCAAGCCCGTGACGGCAAGCTCGACCCGGTGCTGTGCCGCGATGGCGCGATCCGCCAGATGATCGACATCCTCGCCCGCCGGCGTAAAAGCAACCCAATCGTGGTCGGCGAAGCCGGTGTCGGCAAAACCGCCATCGTCGAAGGCCTGGCCCTGCGCATCGCCGCCGGTGAAGTGCCGGCCGCACTCAAGGGTGTCGAACTGCTATGCCTGGACCTCGGCCTGCTGCAAGCCGGCGCCAGTGTCAAAGGTGAATTCGAACGCCGCCTGCAGGGCGTGATTGATGAAGTGAAGGGTTCGCCCAAGCCGATCATCCTGTTTATCGATGAAGCCCATACCCTGATCGGTGCCGGTGGCCAGGCTGGCAGTGGCGACGCGGCCAACCTGCTCAAGCCCGCCTTGGCGCGTGGTGAGCTGCGCACCATCGCCGCCACCACCTGGAGCGAATACAAGAAGTACTTCGAGAAGGACCCAGCCCTGGCCCGTCGCTTCCAGCCGGTACAGCTGCATGAGCCGACCGTCGATGAAGCCGTGACCATCCTGCGTGGCCTGGCGCCTGTTTACGAGAAAAGCCACGGTATCTACCTGCGTGATGACGCCGTGGTCGCTGCCGCCGAACTCTCTGCGCGCTACCTGGCTGGCCGTCAGCTACCGGACAAAGCCGTCGATGTACTCGACACCGCCTGCGCCCGTGTACGCATCAGCCTGGCCGCCGCCCCGGAAGCACTGGAGCGTCTGCGCGGCGAAATCGCCGAAGGTGAACGGCAGAGCGAGGCCATGGGCCGCGATATGGAAGCCGGCCTGAAAATCGACAGCGAAATCCTCGAACAACTCGAAGCACGCCTGAGCCAGGCCCGCGCCGAACTGGAGCAGATCGAAACCCGTTGGGCGGTGCAGCGCGAGCTGGCCGAACGCCTGCTGGAATTGCGCAAGCAGTGCGCCAGCCTGCGCCAAAACCCTACCGAAGCCGAGAACAGTGACGGCCAGGCCGTACAGCTGGAGCAACTGGAAGGCGAACTGCGCGCCGTGCAAGCCGAGCTGGCCAGCGCTCAGGTGAATGAACGCCTGGTCAGTTTTGAAGTCTGCCCACGCCTAGTAGCCGAAGTGATCAGCCACTGGACCGGCGTGCCGCTGAGCCAGCTGGCCCGCGAGCACAACAGCAAGGTGCTGACCTTCGCCAGCGACCTTCGCCAGCGAGTACGCGGCCAGGAGCAAGCCATCGCTGCGCTGGACCGCTCGATGCGCGCCACCGCCGCTGGCCTCAACCGCGCCGATGCGCCGGTCGGCGTATTCCTGCTGGTCGGCCCCAGCGGCGTCGGTAAAACCGAAACCGCACTGGCCCTGGCGGATCTGCTGTATGGCGGTGAGCGCTTCCTCACCACCATCAACATGTCCGAGTTCCAGGAGAAGCACACCGTTTCCCGGCTGATCGGCGCACCGCCCGGCTACGTCGGCTATGGCGAAGGCGGCATGCTCACCGAAGCCGTGCGGCAGAAGCCCTATTCGGTGGTGCTGCTCGATGAAGTGGAAAAAGCCGATCCAGACGTGATGAACGTCTTCTATCAGATCTTCGACAAGGGCGTGGCCAACGACGGTGAAGGCCGCGAGATCAACTTCCGCAACTGCCTGATCCTGATGACCAGCAACCTCGCCAGCGAGCGCATCGCCAGCCTCTGCCAGGGCGGCCAGCGCCCGGATGCAGAAGACCTGGAGCAGGCGATTCGCCAGACCCTGACTCAGCATTTCAAGCCGGCACTGCTCGGTCGCATGCGCGTGGTGCCGTACTACCCGATCAATGGCGAGGTGCTCAACGAGCTGGTCGGCCTCAAGCTCGCGCGTTTCGGCGAGCGCCTGCAGCGCCGTCAGCTGCAGTTCAGCCATTGCCCGGCGCTGCTGGAAAATCTCGCCGAACGTTGCAGCCACAGCGACAGCGGCGCGCGCCTGATCGATCACCTGATCGACCAGCACCTGCAACCGCTGGTGGTCGATCGCCTGCTCGACGCCATGGCCAGCGGCGAAAGCCTGCAACGCGTGCACGCCACCCTGGACGGCGAAGGGACGGTGGTCTGTGAGTTCGCTTAATGTGTCGCTGATGTTCAGCCAGGTGCCGCAGCCACTGCGCTATGCCGAAGCGTTGTTGCAACGCTTCGCCACGCTGGCGCGCGCGGCCAATAGCGACGCCCTGCTCGGCGGCCTGGTGGAAAGCGCCGCGCAGCTGTCGGGCAGCGAATTGAGCCAGCTGTACCTACTCGACGACACCCACACCCGCCTGACCCTATCCGCCGAATGGCAGGACGGCCTGCTGCAGCCGCGCGCGGATGCCAGCCTGTCCAGCGACTACGACGGCGAACAACTGCTGCAGTACTGCCTGTGCCAGAACCAGACGCTCAGTCTCAATGAACTGGACAGCAGCCTGCACCAGACCGGCTTCCTCCCCGAGGCACAAAAACCTTGGCGCAGCCTGCTGTGCCAACCGCTACTGGATGAGCAGAAAGGCGTCACCGGCCTGCTGTTGATTGCCAGCCAGCGCTCGAGTGAGCTGCAGGGCTTTGCCGACTCGCTCGGCCATCTGGGCAGCTTTGTTGTCGCCCAACTGCATCTGCTGCAACGCCTGCGTTCACCGCGCAGCGAGCAGCCGGTTGCCGTGGTCAGCACGCCCTGCGCCAGCGGCTATGGCTTGATTGGCGACAGCCCGGCGATGCGCAGCGTTTACCAGCTGATCAGCAAAGTGCTGCACAACCCGGTCAGCGTTTTGCTGGCGGGCGAAACCGGCACCGGCAAGGAACTGGTGGCCCGCGCCATCCACGATTGTGGTTTCCGCCGCAGCAAAGCCTTTGTCGTGCAGAACTGCGCCTCGCTGCCGGAAAACCTGCTGGAAAGCGAGCTGTTCGGCTACCGCAAAGGCGCCTTCAGCGGCGCTGACCGCGACCATCAGGGCCTGTTCGATGCGGCCAATGGCGGCACCCTGTTTCTCGATGAAATCGGCGATATGCCGCTGAGCCTGCAAGCCAAACTGCTGCGCGTATTGCAGGAAGGCGAAGTGCGCCCACTGGGCTCCACCGCTACGCACAAGGTCGACGTGCGCATCGTCGCCGCTACTCACCACAACCTGCGCAACCTGGTGGAGGAAGGCCGTTTCCGCGAGGACCTGTTCTATCGCCTGGCGCAGTTCCCCATCGAACTGCCGGCCCTGCGTGAGCGCGATCAGGACATCCTCACTCTGGCGCGCTACTTCGCCGACAAGGCCAGCAGCTTTCTGCAGCGCAATCAATGCCGCTGGGCCGACAGCACCCTCGATCACCTGGCCCGCTACCCCTTCCCCGGCAACGTGCGCGAGCTCAAAGGCCTGGTCGAACGCGCCGTGCTGCTGTGCGAAGGCGGCGAGCTGCTGCCGGAGCACTTCGACCTGCGCCAGGCCGGCAGCAACGATGACCCCGGCATGAACCTGCGCGAACGCATGGAGCGCGTCGAACGCAGCCTGCTGCTCGACTGCCTGCGCAAGAACCGTGGCAACCAGACCAGCGCCGCCTGCGAGCTGGGCCTGCCGCGCCGCACCCTGCTGTACCGCATGCAGCGGCTGAATATCAGCCCGGCTGACGTGTAAGGCTTAAGGAGAAGAGCATGTTCAACGTCGCCAATCAGAGTTACGTCAATCCCCTCAGCGCTGTGCTTGTCCAGCCGCAACGTGGCCATGTAGGAGTCTTCGCGTGAAACCTACTCCAGCGAATGCAACTGCGCTTGGCGAACACTTCTACCTGTTCCAAAAAGCGCCAGGACAACCGAGCAAGAAATTGATCATCACCAGCCACGGTGCCTATGTGCCAGGCATGCACCTGTCCGTGCCTGCTAACAGCTCGCTGGTGTTCTATGGACCGGATGGCAAGACCCTGCAAGACCCTGGGCTGGGCAATGTGATGCGCGGCGAAGTTGAGGTGCACGAGCGCAAGGGGCCGGGTACGACCACCCGCAACTATTTGGTTTCCAAATACAGCGACGACCAGTACTCGAGCATTGCCTATGGTGCCAAGCTCGAAGGGGTCGACATCCTCACCGTGCGCAACCGCAAAACCCCGACTCTGCTACTGCAGAACAGCACCATTGCCCTGAGCGATGTTTTCAATGAATTGAGCAAGAACGGCCTGCAGTACGACGAGATCCACTGTGTGTTTTGCCGTAATTTTCTCTTTCACCCCAAGCCCGAAACGCATATTGCTCCGGCCGTGACGCCGACAACATCGGTTGCAGCGGTCGCCTCCAACTCCAGAAGCAGTGCGGTATCAGCCTCTGCAGTCGTTCGCGCCTTGACTGGCAACGCCGCCAACCTTGCCACAAGCCTGGCGCCTAACCGCTTCACCCTGGCGATTGATGGCCTCAGCCACGATCTGCAGGTGCTCGAATTTACCGGCCGTGAAGCCATCAGCCAGCCGTTCGTGTTCGAGTTGACGCTGATCAGCGAGCGCCCCGATCTCGATCTGGAAAGCCTGCTGCACCAACCGGCATTTCTTGCCTTTACCCAAGACGGCGGAGGAGTGCATGGCCTGGTCTACCGCGTCGCCCAGGGTGATTCCGGCAAGCGCATGACCCGCTACCACATCACCCTGCGCCCGCAGCTGGCGTACCTGGCGCATCGCATCAATCAGCGGATTTTCCAGCACCTGAGCGTGGAAAAAATCATCAGCCAGGTGCTCGAAGAGCACGGCATTCAGAGCAATGCCTACAAATTCCAGTTCGGCCCCAGCGTCTATCCGGACCGCGAATACTGCGTGCAGTACGACGAAAGTGACCTGCACTTTATTCAGCGCCTGTGCGAGGAAGAAGGCATTCATTACCACTTCCAGCACAGCGAACAAGGCCATGTGCTGGTCTTCGGCGATGATCAGACGGTGTTCCCCAAGCTGGCGCCCACCGCGTACCAGCAGGACAGCGGCTTGGTTGCCGACGAGCCAGTAATCAAGCGCTTCGCCCTGCGCCTGGAAACCCGCAGCAACCGCGTCACCCGCCGCGACTACAACTTCGAAAAGCCCAAACTGCTGATGGAAGCGGCCTTCAACAGCGAGTTCCAGCCCGACCTCGAGGACTACGATTACCCCGGTAGTTTTGTCGAGCGCGAACGCGGCAAGCACCTGGCCAAACGCAACCTTGAACGCCACCGCAGTGACTACGAACTGGCCAGCGGTGAAAGCGATCAGCCGCTGCTGGTCAGCGGCCACTTCCTAAGCCTCAGCGAGCACCCGCGCGGGGACTGGAACCAGCTCTGGCTGCTGACGGAAATCAGCCATGAAGGCAAGCAGCCGCAAGTGCTGGAAGAGTCAGTAACCAGCCACACCCAGGTCAGCGACGGCTTCCAGCAGGGTTACCGCAACCGCTTCAGCGCCACGCCCTGGGATGTGCTGCATCGCCCAGCGCTGAAGCACCCGAAACCCAAGGTACTCGGCAGCCAGACCGCCGTGGTCACCGGGCCGGCGGGTGAAGAGATCCACTGCGACCAGTACGGCCGCGTCAAAGTGCAATTTCACTGGGACCGCGAAGGCCAGGCGGATGACACCACCAGCTGCTGGCTGCGCGTGTCCTCCAGCTGGGCCGGCGATGGCTACGGCGCTATCGCCATCCCGCGCATCGGCATGGAGGTGCTGGTGACCTTCCTCGAAGGTGATCCCGATCAGCCGCTGGTCACCGGTTGCCTGTACCACGTCGCCCACATCGTGCCCTACGCCCTGCCGGCGAACAAGACCCGCAGCCTGTTCAAGACCCTGAGCAGTCCAGGCGGTGGTGGCTACAACGAGCTGCGCATCGAAGACAAGAAAGGCGTCGAACAGATCTACCTGCACGCCCAGCGCGACTGGGATGAAAACATCGAAAACGATCAGAAGATCCGCATCGGCAACGAACGCCACGACACGGTGGAAGCCAACAGTTACAGCCAGTTTCTAGCCGAAGAACACCGCACCACCCACGCCGACCGCAAAGTGGAAACCCACAGCAACGACCACCTCACGGTCGGGCAGAAACAGCATGTGAAAGTCGGCGTCGGCCAGTTCGTCGAAGCCGGCAACGAAATCCACTACTACGCCGGGAACAAAGTGGTGATCGACGCCGGCATGGAACTCACTGCATCGGGCGGTGGCAGCTTCCTCAAACTCGACCCAGGCGGCGTCACGCTCAGCGGCGCGACGATCAAGATCAATTCGGGTGGTGGCCCGGGCAAAGGCTCGGGCCTTGCTATCCTGCCGCCCACTATTCCAGGGGCAGCGGATGCGGATAAAGCGGGCAATCTGCTTGATAGCGCCAATGCCAACACCACTTGGTTAGAGTTGAACCTGCACTACAAAAACCTGGAGCCCGTGCCCGGTGCAGCTTACCGCGTCGAGTTTGCAGATGGCTCTGTTCGTGAGGGCGTTTTAGACACGGACGGCTTCGCCCGGCTAGAAGATGTACCGCCTGGGCCGGCCAAGGTGTGGTACGGCGAAGACCCGCGCCCATTCGTGCGCAAGTCGGTCAAGGCAGTCGACGTTACCGATGCAAGCATTGAGGACGACTTGCGCAAGCTTGGACTGGACCCCAGTCAAGTTGATTTACAGCAATTGGTTGAGCAAGCAGCAGGGAGGCTGGCATGAGCACTGGAGAAAAGCAGGCGGCATACAACGAAGCATTAACCGAGCTGGCCAAAGGCATTGCGCTCGGTGCCGTACCCTTTCTAGGCCAAGCCATTGATGCCTATGACACGGTTGAGGCGTCTATTCATCTCTACAACGAGAAGACGGCTCAGGGTAAAGAAGATGCCCAGTTTGACTTGTTATTGGCCATCATCGGTTGGATTCCAGGACCGGGCGACGGCCTGAAAAAAAGCCTGCGTATTGTCAACCGGGACCCTCAACGCTTTGCACCTGTGTTGTTTGATCTGCTGCGCTTTGTTCTGCAGGAATGTGGCGTCAAAACCAGCCCGGAAGAGCTGTTGGCACAGGTATTCAACGCAGGCGCCCTGCGTGCCGAACTGGACGAAATCATCACTGGGGTAAAAGGCTCATCTGCATTCAAAAGCCTGCCCGCATGGATGCAGAGCGCCGTATTGACGGTGCTTTCTACTTCACGAGACAGCATGCCTGCTCTTGTCGGGATCGTCGAAAAACGCCTGACCAAGTGGAAACGTATACAACGCAATAGCGCGGCGGCATCGGCTGGAAGAGGTCAACGCCAAGGGCAAAAGCCCGCCGCCAAAGATGGGCAAGTGGCCGCAGATGGCAAAGACGGGGCGAGCCAAACTCATTCCAACAAAATCGATAATTCCAACCTCGGCACCCAAGCACTCTCCAGCCTGACCAACGAAGGTTTAGGCGTCAGCGGCGAACATATCGCCGACTACATTTGCGCCGAAGAATTCGGCTGGGGCAAAGACTGGGATGGCCACGACAAGGGAGCCGAAGGCCAGTGGCTGGAAGGCAAGCCCAGCGCCAGCAAGATGGGCAAGCTTTCTAAAGGCGGCAGCCCTAAATCGCCCCATGTGCTTTACAAACTAACCGACGGCGCCAACGGCACAGGTATCGATGCTGTTTGGCGGGCCAATCCTGCTACGAACGGTGGGAAGAAATTCGCCATTGTCGAAGCAAAGGCGAGCAAGGATGAGGACGCTCCAAAGTTCCTGCGCAAGCTGAACAATACGCGCAAACCAGGCATCACCTCCAAGTTAGGAGTTTCAGGCCTGGCTGATCCAAGTGAATTGCTGGAGCCCATTACACAAGACAACCCCGAGTCCGCACCAAGCAAGCGGCCAGGGGGACGGAGCAGTGGAAAATCATCCGGAAAGAGCGCAAATAACGCTCCAAATAAGCGCTCCGCTAATACCGCTGAACCAAGCCCCAAGGCAGTCCAAGTGCAGATGAGCAAGGAGTGGGTCGCTGCCTGCCTGAGAAAACAAGTAGGTGCTCACCTATATCGAGAAGTGATCCTCTCTTACAGCAGGCACTTGTTCTTCGCTCCGCTATACCACCCGTCTGGCAGCCCAAAGAACCATGCCCAAGTACGACTCGCTGGTGGAACTGACGCCGATCATAGCGAGCATTCCGCTTTCCACTACAGCGAGCAGGACGTCAAGAAAGCGGTGAACAAACGTAAGAGTTCACTCAGCAGAAAGTACGGCAGCATGCCGTCCCTGAAGATCGAGGCCTGATATGAACAGAAGACAACCTTTCATAACTGAAAGCTACTACAAGAGCCTTGTCTCCCTTTATGACTCATCAGAAGAGTTCTGGCACGACAAAGACCTGGAAGAAGACGCTCCAGGTCAGGAGGCATCGCTTAAAGCCTACGAATACAAGCAGGATGCGTTAAGCGCGCTAATCATCCGCTACACCGCTGGAGAACCAATAGAGTCACTTATCCAACCGCTCGAAAAGGTCATTCTCAACTTCGAGCGCTACCAGAGTGCCCTCGCCGACTACGAGCAAGTAACCAATATCTCTCCCCTCGCGATCGACGATTGGCCTGGACAATACGAAGAGTGCGTACAAGTTATAAGCCTCTGCATTCTGCTGCATCGAATCGACTTGCTGCAGCGCTTTGTCGCCTTGTTAGACAACGCCGGTTATGCCGGTGAAGACACGCTGTATGAAGATCTACTACGCAAAGTTTTACCTGGTCGCAATGACTTGGATGAGTGGTATCACGATCTTTATACGCCGCTAATCCGAGCTATTTATGCACCCACCAAAGAAGAGGCATCCGCATTACTGAAGCTCTATTGCGATCAGTGGTACAGCGCTTTTGAAGACAAGCAAACCAATTGGCATGACACCCACCTAGATATCGACGGTGACGAGGGTAGTTATTACGGCTACTGGGCCTTCGAAGCCGCTGCCATTGCCTTTCTTTACGACATCGACGACAGCGAAGTCGACCATATGGTCTACCCCAAAGACTTGGTCGCTTACGCCCGTAATTTCAGTTCGTCGCCTAACTCTACGCAGATCGGCCGCATCGAATCCGGGCAGCCATGTCCCAAAGCGGGCTACTGGTTTACCCCGGCTCAGGCCAATTCCCGACGGGTCTTCAAGCAAGGCGAAATCATGCCGGCTTTCGACGGTTCACGCTGGGGCGCGACGCTTTGGTATTGGTCCGGCGAAGACCATGCCTGATATCTGCTTACCCACCTTTCGCACTTAAAAGAGAAGAGCAACTGATGCTGAAACGTTATTACCCAACCGCCCTGCTCGCCCTGCTCGCCCTGGCTCTATGCCTCTCCGCCTGCAGCGGCAATTACAAGTTCAACGATGACGAATACCGCCCCCTCGGCGAACCGCAAGCAGTGAAACGCGGCAACTGACCGCAAGGAGTTAACAACCATGGAACTGGTCTTCGATGTGGTCAGTGCACAGCAGTTCGTGCCAGGTCTATTGACCACCAAAACCTTCAAGCAGGCCGGCGGCATTATTGGTCGGGCGGAGGAATGCGACTGGGTGATTCCGGATCGCAAGCGTGTGCTGTCCAGCCGGCATGCCGAGGTGAGCTATCGCAATGGCTCCTTCTACCTGACCGACACCAGCAGCAATGGCATCCAGCTGAAAGACAGCGGCGCCAGCCTGCGTAAGGGTGAGGCCCAGCGTATCGAGCATGGCAGCGTGTATTGCTTCGGCGATTTCGAGTTGCGTGCGCGGCTGATTCAGGACCCGGCAATGTTCGCTGGCGACATCGGCCGTGCGCAGCCCGCCGGCAGCATCATCCCGGACGATGCCTTTCTCGATCTCGACCCGCTGACCGCCATCGACCAGCAGGAGCGCGTATACGCCGAGGTCGATGACCTGACGGCGATTCTGCGTCCGCATAACGTGCAGGCTCAGCAGCGCGATTACGCGCAGATCGATGAAGAAAACCTGCTGGTGCCTGCGCTGGTGATGCCAACGCCTGAACCGCAACCCAAGCGTGCGCCAGAACCGGTACGCCTGCCGCCGACCTTCTGGGAAAAATTCGGCGAGGCCCTCGGGGTCAAGTTGGATGACCTCGATGACGATGCCCGCGAAGCCCTGGCCATTCACAGCGCCAAGCTGCTCAAGCAGAGCATCGGCAGCCTGCAGCAAAGCCTGCGCACGCGCAGCGAGCTGAAGAACGAGCTGCGTCTGGCCCTGACCACCGTGCAAAGCGCCGGCAATAACCCGCTCAAGCACACCGCCGACAGCAGCGAAGCGCTGAGCGCCCTGCTGCGTGGCGGCAAGGCCGGGCAACTGAGCGCCGAGCAGACCATCAGCCGCAGCTTCCGTGACCTGCAAGCGCATCAGGTGGCGCTGCTCGCCGCCAGCCGCGCGGCAGTCAAGGGCATGTTCGAGCAATTGTCGCCGGAGCAGCTGAGCCTGCGGTTCGAGCGCGAAGGTCGCAAGCCGCTGATCGCCACCGCCGGCAGCCGCTGGCGCGCCTACCGTCGTCTGCACAGCGCTCTGGAGCAGAACGACGACTGGAGCGACCGCCTGTTCGCCCGCGACTTTGCCAACACCTATGAAGAACAGGTTCGCCTGATCGCCACCCTCAACAACGACGTTCAAGGATGATCTCCATGCACCGTTTCACCTGTCTGGCCCTGTTGGCCGCCCTGCTCAGCCTGAGCGGCTGCGCGGCGCTTTCACCTTATTCGGATATGACCAAGCTCGACCTGACCCTCAACGGCAGCGATGAGCTCAACCCGGACCTCAATGGCCGCCCTTCGCCGATCGTTCTGCGTCTGATCGAGCTGAAGCACCCGGTAGCCTTTGAAACCGCTGATTTCTTCTCGCTCTATCAGCGCCCCAAAGAAGCCCTTTCGCCGGATATGGTGGTGCTCGAAGAGCTGGAACTGCGCCCGGGCGAGCAACGCGAAATGAAACTGTCGGTACAGCCGGGAAGCCGCTATGTCGGCGTGCTGGCGGCCTACCGCGACCTGCCGGAAAGCAACTGGCGCGTGGTGATTCCGTTGCAGGAGCAGGAACGCAACAGCAGCGTGCTGACCCTCGATGCCCTGGGCATCAAGGCCCAGGATGACGCCAACAAGGAAGAGGAATAAGCCATGGCCATGCATAAAGTGGTCTGGCAGGAAGGCATGTTGCTGCGCCCGCAGCACTTCCAGCAGAACGACCGTTATTACGACTACCAGCTGAAAACCCGTACGCAGAAGCTCGACAGCTATGCCTGGGGCTTTTTCGAGCTGGAGATCGACCGCCAGTTCCTCAATATGGGCAAGCTGGTGGTGAGCAAGGCCAGCGGCATCCTGCCCGATGGCACCCTGTTCGACATCGGCGCCGAGCGCGAGCCGCTGGCCCTCGACGTGCCGCCAAACACCGGCAACACCCCGGTGTACCTGGCCCTACCGCTGGTCACCGGTAACCATATCGAGAGCCGCCGCCCGGAGCAGCAGGACGTGCTGGCGCGCTTTACCGCCTTCGATGAGGAAGTCACCGACTCCAACGCCGGCGACAGCGCATCGAGTCAGGTCAGCTGCGGCCGCCCGGATTTCCGTCTGCTGCTCGGCGAGCAACAGAGCGACCAGGCCTACGTCAAATTGCAGCTGTGCGACGTACTCGATACCACCCCGGACGGGGTGATCAGCATCGACCCGGAATTTATTCCTACCTACGTCAACTTCCAGGCTTCCGGCTACCTGCTGAGCTGCCTCAAGGAAGTGATCAGCATGCTCGCCCACCGGGGCGACATCCTCGCCGAACGTATTCGCGCCACCGGCAAGGTAGGCGGGGCGGAAGTCGGGGATTTCATGATGCTGCAGCTGATCAACCGTTTCGAGCCGGTGCTGCGCCATTACCTGGGCATCGAGCAGGTGCACCCGGAGCAGATCTACCGCGAATTGCTCGGCCTGCTCGGTGAGCTGGCGACCTTCTCCAGCGAGATCAAACGCCCGCGCCTGGAAGGCCGTTATCTGCACAGCGACCAAGGCGTGAGCTTCCGCAAGCTGATGGATGCGATCCGCCAGGTGCTGTCGATGGTGCTGGAACAGCACGCCATCGAAATGCTGCTGCAACAGCGTCAGTACGGCATTCAGGTGTCGCCGCTGCACGACCACAAGTTGCTCGCCACCTCCACCTTCGTCCTCGCCGCCAGCGCCCAGTGCGACTCGGAAGAACTGCGCCAGCGCCTGCCGGCACACCTCAAGGTCGGCCCGGTGGAGCAGATTCGCCAGCTGGTCAACCTGCACCTGCCAGGCATCAAGGTCAAACCGATGCCAGTGGCACCACGGCAGATTCCCTTCCATTCGGGGAAAACCTACTTCGCCCTGGAACTGGGCTCCGAGGAACTGGCGCAGCTGGAACGCTCCGGCGGCTTCGCTTTCCACGTGTCCGGCGAGTTCTCCGGGCTTGAGATGAAATTCTGGGCGATCAGGAACTGATTATGACGACCAAGGAAATGGAATACGGCCAGGACGACAAGACCGTCATCCTCAACCGCAAAGGTGATGCCCCCGCGCACAGCCCGCTGACTGACTTCGCCGCACCGCCGAAATTCGAGCAGCTGGAAGAGCGGATGATCTACGCCGCGCGCCTGCGCCCGGCCGAGAGCTTCAATATCAGCCTCAACCCGCTAGTGGCTGCCGCCGCCACCCTGCTCTCGGAAGTGGTGCGCCTCAAGCACAGCTTCGACAGTGAAGACATGCACGCGCTGAACCAGCGCCTATCCAGCGCCATCAAGCTGTTCGAGCACCGCGCCCTGCATGAAGGCGCGGAAAGCAGCCAGGTGATGGCCGCGCGTTACGTGCTCTGTACCGTGGTCGATGAGGCCGTGGTGACCACGCCCTGGGGCAACGAGAGCGAGTGGTCGCAGATGAGCCTGCTGTCCTCGTTCCACAACGAAACCTTCGGCGGCGAGAAGTTCTTCCAGCTGCTCGAGCGCCTGTCGCGCAACCCGGTCAAGCACCTGCCGATGCTCGAGCTGATGTACCTGTGCCTGTCGCTCGGCTTCGAGGGCAAATACCGCGTGCTGCCGCGCGGCATGCTCGAACTGGAAGCGGTGCGCGACAGCCTCTATCGGCAGATCCGCCAGATGCGCGGTGACGTACCGCGCGAGGTTTCGCCGCACTGGCAGGGCCTGAAAGACACCCGCCGGCGCCTGGTGCGCATCGTGCCGTGGTGGCTGGTGGCGCTGTTCACCCTGGTGTGCCTAGTGGTGATGTATGGCGGTTTCGCCTGGGTATTGGGCGAGCAGCGCGAAACTATTTTGCAGCCGTTCGAGCAACTCGACCCGTCTGCGGGTGTAAGCATGGATGATCTGAAATGAAGAGTTTTTTCGGCAAGTTAGCCGCATTTTTCCGCAAGACCTGGGTATGGAGCCTGTGTCTGGTATTGGTTCTGGCGCTGCTGGTGTGGTTTGTCGGCCCGCTGCTCGCGGTCAACGATTATAAGTTCTGGGAATCGGCCACCAGCCGCCTGCTGAGCATCAGCGGGTTGTTCCTGATCTGGGGCCTGGCCATGGTATTCGCCAGCTGGAAGGCCACCGCCCGCAAGAAGGCTGAAGAGGATGACGCCGACGCCCAGGAGCGCCTGCGCCGCGAAGGCCTGATCAACGAAGAACAGCTTGAGCTGCGCAATCGCTTCAAGCAGGCCCTGCACACCCTCAAGCGCTCCAGCCTGTACCGCGGCCGCAGCGAGAAGTGGCGCAATGAGCTGCCCTGGTACCTGCTGCTCGGCCCACAAAACAGCGGCAAGACCAGCCTGCTGGATTTCTCTGGCCTGGATTTCCCGCTCAATCGCGGTGACCAGCAACGCCTGACCAAGGACGTTTCCGGCACCCGTTACGCCGACTGGTATTTCGCCGATCACGCCGTGCTGATCGACACCGCCGGGCGCTACCTGACCCAGCCCGACCCGGCCATCGACAGCCGCGCCTGGGACACCCTGCTGGGCCTGCTGCGCAAACGCCGCGCGCGTCCACTGAACGGCGTGCTGGTGAACATTCCGGTGGAGCAGCTGCAAGGCGGCAGCGAAATCGAACTGGAGAACCTCGCCCGTCAGACCCGTCAGCGCCTGCAGGATATTCACCAGCGTCTGGGCGCCGATGTACCGGTGTACCTGGTGCTGAGCAAGGCCGACAAGGTGCTGGGCTTCGATGAGTTCTTCGACCAGCTGTCACGCGAAGAAAGCGACCAGGTACTCGGCGCGAGCTTCCGCAAAGAGCAGAACGCCACCGACGTGCAGGTGATCCGCCAGGAGTTCGAAGAACTGCTGCGCCGCCTCAACAGCCAGGTGATCCTGCGTATGCACCAGGAGCGCGACACCCAGCGCCGTGGCCGCATCCTCGATTTCCCGCACCAGCTGGGCCTGCTCGGCGAGCGTCTGTGCCTGTTCAGTGAGCTGGCCTTCAGCGGCAACCGCTACCAGCGTGCCAGCCAGCTGCGCGGCTTCTACCTGACCAGCGCGCCGGAACTGAACGACCAGCTCGACCCAAGCACCAGCAGCATCGGCCGCAACCTCGGCCTGTCGAGCAGCGCCCTGCCGACCTTCCGCACCGGTCGTGCACGCTTTATCAATCACCTGCTCAGCCGAGTGATCTTCCCCGAAGCCGACCTTGCCGGCCTCGATCAGAAGGAAGTCCGTCGTATCGACTGGGGCCAGCGCGCCATGTATGCCACCGCCCTGGTGGTGCTCGGCATATTCGGTGTGGTCTGGGCCGGCGGCTTCTCCGGTAACCACGGCCGCCTGGAGCAACTGCGCACCCTCGCTCAGCAACTGACCCAGCAACACAACAGCCTTGGCGCTCAGGACGATGCCCTGCGCACTCTCAAGGCGCTGGATCACAGCTACGCCGCCACTCAGGTGTTCCCGCCGGTGGATGAGGTGTCCTACCTGCAACGCGGCGGTCTGTACCAGGGCGAGAAAGTCGACCCGACGCTGCAACAGGCCTACCGCGCCGAGCTGGAAAACCTGCTGCTGAGCCGCGTCGGTCGTCAGCTGGAGGCGCAAGTCCGCGCCAATCTGGGTGACCGTGAGCGCCTGCTCAACAGTCTGCGTGCCTATCTGATGCTCAATCTGGAAGAACGCCGCGACAAGGCCTTCCTGCAGGAGTGGCTGGCGGCCGACTGGTCGCTGCGCTACGCCGGCAACAGCGTCGGTCAGCGCGGCCTGAATGAGCACTTCGAGCGCCTGCTGTCCGAGTCGTTCGCGCCTTATTCGCTGAATGAACCGCTGGTGGCCCAGGCTCGGCAGATCCTGCGCAGCGAATCGCTGGCCAACGTGGTCTACCGCATGCTCCGTGATCAAGCGCGCAGCCTCCCGGAATATCGCCTGAGCCAGAAACTCGGCCCGCAGGCCGGGCTGTTTGTCGGCAGTGACTACGCCATTCCGGGTTTCTATACCCAGGTTGGCTACCAGAAAACCTTCACCGCCAAGGGCGCCGACCTGGTGCGCGACCTGCTGCGCGACAACTGGGTACTCGGCGAAGGCGACACCCTGAGCAGCAACGACCTCAGCCGTCTGCTGGTGGAAATGGAGCAGCTGTACTTCCGCGATTACGCCAACTACTGGGGCGAAGCCCTCGCGCAACTGTCGCTGGACCCGATCGGCAGCGCCGGTCAGGGTGCCCTGCAACTGGCCGGTCTGACCGCCGCCAACTCACCGCTGCTGCAACTGCTGGTGGAAGTGCGCGACAACACCCGCTTCAAAGGCATGGCCGAAGCCGCCGATGATGCCGGTGCCGCCGCCGAAGCGCTGGAAGGCGCCAAGGGCAAGCTGGGCAAAGTCGCCAAGCTCGCCGGCGCTGCCGCCGAACAGGCGCAAGCGGCACTGGTGAAAAATCTGCCGGATACCGCGCGTAAAACCCTGGAGCGCCGCTTCGAACCGCTGCACCGTTTGCTTGATGAAAACGGCGGTGCCGGCCCGGAGCTGGCCACTACCCTGCAGGCGCTGGATGCTCTGCAACTGCAACTGGCCAGCCTGGCGCACGCCAGCGCTCCGGAGCAGGCCGCGTTCGAACTGGCCAAGGCGCGTATGGGCGGCCAGCGTGATGCGATCAACCAGGTACGCAGCAGTGCCGCGCGCCTGCCGCAACCGGTCGGCAACTGGCTCGGCCTGCTCGCCGAAGACAGCTGGATGCTGGTGCTCAACGACGCCTATCACTACCTCAATCAGCGTTATAAGAGCGAGCTGTACGCCGCGTATGACGGCTCGTTGAAGCAGCGTTATCCGTTCAGCGCACACAGCGAAAGCGATGTGGCGATTGCCGATTTCCGCGAGTTCTTCAAGGCTCAGGGGATTGCCGAGCGCTTCTTCGACAACTACCTCAAGCCGTTCGTCAGTGGCACCGCCGGCCAGTACCAACTGCGCCGCGTGGATGGCCGTGGCCTGCCGTTGTCGCGCGAGTTCCTGCTGCAGATGAGCCACACCCAAACCATTCGCCGCAGCTTCTTCGCCGAGAACCCCAACGAGCCGAAAGTGCTGTTCAAGCTGGAACCCTACTCGCTGGATTCCAGCCTGGGCCGCGCCGACTTTCGCTTCGGTAACCAGCAGATGGAATACCGCCACGGACCAATCGTGCAAACCGCCTTCAGCTGGCCGGCCGAAGCCAATGAAGGGCGCACCAGCCTGGTGGTCGAAGAGCTCGGTGGACGCAAAGTGGGTATCGAGAAAAACACCGGCCCCTGGTCGCTGTTCCGCCTGCTCGACCTGATGAGCGTGGACTACCACAGCGGCCGCGACGTGCTGATGCTCAAGGCCGACCTCGGCGGCCTGCGCGCCAACTACCTGTTGCACAGCCAGCGCTCGCCGAACCCGTTTGATCTGGACCAGCTGCGCAGCTTCAAACTGCCGGCCACGCTCTGATGCAGGAAGTTGCCAACCTCTGGCGCAGCGCTGCGCGTACCGATACCGGCAAGGTGCGGGCGCGCAACGAGGATGCCTTTCTGGCCCTGCCGGAGCAGGGCCTGTGGGTGGTTGCCGACGGCATGGGCGGGCACCAGAACGGTGCCCTGGCCAGCCGCTTGATTGTCGAGCAGCTGGCCGAGCCGAGCGCAGGCGATTTGCCGCAGCGTCTGGATGAGCTGCGCAAGCGCCTGCACTCGCTCAACCGCCGCCTCGGTCAGGAGCTGACGGTCACCGCCGCCCATCCGGACCCGGTGATCGGCAGCACGGTGGTGGCGCTGCTGATCGAGGGCGACCGCGCCGCGTGCGTGTGGGCCGGCGACAGCCGCTGCTACCTGTGGCGCGGCAGTCGGTTGTATCAGCTCAGCCGTGATCACTCGCTGCTGCAGCAGCTGATCGATGAGCAGCAACTCAGCCCAAGCGAAGCTGCTCGGCATCCGGCAGCGCACGCCCTCACCCGCGCCATCGGTGCCAGTGACGAGCTGAAGCTGGAAATTCTCGAACTCGATGTGCTGCCCGGCGATGCCTTTCTGCTGTGCAGCGATGGCCTCTACCAGGGCCTGTCGGCCGATGCTCTGGGGGCTGCGCTGAACCTGCCGTCACCGCAGCTGACCCTGAATCGTTTATTCCAGCAGGCCCTCGACGGCCCGGCGCGGGACAACCTGAGTGCGGTGGTGATCCGCCGATGAGGACTCACGGATGAGTGAACAGCTGCTCGACGAACTGCAGCAGGCCAGCAGCCCGGCCAGCGACCTGACCTACTTCGCCCTGGCCGCGACTGCCGCCAAACCGGCAGCGCAAGCCCCGCGCGAAGTACTCAGCGAACTGCCGGAAGTGCTTGGCGGCCGTTACAAGATCGAGCGTCTGCTCGGCGTCGGCGGCATGGGTGCTGTGTATCGCGCCCGTGACCTGCTGCGCGAACAGTTCGGTGACCCCGAGCCCTATGTCGCGCTGAAAACCCTCAGCGATGACTTCGCCGAATACCCAGACGCCAACTCGCTGCTGTACAGCGAGTTCGCCCTTACCGCGCGGCTTAATCATCCGCATGTGGTGCGCCTGTTCGGCTTCGAGGTGGATGTGCCAAGCCAGCGCGCCTTCCTCACCCTGGAGCTGCTCAAGGGCCTGACGCTTGATCAACTGCTCAGTGAACGCCCCGAGGGCCTGCCCTGGAGCGAATTGCAGGAAATCGCCATCGCCCTGCTTGATGCCCTGAGCTATTCGCACAGCCTCGGCGTGCTGCATGGAGACCTGAAACCCAGCAATGTGATGCTCGCCGAAGACGGCCTGCGCCTGTTCGATTATGGTCTCGGCCAGCCCGTGGAAGGTCTGTTACCCGGCCTGCCGCGCCTGTGCCGCAACCGCTTTACCGCCTGGACGCCGCGCTACGCTGCCCTGGAATTGCTCGACGGTGCGCCGCTTAGCGCCGCTGCCGATGTCTATGCCCTGGCGTGCGTGCTGTATGAGCTGGCCAGTGGGCGCCACCCGTTCCGCCGACAGAGCGCCAAACAGGCCAAGGCCATGGAGCTGGATAAACAGCTGCAACGCCCCGAGCAGTTACCGGCGCATTGCTGGCCCGCCCTGCGCACCGCGCTGGCGTTCGATGAAGCGCAGCGCAGTATCAGCTGCGCGCAGCTGCTTGAGGTATTTCGCCAGCCCATGCCCAGCGGCTGGCGGCGCTGGCTACGGCGCAGTTGAACGCAGCACGCGGACAGCAGCATCAATGGATGATCTTTTAACAAGGAAATGACTATGTTCAATCCGGCCAATGAAACCCACTTCAGCCTGAGCATCGAAGGCCTTGAGCACGACCTGCAAGTGCTCGAGTTCAGCGGCCGCGAAGCCATCAGTCAGCCTTATCGTTTCGAGGTGGAACTGATCAGCGAGAACGCCGATCTGGATCTGCAAAGCCTGCTGCATCAGCGCGCCTTTCTCGCCTTCAGCCCCGATGGTCTGGGCATTCACGGCCTGATCTATCAGGTCGCCCAGGCCGAATCCGGCAAGCGCCTGACACGCTACAAACTGAGCATCGTGCCGCAGCTGAGCTACCTGGCCCTGCGCACCAACCAGCGGATTTTCCAGCACCTGACGGTGCCGCAGATCGTCGCCCAGGTGCTGCAAGAGCATGGCATCGTCGAAGGTGGTTACCAGTTCCAGCTCGGCCCAAGCGTCTACCCCAAGCGCGACTACTGCGTGCAGTACGACGAGAGCGACCTGCACTTTGTCCAGCGCCTGTGCGAGGAGGAAGGTATTCACTACCACTTCCAGCACAGCGAGCAGGGTCATGTGCTGGTCTTCGGTGACGACCAGAGCGCCTTCGGCAAACTCGGCCAGCCCACTGCCTACCTGCAGGACAACGGCATGACCGCCGATGAGCCGGTGATCAAGCGCTTCGCCGTACGCCTGGAAACCCGCACCAGCCGCATCACCCGCCGCGATTACGACTTCGAGCAACCGCGTCTGCTGATGGAAGCCGCTTTCAAGGAAGATCGCGATCCCGAGGCCAAGCCGCTGCCGGACCTTGAGGATTACGACTACCCCGGCCGCTTTGTCGACCGTGCGCGCGGCAAGCACCTCAGCCAACGCCACCTCGAACGCCACCGCGCCGACTACCGCCTGGCTGAAGGCCGGGGCGATCAGCCAAAACTGCTCTGCGGGCACTTTCTCGAACTCTCCGACCACCCGCGCCAGGACTACAACGACCTCTGGCTGCTGCACGAGGTCATCCACCAGGGCAAACAGCCGCAAGTGCTGGAAGAGTCGGTCACCAGCCATACCGACGCCAGTGATGGTTTCCAGCAGGGCTACCGCAACCACTTCACCGCCACACCCTGGGACGTACCCTTCCGCCCGCCATTGGCCCATCCAAAACCCAAGGTGCTCGGCAGCCAGACCGCCGTGGTCACCGGCCCAGCGGGTGAGGAAATCCACTGCGACGAGTACGGCCGGATCAAGGTGCAATTCTTCTGGGACCGCGAAGGCCAGGCCGACGACACCACCAGCTGCTGGCTGCGCGTGGCCTCCAGCTGGGCCGGTGATGGCTACGGCGGCATCGCCATTCCACGCATCGGCATGGAAGTACTGGTGACCTTCCTCGAAGGCGACCCCGACCAACCGCTGGTAACCGGTTGCCTGTACCACGCCGAACACGTCGTGCCTTACGACCTGCCGGCGAACAAGACCCGCACCTTATTCAAAACCCTCAGCACACCGGGCGGGGGCGGCTACAACGAGCTGCGCATCGAAGACAAGAAAGGCGCCGAACAGATCTACCTGCATGCCCAGCGCGACTGGGATGAAAACATTGAGCACGACCAGAAGATCCGCGTCGGCAACGAACGCCACGACACCGTCGAAGCCAACAGCTACACCGAGCTCAAAGCCGAAGAAAACCTGACGGTGAAAACCGAGCGCAAGGTCGAGGTCAAACCCGACGACCACCTCACCGTCGGCCAGAACCAGCACATCAAACTCGGCACCGCCCAACTGACCAATGCCGGCCGCGAAATCCACCTCAAGGCCGGACAGAAAATGGTCATCGAAGCCGGCACCGAACTGACCCTCAAAGCCGGCGGCAGCTTTATCAAACTCGACCCCGGTGGCATCACCCTGCTCGGCCCCCTGGCCAAAATAAACGCCGGCGGCGCACCGGGTAAGGGCTCGGGGATCAAGATCAAACCACCGGTGCTGCCGGGTGCGGCGGATAGCGATAGGGCGGGGAGTTTGTTGGATGAGGCGTTGGTAGGAGGCCTACTCAACCCCAAAAAGAAAGTAAAAAGAACCATGAATTTTTCAGGCTGAGGTGAATAGTGAACGCCATGACCCAAACAAACACACCTGGGAGCCGATACCTCGTCGGCCAGGTAATCGTATTCATTCTGTCCTGTGGCTACCTAGCGGGTTGTACGGCTCTTGAACTTGAACCTATTACCTATCAGGAAGCCGTTTCCCAGTATCAGGAGGGCGGCGGCATCGAGAATTACCGCTGCGCGCTAGTTCCGGCTGATAAGCAGTACCAACCGCAGGCTGATGCTCAACCAATCGCCGTTGAGATCGATGAAGTGCTGTTCGTCAAGATCGATGGATTTGTTCATGAGCTGCAGCAGCGCGAGATTAATGAAACGCTCACTGCCTATGCCTTCGAGGCGATGAGCGCCACCCTTACCACTGTTAGCCAGTTCAATCAGTCCGAGTACAACGAGTCAGATGACCGTCACGTTGACTTTACCTTCGAATCTGCCGGCCAGACGGCCACCTATAAGACCTTCGGAGCGGCCTGCGGCCTCTGACCGTTGAATACGATCACAACCTTCCAATAGGACAAGTCATGACAGGGCGTCGCTATAAAATAGTTGAGAGTGTTGGCAGCCGTATTGAAGATGTGAATAGTTACGACGATCTCGCCAAACACCATCCCTCCTCAGGGCGTGAGCCGAATCGAGACTACGAAACCATCAATGGTCAGCTAGAAGAAGTGCGTCATATCGGTGGTCGCACGCTTATCAAGAAGGACTTCGTGTTGCTCGTCGAGGGCAGTAATCGATCCATCCCAGTTCCAAGTCCGCTGGCTGGCTATGCAAAAACGAGTCGCGCCTACGGAACGCTGAAAATCTATGACGCCCCAACTAATGGCCAGCTGATCGGGCAGATTCTGCACCTCCACCCCACCTTCAAGGTCAACGATGGGGACGCCATCACCTACGGTCAGCACATTGGCCTTCAGGCGGGAACGGACAGAGCAGGCGCGCAGAGCTACGCCATCCACGTTCACGCCGAACTTGAGGAAGGTGACTTCAAACGCTATATCGCGGATATGGTGAACGGCACACTGAACCCGGACGAGGCAAAGCCAACCGTCGCCGAGGGCAGTAAAAACGGTGCCAAGGGCGATTGGTGTTACCCCTTTGCCCCGATAGCGGGCCATTCACTGCAACACCTGACCGCATTAAGCAAAGCCAAGGGCGGCTTTTACCCGATTGGTGGAAATGGTTTGTGGCATGGCGGCATTCATCTGGACAAAGGCACATCCGATGCATTCGACCAGAGCCGTATCAACTGCATGACCCACGGCGAGGTAGTCGCTTACCGTGTAGACGAGGAATACCCCGTCAGCACTTACAACGGCACACCGCCGTTTCAGATACGCGCACCGTTTTCCACCGCCTTTGTCCTGGTTAAACATACGCTCCAGGCCAAGGCGCCCGCCACCGAAGACGCATCGAAATCCCAGCCACCGGCGTTGACGATCTACAGCCTGTACATGCACCTCAAGTGCTGGAAAGACTATCTCCAGAACGAAAAGCTGGAACGCCCAGCGTTCTGGGGCTCCGACCTATACACCGTCAATACCCGCAGCAACGAACTCAACGTTCGGGGCGAGGCCAAGAGCAACGCACCCATCGTGGGCAAACTCACCAAGGGTGCCCAGATTCGTGTCTCAGGTGAAGGTGCATTCCTCAAGCTCGAGGAGGTCATCAGCGGCAACACCGAGCCGGTATTGACGCCAAATGAAGACGGAACGCTGCCAGGCTATGTCTCTTCAACCTTTCTGACGCCTAAGGCACAACCCAAAGCCATGGGCTCTATCGTGTTGCTGGACCCGCCAGTGCCAATCAAGGCAGGCGATCTGATTGGGCATGTGGGCAAATACCAGAATCAAAGCGACGGTTCGCCTCAGGAACTGTTGCACTTTGAAGTCTTCAGTTGTGATGACGTCCCTGCGTTCATCGGCCAAAGCCGGACGTGGGCGCAGAACCTGCCGAATGAAGAAAAGACCCTACTCAAGGTCCATGCGGGGGCCAGCAAACTGATCCCTCACCGCGAAGACATCAAGAGCGGCAATCCGCCGAAGCTAAGCGATGCAGGCGCCGAGATCGGTGTTGACCTGATTCTGCCGCAGAACTTGCTGGATGCGTTGCCGGCTGAGGCCAAGATCAAGGTCGCGGCCAGCAACACGGCAACCGGCTGCACACCCGAGACCAATTGGTGGCGACTCGATAATCTTCTGGCCGACAAGGATGGACAGCCCATCAATGGCTGGTTGTCGGAACAGGAACTTATTACAACCCGCCACAGCCCATGGGAATGGGAGGGCTTCGACTTTGTCGAAGATACCGACACGCCACGCTCGGGGCTGGCCTACTACCTCAACACGGCACGCCGCTTATCCGATGATGAAAAGGCCAGTTACCAGGGTGCGATCGACCAGTCCGACAAAGGTCCTGTACGCACCCGTCTCTACGACATCATCGACAGTAACCGCGACGGAAAAATGACTTCAAAAGAGATCCAGGCTGCGCTGAAAAAACCATGGCACGCTCAATCCATCTCGCAGCTTGTCACGCAGCATGACAGTGAGTGGTTCTGGGATTCCTCGCGCTGGGACGAACTCGATGACCTGATGGGCCACAGCCCCGACGATCCCAACCAGGATTGGGTTGAGGAGAAGAGTCGTATCAGAACGTTGAGTTGGTGGAACGATGTCGCAGGAAAGCACGGAATTAATACAGATGGGAAGGCATGGCATGTGCAACCACTGGCTCTTATCGGTGCATTCAATACAGCGGCCAAGATCAATAACGTTATTAAAGAAGGTCAAATCACATTTGACGCAGAGGGGAATGACATTCCCACCTCTCCATTCTTCAGCCGTGTTATTCACTGGCCAGGAAATGATCTTTCAGGCGTGACGTTAGGCCGCGGCTATGACATGGGCTCCCGAAGCGAATCAGAAGTTTATAATCATATGAAAAATGCTGGGATCAACCACGATCAGGCAACCAAAATTGCCAAGGGTCATGGGAAAAAAGGTACGGCCGCACAACAATTTGTAAGAGATAACAAAACGAGCATTGGAGAAATAACCACCGAGCAGGAAATAATTCTGTTCAACACTATCTATCCAGATTACGTAGCGCGGGCTGTTAATAATTACAATCACTGGACTGCAAGCGAGCCCGGTAGGACAGAGTGGGGGGGCCTTACCCAAATCATTCGGGATGTGCTGGTCGACTTTGTATACCAAGGTTTCACAAAGGGCCCAAACCCTATGAAAGCGGGCATGAGAAATGATAAAGAAGAATTAATACGTTATATAGAAAATACACCCGCCATTAGCCAGTACGAGCCAGGTCGAAATAGAGCCAGGTACCTCAGAAATAACTAGAGCACCCAACATGAAAAAAATATATCCATTCGCATTATTCTTTCTTGCATTTCCAGTACTCAGCGATACCGTTGAAAGCCCATGTGGAAAAATTGAAGCATCTCAACAAATAGCACAATGTGCTGAATATAAAAAAGACCAATCTGACAAGACGCTAAACTTATCTTACAAAGAGACTTTAGATCGAATAAAGCATCAATACGAAAAATCGCCATTGCTAGCCGATCAATATATTTCTCTGCTGAGAGGCGCACAAAGAGAATGGATAAAATTACGAGACGCAGATTGCAAACTGGAAGCCTTTGAAATAGAAGAAACCACAGAAGCGTACCAAGCAACAATTAACAACTGCATTTCAAGGATGAGCGACAATAGAACAAATTATTTGAAAAACATAGCTCCTGACATATGAATGCCAACAGCCATTCATAGAAAGCGCAGTTTTTCGGTACTGCAGAATCCGAAGGGAGTGAACACAACCCAATGACGCAGGTACTAAATTGCACATCAACAAACTCAGCCTGCTGCATTTTTCACTCGCCTCAACCTTGGTGCTGGCCTGCGCTATTGCGAACGCCGAAACGATACGACCTGAGGGACTGTCCTCACTACAAGAACTGCGCCTTGTAGATAGTAACGACGCACGCTCCCAGCGCCTGCTGATTACAGACCTTGCAGGCACTACGGTTGTTGATTCGGATAAAGCCCTGCCCCGCATCGAAAACTCGTACTCGCCCAATAGTTACGACGGCTACATGGCTGACCTGGCCGCCGAACACCAGGGAAAAGTATCGGTTACCGATCTGCAAGGTGAGCGCTATACCCTGCTCTCGCCCTCGAGCCAAGCGGGAGACTATCTGGTTCTGATCACCAGAGAAGACGGGAATGGCGCCTACAATTTCAACCTGAAATTCAAGTACGACAGCGCCACAAAGTCCTTCGACCTTACACAGGTCCTGTTGAATGAAAACAGCACCGAGTGCGAGCAGTCGCGGCTCAGTACGTACGTAATCGACAAGCAACATCTTGCCTTCACGTCGATAGCCGACTTCGACGGTACCCGTGCATTCGGCAAGCTGAAAGATCTGCGCTTTGAACATCAAACATCAGGGGCCGCGTCAGAAAAATTGATGTCGCAGACCGAGTCCGACAATTTCAACGCTGCGCTGCAAGCGTACAAAGCTGGCGACCGTGAAGAATTGAAGACTCTTGTCAGCTATTTCATTGCAGGTGAGGGCGATGGCACATGCAATCCTGGAAAATACATCGTTGAAAAATATTACTTCCCTAAAAAAATCAGCTGGTCCAATGACCTTGGTTTCCTATTCGAGCAGTCGGGGTATTACCAAGAAGCCGCGGAGCTACTGAAACACATCACGCAGAAGCACCCAGACAGAGTGGTCGCCTACTTGAATCTGGCGGATGCTTATTGGGCGCTAGGAAAGAAAGAGCCCGCTCAAAAAGCGTACAACCAGTATCACGAAAAAATGATCGAAGCCGGAAAACAGACGAAAATCCCGGAACGCGTCCAATCGAGAAAGTGAGTAATCAATATGTGCCGGAAGAGCGCCGGCACATATTGGTTATAGGTCGCCTTCCTCAACCACCCTTACCAACTCCGCCTCCAAGGCATAAGCCGCATCCGCCAGCTCGTTATTGACCTGTTCGATCTTCAGCGTGCCGCTGACCCAGAGGGGGTTGTAGATGTCTTCGAGTTCGATGCCTTTGGGGTAGCGCACCAGCACCAGCTGATTCGGTGGCGGCGGCGGGACGTGGATGCAGGCGCCGGGGTAAGGAACCAGGAAGAACAGCGTGCTGTGGCCCTTGCTGTCGGTTTCCAGTGGTACCGGATAGCCACCCAGGCGCACCGCCTTACCATCGAAGGCGGCGACGGTTTTCGTCGAGTACATCACCGCTGGCAGGTTCTGGTCCTGCTGTTTAAGGCCGCCGGGGGTGTAGAAGCCGCTGTCCTGCTCAAGCCCCTGGTGGCTGATCTCGGGCATCTCCTCCAGAGCCTGGCGGTCCTCCGGCGGCATCAGCTCAAGCCAGTCGGTTTCCGGCAATTCGGCGCAGGCCAGGGTGCTGATAAGCAGCAGGGGTAACAGCAGATAGCGCATCGGCGGGCTCACATAGCAGCGGAGTGAAAGGGCATCAGTCCTTTCTGACAGCGGCGTAGATTACCAGCAGCACCACCGCGCCGATCACCGCGCCGATAAAACCGGCGGATTCGCCCACCTTGTAGATGCCCAGCGCCTGGCCGCCGTAGGTGGCGGCAATCGAGCCGCCGACGCCCAGCAGGATGGTCATGATCCAGCCCATGCTGTCGTTACCGGGTTTGATAAAGCGCGCGATCAGACCGACGATCAGGCCGATAAAGATGATGCCGATAATGCTCATGCGAGCCTCCTGAATGGACGGTGGGATTTACGACCGTTGATCTGACCACGGGAAAAGCTGGCAGTTCGCTACTCTTCGGTCTCTGGCGGTGCGACGCCATAGAGGTGGTAGATGCGGGCAATCTCGCCACTCTCGCGCATGTCGCGCAGCGCCTGGCCTAGCTGTTCGTAGAGGGCCGTTTTCTCGCCCCGATAGTGGCGCATCGACGCACCGTAATAGTTACCAAGGGACTGCTCGTACTGGAAGTCGGCATAGCTGTAATCGCGGAAGCCGATCTTGTGGAACTGCGCTTCGATGGCTTCGGCGTCCAGCACCACCATCACATCCAGGCGCCCGGCGCGAAACATCCCGGCCAACAGGTAGTCGTCGGTGGCCAGGCTTTTTTGCAGGGTGTTGTCGCCATCGAACTGATCGAAGTAGGCGGTGCCGCGTTTGACCCCGATCACCTTGCCCTGCAGGTCGGCATAGCTGCGCAGGCTGGCCTGCTGCCCCGCCTTGACGATAAAGCGGATGCTTTTGCGCTGGGTACCGATAGACGGCAGAAAGTGCACGTAGTCCATACGCTCGGCGGTGAACAGCACGCGCGGCACCAGGTCGATACGCCCGGATTTGAGGTCTTCCAGACTGCGCACAAAGGGCGCGTAACGCCATTCGATGCGCGCGCCGACGCGTTGCGCGGCCGTATCCAGCACCTCGATCAGTGGACCGACGGGCAACGAGTCGAGGGCCTGCATCTCCGGCGGACGCTCGCGGTAATCGGCGCGTAACACCTGTTCGGCATGGCAAAGCGGCAGGAAGAGTACAGACAACAGCAGCAGATACTTCATGACGAAGCTCTTGTGTATGGCCTACGCAGGAGCTTAGTCACAAAGCCGGCTTCAGGCCTTGGCGATCAGTGCCTCGACCACGGCGATCTGCTTGTCCAGCGTGGCGCGATCCGCACAGCGCAGGGTGGCGTGACCGACCTTGCGGCCGACCTTGAAGGCCTTGCCGTAGTGATGCAGGCGGCAGTCGTCGATGGCGATAACCTGCTCCACCGGCGGAACCACACCGATAAAGTTGAGCATGGCGCTCTCGCCGACCTTGGCAGTCGAACCCAGCGGCAGGCCGGCGACGGCGCGCAGGTGGTTCTCGAACTGGCTGCACTCGGCGCCTTCAATGGTCCAGTGCCCGGAGTTGTGCACGCGCGGAGCGATTTCGTTGGCTTTCAGGCCGCCATCGACTTCGAAGAACTCGAAGGCCAGCACACCGACGTAGTCGAGCTTGGTCAGCACGCGGCTGACGTAATCTTCTGCGAGCGTCTGCAGCGGGTGATCGGTGCTGGCGATGGACAGCGCCAGCACGCCGCTGTCGTGACGGTTATGCACCAGCGGGTAGAAGCGCGTTTCGCCATCACGGGCACGCACTGCCACCAGCGACACTTCGCCAGTGAAGGGCACGAAGCCTTCGAGGATGCATGGCACGCTGCCCAGCTCGGCAAAAGCGCCGACGACATCTTCGGCCTTGCGCAGGACCTTCTGGCCCTTGCCGTCGTAGCCCAGGGTGCGGGTCTTCATCACCGCCGGCAGGCCGATGCTGGCCACAGCGGCGTCAAGATCAGCCTGCGATTGGATATCGGCAAAATCCGGGGTGGGGATGCCGAGGTCCTTGAACATGGATTTTTCGAACCAGCGATCACGGGCGATGCGCAGGGCTTCGGCACTCGGGTACACCGGGACGAACTGCGAGAGGAAAGCCACGGTTTCGGCCGGCACGCTTTCGAACTCGAAGGTCACCAGATCGACTTCATCGGCCAGCTGACGCAGGTGATCCTGATCGCCGTAATCGGCGCGGATATGCTCGCCCAGCGCTTGCGCGCAGGCATCCGGCGCGGGGTCAAGGAAGGCGAAGTTCATCCCCAGCGGCGTGCCTGCCAGAGCCAACATGCGGCCCAACTGGCCGCCACCGATTACACCAATTTTCATAACAAAGCCCCTTTCAGCAGGTGGCGAGACCAAGCAGTTGAACGTTGCCCGCAGCGCAGGAAGCGGAGTTTACGCCGGTAAATGAGCATTCCGAGCAGCGGACAGCGTTCAAGTGCGCCGTGTCGCAGCCCCTGATGGAATGGGCTTTAAGCCTCACGCGGGTCCGGATTCTCCAGCACGGATTCAGTCTGCTCGGTACGGAACGCTTTCAGCCGCTCATGGAACTGCGGGTGCTGGTGACCGAGGATGCTTGCGGCCAGCAGCGCGGCATTGATTGCGCCGGCCTTGCCGATGGCCAGGGTGGCGACCGGAATACCGGCGGGCATCTGCACGATCGACAGCAGCGAATCGACACCCGAGAGCACCGCCGATTGCACCGGCACACCGAGTACCGGCAGGTGGGTCTTGGCCGCACACATGCCCGGCAGATGCGCTGCACCGCCGGCACCGGCGATGATCACCTGAATGCCACGGCCGTCCGCTTCTTCGGCGTACTGGAACAGCAGGTCCGGGGTGCGGTGGGCAGAAACCACCTTCACTTCATACGGAATGCCCAGTTTGTCCAGCATCTCGGCGGTGTGGCTAAGGGTGGACCAATCGGACTTGGAGCCCATGATCACGCCAACCAGTGCGCTCATCGTCGTGCCTCTTCTTCATCAAGTGCCCGTAGGCGCTGCAGAAACTAACAAGCCACGCTGGAAACCAGGCGTGGCTTGTTAGTGTATGAATTATGGCGGTGCGGACCGCCAAAGGCCGCGCAGTATACCGTAAAGCCTGGGCTGGGGTGCACCCCGGCACGCCGTTTGTCGCGGGCCGCCCACCGCGACACCAGGCGGCAGGTCAAGGCAACGCCGGGCGAACGCCACGAGCAGACCTGGCGCACAAATCGCGGCCGGAGGCCTGGCTATACTGGGCACTCTTTTAACGACCAAGGACACCACCATGACAAGGCTGTCACTGCTACTCGCCGCCTCGCTGTTCACCCTCAACGCCAGCGCCCTGGAACTGGCCAAATACCCACAAGTGTTCGCTGCCGGCAAAGGCATCAGTGTCACTGTCGCGCCCAGCAGCGACGGCAAGCAGGCGCTGATCCAGGTCAGCGGCATCAATCACCCGCTGGATGAAGTGGTGCTACTGAGCACTATCAGCGAGCGCGGCAACGATGAGCGCGATTACACCACCACCCTCAATGGCAGCGCCTACAACATGCTGGTCAAGCGTCAGGGCTGGGGTGGCGAGCGCTTCCAGCTGTACCTGCCCAATACCGACGGCTTTGAGCTGGGCTTCGACGAAACCAAGAGCAAAGAGGCCAAACCCGCCAACCTGTTGGCCTTATATGAGCAGCAAAAGAAAAAGGGCATTCAGGACAAGCTGAGCCGCTTCGACCGCGAGCAGCGCGTGGCCGACTTCAGCGCACAACTGCAACAGATCGACCAGGACGCCTCGAAGGCCTGCGGCACCACGCTGGTCACGGAGGTTGAGTGGAACGCCATCGACGACGACAAGCTCAAGCGCCTCAGCGTGCCGAGTTTCTGCGGTGAAGTGGTCAGCCAGCTGGCCAATCTGTGCCAGAACGGCGATGAGCAAAAGGCTGCCGCCAAAGGCCTGAAAACCGTGCAGTGCAGCTTTGACGCAGAGCTCAAATTGCGCGAAAGCGATGCAGGCCTGGTGTTCACCACCCATGAAAAAGCACCCAATCAGGGCGACTTTATCAACGCGTTCCTGCGTAATCGCTAAACCTGGTTAGCCCGCAGCGGCCCGGATAGCCCCGGACTGCAGCGGTGCCGCGGCATAGTTCTTGCCTCATTCAGGCATTCTGAACTGTTGTGGTTGCCCCGATGTTGCACGCCCACCTGACCACCCTGCATGTGGTTTCGCAGATCCTGGAAATCTTTGCCACACAAGTCGAACTGACCGAGCCGCTATTGGCCGGCAGCGGTATTGCTATGGCTGATCTGGCCTGCGCCGACACGCGCATCACCCGCACCCAGGAATTGCAGGTCTGCGCCAATGCCCTGCAGCTACGCAGTGATCTGGGCCTGGAGCTGGGCCGGCGCATGCATGTGTCGGCTTATGGCATGGTCGGTTACGCCGCACTCTCCAGTGCCACCTTTGGTGACGCCTGGCGGCTGATGCTGCAGTACCCGGCGCTGCTCGGCACCTACTTCAAGCTGGATATGCACCTAGAGGGCAAGCTGGCCTGGGTCAGCGCCAGCGACTATCAGCACGCACCCGCGCTGGAAGTCTTCAACCTGGAAATGTGCCTGGCCTCGCTCAAATTGATCAGCGACGACCTGCTAGGGCAACCTCTGCCGCTCAGCGCCGCGCAGTTTCGCTACAGCGAGCCGGACTACAGTGCGCGCTACCCGCACAGCTTCGCCTGCCCGCTGCAGTTTGACGCGGCACGCAACGCCTTCGCCTTTCCCGCCAGCTGGCTGCAACACCCACTACCGCTGGCCGATGCGGTGACCCACCGGGAAATGCTTGAGCGCTGCCGCAAGCAAAACAGCGAGTTCAACAGCCGCCAGGCCTGGCTCGCGCGTATCCGCCAGTTATTGACCGAGCAGCTCACCGCGCCACCCGGCCTGGAACAGCTGGCGCAGCAGATGCACTGCTCACCGCGCACCCTGCGTCGGCATCTGCAGGAATTGGGCACCCACTATCAGGAACTGCTCGATGAGCTGCGTTTTGAGCGGGCAAAAACCCTGCTTGGCCAAGAGGAATGGCCGATCTGCCGGATTGCCGAATACCTCGGCTTTAGCGAAACAGCCAGTTTTCGCCATGCCTTCCAACGCTGGAGCGGCGTGCCGCCAAGCCGTTTTCGTGCCTGACCCTGCACCGCGCGGTGGCAGGAATTTGTGGGAGGGGCTTTCGGCTCCGGCATCCTGCTTCGCAATCCACAGGGATGTGGTGAATGCCGCAAGCCGGCCGGGAGCCGGCGCGGCGCTACCTCCTGCATCCCTGCAGTCGTATCCGCGACAACCGCTTTTAAAAGCTCGCCGCTAAAGCGCCTCCTACGAAATGCCAAGGCGGTCGCGCAATTTATGGCTGCCATCCCTGGCAGCCACCCTGCGGGCCATCGCTGCGCGACGTTAAAAATCGCTCCCGGCGATTTTTTTGGCCATTTCGATCCCCTTTTGGCCGTTGTCAGCGTTCTTTCGCAGCGCCATACGGGCGAACAATGGCTGCCAGAACAACAAGCCTGGGAGCCACCTGCATGCTGACCTTTTACAGCGACGACCATCACCTGCACCACGGCAGCTGCGAGCTGATCGACGGCCAGCTGATGCCCTGTTTCGAGAAGCCACAACGCGCCGACCATATCCTCCAACGCGTCAAGGATCGCCAGCTCGGCGATGTGCGCCCGCCGCAGGACTTCGGCCTTGCGCCGATTGAGCGCATCCACAGCGGCGCGTATCTGGACTTCTTCAAGGGTGCCTGGGAGCGCTGGCAGGCGCAGAACGGCAGCGGCGATCTGCTGCCCTTTACCTGGCCGGCGCGGACCCTGCGCGCGGTCATCCCCAGGGATTTGCACGGCCAGCTCGGTTACTACAGCTTCGATGGCGGTGCGCCGATTACCGCTGGCACCTGGCAAGCGGCTTACAGTGCCGCGCAGGTGGCGCTAAGCGCCCAGCAAGCAATTGCGGGCGGCGCCCATAGCGCCTTCGCCCTGTGCCGCCCGCCGGGCCATCACGCCGCTGGCGAGCTGATGGGCGGCTACTGCTACCTGAACAACGCCGCCATCGCCGCCCAGGCGTTTCTCGACCAGGGCAAGCAGCGCGTGGCAATCCTCGATGTCGATTACCACCACGGTAACGGCACCCAGGACATCTTCTACACCCGCAATGACGTGCTGTTCGCCTCGATCCACGGCGACCCCGCCGACGAGTTCCCGTTCTTTCTCGGCTATACCGATGAACGCGGCGAGGGTGCCGGCGAAGGCTGCAACTTCAACTACCCATTGGCCATGGGCAGCCCCTGGGAAGTGTGGAGCGCAGCACTGGATGAAGCCTGCCAACGCATCGCCGAATACGGCGCCGAAGTGATTGTGGTGTCGCTGGGCGTGGACACCTTCAAGGACGACCCGATTTCCCAGTTCAAGCTCGACAGCCCAGATTACCTGGCCATGGGCAAACGCATCGCCGCACTCGGCCTGCCGACGCTGTTTGTGATGGAAGGCGGTTATGCGGTGGAGGCCATCGGCGTCAACGCGGTCAACGTGCTGGAGGGGTTCGAGGCGGGCACTCCGTAGGGTGGACGACGCTGTTTTCGTCCACCGCTAGCGCGCCACATACCTGTGGTGGATGGATAAAGCGCCATCCACCCTACGCCCCGTGACTTCTGGCACGACACAAGAATGACAACAAAACTGGAGTGACCCTGATGAACAGACTCACCCGTAACCTGGCCACCACACTCTGCGTCGGTGCCTTACTCAGCGGCCTTGGCCAAGCCCAGGCACAAACGCCCGAGAAGCCGCGCGAACTGCGCGTGTACAACTGGGCCGACTATATGCTGCCCTCGGTGCCCAAGGAGTTTCAGGAAAAAAGCGGCATCAAGCTGACCTGGGATGTGTTCGACACCAACGAAGCGCTGGAAGCCAAGCTGCTGACCGGCAACTCCGGCTATGACCTGGTGGTGCCGACCAACACCTTCCTCGACACCCAGATCAAGGCCGGGGTGTTCCAGAAACTCGACAAGAGCAAGCTACCGAATTGGCAGCACCTCGACCCCGGTCTGCTGCAGCTGATGACCGCCAACGACCCCGGCAACCAATACGCCGTGCCCTACATGTACGGCACCGTGCTGATCGGCTTTAACCCGGACAAGGTCAAGGCCGTGCTCGGCGCCGATGCGCCAGTGGACAGCTGGGACCTGATCTTCAAGGAAGAGAACATCAGCAAGCTCAAGCAGTGCGGCGTGGCCATGCTTGATTCGCCCGGCGATATCCTGCCCATCGCCCTGCACTACCTGGGCCTCGACCCCAACAGCACCAAACCCGAGGACTACGAGAAAGCCAGCGCGCTGATGCTGAAAATTCGCCCCCACATCGCCTACTTCCACTCCGCCAAGTACATGACCGATATCGCCAACGGCGACATCTGCGTGGCCATCGGTTACTCGGGCAGCTTCTACCAGTTCGCCAACCGCGCCAAGGAAGCCGGCAACGGCGTGGTGGTCGACTGGCGCCTGCCGAAGGAAGGCGCGCCGCTGTGGTACGACTCCTTCGCCATCCCGAAAAGCGCGAAGAACGTCACCGAAGCCCATGAGCTCCTCAACAACCTGCTCGAACCAGCAGTGGTGGCACCGATCAGCGATTTTCTCGGTTACCCCAACCCAAACAAAGACGGCATGCCGCTGGTGGGCGCAGAAATCCGCGACAACCCCGGCCTGACCCCAACCGCCGAAGCGCAGAAAACCCTCTACGTGCTGCAACCGCTGCCGCAGAAGATCGAACGCGTACGTACGCGGGTGTGGAACACCATCAAGTCGGGTACCTGAAGCAACGCAGGATGCCTATTCCGTAGGAGCGGGCCAAGCCCGCGAAACCACAATATCGCGGGCATGGCCCGCTCCTACGCTCAGCGGCCGACCTCGCCGCTTTCCAGTTTGCGCCAGAGCAAGCGCACCGAAGCCTTGCGCACCAGGGCGCAGCGGTACAGGCGGATTTCCAGCGGCGCTTGCCACTGCTCATCGCCGCACACCACCAGCTCGCCTCGAGCCAGTTCAGCGGTCACGCTCAGCCGTGGCACCCAGGCCACGCCCATGCCCTGCAAGGCCATGCTTTTCAGGCTGTCGGCCATCGCCGTTTCGTACACCGTGGTCGAGCGCAACGCCCGTTGGCGTAGCAGCAGGTTGACCGAGCGACCGAGAAACGCCCCCGCACTGTAGGCCAGCAGCGGCACACTCTGGCCGCTATTGAGGTCGAACAGCGGCGCGCCGTCTTCGCCCACCGCGCACACCGGGAGCATTTCCGTGCGGCCCAGGTGCAGCGAGGGGAAGATTTCCGGGTCCATCTGCAACGCAGCGTCGGGGTCGTAGTAGGCGAGGATCAGGTCGCAGGCGCCTTCGCGCAGCGCATGCACCGCTTCGCCGACGTTGGTCGCCACCAGACGGGTGGTCAACGGCAGACCCTCGCGGCGCAGGCGGGCGATCCATTCGGGGAAAAACCCCAGGGTCAGCGAGTGCGCGGCGGCAATCTGCATCACCTCGCCCTGCTGGCCTTCAAGGTTATGCAGGTGACGCACCACCTCGCCGAGCTGCTCGACCATGCTCCGCGCCGTGACCAGAAACAGCTGGCCGGATTCAGTCAGCTCGATGGGTGTGCAGGCGCGGTTGACCAGGGTCAGGCCGAGCATGTTCTCCAGGCTGCGAATCCGCCGACTAAACGCCGGCTGGGTGACAAAGCGCTTTTGCGCCGCCTGGGAAAAACTGCGAGTGGCGGCCAGGGTGACAAAGTCTTCCAGCCATTTGCTTTCAAGGTTCATCGTCACTCCTGTTTTTGTAGGGTGGATGACGCTCTTTTCATCCACCACCCAGCCGGCATTCGCTTGTGGTGGATGGGTAAAGCGTCATCCACCCTACGTCTACGTTTGCTACCACATCGCGGTCACGCCAAGGTTATGCCGATTATGCATGACCCAGCGCTTAACAGCATTGGCCAGCATCAAGCTGCAGCCCCTAACCTACGGGCCATCGCGGCATATGCCGTATTTCCTGAGATGACCTTGATCATGTCCCCTGCTGCATCTACTCGCCTCGAAAAAGACCTGCTCGGCACCCTCGACGTTCCTGCTGACGCCTATTACGGCATCCAGACCCTGCGCGCCGTGCAGAACTTCCGCCTGTCCGGCGTGACGCTGTCGCACTACCCGAAACTGGTGGTTGCCCTGGCCATGGTCAAGCAGGCCGCTGCCGACGCCAACCGCGAGCTGGGCCACCTGTCCGCCGCCAAGCACACGGCAATCAGCACCGCCTGCGCACGCATCATTCAGGGTGAGTTTCACGACCAGTTCGTGGTCGACATGATCCAGGGCGGGGCCGGCACCTCGACCAACATGAATGCCAACGAAGTCATCGCCAATATTGCCCTCGAAGCCATGGGCTTCGAGAAAGGTGACTACAAGCAGCTGCACCCGAACAACGACGTGAACATGGCGCAGTCGACCAACGACGCCTACCCCACCGCCATCCGCCTCGGCCTGCTGCTCGGCCACGACAGCCTGCTCACTGCCCTGGACAAGCTGATCCAGTCGCTCGCTAAAAAGCAGCTGGAGTTCGGCCACGTACTGAAGATGGGCCGCACCCAACTGCAGGACGCCGTGCCGATGACCCTCGGCCAGGAATTCCGCGCCTTCGCCACCACCTTGGGTGAAGACCTGCAGCACCTCAAGCTGCTCGCCCCGACCCTGCTCACCGAAGTGAACCTGGGCGGCACCGCGATTGGCACCGGCATCAACGCTGACCCGCAGTACCAGCTGCTGGCGGTCAAGCGCCTGGCGATCATCAGCGGCCAGCCGCTGACCCCGGCCGCCGACCTGATCGAAGCCACCAGTGACATGGGCGCCTTTGTACTGTTCTCCGGCATGCTCAAGCGCACCGCAGTGAAGCTGTCGAAGATGTGCAACGACCTGCGCCTGCTCTCCAGCGGCCCACGCACCGGCATCAATGAAATCAATCTGCCGCCGCGCCAGCCAGGCAGCTCGATCATGCCCGGCAAGGTCAACCCGGTAATCCCGGAAGCGGTCAACCAGGTGGCCTTTGAAGTGATTGGCAACGACCTGGCGCTGACCATGGCAGCCGAAGGCGGCCAGCTGCAGCTGAACGTGATGGAGCCACTGATCGCCTACAAGATATTCGACTCGATCCGCCTGCTGACCCGCGCCATGGATATGCTGCGCGAGCTGTGCATCGACGGCATCACCGCCAACGAAGCGCGCTGCCGTGAACTGATGGAAAACTCCATCGGCCTGATCACCGCACTCAACCCCTATATCGGCTACGAAAACGCCACGCGCATTGCCAAGGTGGCGCTGGAAACGGGCCGCGGCGTACTGGAGCTGGTGCGCGAAGAGAAACTGCTGGGTGACGCCGAACTGGCCGACATCCTGCGCCCCGAGAACATGATCGCGCCACGCCTGGTACCCCTGCTACCGGGCTGACCCACAGAGCACCACACGCGCCGTATCCGCCAGGAACGGCGCGTTTTTTGTAACCAGCGCCCAGCATCTGGGTAACTGGTTTTCCGCCCTCGCCTGCCGGGCGGCACCGCTCAAGGCCGCACAGACGGCCCCACAAAAACGATAATCCGGGTGATAACCATGAGTCAGAGCAGTACTTCTTCCCTAAGCTTTTTGCGGCGCATGCCGCTGTGGCAACAAATCCTTATCGGCCTCGGCCTTGGCGTACTGACCGGCGTGCTGTTCAAGGCCGACGCCCTGGTGCTGGCGCCCATCGGCACGCTGTTCCTCAATGCAATCAAGATGCTGATCGTGCCACTGGTGTTCGTCTCACTGGTGGCCGGTATCACGGCCATGAGCGACAGCGCCAAACTCGGCCGCATCAGCGTCAAGACCATCGCCATCTACCTGATCACCACCGCCTTTGCGGTGAGTATCGGCCTGCTGTTCGGCGCCCTGTTCACCCCGGGTGAAGGGATGAATATGGTGGCCAGCGGCGTGCAGGAAACCAAGCAGGCGCCGTCGCTGGTGCAGATTCTGGTGGGCCTGGTACCGACCAATCCGGTGGCCGCCTTCGCCGAAGGCAATATCCTGCAGATCATCGTGTTCGCCATCGCCCTGGGCGTGAGCATGAACCTGATCGGCGAAAAAGCCGCGCCGGCAGTCAAGCTGTTCGACAGCCTGGCCGAGGTGTTCTACAAGCTCACCGACCTGGTGATGCGCTGCGCGCCCATCGGCGTATTTGCGCTGATCGCCGGCGTAGTGGCCTCCCACGGCATCGAAGTGCTGCTGCCGCTGGCCGGCGTGATCGGGGTGATCTACCTGGCCAGCATCACCCATATGCTGCTGGTGTATGGCGGCCTGCTGGGCTTGCTCGCGCGGCTTAGCCCGCTGCGCTTCTTCAAGGGCGTGGCGCCGGCATTGGCCGTGGCCTTCAGTACTTCAAGCAGCGCCGGCACCCTGCCGGTGTCGATTGAATGTGCGCGCAAGAACCTCGGCGTGTCCCAGGGCGTGGCCGGTTTCGTGCTGCCGGTGGGCGCGACCATCAATATGGACGGCACCGCCATTTATCAGGGCGTACTGGCGCTGTTTATCGCCCAGGCCTTCGGCGTCGACCTGAATGCCGGCCAGTATCTGATGATCATCCTCACCGCCACCCTGGCCTCGATCGGCACCGCCGGTGTACCTGGCGCCGGGTTGATCATGCTCGGCCTGGTGCTGACCTCGGTCGGCCTGCCGCTGGAAGGCGTGGCGCTGATTGCCGGTATCGACCGCATCCTCGATATGGCGCGCACCACGGTCAACGTCGCCGGCGACCTGATGACCACCACCTTGGTTGGCAGCAGCGAGAAGGAGCTGGATCGCGAGATCTACAACAGCGACAACGCGCAGTAATAGCTGCGGACTGAGCAAGGCAACCCGATGCCAGTGACTACAGCGGCTGAGCGTTTACCGACATCACCGCTTAGTCACGCAACAACAGGCGGCAGCAGGCAACCCCTGCGCCCCTGGCACCGAACAGCCCGCCTGGTCAGCGTCGTGACGACGTCCTGTGTCGGCATACACCCCTTCGCCACCGCGCTGACCAAGCGGGCTTCCTGATAGCAACAGCCGTGGCATCCGCCAGCCTCGCCTCACCAGGGCGGCTGGCGATGCCACTCCCAGACAACAATAAAAAGGCAGAAACCCATGCTGCAGCTTCTTCAACACCTGTGGAACAAACCTGGCAACGGCCTGGCCGCTCTGCTGCTGAGCCTACTGTTCAGCCCCCTGAGTCAGGCCGCCTTGCCGCCCGATTACAAGATGGTGCTGCTGACGGAAAACTTCCCGCCGTTCAACATGGCCGAGCACGGCAAGAATTTCGCCCGCGATGCGCAGATCCAGGGCGTCAGTGCCGATACCGTGCGCGAGATGTTCAAGCGCGCCGGCATCGACTACAGCCTGACCCTGCGCTTCCCCTGGGACCGCATCTACCAACAGACCATGACCACCGCCAACCACGGCCTGTTCTCTACCTCCATGAGCGAGGCGCGCAAGCCGCTGTTCAAGTGGGTCGGGCCTATCGCCCAGTACCAGAGCGTGCTGGTCGGCCGTAAAGGCAGCCACCCGCAACTGAGCACTCTGGAACAGGCCAAGGCCTACCGCATCGGCGCCTACCAGAGCGCGGCGGTCAGCCAGCATCTGGAGCGCCTGGGTTTCACCCCGCAAAACGCCCTGCGCGACCAGGAAAATATCCGCAAGCTGCAACGCGGACAGATCGACCTATGGGCCACCTCCGACCCGGTGTGGCGCGTGTACGCCAAAGAGCAGGGCGCCGATGATCTGCAAACCGTGCTCAGCTTCGAAACCTCGCAGCTGTACCTGGCGCTAAACAAGGACACCCCGGACGAAGTGATCGAGCGCCTGCAGGCAGCCCTGGAACAGATGCGCAGCGAAGGCTACGGCAGCTGCGCGAAAAATCCCGAGCTGTGTTGAATGCCGTTCACTTAAGACCAGTCCTGCGCTGCCCTTGCCAGGCAAGCGGCATTGGTTCGGGATTTGAGCCCGTAGGATGGGTGGTAACCCATCAGCCAGCAGCCAGTTGATGGGTTACCACCCATCCTACGCCTGAGCACCTCGCACGGCTAAAGCTGCCAGGCCTTGCGCAATGCCTGCAGGGCCTCGGCGATTTGCGCTTCGGGCACCGCGGCAAAACCCAGCACCAGCCCGGCGCGCTGGTCTTCTGGGGTGCTGCTGTCGGGTAGCCAGTAGCTACTGAGCGCACTTATCTCCACCCCAACCCGTGCGGCGGCGCTGATCAGCGCACGCTCGCGGGCCAGGCTGTCGACCCGCACGCACAGATGCAACCCGGCCTCCACCACCGGCAACGGCGCGCAGCCCGGCACCGACTCGGGCCAACCGGCCAGCAGCGCGTCGCGACGACTGCGGGCGGCCGTGCGCATACGGCGGATATGCCGTTGAAAATGCCCGGCGGCGATAAATTCGGCCATCACCGCCTGGGTGCCGATTTCCGAATGGCGCATATCCAGGGCGCGGCGTTGGGCGAAGGCTTCGGCCAGGGCTGGCGGCAATACCAGATAACCCAGACGCAACGCCGGAAAGGCAATCTTGCAGAAGGTGCCGACATACAGCACCCGGCCCTGGCGGTCGAGAGCGGCCAAGGGCGCCAGCGGCGTGCCGCTGTAGCGGTACTCGCCGTCGTAATCGTCCTCGATGATCAGGCCATCATTGCGCTCGGCCCATTCCAGCAGCTGCAGACGCCGCGCCAGCGACAGGGTGACGCCGGTCGGGTATTGGTGCGATGGCGTCAGGTAAACCAGCCGGCACCCTTCGACCTGTTCCAACGCAGCGGTGTTCATGCCTTCATCATCCACCGCCACGCCGCACAGCTGCGCTCCAGCTATCGCCAGGGCATGGCCGGCGGCGCGGTAGCCGGGGTTTTCCACGGCCACCCGTGCGCCAGGGGTAACCAGCAGTTGCGCGCACAGGCTGATGGCCTGCTGCGCGCCATTGGTTACGACGATCTGCGCCGGGTCGCAATGCAGGCCACGGCTGTTGCGCAGGTAGGCGGCGATCAACTCGCGCAGCTGCCAATCACCGGCCGGGTCGCCATAGCCCAGCCGCGCCGGCGATGGTTTGCGCCAGAAGCGCGCGGACAGGCGCGCCCAGGTCTCGAAGGGAAACAGATCAAAGGCCGGCACGCCAACGCGAAACGCCCGTGGCGCGCCGCTTAATGGCGGGTTCAGATGATGGCTCTGCAATAGCTGCAAAGCCGCACTCTGCGGGCTGCCGGACGGTTGCACTGGAGGCGCTGGAGCCGGCCGCGTCGCCCCGCTCAACTCGGCCACATAAGTGCCGGCCCCGATCCGCCCTTCGATATAACCCTCGGCATACAGCTGATCGAAGGCGCGGGTCACGGTGTTGCGCGAGATGCCCAGCAGGCTGGCCAGATCGCGGCTGGCCGGCAAGCGCGTGCGGCGTTGCAGACGACCATCGAGGATGCGCTCACGCAGCGCCTGATACAGCTGACGCGCCAACCCCTGCTGTGGGTCGAGCTGGATGCCAGAGAGATCGACCGGCAGCGGCGCAGCGGACGAAATGGCCATAGCGATTGGCTCCATAAAAGTCGCAGAAAGTGGATCTTACAACAGACCAATACGCTGCCTAGTATGGCTTCACCAGCTCAGGAGCCCGCCCATGTACACGCCCGCCGCCTTCCGCCAGGACGACCTCGCCACGCTGCACCAGCAGATGCACGCCACGCGCCTGCCGACGCTGGTCAGCCACGGTAACCAGGGCCTGCTCGCCAGCAATCTTCCGCTGCTGCTGGAAGCAGGCGAAGGCCCCTACGGCACGTTGTACGGTCACTTTGCCCGCGCCAACCCGCAGTGGCGTGACCTCGCCGAAGGCAGCCCGGCGCTGGTGATTTTCCAAGGAGCGGAGGCCTATATCAGCCCGTCCTGGTACGCCGCCAAGGCCGAGCACGGCAAGGTGGTGCCGACCTGGAACTACATCAGCGTGCAGGCCCATGGCCGCGCCGAAGTGTTCGATGACGCCGAGCGCCTGCTGCAGCTGGTCAGCCGCCTCAGCACGCTGCATGAAGCCGAGCGCCCGCAACCCTGGGCAGTCAGCGATGCACCGCGCGAGTACATCGACAGTATGTTGCGCGCCATCGTCGGCTTCGCCTTGCCCATCGAACGCCTGGAGGGCAAATGGAAGCTCGGGCAGAACCGCAGCCAGGCCGACCAAACCGGCGTGCGCGAGGGCCTGCACGCCAGCCATGACCCGCGCGACCGCGCACTGGCCGCACAAATCAATACCCAACACCTAGCCAAGGAAGCGCCATGAGCATTGAAATTCGTCCCGTCAGCAGCGCTGATCACGCCGCCTGGCTACCGCTGTGGCGGGGCTATCTGCACTTCTACCAAAGCGAGCTGCCCGCCGAGGTCAGCGCCATGACCTGGCAGCGCTTTCTCGACCCAAGCGAACCCACCCATGCCGCCCTCGCCTGGCGCGACGGCCAGGCCGTGGGACTGGTGCAGTGGATCTTCCACCGCACTAATTGGTCGGTGGAACACAGCTGCTACCTGCAGGATCTATTTGTCGGCGCCGATCAGCGCGGCGGCGGCATCGGCCGGCTGCTGATCGAACACGTCTATGCCCAGGCCCAGGCAGCCGGCTGCAGCCGCGTGCATTGGCTGACCCAGGAAACCAACTACCCCGGCCGTCAGCTCTACGACCGCATCGCCGAACGCTCGGGTTTTATCCAATACAGGAAGCTCTTCTGATGACCATCGACCTCACTCACTGGCAGCCGCGTCCGGCACCCGATCAGCGTGAACTGCCTGGACGTTTCGTCCACCTGGCGCCCCTCGACAGCGCACACCACGGCGATGACCTGTGGGCCGCGCTGCAGGGACCGGACCCGGCACTGTGGGACTACCTGCCCTACGGCCCGTTCAACGTACGGGCCGAGTTCGATACCTGGTTGGCCGGCAACGCCAGCAGCCGCGACCCGCTGTTCTACGCAGTGCTCGACAATGCCAGCGGAAAAGCCCTGGGGCTGTTCAGTTACCTGCGCATCACGCCGCAGGACGGTTGTATCGAGATCGGCCATGTCGCCTTCGGTGCGCCCATGCAGCGCACACCCGGCGCCACCGAGGCGGTCTACCTGCTGGCCCGACACGCCTTCGACGACCTCGGTTACCGCCGTCTGGAATGGAAGTGCGATGCCGCCAACGCCCGCTCGATGCGCGCCGCCGAACGCTTCGGTTTCACTGCCGAAGGGCTGTTTCGCCAACATATGGTGCGCAAAGGCCGCAACCGCGACACCGCCTGGTTCGCCATCATCGACGGCGACTGGCCGGCAGTACGCGAGGCTTTCCAGCGCTGGCTGGCGGCGGATAACTTCAACGCCAACGGACAACAGAAACAGCGCCTGGAAGATACGAGGAAATAAACAGTAGGTTGGCGTTGAGCGCAGCGAAGCCCAACGCTGCGCCCGGCCTCGACGCGTATGCGGCTTGGGCCACCCGTATCGCTTATTCGATCTCGAACAGGCCGTTCTTTAGCGGGCCCACCGACAGGCGCTGGCGCACATCGTCGTCGATGCGCGGATCATCCGGGCGATACAGGCGTACCTGGCGGTAGGCGCTGATGCGGTTGATTTCGGTGCCCAGGTATTCCCAGACCACACGGGTGCAGGCGGGGCTGCGCCGGTCACCGCTGGAGACGCCGGTTTTCAGGCCATTCAGGCGGGTAATACGGCTCTTGTAGCTGGGGATGAGGATGGTCTGGCTCATCTCGTTGAGGGTCAGCGATTCGTAGTCCATCAGAAACAGCCGATCCTGCAGCTGGAACGCGGCGCCCAGATAACGGCAGCGCACCCAATCCTCACCCTGCACGTCGGCGCTGGCGGAACGCTCCTGACGCTCCTGGCGCTCGAACAGAAAGTCGCCGTCTTCCTCCCACAGCTGCACCAGCGACAACAGCACGGTGCCCGGCACCGACATGCAGTTGGAGTATTCGAAGTAGTAGCCGCAATAGCGCGACAGGTTGCCGGCATGCGCGCGCAGCGGCTTGAGCAATTCCATCAGCGCGTCGCTGCGCGCACCGGCATCCTGGCCCGGCGTGCGCGCGCCAATCAGGTCAGCAAACTGCTCGGCGGGCAAGCTCAGCTCGTAGGCCTCAACGCCGAAAAAGTCGCAGATGCGCTTGAGGTTGTAGGCCGTTGGTCGGCTCTGTCCGCTCAGGTATTTATTGAACTGGGCGCGATTGATCGCGAGCTTGCGGCAAACCTCGGCGATTGACCGGTAATGGCCACACAACAGCTTTAGATTGGGGCCTAGATGGTCGGACATGGCGGTTTTCCTGGTGATGCGAGCGGCGCGATTCTAGCATCAACTCGCGTCAGTTCGCCGCCATCCGCGAAATTGCACCACAGCCGCGTCTGCTCAACCATTCGGCCCCGCCCATATTTCCTTCACAAAACAACAAGAGAGACCTCACTGCCATGCTCGATATTCTCAACGACCTGATCTGGAGCAAGCTGCTGATCGTGATGCTGATCGGCCTTGGTCTGTACTTCACCATCGCCTCGCGTTTCGTCCAGTTTCGCTACTTCGGCAGCATGTTCCGCATCTTCAGTGAGGCCTTTCAGCGTCAGCCGGGCCAGCTCAGCTCGTTCCAAGCGCTGATGCTCTCGGTAGCCGGCCGCGTCGGTGCCGGCAACATCGCCGGTGTGTCGGTGGCAATCATGCTCGGTGGCCCGGGCGCGATCTTCTGGATGTGGGTCGTAGCCCTGGTCGGCATGGCCACCAGCTACTTCGAGTGTTCCCTGGCGCAGCTGTACAAGCGCCGTGAAGACGACGGCACCTACCGCGGTGGCCCGGCCTTCTACATCCAGCACGGCCTCGGCCAGCGCTGGTTGGGCATTGTGGTGTCGATCCTGCTGCTGGTGACGTTCGGCTTCGGCTTCAACGCCGTGCAGTCCTACACCGTGGCCAGCTCGATGCATGACACCTTCGGTCTGCCGACCTATGTCAGCGGCCTGATCCTCACCGTGGTGATCGGCCTGATCATCTTCGGCGGCATCAAGCGCATCGCCAAGTTCGCTGACGTGCTGGTGCCAGTGATGGCCTTCTCCTACATTGCCATGGCGCTGTTCGTGATCGGCAGCAACATCGACGCCGTCCCGGCGACCCTGGTGCTGATCTTCAAGAGCGCGTTCGGTCTAGAGCCTGCGTTTGCCGGTGGTATTGGCGCGGCCATCCTGATGGGCGTGAAGCGCGGCCTGTTCTCCAACGAAGCGGGCCTCGGCAGTGCACCGAACGTCGCCGCCGTTGCTGAGGTCAAGCACCCGGTAGCCCAGGGCATCGTGCAGTCGCTCAGCGTATTTATCGACACAATCATCCTGTGCAGCAGCACCGCACTGATCATCCTGCTGTCGGGCGTGTATCAGCCAGGCACCGAAATGGCCGGCGTCGTGCTGACCCAGACCGCCGTCGCCAGCGTAGTCGGTGAGTGGGGCCGGGTGTTCGTTACCGTCGCACTGCTGCTGTTCGTGTTCACCACCCTGATCTACAACTACTACCTGGGTGAAAACGCCCTGGGCTTCTTCAGCAAGAAGCGCGCACCGGTAGTGGTCTACCGCGTGCTGGTAGTGGCTCTGGTACTCTGGGGTTCGGTACAGGATCTGGGCACCGTGTTCGCCTTCGCCGACGTGACCATGGGCCTGCTGGCAATTGCCAACCTGATTGCTCTGGTGCTGCTGTTCAAGGTCGGCCTGCGCCTGATGCGCGACTACGACAACCAGATCAAGGCCGGCATAGAGTCGCCAGTATTCGATGCGAAGAACTTCGCTGACCTGGACCTCGACCCAGCTGCCTGGCCTAACGCGGCGCAAAACGCCCCGGCCAACCATGCGGAAATCGGCAACAGCGTGCATCAGCGCTAAGTCGCTGCTAAAGCTGCATTAGCTGTAATAAACAGGGGGCTTGGCCCCCTGTTTTCTTATAAGAACAATGAAAGTACGGAGACCCCCTGATGGGTTGTGAAAAACTTCTGGTGCTCTACACCGGTGGCACCATCGGTATGCAAATGAGCGCCACGGGCCTGGCCCCGGCGTCCGGCTTCGATGCACGCCTGCGCCGCCAGCAAGTGCTGGAGTCCCAGCCACTGCCGCAATGGACCTTCCGCGAGCTGCTGCCGCCCATCGACAGCGCCAATATGAACCAGAGCAACTGGCTGGCGATGGTCGCGGCGATTCGCGCCGGCATCGAGCAAGACGGTTGCGATGGCGTGCTGCTGCTGCACGGCACCGACACCCTGGCCTACAGCGCCGCCGCCCTGAGCTTTCTGCTGCTGGGCTTGCCGGTACCGGTAATCCTCAGCGGCTCGATGCTGCCGGCCGGCGCCGAGGGCAGTGACGCCTGGGGCAACCTGTTCGGCGCCATGCGCGCGCTGCAGGCTGGCGTCACCCCAGGCGTGCACCTGTATTTCAATGGCGCGCTGCTGCATGGCGCGCGGGTCAGCAAGCTGCGCAGTGATGCCTTCGATGCTTTCCACGTGCTGCCGCGCAAGCGCCAAAGTGCCCGCGCCGAGAGCATCCCGGTCAGCATCGAATACCGCCAGCCGCGCAAGCCGGTCAACCTGGCCGTGCTGCCGTTCTATCCCGGCATCCAGGCCAGCCACCTGCACGCCGTGCTCGACAGCGGCGTGCAAGGCCTGCTGCTGGAGTGCTACGGCAGCGGCACGGGCCCTGCGGACGACGCCGAACTGCTCGGCGTGCTCAAGGCTGCGCATGAGCGCGGCGTGGTAATGGCCGCAATCAGCCAGTGCCCGCACGGCCATGTCGAATTCGGCGTGTACGCCGCCGGCAGCCAACTGGCCAGCGCTGGGCTGATTTCCGCCGGCGGCATGACCCGCGAAGCGGCCCTGGGCAAGCTGTTTGCCCTGCTCGGTGCCGGCCTGAGCCAAGCCGAGGTGGAGCACTGGTTTGCCTTGGATCTGTGTGGTGAACGGGCCGAATAAGTAGCTGCTTGCCGACGTACAAGTCGCTATAGTCGCGCCCCCGGCGAGTCCGCTCGCCAACCTACAGACCACTCAACCACCGACTTACAAGGACGTACCTGCATGTCGTCGCTTCGCCTCGTCACGTTTCTGCTGCTCGCGCTGGCCATCACCGGCTGCTCCACCAAGGCCTACTTCAAGCTGCCCGAGCACAGCACCATCAGCGTCAACCAGCGCACCGAACAGCACCCGCAAGGCCTGGTGAAAACCCGTCCGTTCTTCTGGAACCGCACAGCGGGCGTGCCGTATCGGCTGACCAGTGTCACCGGCGAAACCCTGAGCGAAGGCAAGCTGCGCACGCGCTTTCGCGTGGTGTCGATCTTCTGGCCGCCCTACAGCATCATTTACTGGCCCATGGGCTTCGGTCAGCGTTGCTACGACCTGAGCAGCCATCTGCCGGCCGAATGCTCGCGTGAAGACCTGGGGATGCTGATCCAGGATTACCGCGCCACACGCTAATGGAGTGAATGGCGGCAAACAGGGTCAAACCATCTACCCTGTTTGCAATGCCTATCACCCAGCTACTGACGCCAAGGAGGTTGCCGCCATGCCCGTGCGCATTCCCGTCGAGATCCGTCCGGTCACCAGCGCCGACCATGCCGTCTGGCTGCCCCTGTGGCAGGGCTATCAACGCTTCTATATGACCGAGATAGCCGCCGCGACCAGCGACATCACCTGGCAGCGCTTTCTCGACCCGGCCGAGCCGATGCACGCCGCGCTAGCCTGGCATGACGGCCAGGCGATTGGCCTGGTGCACTGGATCTACCACCGCTCGACCTGGACCCCTGGCGACTACTGCTACCTGCAGGACCTGTTTATCGCCAAGGATATCCGCAGCAGCGGCGCCGGCCGTCAGCTGATCGAACACGTCTACCGCGAGGCTCAGGCTCAAGGCTGTTCGCGCACCTACTGGCTGACCCACGAGAGCAACAGCAAGGCCATGCTGCTGTATGAGCGCATCGCTGAACGCTCGGGCTTTATCCAGTACCGCAAGCTGTTCTGAGAGCCTGTTTATGATCTGCTGCGCGTCGGCCCTGCTGCGTTAAAAACAGGCTCGGAATGCTCATTTACAGCTCGTAAACTCCGCTTCCTCGCCTGTTTTTGCCTTGCATGGCTCTAGCTCGCGATATCATAAACAGGCTCTTCGCCAGCTGACCTTCTGGTCAGAAATTCCACCCTGCACTCTTGCCGCAGGCCAATTACGGCGCTATCTTCTGCGCCACGCCCGGCCACCTGCGCCGGCCGCGCACCTGGATCAGCAGACAGGGTAAACACTGAGCTGGCTAACCTGAACCCAACTTCAGAGGAGCCAACTCAATGGCTGCTACACGTATCTGGATCAAAAACCCCCTCGCCATCTTCACCGCCAACACCCTCGACGCCGCCGGCGGGCTGGTGATCGAAGACGGTGTGATCAGCGAACTGCTCAAGGCCGGCCAACAGCCGAGCCAACCCTGCAATCGCACCTTCGATGCCCGTGAGCATGTGGTGCTGCCGGGCCTGATCAACACCCACCACCACTTCTACCAAACCCTGACCCGCGCCTGGGGCCCGGTGGTCAATCAGCCGTTGTTTCCCTGGCTGAAAACCCTCTACCCGGTATGGGCGCGCCTGACCCCTGAGAAACTCGCCCTGGCCAGTAAAGTGGCCCTGGCTGAACTGTTGCTGTCCGGTTGCAGCACCGCGGCGGACCACCATTACCTGTTCCCCGGCGGCCTGGAAAACGCCATCGACGTGCAGGTCGAAGCCGTGCGCGAATTGGGCATGCGCGCCATGCTCACCCGTGGCTCGATGAGCCTGGGCGAAGCCGACGGCGGCCTGCCACCGCAACAGACCGTACAACAGGGCGAAGTGATCCTGGCCGACAGCCAACGGCTGATCCATGACTACCACCAACGCGGCGATGGTGCGCAGGTGCAGATCGCCCTGGCGCCCTGCTCGCCGTTCTCGGTGACCCAGGAAATCATGCGCCAGAGCGCCGAGCTGGCCGAGGAGCTGGACGTGCGCCTGCACACCCACCTGGCGGAAACTCTCGACGAAGAAGACTTCTGCCTGCAGCGCTTCGGCCTGCGTACCGTGGATTACCTGGACAGCGTCGGCTGGCTCAGCTCGCGCACCTGGCTGGCCCACGGCATCCACTTCAACCCGGATGAAATCGCCCGCCTGGGCCAGGCCGGCACCGGTATCTGCCATTGCCCAAGCTCGAATATGCGCCTGGCCTCGGGCATCTGTCCGACCCTTGATCTGGAAGCCGCCGGCGCGCCGATCGGCCTCGGCGTGGATGGCTCGGCCTCCAACGATGCCTCGAACATGATCCTCGAAGCGCGCCAGGCTTTGTATATCCAGCGCCTGCGCTACGGTGCCGAGAAGATCACCCCGGAATTGGTGTTGGGCTGGGCCAGCAAGGGTTCGGCCAAACTGCTGGGGCGCAGCGATATCGGCGAGCTGGCCGTGGGCAAGCAAGCGGACATGGCCTTCTTCAAGCTGGATGAGTTGCGCTTCTCCGGCAGCCACGACCCGATTTCCGCGCTGCTGCTGTGCGGCGCCGACAAGGCCGACCGGATGATGATTGGCGGCCAGTGGCGGGTGATCGACGGGCAGATCGAAGGCCTGGATGTGGCCAAGCTGATCGCCGATCACCGCCAAGCAGCCAAGGAGCTGATCGCCGGCTAAAACGCCGACTATTCCACCGCGCTGCCAGGTGCCAAATGCCAGGCAATAAAAGACCGGCCCTAGAGCCGGTCTTTTTTATCGCGCAGATCAGTGCCACATGCCCTTGATCTGACTCAACGTCAGGCCATTGATCAGGCAGTGGTTGGGGTTACCGCGCAGTGGGTCCTTGACCACATGGCCACCGAAGTTGATCACGGTGGTGGTGTTGCCGCTCATATAAGCGCCCCAGACGCGGGTGGTATCCGTGACCACCAGGGCGGCAGCCGTCTGGCTGCCGCTGCTGGCACACAGGGCGGAGACCTGACGCAACCGGCCATTACTGTCCTGGTCTTCCTTGTCGTAGTTAGCGTTCGTGTTGGCGCCGCCGCCGCGCACGATCAGTACACCCTTGGCAACGTCTTCGGCCTGCGCCGGCGATACGCTGCCAGCGCACAGCGCGGCAAGCAGGATGCAGGCGGCGATATTTTTGTGGCTATTGAGGAAATTTTGCATGGTTGCTGCCCTCCATGGGCTAAGCGAGTCGATTAATGCTAGGGCCTGGACGCCTGCCCTGGCCCCAGCCGATGTCACATCGCGATATCGTTGGCGTGGGTCTGACCCGGCCAGACGCCGGTCATCTCGATCTCGCGCTGGCCGGTCAGCCACTGGCCAAGCGGGTTCGGCCACTTGAAGCTGTACTTGTCGCTGTTGATCACACCTTTGAAGCTGATCTCGGCGGCGATGTTGGTGGCACTCAGCGGGATATTGCCGATGGTCTTGGACAGGCCACCGCTCAACGAGAACGACTCGTGCTGCGGCCCTTGTGGGGTGTCGTAGCTCAGCTTGATATCGGTGATATAGGTGCAGCCCGGTTTGTTGTTGAACAGGATCTGCAGCGCACCCAGGCGGGTAATCCAGTTGGGGATCAGCAGGTTGCCGTCGTAAGAGGCGAAGGTGTAAGCAATCGGCACCGAGCCATTGGCCAGGCTATTCGGGGTGGTGGGCCAAAGATGCTGGTCGATCTGCTTGGTCTCCTTGGAGGAGACATACGAGCCTTTGCCATTGGCGCCGGCCAGCATGTCCTGCACAGCACCGGCCGAGCCGCTGATGGAAAAGGACGAGCTGTTGTCCTGAGAGCCGATATTCAGGCCGCTGTTGGCGTAGATCACGCTGGTGACCACACCGAAACCCTGAGCGATATTGCCGCTGCTACCCATGCTCACTGCGGACGCCTGCTGGGCCATCCAGCTCAGGGTTTCCGGCTTGCTCAGCACGGTGAGGTCACTGATAAAGCTCTCGCTGGAAATGCCGAACTCCGAGGCCATCGAGCCGACATTGGCGAACTCCCAGGTGATTTCCGTGCCGGCGGTGATTTTGGTGCCGCTCTCCGGATCAGTGGCCGAACCATCCAGGTTGACGTTGGCCTGGCTGCGTTTGACGTTGCTGGAAGAAAGCTTCCACTGGTTAGGCACACCACGGCTGCTGATGGCGATGCCCGGCGTGGCTTCCTGCACCAAGGTGAAATCCCCGCTATCCGGAGAAACAATACCGACGGCACCGACCTTGAACTTGGGGTCGAGGGTCCAATTGCCCCAGTAAGCAGGACGGCCGGCGCGCAGAAGATCGGTAAACGTACGATTCCAATTCATGACTGTAATCCTTGCAGTTATCTAAATGGAGTGCACCGCAACTCATGCCGCGGCACGTACGCCGAATAAGGCAACTCGTTTGCAGCCCTGATGAGCCCCATGGAGTTAGTCGACGATTAAACTCTGGCGACTAACCGGATAACTGGATATTGGGCAAATTCGGTATATCTGGGGAAGTATTTCCATCTCGGTCTATTACTTGGCAAGCGCTAACTTCTGGTCCTCTCTGGCGCATCAGAAAGGATTGACAATGTGCTTACGCCGCGCGAGGTTCAGGCCCTGTCACTTATCGCCCGCGGCTGCACTGACCGGGATATATCCGCACTATTATGCGTGTCCATAAGTACCGCCAGAAAACATCGAGAACACTTGCACAGCAAACTTGCACTGAATAAATCTGCGCAGCTGGCTATTTATTATCTGGAAACTTTCCCGACACTTGAAACAACTAATAAAACACCGCTAAAGAGCGGCAAATTAAGTGCGCGCGAATTACAGATCGTGCAGCTATTTGCCCAAGGACTGAGCGATAAGGAAGTTGCCCGCCGACTTGGCATCAGCGACCTGACCGTGCGCAAGCACCGCAGCAATATGCAAGGCAAGCTGGCCGTCGCGAATATCTGCGAGTTGCTCTATGAAGCAGTGGTAAGCGGTTGGCTGGTGCTACCGCTAAGAGCACCAACGAAGGCGGACAACGCAGCTGATCGGGCCAACCCCACAACAGTTGGACAAGGCCACGGGCGGCTGCTTAGTTGATTATTCGGGCCGCTGCTAACGCTGGCGGCCTTTGCCCGTCGCCCTGCCTGGAGCCACAGCATGAACAGACTGCCCACCCTCATCGCCCTGTTAACGGCCAGCGGCCTGGCCCATGCCGCCAATCTGCCGGCATTCGAGGTCACTTGCCCGACCGACCTCAGCGTGCGCGCCGAGGCCGGCGGCCCGGTGTATATCAACGACAAACAGATCGTTCTGCACAAGCTCAGCGAGCAGTTCTTCGAGGCCAAGGGTGAAGGCGTTACCCTGTCCATCAGCCTGAATGCTGCCGGCACGCCGACGGTCTCCTACACCGGTAAACAGGGTGCCAACGGCATCTGTGAAAAGACCGAGAAAGCGCCGCAGGAAGAGGCATCAGCAACCGACGAATCAGCGGAGCCAATGGCCGACTGATCAGTTGTAGGAGCGGGCCATGCCCGCGAAAAGCGAGCGTCAGAACACCGACCAGCCAATCCGCTCGCTGAGCAGCTCCAGCGCCTTGATCCCGGCCAGGGAGTTGCCGGCGGCGTTCAGTTCCGGCGACCACACGCACACACTGAAACGCCCCGGCACCACGGCGACGATGCCGCCGCCGACGCCGCTCTTGCCCGGCAGGCCGACGCGGTAGGCAAAGTTGCCCGCTTCGTCGTACAGGCCGCTGGTGGCCATGATCGCGTTGACCTGCTTGCTCTGCCGCACGCTGAGAATCTGCTGCCCGCTGTGCTTGCAGAAGCCGTCGTTGGCCAGAAAGCAGAACGCCCGCGCCAGGTCGACGCAGCTCATACGCAGCGCGCAGTAGCTGAAATAGCTGCGCAGCACCGCCTCCACGTCGTTGTGGAAATTGCCGAAGGACTGCATCAGATAAGCTGCCGCCGCGTTGCGCGCGCGGTGCTGGTATTCCGACTCAGCCACGTGCCGGTCTACCACCACCTCGGGATTACCGGCCAAACGGCGCACGAAGTCGCGCATCGACAACACCGGCGCGGCAAAGCGCGACTGGTTGATATCGCAAATCACCAGGGCGCCGGCGTTGATAAACGGATTGCGCGGGCGGCCACGCTCGAACTCCAGCTGCACCAGTGAATTGAACGGCTGGCCAGACGGCTCGTGGCCCAGGCGTTGCCAGATATCCTCACCGGAATGCTCAATCGCCTGCACCAGGCTGAACACCTTGGAAATGCTCTGCACGGAGAACGCCGTGTCCACATCACCGGCGCAGTACAGCTCGCCGTCGTTGCTGTACACCGCGATACCCAGTTGCTGCGCCGGCACATCGGCCAGCGCCGGGATGTAATCGGCCACCTTGCCCTGACCAATCAGCGGGCGGACTTGATCCAGAATTTCATTCAACAACGCTTGCATGCTCAGGCTCGCACAAGGTCCGAGCGCGCCTCGGACAATGGCAGATAGACGCTTGCCTGGCGGCGCTGATCACACCCCACGCCAATCAATCCCGGACTGCGCTCACGCTTGTTCGGGCTACCTCGTCAGACCCGTAGGGTGGATGACGCTTTTCTCATCCACCGTCGCAGTTTGGTGGATGGATAAAGCGTCATCCACCCTACGCCCCAGAAGGCGCCCGTTAAAACTTTTCCGCGCGCAGCACTTCAACCTGGGCCAGGTAGCAGACCATGGCGTAATTGGCGTAGTAGCGCGCCTGCAGGTGGGCGGCGATGCGTTCGGCGACATCGCGGGTACAGATGATCTCCACACGGATATTGCCTTCGGTGTCCCAGCCGGCGCTGCGTACGCCACGGCCGCCACGACCACGGGCGTCGGAAATGGTCCAGCCCGGCGCGCCGAGCTGTTCCAAGTCAGCCACCAGCTTTTTCTCCAACGCGGCTTCGCAGATCACGGTGAGCAGGGTGCGGATATGTGCGTCCATTTCAGAGCCCCCAGGCCATCAGCTGTTCGGCCAGCATCAGGTACAACGGGATGCCGACGATGATATTGAAGGGAAAGGTGATACCCAGCGACGCCGTTAGCGACAGCGACGGGTTGGCCTCGGGCAAGGCCAGGCGCAAGGCCGCCGGCACAGCGATATAGGACGCCGACGCCGCCAGCGTGGCCAGTACCGCTGTGCCGCCCAGGCTCAGGCCCATAAAGCGGCCAAGCAACGCGCCGATCAGCGCGCCGAGCAACGGCATCAGCAAGGCAAAACCGAGCAGGCGCAGGCCGAACTGTTTGAGCGAACCCAGCTGGCCAGAGGCAATCAGGCCCATCTCCAACAGGAACAGCGCCAGCACCGGCTTGAACATACTGGTGTAGAACGGCTCCAGCGGTTTGATCGCCTCCTTGCCGGCAATCGCGCCGATGATCAGGCCACCGAGCAGCAGCATGATGCTCTTGCCGAGAAAGATCTCCCGGCCCAGTTCGCCCCAATCGGTATCGCGGGCAATGCCCTTGGCCAACAGAATGCCGACCAGAATCGCCGGGATTTCCAGAATGGCGACAAACAGCGGCATATAGCTTTCGAACTCGATGCCCTTGGCCAGCATATAGGCCACCACCACGGCAAAGGTCCCGGCGCTGACCGAGCCATAGTGCGCCGCCACCGCTGCAGCGTTGACCCGGTCAAAGCCCAGGCCGCGCAGCACGGCAAAAGCCAGCAGCGGCAACGCCACGCCCAGGCCCAACACCCAGGCCGCCTGGCCGAGCAACTGCCAGCTGGCCTGTTCGGCCAGCTCCACGCCGCCGTGCAGACCAATGGCCAGCAACAGAATGATCGACAGCGTTTCATACAGCGCAGGCGGCAGTTTCAGCTCGCTTTTCAGCAGACCGGCCAACAGACCGAAGACAAAGAACAGCACCACCGGGTCCAGACTCACCGCGCATTGCTCCTGTATTGAACTGCTATTCAGACGCCTGCCGCGTCACCACCTGCTCGAATAAAAGGTCATGCCCCCACCACGCGTTGTGCTGATACCCGCAGTTTTGCCCAGTCTCCTGCTGAGAACAGCAGAACCCTGCACAGCGGGGCATAACCGAAAAAAAGGAGCCGTACGGCTCCCAGGGGACTCAGGCACTTGGCCCAAAACCCTTGCCGACGCGACGAATAAGCCGCGCCGGCGGTATAAAAAGAAGCCCCAAAAAAACCATTCAAATGCCTGTTCAAACAGCCGGGGCTTCCGAGGTTAACCTTCGATTTCCACCAGTACGTCGCCCGGGTTGACCCGGTCGCCCTTGGCCACATGCACCGCTTTCACGGTGCCGGCAATCGGCGCCTGCACTTCGGTTTCCATCTTCATCGCTTCACTGATCAGCACCGCCTGGCCGGCCTTGACCGTGTCGCCGACCTTGACCAGCACATCGACGATATTGCCCGGCATGCTGGTGCTGACATCGCCCGGTGCGCTGGCTTGCTTGCGCTTACCGCTGGCACCCGCGACAAAATCATTCAGCGGCTCGAACACCACTTCTTCCGGCATGCCGTCGATGGACAGGTAGAAGTGGCGCTTGCCGTCGCTCTTCACGCCAACGCCGGTGATGTCGACGCGGTAGCTTTCGCCATGCACATCCACCACAAACTCGGTCGGCACGCCTTCACCACCGGCCGGGGCCACGCCGCCGGCTTCCGGGATTGGCAGCAGCACTTCCGGGGTCAGGGTGCCGGCGGCGCGTTCTTCAAGGAACTTGCGCCCGATATCCGGGAACATGGCGTAGGTCAGCACGTCTTCTTCGGATTGCGCCAGGCTGCCGATTTCTTCGCGCAGCTTGGCCATTTCCGGCTTGAGCAGATCGGCCGGGCGCACTTCGATCACGTCTTCGCTGCCAATCGCCTGCTTGCGCAGCTGCTCGTTGACCTTGCCCGGTGCCAGGCCGTAACGGCCCTGCAGGTACAACTTCACCTCATTGGTGATGGTCTTGTAGCGCTCGCCTGCGAGCACGTTGAACACCGCCTGGGTGCCGACGATCTGCGAGGTCGGGGTTACCAGCGGCGGGAAGCCGAGGTCTTCACGCACCCGCGGGATTTCCGCGAACACTTCGTTGATGCGGCTCAGCGCGCCCTGCTCTTTCAACTGATTGGCCAGGTTGGACATCATCCCGCCCGGCACCTGATTGACCTGCACGCGGGTGTCGACGGCGGTGAACTCGCTTTCGAACTGGTGGTACTTCTTGCGCACGGCGTGGAAGTACAGGCCGATCTCCTGGATCAGCGCCAGGTCCAGGCCAGTGTCGTACTCGCTGCCCTTGAGCGCGGCGACCATCGACTCGGTGCCCGGATGGCTGGTGCCCCAGGCGAAGCTGGAGATGGCGGTGTCGATATGGTCGGCGCCCGCTTCAATCGCCTTGAGCTGGCACATCGAACCCATGCCGGCGGTGTCGTGGCTGTGGATAAACACCGGCAGGTCGACTTCCGCCTTCAAGGCCTTGACCAGATCAGCCGTGGCATAGGGCGTCAGCAAACCGGCCATATCCTTGATCGCGATGGAGTCGATGCCCATCGCTTGCATGGCCTTGGCCTGCTTCACGAACGCTTCGACGGTGTGCACCGGGCTGGTGGTGTAAGCGATGGTGCCCTGGGCATGTTTGCCGGCGGCCTTCACCGCCTCGATGGACACGCGCAGGTTTCGCACATCGTTCATCGCATCGAAGATGCGGAACACGTCAATGCCATTGACCGCCGCCTTGGCCACAAAGGCGCGCACCACGTCGTCGCTGTAGTGGCGATAACCGAGCAGGTTCTGCCCGCGCAGGAGCATCTGCAAGCGGGTGTTGGGCAAGCCGGCCTTGAGTTTGCGCAGACGCTCCCAGGGGTCTTCCTTGAGGAAGCGCACGCAGGAATCGAAGGTCGCGCCGCCCCAGACTTCCAGCGACCAGTAGCCGACCTGATCGAGCTTGGCGCAGATCGGCAACATGTCATCAAGGCGCATGCGCGTGGCGATGATCGACTGGTGGGCATCGCGCAGGATGGTATCGGTGACAGTGATCTTCTTGCTCATGTTCTCTGCTCTCCTGTAGCCCGGATGCAATCCGGGGCCGCAGTTCCCGGATTACATCCGGGCTACGATTCGTTAAAGGCCGGCGTGGGCAGCAATGGCGGTGGCAATGGCGATGGCCAGGTGCGACGGGTTGCGCTTGATCGAGTACTCGGTCAGCTCCGGGTGCGCCTCGACAAAACTGGTGTTGAACTGGCCGCTGCGGAATTCCGGATTACGCAGGATTTCCTGGTAATAGGCGGCGGTGGTTTTCACCCCCTGCACGCGCATGTCGTCGAGTGCACGCAGGCCACGGGCCAGGGCTTCTTCCCAGGTCAGCGCCCAGACCACCAGCTTCAGGCACATGGAGTCGTAGTACGGCGGAATGGTGTAACCGGTATAGATCGCCGTGTCGGTGCGTACGCCCGGACCGCCGGGGGCGTAGTAACGGGTGATTTTGCCGAATGAGGGCAGGAAGTTGTTCTTCGGGTCTTCGGCGTTGATGCGGAACTGCAGGGCATAGCCACGGTGGATGATGTCTTCCTGCTTGACCGACAGCTCCAGGCCCGAGGCGATGCGGATCTGCTCGCGGACGATGTCGATGCCAGTGATTTCTTCGGTGATGGTGTGCTCCACCTGCACCCGGGTGTTCATCTCCATAAAGTACACCTCGCCCTCGGCGAGCAGAAACTCCACGGTGCCGGCGTTCTCGTAACCCACCGCCTTGGCCGCACGCACGGCCAAATCGCCGATATAGGCACGCTGCTCGGGGGTCAGCTGCGGGCTGGGGGCGATTTCGATCAGTTTCTGATTGCGCCGCTGGATCGAGCAATCGCGCTCGAACAGGTGCACCACATTGCCGAAGCTGTCACCGAGGATCTGCGCCTCGATGTGCTTGGGGTTGACGATGCATTTTTCCAGAAACACCTCGGCGCGACCGAAGGCCTTGGTCGCCTCGGAGATCACCCGTGGGAACGCCTGCTCCAGCTCCTCACGGCTGTTGCAGCGACGAATACCACGACCGCCGCCACCGGAAGTGGCCTTGAGCATCACCGGATAACCGATGCGGTCGCCCTCGCTCAGCGCCTCGGCGATATCCGCCACGTTGCCTTCGGTACCTGGGGTGACCGGCACGCCAGCCTTGATCATGCTGCGGCGCGCTTCGGTCTTGTCGCCCATGCGGCGGATCACGTCCGCACTCGGGCCTATAAACTTGATCCCACGTTCGGCGCAGATATCCGCCAGTTCGGCGTTTTCCGAAAGAAAACCATAGCCGGGATGCAGCGCATCGCAGCCAGTTTCCACCGCCAGGTTGACCAGCTTGCGCGGGTTCAGGTAGCCGGCCAGCGGGTCGGCACCAATGCCGTGGGCCTCGTCCGCACGCTTGACGTGTAGCGCCTGGCGGTCGGCATCGGAATACACCGCCACCGAACGAATGCCCATTTCGGCACAGGCCCGCACGATACGCACGGCAATCTCACCGCGGTTGGCTATCAGAATTTTCTTGATCACGAGCCAGCATCCTCGATCACGTGAGCAGGCAACCGACAAATCCGGTCGACGTGTGACCGCAGCAGCAGTAGCGGTCAGGCACTCACGCTACGCCGGCTTGGTGATTAACCAAAATCAATAATTATTGGGTTAGCCATTAGCTAAAGCTTATAGTTGAGCCTGATCGACTCCGACACACAGGTGCTAATCATGCGTAAGTCTTTGCTGCGTATGACATTTCGTCAGATTCAGGTGTTTCGCTCGGTGTGCAGTCACCTCTCCTACAGCCGCGCGGCGGAGGAAATGGCCCTGACCCAGCCGGCGGTCAGCCTGCAGATTCGCCAACTGGAAGAACTGATCGGCCAGCCGCTGTTCGACTATGTCGGCAAAAAACTCTACCTGACCGAGGCCGCCGAAGCCCTGCAACGCGCCAGCGCGGATATTTTCGGCCGCCTGGAAAGCCTCGACATGCAGCTGGCCGACCTGCAGGGCTCGCTGCAGGGACAGCTGAGCCTGGCGATTGAATCCAGCGCCAAGTACTTCGTTCCACACCTGTTCGCCGCTTTTCGCCAGCAATACCCGGAAGTCAACTTACAGCTGGTGGTGACCAACCACAGCCAGGCACTCAGACGCCTGAACGCCAACCGCGATGACCTACTGATCATGTCGCGGGTGCCTACGGACATGAATCTGGAGTTTCTGCCCTTCCTTAATAACCCGATCATCGCCGTGGCGCCGCCCGATCACCCGCTGTGCCAGCACGCACAGCTAAGCCTGCAGGACCTCACCGCCTTTCCGCTGCTGATCCGTGAAGCCGGCTCCGGCACGCGCCAGGCCTGCGAGGAGTATTGCCACCAGAAGCGCGCGCACTTCGCCCAAACGCTGGAAGTCGGCTCCATGGAAGGCCAATGCGAAGGGGTTATCGCCGGCCTTGGCCTGGCTTTACTGCCACGCCACGCCGTGCGCCGCGAGCTGGAATGCGGCGCCCTGCGCGAGCTGCCGGTAGCCGAACTGCCACTGCTGCGCAGCTGGTGCCTGGTGCACCCGCGCAGCAAATACCTGTCACCGGTGGCCCAGGCGTTTTTCGCCTTCGTGCGCGATCAACGCAGCCTGATCAACACGCTGGCTGAGCGTTTTGCCGAGCCCATCGGCGACGCTACTCCCAGGCATATAACCAGCCCACTGCACTGACCCGCCCCTCGCTGAAGGCCACCAGCAGCTGATCATGCTGACCGCGCCAGTGATAACTCCACAGCAGCGGCCCCGGACTGCCTTGCCATTCAGTGCGGCGCTGCCAATCGGCGTAGTCCGCCTGATCGACCGTTACTTTGGCATCCGGCTCGCCTAGCAGCGCCAGCACCGCCGGCGTATCGCTGCGCGCAGCCAGCACCTCGGCGGCCAACGCCTGCATCAGTTGGTGCTTACGACCCTGCCAGGCATCCAGATCCTGGCGCCACTCGCCCCCGGCAAAATGCCCCTTGGCCTGCCGCAGCTGCGTCCACTCAGCCGCCATCGCGTGCGCCTTATCTGCACCAACCTGCTGCTCGGTTCCGCCTGAAGCACAGCTCACAGCCAGCCCCAGAGCTAGCAGCAGCACGCCCATGCGCAATCCGTTGATCCCTTGCATACATCCCTCCTACGCGGTTGCCATACATAGCCAGTAGCCATCATTTTCGCGGGCATCGTGTCGGCTATATGTCGTGAAAATACGAAAAACGACAGCGATCTACGAAGAAATTGACAGGCTTTAAAGCGCCTTCTAAGTTCCTTTGCACTCTTGTACCAGATCGGCCTGCCTCCCATAACAAGATGTTCAGCGGCATGCAGTAGCGCCAACGCATTCGGCATCAAGAGCTTCCACTGCCAAACATCCCTCGCCCTCCACAAGGGGGCAAAAAACACACCGTTCCTTACCGGGGGCGGATAAACAATAAGTGAAGGATAGGAATCTCAAGAATGAGAAAGCGGAAGTTAACCCTCGCCATCAGTGCCAGCATCACCGCGCTTTGCATGCTCAACACGGTTCAGGCACAGGCCCACCCCCAAGAAGACTTTATGCTGCTGGAGCAGGAAAAAGCCGCCAACCAGGTGTACAAGGCGTTTTTCCCCAACGAAGACCTTGCCCGTAAAGCGGCCATCAGCTTCCACGGCCAGTTGCTTGAATCGCACTATGAGCAGGGCTACCTGATCATGGAGCTGACCGAGGAAGAGCAGGAAAAACTCGCGGTCTTCGGCTTCACCTTCGAACCGGCCAAGGAGTTTATTGCCAAGCGCAATGAAGTCCTCACGCTGATCCAGAATCGCCTGCAACAACGCAGCCTGCAAAGCGCAACGGCGATGAGTGATACAAGCCTGGCCAGCATCCCTGGCTACGCCTGCTATGAAACCCTGGAGAGCACCTACAGTGTGGCCAGCGGCATGGCCAGTCAGTTTCCCGGTATCGCCCAGTGGTTACTGGTAGGCCAGTCCTGGGAAAAGCTTAATGGCCAGGGTGGGCACGACATCGGCGTGCTCAAGCTGACCAACAAAGCCATTACCGGCAATAAGCCCAAGCTGTTTATCAACAGCGCCATCCATGCCCGCGAGTACACCACCGCGCCGCTGGTGCTGGATTTCGCCCGTTGGCTGGTCAACGGCTACGGCACCGATGCCGACGCCACCTGGATTCTCGATCACCACGAGGTCCACTTGATGCTGCAGACCAACCCGGACGGTCGCAAGAAAGCCGAAACCGGCCTGTCCTGGCGCAAGAATGCCAACCAGAACTACTGCGGCGCCAACAGCAACAGCCGCGGCGCCGACCTTAACCGCAATTTCACCTTCGGCTGGAACAGCACCAACGGCCAAGGTTCCAGCGGCAGTGCCTGCAATGACACCTACCGCGGCCCCAGCGCCGGCTCCGAACCGGAAATCCAGACCCTGGAAGCTTATGTGCGCAACCTCTGGCCGGATCGTCGCGGGCCCGGCAAAAACGATGCAGCGCCAAGCGACACCAGTGGTATCCACCTGGATATCCACAGTTACAGCGAACTGGTGCTGTGGCCGTGGGGCGATACCAGCCAGGCCGCACCCAATGGCAGCGCGCTGCAGACCCTGGGGCGCAAGTTCGCCCTGTTTAATGGTTATACGCCGCAGCAGTCCATTGGCCTTTATCCAACCGACGGCACCAGTGATGGCATCAGCTATGGCGAACTGGGTGTTGCTGCCTACACCTTCGAGCTGGGCACACAGTTCTTCCAGACCTGCACGGTCTACCAGAACACCATCAAGCCGAAGAACCTGCCTGCCCTGATCTACGCGGCCAAGGTTGTCCGCACGCCTTACATCACCCCTGGCGGCCCGGACATCAGCAGCCTGGCACTGAGTGGCAATGCCGCCAGCGGTGTGCCTGCCGGCACCCTGGTGACGTTGAGCGCCACCGCGAGTGACCTTGGTTTCAGCACCCGCAATGGCACCGAGCCCACGCAGAACGTTACCGCTGCCGAGTACTACATCGACAAGGCGCCCTGGGAATCAGGCGCTCAGGCGATGCCTCTGCAACCCCTGGACGGCAGCTTCAACGGCAAGACCGAAGGCCTGACCGGCAGCATCGCCACCACCGGGCTGCAGCCTGGCAAGCACACCGTGTATGTCCGCGCGCGGGATGCGTCCGGCACCTGGGGTGCGGTCTCGGCGGCATTTCTGGTAATCGGCACCGGTACGCCGCAGCCGAACTACTGCAGCGCAGCCAGCGGTAATGCCAACGATGAGTGGATCAGCCAGGTCAGTTTCGGCAGCTTCACCCGCAGCTCCGGCGCCAGCACCTACAGCGACTTCACCGAGGCGCGGATTGGCCAGGTGGTGAACCTGCAACGAGGTAGCAACAGCCTGCGCCTGACGCCGCAATTTGCCGGCTCGGCCTACAACGAGTACTGGAAGGTGTGGGTCGACCTGAACAAGGACGGCGACTTCACCGATGCGGGTGAAGAACTGTTCACCTCCGCGCGCGCGCTCAGCACGGTGGTGAATGGCAACCTGGTGATCCCCGCAGGCGCCGCCACCGGGAAAACCCGCATGCGCGTAGCCATGCGCTACAACACCGCGCCCGTGCCGTGTGGCACCTTCAATTACGGTGAAGTGGAGGATTACACCGTCAATATCGAGTAAGGCCTGGCAGCCTGGGGCCGTCGTATGCGGCTCCAGGCTTGCTACCCACCGGCACGTATTCAGCGCGCCGTTGCTGCCGCGTCTTTCTTAGACCCCGCCTGCAGACTGTGCAGGTAGCTGGTCGCGATCAACTCCGGAAAATCGATCAACTCATGCTGCAGCTGACGCTGCTCGGCATAGCTTTCAATCGCGCGGCGATATTCCATGCGGCGCTGATCCAGCAGCTTGCGCCGGGCCTTGGCGTCGCTGCTTTCGTGAGACTGCGGTTTATCCAGATAGCCAGACATAGGGTGCAACTCCCAAGCTGAATAAGGGGAGTACCAGCATCGACCCTGGATATGACGCTTTGATGGCCACGCGATAACGTGGCGATGAAATCAGTCTTCGACGCTCTTATGCGCCTTGGGCGACAGCCGCAGGCTACGCAGACTGCGCTTGACGCTTTTCAGGTGGTTAACCAGGCCGGGGCCACGGGCCATGGCCACGCCCATGGCGAGCACGTCGATCACCACCAGGTGGGCGATACGCGAGGTCAGCGGGGTGTAGATTTCGGTGTCTTCCTGCACGTCGATGGCCAGGTTGACCGTGGCCAGATCAGCCAGCGGCGTCTGGCTCGGGCACAGGGTGATCAGCGTCGCGCCGGTTTCACGCACCAGGTTGGCGGTGATCAGCAAATCCTTAGAGCGCCCGGACTGCGAGATGCAGATGGCCACGTCGGTAGGCTTCAGGGTCACCGCACTCATCGCCTGCATATGCGGGTCGGAATAGGCCGCCGCAGTCAGCAGCAGGCGGAAGAACTTGTGCTGGGCATCCGCCGCCACCGCGCCGGATGCGCCAAAACCATAAAACTCCACGCGCTGGGCATTGGCGATGGCCGCGATGGCCTGCTGCAGCGCCTGGGTGTCGAGCTTCTCGCGCACCTCGATCAGGGTGTGCAGGGTGGTGTCGAAGATCTTCAGGCTGAAGTCCGCCACCGAATCGTCTTCATGAATCGCGAACTGGCCAAAGCTGGCGCCTGCGGCCAGGCTCTGCGCCAGCTTGAGTTTGAGGTCCTGAAAGCCAGTGCAGCCAATCGCCCGGCAGAAACGCACGATGGTCGGCTCGCTGATGCCAACGCTGTGCGCCAGCTCAGCCATGGAGCTGTGCATGACCGAGGCCGGGTCGAGCAGAACATGGTCGGCGACCTTAAGTTCCGATTTGCGGAGGAGATGACGCGACTGGGCAATGTGCTGCAACAGGTTCACAGGTTTAGGCTCGGCATTTGGCTAACGAATCCATCTAGCACGCCGCATTGGAGTCATGACTCGGTTATGATCGGCGTACGACGGGTTGTAGTGGTCTTGTAGTTATACTACATGGCCGCCGCCCTCGCACGGTTAAACCGAGTCGGAGTTCCCACCTTGAGCATTCCCTGCGACATGCTGGTGTTTGGCGGCACCGGCGATCTGGCCCTGCATAAACTGCTGCCAGCGCTCTACCACCTGCATCGCGCTGGCCGCCTGCATGGCGACACACGCATCCTCGCCCTGGCCCGCAGTGCCCATAGCCGCACAGCCTTTCAGGCCCTAGCCGAACGCCATTGCCGCGCTCAAGTGGCGCGTAACGACTTCGACAACGACACCTGGGCCAGCTTCGCCGCGCGCCTTGATTACTTCGCCATGGACGCCAGCCAGAGCGCCGACTTTGGCCGCCTGGGCAAGCGCCTGGGCGAAGACCATGAGCGCGTGCGCATCTACTACCTGGCCACCGCGCCGGATCTGTTCGAAGACATCGCCTCGCACCTGAAGGTCGCCAGTCTGGCCGGCCCCAAGGCGCGCATCGTGCTGGAAAAACCCATCGGCCATTCGCTGCAGTCGGCGCAGGCGATCAACGCCGCCATCGGCGCGGTGTTCGATGAGTCACGGGTATTCCGTATCGACCACTACCTGGGCAAGGAGACGGTGCAGAACCTGATGGCGCTGCGCTTCGCCAACGCGCTGTTCGAGCCGATCTGGCGCGCCGGGCATATCGACCACGTGCAGATCAGCGTGTGCGAAACCCTCGGCGTGGAAAACCGCGGTGCCTACTACGAAAAAGCCGGCGCCATGCGCGACATGATCCAGAACCACCTGCTGCAGCTGCTCTGCCTGGTGGCCATGGAAGCGCCGGTGCGTTTCGACGCCGAAGCGGTGCGCAACGAGAAGGTGAAAATCCTCGAAGCGCTGAAACCCATCACCGGCCTCGACGTGCAGGACAAGACCGTGCGCGGCCAGTACACCGCCGGCAAGATCGGCGGCCAGGAAGTGCCGGCCTATTACTTCGAGAAGAACGTCGACAACGACAGCGACACCGAAACCTTTGTCGCCGTGCAGGCCGAGATCGACAACTGGCGCTGGGCCGGCGTGCCGTTCTACCTGCGCACCGGCAAACGCCTGGGGCACAAGACTTCGGAAATCCTGATCCAGTTCAAACCGGTGCCGCACCAGCTGTTCGGCGGCGGCGAAGCCAACCGCCTGCTGATCCGCCTGCAGCCGGAAGAGCGCATCAGCCTGCAATTGATGGGCAAAAGCCCAGGCAAGGGCATGCACCTGCAGCCGGTGGAGCTCGACCTCAACCTGGCCGATGCCTTTCACAAACAGCGCCGCTGGGATGCCTACGAGCGCCTGCTGCTCGACGTGATCGAAGGCGACTCGACACTGTTTATGCGCCGTGACGAAGTCGAAGCGGCCTGGAACTGGGTCGACCCGATCATCAAGGGCTGGCACCAGCACTACCAGAGCCCGCGCCCCTACCCGGCCGGCAGCGACGGCCCGGAGCAGGCCAGCAACCTGCTGGAGCGCCATGAACGGCAGTGGATGGAGTAGCGGCGCCAAGAACCTAATGAGCTATACAACTAGCAAACCGGAATAGGGTAACCAAACGGCTTTAATGAGGTATTTTCAAACACAATACCCCATTTAAAGTCTATGATTGCCCCATTTAGGCAGCTTGAGCTTACATTTCCATGCATTCGCTTACTCCCGAGTACCTTGCCGCGCTTCGCTTCGATGGCACTCAGGCCGCCACACTGCGCGCATTGGGCGAACATCAGGGCAAGCAACAGCTCTACGCCGCTCAGTCTCCCGAAACCCTCAAGAGCCTGTGCCAGATCGCGGTAGTTGAATCCACCGAGTCATCCAACCGATTGGAAGGTGTAGTCGTCGCACCCTCCCGGCTGAAGTCTCTGGTCATCCGTAATGCAGCACCGAAGAGTCGCTCCGAACAGGAGATTGCAGGCTATCGCGATGCCCTGGCGCTGATCCATGAATCGGCTGCGCACATGAACTTCAACGATGGCGTGGTGCTGCAATTGCACACCATGCTGTATCGCTACATGCCGCAGACCGGCGGACGCTGGAAAGCCACCAACAATGACATCATCGAACGCCATCCGGACGGCACGTCACGGCTGCGCTTCCAACCGGTCGCCGCTCATTTGACGCCAATGGCGATGGCCGATATGACCCGCTACTACGCCACCGCATTGGACCAACATTTGGCCGACCCACTGGTGCTGGTGCCGCTGGCGATGCTCGACTTCCTATGTATTCACCCCTTCCCGGACGGCAACGGCCGCATGTCTCGCTTGCTGACCCTATTGCTGCTCTACCACTTCGACTACGCCGTGGGCCGCTACATCAGCCTGGAGCGCATCTTCGAGGAAACCAAGGAAGGCTATTACGAGACGCTGGAAGCCAGCTCACAGGGCTGGCATCAAGGGCAACACAACGTCAAACCCTGGCTCGACTACTTCTGGGGAGCTCTGCTGCGGGCCTACCGCGAGTTCGAGGAACGTGTCGGCACCATTGAGCGCGGTCGAGGTAGCAAAGGCGACCGGGTGCGCGCGGAAGCCCTGGGGCGAACCCTGCCGTTTTCGATTTCGGAGATCGAGGAAGCCTGCCCAGGCGTGAGCCGGGACATGGTGCGGCTGGTACTGCGGGCAATGAAATCAGAGGGGTTGATCGAATCGACCGGTAAAGGCCGTAGCGCGAAGTGGCGTCGCACGGCGTAAAAACAAGGGGCTTAGCATGAAGTTTAATGAAGACACCCGAGTCAAAATCCCGGTCATCCTCCATCTGATGCGGCTGGGCTATCAGTACCTGTCGCTCAAGGATCAAACCTGGGATCAGTGACCATCATCGACGTGCCGCTCCTAGATGTAGCTTTTGTGTGCCGGGATCAATAATCCCGACTCCCATCAGCTAGCACACCTAGGCCAATTGCTGCTCAAACACCTGTAGCACGGCTTCCGGCAACTGCTTGCGCAAGCCATCGCCGCTGATCAACAGCAGCAGCGGCAACAGCTTGCGCAAAGTCGCCGGCTGCAATCCGGCGCAGACATCCGCCTGCCGCGCCAGTGACAAGCCGCCCAGCACCTGAGCAGCCACCGGCAGATTGCGATCCAGCACTGCCGCTTCGGTGAGTTTGCACAGGTAGCCCGTGGAGAAGCTGCGCAGGCTCTCGCTGATCAGCGGCATATCGACAATATGTCGAGCAATCTGCAGCACATGGTCGACATCGTTGATGCCGTAGATCAGCACCTTGATCTGCTTGGCCGACAGGCACTCGGCATACAGCGCTGCCGTGGCAAACGCACCATCGGCGCAGAGCTGACGCGCCACCTCAAGATGCAAGCTGTCCGGCAGGCTCAGGTAAGTATCGAGGATCAGCCGCGGGTCGAGGTGCGTGGTCACCGCAGCGGCAAATTCGATGGGCATGGCCATGATCAGTTCACGCAATTGCCCAGGCGGCATATGCGGCGCCAGCAGCGCGGCCTTCTCGGCCCCCAGTTGCTGCACCAGCCCCAGCTTGACGCTTAACGGGGCCATGGCCTGGGACGCCAACAGCAGACGCAGGCCAACACTCAGGCTCGCGGGTTTGCGCATACGCACCTCTATTCAATCCGGACAGGCCCGCAGGATTGCCCGCGCGCAGCACAAAGGCAGCCATCTTTGATCCGGTTGCGCGCCCGCCGGGCGAGCAGCGCCCGGCACAGGTGGGAATAGAGGAAACACCTAACGAAAAGCCGGCGACTTATGCCGCGCTGGCGGCCGGCCGTGCGCCACGCCAGAAGTACAGCAGCACGATGGGCAGCGCCAGCAGCCCCAATACACCGGCACTGATAAACAGACTGGCAAAACCCAGCTGCTCGGCCAGCCAACCGCTGGTGGCGCCCACCAGCCCGGCCAGCAAGAGTTGCACACTGGCCTGCAGGGTAAAGTCCGCGCCCTCATGCTCGGGCCGGCACTGGCGCATCATCACCGCGAACAGCGCCACCGTGGACATGCCATCCGCGGTCTGCTCGAACAACGCCACCAGATAGACCAGGCCGATGCTGCCGCCGGCATTTACCAGTACTGCCATGGCAGCGATGCCGCAAGCCTGCAACAGACCGAACAGCAGCAGCGCGCGCAACGCGCCGATGCGCGCATACAGCAGGCCGCCAAGCAACGCACCGGCAATCCCGGCCAGGCTGCTGATAAGGGTCAGCTGGCCCAGTTCGGCATTGCTCCAGCCCTGATCCACCAGCATCGGCTTGATCATCGGCGAACCCAGCGCATCGCCCAGCTTGAAGCTCAGCAGCACCGCCAGCCAGAACAGCATGCCGGGCTGCAGCAACAGGCCACGGTAATGCCGCAGCAATAGTCCCGGCCCGGCCGGTTCCGCCTGCGCCGGCTGAAACGGCAGCTCGCGCCGCTCGTTAAAGCGCCAGATCGGCAGCGTCATCAGCACCAGCAGCCCCGCCACCAGCGCCACACTCAGGTTCCAGCCCAGCGCATCCATCGCCAGCAGCAGACCACTGCCGCTGACCAGCATGCCGACCTTGTAGCCGCCCACCTGCAGGCTATTGCCCAGCCCGCGCCAGCGCTCCGGCAGCAGGCGCACGGCCAGGCCGTCGGTGGCGATGTCCTGGGTCGAAGCCGCCAGGTTGACCAGCAGCAACAGGCCGATCAGCAAGATGAAGTGGCTGTCGAACAGCCGCGCGGGACTCATCAGCGCCAAGGCCGCCACCACGCTGATAACACCCAACTGCAACGGCAGAATCCAGCCGCGGTGATGGCCCAGGCGCGGCGAAGCCAGCCGATCCACCCACGGCGCCCAGAGCACCTTGAGCAGCCAGGGCAACGCCAACAATTTGAGCAAGCCGATCAGCGCCAGATCAACGCCGTGCTGACGCAACAATACCGGCAGCGAATGGGCCAGCAGCCCCGAGGGCAAGCCCTGGGCGCAATACAGCGAGGCCAGCAGAATCAGCGTGCTACGCGGGGGAGCAGAAAGCAGTCGGCTCATGGCAATAAAGGGTTTGTCCGGATAGTCATAACGGAATACTTGGCGGGTGCGACAGGATCAACCTTTACCCTCGACAAGTCGTTTGATTAGAATGCTGGCCGATTGCCACGCTTAGTCGGAAATAGCCTGGTAAATGGATTTCTTATAATCATCAAGGAATAAAGGAATGATGATCAAACGCTGTCTGGCACTCTCTATCGCCGCCGTACTGGCTGGCTGCCAAGCTACTGGTGAACAGTACCAAGCCGATGTCTTCGACGCGAGCCAGGTCAATACTCAACAAGAAGCTAAAACCGTCAAGATCCTTACGGTTTCGCCCACCAAAATCAAAGTCAGCAACGAGAAAAACCAAAAAGCCGCGATGATGGTGGGTGGTTTGCTGGGCGCTGTTGGCGGCGCGGCACTGGGTGCGCAGAATCACCGTGATACAGCGATTGTTGGCGGTGTGGCCGGTGGCGCTGCGGGGGCGATGGCCGGCTCGCTGGTTAATGACACCACGCTGGTACCTGGAGTGCTGATCGGTTACACCGAAAACGGCAAGATCTTCACCTCCGCACAAGTAGGCCGCCCTTGTGAATTCAAGATCGGTGAAATCTCCCTGATGGTCATGATGCTGTCCAACGAGACGCGCATCCAGCCTAATGCCGCCTGTCCTGAACCAACTAAAGGCTGAGGGGCATGCAGATGAAGCATATCGTTCTGGGCTCAGCCCTGGCGTTGCTGGCGCTGCCAGCCCTGGCCAATCAGTTCGACCAGCTGTACCAAATCGAACAGGAAACCAAGCAGGCGCAGGCCAATGCTGAAGCGGAGCGCATCCGCCAGGCCGCCGCCGAGCAAGCACGTGCAGATGCCCGCGATGAAGCTAATCGTCGTCAACGCGCTGCAGCACAACAAGCAGCCGCCCAAAAGGCTGCCGCACAGCGCCAGCTTCAGGAAGCTGAAAACAAGCGTGTTCGCACCCGCGAAGAAGGCTTTGAAGACGAGCTGCGTGCACTGGAGTTGGAAGAGCGCAAGCTGGAACTGCAGGCTAAACGCGCACGCGCGGCACGGGCCAATGACTATATCGACGCTGAACTGCGCGAGAGCGCAGCCAGAACCGATGTCATCCAGTCGGATGCGGATGCCTCACGCAATGTGACCTCGGGCACCAAGGCCTTGCTGGAAGACACGGGTAAAGCCGAAGTCAATCGCTCCAACCGCCTGTTCGGCGAATAGCCAAACACCTGCCCACACCTAGCGCTGTGGGCAGGCACTCATCAAGAGAGTTCATCATGCTGCGTTTAGTAACGCTGGTAGCCGCCAGTTTGCTGCTGGCTGCCTGCAAAGAAGAAAAAGCCCCCGAGTTCCCGACTGTTGATCTGCATGGCCGCTTGGTAGTCGATCAGGAGATGACCATCAGCCGGCAAGCACAGGGTATTCAGGGTGAATACTTCAAACGTGTGCTGACCGTGAATGGTCAAGACATGGCGTTTTCCGACTTTATCAAGCAGTACTGTGCAGACAGCAACACCCGCAATGAAACCTGCCTAAAAGCCTTCCGCATCAAGAAAATCGACGACGTCAGCGGGGCCACCCGCTTTCTCCCCAACGGTCTCTGACCGCCAAAGCGCGCCTGCTTGCAGGCGCGCTTGCGGTTCCTGCGACACCCAACTAATCGCTAGAACTTGCTGGCCTGCTCGCGCAGCAGCTGGGCGAACTGTTCGGCCGGCACCGGTTTGCTGATCAGGTAACCCTGGATCTCGTCGCAGCGCTGGCTCTTGAGGAAGTCCATCTGCGCCTGGGTTTCCACGCCCTCGGCGACCACCTTGAGTTCCAGGCTGTGGGCCATGGCGATGATCGCGCGGGTGATCGCGGCGTCTTCGCTGCCGGGGGTGAGGTCGCGGATAAAGGTTTGGTCGATCTTCACGTAATCCACCGGGAAGCGCTTGAGGTAGCTCAGCGAGGAATAGCCGGTGCCGAAGTCATCGATCGCCAGCTTGACCCCCAGCTCGCGCAGTTGCTGGAAGGTGCTGATCACGCTTTCGACGTTATCCAGCAGCTGGCTTTCAGTCAGCTCCAGTTCGAGGAACTGCGCGGCCAGGCCGGTTTCATCGAGCACCTGGCGCACCAGGCTGAGCAGGTTGCCCTGGCGCAGCTGATGCACCGAAAGGTTCACCGACACGCGAATCTGCGCCAGCCCCTGCACCTGCCAGGCACGCGCCTGCAGGCAGGCCTGACGCAGGACGAATTCGCCGATGGCGCCGATCAGCCCGGTTTCTTCGGCCAGGCCGATAAAGTCGCTCGGCGGCACCAGGCCCAGCTCCGGATGGCGCCAACGCACCAGCGCCTCGGCGGCGTTGAGACTGTCGGAGGCCAGGCATAGCTTGGGCTGGTAGAACACTTCCAGCTGGCCTTCGTTGATGCCTTTGCGCAGCTGGTTTTCCAGTTGCAGGCGCTCCAGGGTGCAGGCCTGCAGGTTGTCGGTGAAGAACTGGAAGGTGTTGCCGCCCAGGTGCTTGGCATGTTGCATGGCCATATTGGCCTGGCTGACCAGGGCGGAAATCTCCCGCGCGTTGTCCGGCAGCAGGCTGATGCCCAGGGAAGCGCTGACCACCAACTCATGACCGCCCACGGTCATCGGCACGCGCAGCTTGCTCAGCAAGCGGCTGGCCAGGCGCGCCAGGCTGGAGAGGCTGCCGTAGGAGTCGATCAGGATGGCGAATTCGTCACCGGACAGGCGCGCCAGGGTGTCGGCTTCCGGCACCGCCTGGGTCAGACGGCGACTGACCTGGCGCAGCAGCTGATCGGCCACTTCATGGCCGAGGCTGTCGTTAAGCAGTTTGAAGCGGTCCAGGTCGACGTGCAGCAGGGCGATGCTGCGTCCGCCCTGCCGTGCGCGCTGGCTGGCCTCGTGCAAACGCTCCTTGAACAGGCTGCGGTTGGCCAGGCCGGTCAGCTCGTCGTAGTGCGACAGGTAGCGCAAACGCTCTTCGGCTTCCCGGCGCGACGACAGATCGGCGAAGAAGCCGACAATATGGCTGACGCTGCCCCGCGCATCGCGCACCACGTTGAGCTGCAGCCACTGCGGGTACAGCTCGCCGTTCTTGCGCGTTTCGATCAGCTCGCCGCGCCAGGTACCGCTGTTTTCCAGCTCCAGGCGAATCAGCTGGTACTGCCGGCGGCTGTCGCCACTGCTGATCAGGCTGATCACGCTTTTGCCGACCACTTCATCCTGGCGATAACCGGTCACGTCGCTGAAGGCCTGGTTGACCGACAGCAGGCGATAGTCGGGGTCGAGGATCACGATGCCTTCGCTGGCCGCCTCGAACACCGTGGCGGCCAGTTGCTGCTGCTGTTCCTGTACCTTGCGCGCGCTGATGTCGCGGCGGGTGCCGAGCATGCGCAGCACGCGGCCCTCGGCGTCACGCTCGACCGCGCGGCCCCGGTCTTCGATCCACACCCAGTGGCCCTGGGCGTGTTTGATGCGGTATTCGACCTGGTAGTCGTCGCTGCGCCCCTTCATATGTTCGACCAGGGCGCGGCGCAGCACCGGCAGATCATCCGGGTGCAGGCGCGGCTTGAGGTCGCGCAGCATCACCTGCACTTCATGGGGTTCCAGGCCGAAAATTTCCTTGAGCCGCGAGTGGTGCACTTCATCACTCTGCAGGTCCCAGTCCCACAGGCCCAGCTCGCTGGCTTCGATGGCCAGGGTCAGGCGCGCGCGGCTCTTGCTCAGGGCGTAGGTGGTTTCATCCAGCTCCAGGGTGCGCTCGGCCACGCGCATCTCCAGCTCGCCATGGGCCAGGCGCAACTCGCGCTCGGCGCGGCGGCGCTGTTCCACTTCATGGGCCAGCTCACCGTTGAGCCCTTCGGCCTGCATCTTGGCGTGCTCCAGATTGCTGATCAGCGCCTGGTTGTGAAAACGCTGCAGCAGGCTGCGCTGCACCAGGCGGTTGACCTGCCAGGCCACCACCAGCAGGGCCAGCAGCAGAATGCTGCCAAGCAGGCCCCAGCCGCGCTGCAGCGGGTTATCACTGAGCAGCAGATAGCCCACCGAAGGCAGCAGGCAGGGCAAGGCAAAACTGAGGAAGGCGGTAAAGCTGATGGCATAGGCCACGCTGGCCGAGAGAATCGCCGCAGCAATCAGACCGTAGACCAGCGCTTGCAGGTAGAACACATCCGCCGGCACCAGGGCGATGGCGGCAAACGCCAGGGTCAGCCCGGAAGCGCCCGCGCCGAACAGAAACAGCCGGCGCCAGTGGCGTTCGGCCTGACGGCTGGGCAAGGCGTTAGTGAAAGCGCGTACCTGCACCAGGCGCAGCACGGCGAGGATCACCAGCCAGATCGCCCAGCTGACCAGCAACACATGTGGCAGCGCGCCCCACAACAGGAAGGCACACACCACGCCGCTAAGCAGCATAAACAGGGTCGGCACCTGCGAGCCCTGATAGAGCATGCGGGTGCGTTCGGCGGCGATATCTGTAGCAAACAACTGGGCCACTTCCCGCCCGGAAGTCGGCTTGAAGCCATTGGCGCCAGCGTATGGAGTCGATGCGGTCATAGGCGATTTTCTTATAGTGGTTGCCTAAACGTCGGCGCAGCATACGCGAGCTAGACGCTTCGCCCAAGCCAGACGTGCGCTAATTCACAGTACAAATACCCAACTTTCGATGAGCGCGGCCACAGCCCGTCTACGCCCGCCGGGCTGACTCACCGGTCGTCCACTAAAACCCCTGGTTTGCCCTGTCTGGCGCAGCCCCCTAGAATGCCGCGATGCAAAATGACCCCGAACTCCTGATTGCCTCTCTTAATGATGCCCAACGCCAGGCTGTAGCCGCGCGCGTGGGCCGCCAACTGGTGCTGGCCGGTGCTGGCTCCGGTAAAACCCGCGTGCTGGTGCACCGCATCGCCTGGTTGATCCAGATCGAGAATGCCTCGCCGCACAGCATCCTGTCGGTGACCTTTACCAACAAGGCCGCTGCCGAAATGCGCCACCGCATCGAGCAGATGCTCGGGCAGAGCCCGGCCGGCATGTGGGTTGGCACCTTTCACGGCCTGGCTCATCGCCTGTTGCGCGCGCATTGGCAGGAAGCCGGCCTGGCCGAGAACTTCCAGATTCTCGACTCCGATGACCAGCAGCGCATCGTCAAACGGGTGATCCGCGACCTCGGCCTGGATGAACAGCGCTGGCCGCCGAAACAGGCGCAGTGGTTTATCAACGGGCAGAAAGACGAAGGCCTGCGGCCGAAGAATATCCAGCCCGGCGGCGACCTGTTCCTGGCCACCATGCTGAAGATCTACGAAGCCTACGAAGCGGCCTGCGCCCGCGCAGGCGTCATCGACTTCTCCGAGCTGCTGCTGCGCGCCCTCGACTTGTGGCGTGACAAGCCCGGCCTGCTGGAGCACTACCAGCGGCGCTTCCGGCACATCCTGGTCGACGAATTCCAGGACACCAACGCCGTGCAATACGCCTGGCTGCGCATGCTCGCCAAGGGCGGCGATAGCCTGATGGTGGTGGGCGACGACGATCAGTCGTTCTACGGCTGGCGCGGGGCGAAAATCGAGAATATCCAGCAGTTCTCCGACGACTTTAGCGATGCCGAAGTGATCCGCCTGGAGCAGAACTACCGCTCCACCGCCGGCATCCTCAAGGCCGCCAACGCGCTGATCGCCAATAACCAGGGGCGTCTGGGCAAGGAACTGTGGACCGAAGACGGCGACGGCGAGCCGATCAACCTGTATTCGGCGTTCAACGAGCACGACGAAGCGCGCTATGTGGTCGAGTCGATTGAGGACGCCTTGCGCAAGGACGGCCACAAGCGCAGCGAAAACGCCAATCTCTACCCCTCCAACGCCCAGTCGCGGGTGCTTGAAGAAGCCCTGCTGCGCGAGAAAATTCCCTACCGCATCTATGGCGGCCAGCGCTTCTTCGAGCGCGCGGAAATCAAGAATGCCATGGCTTACCTGCGCCTGCTCGACGGCCGCGGCAATGACGCGGCGCTGGAGCGGGTGATCAACGTGCCGGCACGTGGCATCGGCGAGAAGAGCGTCGAGACCATCCGCGAATACGCCCGTGCCCATGATGTGTCGATGTGGGAAGCGATTCGCCTGATGGTCGCAGCCAAGACCCTGCCTGGCCGCGCTTCGAGCGCCCTGGCCGGGTTTATCGAACTGATCGAAAACCTCGCCGCCAAGGCGCTGAGCATGTCGCTGCACCTGATGACCCAGACCGTCATCGAGCAGAGCGGCCTGATCGCCTATCACAAGGCCGAGAAAGGCGAAAAAGCCCAGGCGCGCATCGAAAACTTGGAAGAACTGGTCAGCGCCGCGCGCACCTTCGAGAACAACGAAGACGACGAACTCAGCCCGCTGCAAGCCTTCCTCAGCCACGCCTCGCTGGAAGCCGGCGACACCCAGGCCGCAGAAAACGAAGACAGCGTGCAGCTGATGACCCTGCACAGCGCCAAGGGCCTGGAGTTCCCCCAGGTGTTTCTGGTGGGCATGGAAGAAGGCCTGTTCCCGCACAAGATGAGCCTGGAAGAGCCCGGCCGTCTGGAAGAAGAACGCCGTCTGGCCTACGTCGGCATCACCCGCGCCATGAGCAAGCTGGTGATCACCTACGCCGAAACGCGCCGCCTGTACGGCGCCGAGACTTACAACAAGGTGTCGCGCTTCGTCCGCGAGATCCCACCGCAGTTAATCCAGGAAGTGCGCCTGTCCAATAGCGTCAGCCGGCCGTTCGGCGCGGTCAGCCGCAATATGGGCAGCAACAGCATGAGCGGCGACAGTATGTTCGCTGGCAGCGCCGTGCCGGACACCGGCTTCAACCTCGGCCAGCGCGTGCAGCATTCGCTGTTCGGCGAAGGCACCATCCTCAACTTCGAAGGCTCCGGCGCGCAGGCGCGGGTGCAGGTGAATTTCGAGAACGAAGGCAGCAAGTGGCTGATGCTGAGTTACGCCAAGCTGCAGGCGCTTTGATCGACCGTCTACTCAAATAATAAGGAGCCTCAATGATCCGCCGCCCTCTGCTGCTCGCCAGCGCCCTGCTCGCCGCCATCGGCCTGAGCGGTTGCAAGGAAGAACCTGCCGCGCCGCAAGCCACCGCCACGCCGGCCGTGGAGCATTTCCAATGGAAGATGGTCACCGCCTGGCCGAAGAACTATCCGGGCCTCGGCACCGCTGCCGAGCGCCTGGCCGAGCGGGTCAGTGCCATGAGCAACGGCCGCCTGACCATCAAGGTGTATGCCGGTGGCGAACTGGTGCCGCCGCTGGAGGTATTCGATGCCGTGTCGCGCGGCACCGCCGAGCTGGGTCATGGCGCCGCCTATTACTGGAAGGGCAAGGTGCCGGCAGCGCAGTTCTTCACCGCCGTGCCGTTCGGCCTGTCCACCAGCGAAATGAACGCATGGTTGAGCAAGGGCGGCGGTCAGGCGCTGTGGGACGAAGCCTATGCCCCCTATGGCGTAAAGCCCATGGTGGTGGGCAATACCGGTATGCAGATGGGCGGCTGGTACAACAAGGAAATCAACTCGCTGGATGACCTCAAGGGCCTGAAGATCCGCATGCCGGGCCTGGGCGGCGAAGTGCTGAGCAAGCTCGGCGCCACCACCGTCAACCTGCCCGGCGGCGAAGTGTTTACCGCCCTGCAGACCAACGCCATCGACGCCACCGACTGGGTCAGCCCTTACAACGACCTGGCCTTCGGCCTGCACAAGGCCGCCAAGTTCTACTACTACCCAGGCTGGCAGGAACCCCAGGCGGTGCTCGAACTGCTGATCAACCAGAAGGCCCTCGACAGCCTGCCGGCCGATCTGCAGGCAATCCTCACCGAAGCCGCCCGCGCCGCCAGCCAGGACATGCTGGATGACTACGTCTATCACAACGCCATGGCTCTGGATGAGCTGAAGCAACAGGGCACCCTACTCAAGCGCTTCCCCGACGAAGTGCTGACCGCCATGCAGCGCGAATCGGAAGTGGTACTCGGCGAACTGGCCGCGCAGAGCGAGCTGAACGGCCGTATCTGGGCCTCGATGCAAGCCTTCCAGGCCCAGGTCAGCCAGATGCACCAGCTGTCGGAGAAAGAGCTGTACAACTGGCGCTGAACATTCAGATCCCAACAGGGCTAGGTCACACTGCGGCTAGCCCGCCCTGATAACAACAATAAGGATTACCCCGATGAAACGCGCCTTGCTCCTTGCTGCTCTTCTGACCCCGCTGCCCACCTTGGCCCAAGGCTTCGAGGGAGCCTACATAGGCCTCTATACGGGTTACTCCTGGGCCAAAGATGAGGGCACCAGCTACGCCCAAGGGCTTGACGTGAAAACCGGCTGGACTCAAGAAACCAACCCAAAGTCGGCGCAGTACGGCGCGCTCGCTGGCTACAACTGGACGCTGGCAGATCGCTGGTTGGTAGGGGTTGAAGCCGATTACGACGGCCGTGGCGGCGCGAGCGACAGTAACGACCAGGAGCTCAATGGCACCAGCAGCCCCCTTTTCAGTGGCACTAGCAGTATCAACGCCAGCGGCTCCCTGCGCGCTCGCGCTGGCTATATGCCAAGTAACGATCTGCTGCTATTCGTAACGGGCGGCTACGCCTACGCCAAGGTCGAGCGCGAGTGGCAAACTAACTTCCCTACCGCCGCATCCGAATCCAGCAGCAATGGCCAGGGCGGCTGGACAGCGGGACTCGGCGCCGAGTACCTGCTAAGTGATAGATTTTCAGCCCGATTAGAGTATCGCTATGCCGATTACGGCACCCAGGAAGACCTTCCTGTCGATATGTGGAATGAAAAATTCAATCACCGCCTGACCGAGCAGAGCGTACGCCTGGGTGCGGCTTACCACTTCTAAGTCGCCCGGCCACCCAGCAGCACAAGGACAGCGTAATAACGGAAAGCCCGCCCGTCGTATCCCGCCACTCACCTCCCGCTCAGCCGCCATACTGCTGGGCGGAGGTCAACCATGCCGCGCTCCAACCCTTCTGCGTCACAGATACTCGATAGCGCCCTGCAACTGGCCGATGTCTGCGGCTGGGAGCGCCTGCATCTGTTCGATGTGGCCGCCGACCTGGGTGTGGGGCTGGACGCCATCGCCGTGCATTACCGCGAGAAGGATCAGCTGGTCGAAGCCTGGTTCAACCGCGCCGACCAGGCCCTGCTGGCCCGCGGTACTAGCGCAGACCTGCTGACGTTGGACCCGGCCAAGCGCCTGGAAGAACTGCTGATCGCCTGGCTCGACAGCCTGGCAGCGCACCGCGCAGTCAGCGGCCAGATGCTGCTGTACAAGCTGGAACCGGGGCATATCCACCTGCAGATTGGCGGCCTGCTGCGCATCAGCCGCACCGTGCAATGGTGGCGCGAGGCGGCGCGGCGGGAAACCCTGCACCTGTGCCGTATCGCCGAGGAAAGCCTGCTGACCGGCGTGTACCTGCGCTGCTTTATCCACTGGTTGCGCCACCCCGAGGAAGACCCCGCCGACTTCCGCGCCTTGCTGCGCAGACAGTTACGCTGCGGCCCGCTGCTAGTACTACTGCGCCGCTGACTCAGTCGCATGGGCAAAAGCCAGAAACATTCTATGTCTAGCCAGCGGCGGCTACGCCGGGCAAGATGCCGCGCGTAGATCCAATCACCAAGAGACAGCTAACCATGCAGCGTTTCCTTAGCATCGCCCTGGCCATGTTCCTCAGCCTGGGACTGACCACCATGAGTTTCGACGCCGAAGCCAAGCGACTGGGCGGCGGTAAATCCTTCGGTTCCGCGCCAAGCCACCAGGCTCGCCAGGCACCGGCCCAGCAAACCGCTGCACCGGCTACCGCCGGTCGTCAACCTGCTGCAGCCAGCGGCGCCTCGCGCTGGTTGGGTCCATTGGCCGGTCTGGCCGCCGGTGGTCTGCTGGCCTCAATGTTTATGGGTGACGGCTTCGAAGGCCTGCAAATCATGGACATGCTGATCTTCGGTCTGATCGCCTTCCTGCTGTTCCGCTTCCTCGCTGCCCGTCGTCGCCAGGCCCAGCCGGCTGCCGCCGGTGGTGTGCCGTATCAGCGCGAAATGCCAACCCAGGCTGCACCTAGCTCGATTTTCGGTGGCAGCAGCGCCGCAGCCGTTATCAAGCCGGTGATCAACGCTCCGGCCTGGTTCAACGAGCAGAGCTTTATCAACGCCGGTCGTGAGCATTTCCTCAGTCTGCAACAGCACTGGGATGCCAACGAGATGGACAAGATCGGCGAGTTCGTTACTCCGCAGCTGCTGGAATTCCTCAGCCGCGAGCGTGCCGACCTGGGTGATGGCTTCCAGTCCACCTACGTCGACAACCTCGATGTTCAGCTGGATGGCGTCGATGATCTGAGCGACAAGACCGTCGCCACCCTGACCTTTACCGGTGTGGCCAAGACCTCGCGCTTCGACCAAGGCGAAGTGTTCAGCGAAAGCTGGCGCCTGGAGCGTGCCGTCGGTGACAACCAGCCATGGCTGGTTGCCGGTATCCGCCAGAACGGTTAATACCTGCTGCAACAAAGAAAACCCGGGCAAGCCCCGGGTTTTCTTTGTCCATCATTCAGCAAACGCATGGGCTGGCGCCCGATCCACTCAAGGTGCAATCTGCCCCTAGCTTAACCACCACGAGGACAGAGCAATGATCGGATACACAACGGTTGGCACCACTGACATGGAAAAAGCCAAGGCTTTCTACACCCCCTTGCTGGCTGAAATGGGTGCAAGAGTGGTCATGGATTTGGGCCGCATCGCCTTCTACGGCATCGCCAAGGGCCAGCCGATGTTTGCCGTCTGCCTGCCCTATGACAAGCAAGCGCCTACCCCAGGTAATGGCCAGATGATCGCCCTGCCCGGCGGCTCACGCGAAGGTGTGGACAAGCTCTACGCCAAGGCCATCGAGCTCGGTGCAAGCTGCGAAGGCAAACCGGGCGAGCGCATCCCGGGTTTCTACGGCGCCTATTTCCGTGATTTGGATGGGAATAAGCTGGCCTTTTACCAAATGGGCTAAGAACCTGCTTACGATCTGCTGCGCGTCGGCCCTGCTGCGTTAAAAACAGGCTCGGATGCTCATGTACAACTCGTACACTCCGCGTCCTCGCCTGTTTTTGCCTTGTATGGCCCTAGCTCGCAAGATCGTAAACAGATTCCAAGGCATCAGCCTGGATCGACGCTGGTACCCGGCGGTTTGGCCGCCGGGGCAGGCTGCTGGGCCTTGTCGCTCCAGGCCTGAATATCCTCGCTGCGTTGCCGGCTGTTGAGCTGCGCGCGATCAATCGCTTCCTCGTAATCCGCCAGCCAGCTGCGCGAACCCGGCAGCATATTGGCCAGGTCACGCATACCGGCCTTCAGGCCCTGCATCACCTGCTGATAATCGCGCTCCTGAGCCTGCAATACCTTGCTTACCTCGGCAATGCTGTCGGGATTTTCCGCGCGGTCGAAGAGGCCGGTCAGCTGCGATGCCTGCTGGCTGGCCAGCAGTTCTTCCTGATTGCTCAACGCGGTCTGCTGCACCACCAGCTGCTGCTCAAGCCGTAGCACCTGCTTTTCCAGGGCCTGAATACGCGGCTCATCGCCGGCGCTGAACGCGCTGTAGATATTCATCCCCACCGAGGCCAGCATCAGACTGCCCAGCACCCCGGCCAGCGCCAGGATAAACAGGCGGTTGCGCTTGCCAGCGGTGGTCAGCAACTGCAGCCGCTCTTCTTCGCTGAGTGCACCACCTTCAGATTCTTGCGTTTGGCTTTTCATGACTCAACCACTTTATGACGTTCAAAAATTGACGCACTGTTCAGCTGCACAATAGCACTGTGCCAGCTTTTTGCTTAGACCCGTCTAGGGTATAAGACGCTCCCGTATACCCCGTAATAAATGAGGCAGACACCGTGGAAGAAGTCATCGAACAGTTGCGCGAACTCAACGAGCCGGTGCCCGTCCCGCTGGAGTTGCCGGAAGAAGAAACCCTGGTGGAGATTCAGGAGCAGATCCTGATCCATCTGCCCTTCGCCCTGCGTGAGTACCTGCTGCAGGTCAGCGATGTGGTTTACGGCCGCCTGGAGCCGGTTACCGCCAGCGACCCGCAATCGCACACCTACCTGCCGGAAGTCGCCGCCACCGCCTGGTCCCTGGGCGTGCCGCGCGAGTTCGTGCCGCTGTGCGAAGACCACGGCAACTACTACGTAGTCGAAGAAGACGGCACCGTGCTGCTGTGGGAAGCGGAAACCGGCGAAGTCAACGAAGACGAAACCTGGGAATCAGTCTGGCACTGGGTGCGTGACGTCTGGCTGGAAAGCTAAAGACCTTTACGATCTGCTGCGCGGCCCTGCGGCGTTAACCACGACGACGGGCCGCAGTCGCTTTAAGGCAGATAAATCCTAAACACCCCACCACCCAGCGGCGCGCCGTTGGCCAGTTCGATATGGCCGCGCACGCCATTGCGTTCGTGCAGTTCGGCGATGCGCCCGGAGAAGTACAAACCCAGGCCGGTGCTGCCGGTGCTTTGCTTGAGGCCGAGGGCATAGCTGGATTGCTGGCTGAGCATCTCCTGCGGGTAGCCCTGGCCGTCGTCGCAGATCGCCAGCACCAGTTTGCCGTTCTCCTCCCAGGCCTTGATCAGCAACGTGCTGTGGGCGTAGCGGATGGAGTTGGTGACGATATTGGCGACCACCGAGCCGAGCAGTTCTTCATCGAAGAAGCCCATCAGGTCGAAGCTTTCCACCTCGCAGCGGGCGCTGATCTGCCGGCTGTGCAGCACCTCGAAATGCCGCGCCAGCTGGGCCTGAAGAAAATCCTCGACCTCGTGATAACCGGGGCGCATGGGGAGCTGGTTGACGCCGAGCTTATACAGGCCGAGCAGCTGTACCAGCATGCCGTTGAGGCGGGCAAACTCGTACTCGATCACGCCCTGCTCGCTGGCCTGTTGCTGCTCGGGCGGCAGCTGCGCCTGCCACTGCGCATGGGCGCGGGTGAGCATGGCCAAGGAGTTTTTCATGTCGTGCACGGTGGAGGCGATCACCGTGGAGAAGTCCAACCCGCCTGGGTTATCACTCATTGGCCGGACGCCCGACGCTGCAACTGCAGGTAACGCGCATAACGGGCATCGGTCTCGGGCATCTGGCTGACCACCTCCAGACAGCGCTGGCATTCTTCCAACAAGGCCGCCGACATCTCTCCCCCAGCGGATTGCAGCAGCGATTGCGCGGTATTGAGGGCGATGCTGATGTTCTTCGGCTGCAGAGCAAAGGCCTGACGGAATAGCTTGAGCGCCTCGTCGTACTGCTTCTGCTGGTAGCAGCGCACGCCCTGACGGTTGAGCTCCACGGCCTCTTTGCCGCCGGAGAGAATCTCCGCATTGTCGGTCTGCCGGGCCACGCCCTGCATCACCTGCGGGTCGTCGCCGTAAACCTCGACACAGGTTTTCAGCAGGGCATCACTGGCTGCCGTCTGACCCAGCGCGCGCAGCTGGCTGGCGACGTTGAGTGCGGTATCGGCGGCAAAAAACTGCGGCAGCTGTTCCATCGCGGCGGCGGCTTCGGCGGCCAGTTGCGCGGCGCGCTTGGGTTCCCCGGATTTATTCAGGCTACTGGCCAGGGCCAGGCGTGAACGCACTTGCACATTGGGGTCATTGGCGTAGGTCTTGTCCAGCTCACCGAGAGCCTGGCTGACTTCGATCTGCAGGCGCTTGTCCAGCGTGCCATCGCCGGCCTGGGCAGTGATCGCCTGGGCCAGGCCGAGGTAGTTCTCCGGGCTTTTGAACTTGGAGGTACGGCCCTGCTCCATGGCCTGCCGATAGGCTTTGCCGGCGCTGTCAAAGTCCTGATTATCCAGGGCCAGCTTGCCCAGCTGCATCTGCCGCCGAATCGCCAGCGGGGCCAATTTGACCGCATCTTCCAGGGCCTGCTGAGCACGTTGGCTTTCGCCCTGAGCCAGCAGCACGGCGGCCAGGCCGTCGTACAGCGCCGGCATCATCGGGAACAGCTGCAAACCCTGCTCGTACAAGCTCTGCGCGCGGCTCAACTCGCCACGTTTGTGCATCAAGCCGGCCAGCGCCACCTGCGCCCAGGGCAACGGCCGTTCGGCCAATACGCCATTGAGCAGCTGCTCCAGCTCATCCAGGCGGCCCAGCTCGCGCAGCGCCGTGGCCTGGTAGCGCTGGCATAACGGCAGGTAGCGTTTGTCCTGCTGGCTGAGGCTCTTGCAGGCATCCAGTACGGCGGCCGGGTCCTGTTTGTCGAGGCCTTGAAGAATGCCCTTGAGCGCGGTTTTACGCTCGACCAGCTTGTCCAGGCGCTGATCGAGGCTGGCGCGGTTGAACGGCTTGGTCAGGTAGGCATCCGGCTCGTGTTCGAGGGCGCTGAGGACCATGGCCTGGCTGCTTTCGGCAGTGACCATGACGAAGATGCACTGGTGACTGATCAGCTTGCCGGCGATCAGCTCTTCCAGCACCTGCTGGCCGTTCTTGCCGCCGCCCAGGTTGTAGTCGTGCAGGATGATGTCGTAGCGCTTGTTGCGGCACATGCTCAGGGCTTCTTCACCGCGGTCGGCGGTGTCCACATCGCGCGCACCCATATCGCGCAGCATGGCCTTCAACGAGCTGCGAAAGTCAGTGAAGTCATCGACGATCAGGATGCGCTTGCTGCCGTAATCCAGCATTGAAGAAGTCCTTGTACTGCAGTCTCAGAGTCGCATCAGTGTAGTTGTCGGCTATCGCGCTGCCAGTGCGTCAACGCTGGCCCGGCTCAAGGTCGAGCAGGTTGAGCAGAAAGCGCGCGAAGTAGGTCAGGTCCTGTTCCATGGCCTGGCGCGCAGCCTTGGCGTCACCGGCTTCGATGGCGGCAAAAGCATCCTCGTGAAAGTCGTTGAGGCGCAGCGACAGATCGGCGTCGGTGAACAGTCGATTGAAGAACGGCCCGACCTGCAACCACAGCGATTCGATTGAGCGCAGCAACACCGGGTTGCCGCAGGCGCTGTAGAGGTGCAGGTGGAACTGGCTGTTGGCATCCAGATAGGCCTGCACCTGGCGCTGCTCGATGGCCTGGTCCATACGCGCCACGCAGTCGCGCAGCTCGACCAGGTCGGCCGGGGTCAGGCGCGGCGTGGCCAATTCCACAGCCAGACCTTCAAGGCCCAGACGTACCTGGAAGATATTCTGATAACGCTCACGGGTCATCGGCGGCACGCGCACCGAGCGCTGCGGCTCGCCTTCCAGCGCGCCTTCGGCCACCAGGCGCTGTAGAGCGGCGCGCACCGGCATCGGGCTGGTGCCCCATTCGGCGGCGATGTCACGGATTTTCAAGCGCTCGCCGGGCTGGAAGCGCCCCGCCAGTAGGCTTTCACGAATACGTTGGTAGAGCTGGTCCTGCAGGTTATCGGCCATATTCGTTCAGCCCCGTAGCGGTGGCGCGGGCAGTTGGGCGAGGGTCAGCGAGCAGTTGCGCATGGACAATCCTTATATTGAAGAAGGCCGCACTAGAGCGGCGCAATGAATTCTAATGGCTCACGGAGCCTTGTTCTCGATCAAGCAGTTACCGCCATCCACCACAATAACTTCGCCGGTGATATAGCTGGCCTCCGGCGAAGCCAAAAAGGCCACCGCTGCCGCCACTTCCTCAGGCCGGCCGGCGCGGCGCATAGGTGTGTATTGCGCCGCGTGGCGCTCCTCCTCAGTGCTCGAACCCGTGGCGATCCAGCCCGGTGCCACGCTGTTGACCGTAATACCCTGCTTGGCCACTTCCAGCGCCAGGCCCATGGACAGGCCGAGCATGCCGGCTTTGGCGGCGCTGTAGGCCGCCTCACCAGGGTTGCTGCCGCGGGTGCCGGTGGTCGAGCTGATATTGACGATGCGCCCGTAACCGCGCGCACGCATACCCGGCAGCACCGCGCGGGTGAGCAGAAAAGCGGTGCCGAGGTTACGCGCGATGGACAAATTCCAGGTGGCCAGGTCCATATCCGCCAGCTCGGCGAACGGCTCGGGGCTGCCTTGCATAGCCATGCCGGCGTTGTTCACCAGAATATCGACCTGCCCCCACTGCGCCTGCGCCCAATCGAGCAATTCAGCAACTTGAAGCTCATCGGTCAGGTCAGCGGCGCGACCCCGTGCTTGAATACCTTCAGCGCACAACTCGGCGACCCGTTGCTCAACCCGCGCACTGCTGGCGGTCAGCAACACCCGCGCCCCGGCACGACCCAGACGGCGAGCAATGGCCAGACCGATACCCGATTCACTGCCCGCGCCGCTGATCAATGCAACGTGCTGTTGAAAGACCATTTCACAATATCCTGTGATCACAAATATGGCGTTAATCTAGCAATAAAGCCTGATCAAACCAATGCTTGAGTTTTCTGTGATCACAAAATAGCATGTGCAGATATTCGAACGAGGTGTTCAACATGACTGCCAGTGGTATCAGCTCATCCGCCGTAGCAACCTTCGCCAGCCGCGAGCGCCAGCGCTTTATCGAGCGCAACCCCAAGTCCGTGGCCCTGGCCGAGCGTGCGCGTAACTCGCTGTACGGCGGAGTGCCGATGCACTGGATGGCCGACTGGTCGACCCCGGTGCCGCTGTTTGTCGAGCGGGCCAAGGGCGCGCGCTTCTATGACGTCGACGGCCACGAGTACATCGACTTCTGCCTGGGCGACACCGGCACCATGTTCGGCCACTCGCCGGACCCGATCGCCAAGGCCATTGCCGAACAGGGCAACAACGGCCTGACCACCATGCTGCCGGGCGAGGACGCGGTGGTCTGCGGCGAGCTGCTGGCGGCGCGCTTCGGCCTGCCGTTCTGGCAGGTCACCGCCACCGCCACGGATTCGAACCGCTATGTGCTGCGCTGGGCCCGCGCCATCACCCAGCGCAAGACCCTGCTGGTGTTCGACGGCTGCTACCACGGCACCGTCGATGACGTGATGGTGCGCTGCATCGACGGCGAAACCGTGCCACGCTCCGGCCTGGTCGGCCAGGCCTACGACCTGACCCAGTACAGCCGCTCGATCCCGTTCAACGATGTGGCGGCACTGGAAGCCGCGCTGGCGAAAGGCGACGTCTGCGCCCTGCTCTGCGAGCCGGCGATGACCAATATCGGCATGGTCCTGCCCGAGCCGGGCTTTATGCAAAAGTGCCGCGAGCTGACGCGTAAATACGGCGCGCTGCTGATTATCGACGAGACCCACACCATCTCCACCGATATGGGTGGCTGCACGAAACTGTGGAACCTCGACCCGGACTTCTTTGTGGTCGGCAAGCCGATTGCCGGCGGTGTGCCGTGCGGGATCTTCGGTTGCAGCGCGGCGATGGCCGAGGCCATGACCGCCGCGCGCCAACGCGCCAGCGAGGGCAGCCACGGTCACGGCCATAGCGGCATGGGCACCACCCTGTCGGCCAACGCCCTGGCCATGCACTGCATGCGCGCCAATCTGGAACAGGTGATGACGCCCGCCGCCTACGCGCATATGTTGCCGCTGGCCAAGCGCCTGGCCGATGGTTTCCGTTCGCTGATCGGCAAGCACGACCTCAAGTGGTCGGTCACCGAGCTGGGCGCACGCAGCGAGTTCCAGTTCTGCCCGGTGTCGCCGAAGACCGGCGCCGAGGCCGAAGCGGCATTCCACGACGAATTGCAGATGGCCCTGCACCTGTACCTGATCAACCGCGGCATCCTGATCACCCCGTTCCACAACATGACCCTGTGCTGCCCGAGCACCACGGCGGACGATGTGGACAAACTGATCGGCATGCTCGACCAGGCCCTGACCGAACTGCTGGCCATCCCCGGCGCCCGCGAATAAACGAGACGACATCATGCAATTCGCTAATCCCCAGGAAGCCCGTGACTTCCTCGCCAAGCATCCCGAAGTGCGCAGCATCGAGCTGATGCTGATCGACGCCAACGGCATCCCGCGCGGCAAGCTGCTGCACCGCGACGAGCTGCTGGCCATCTATGAGAACGGCCGGCCGCTGCCCAGTTCGATCCTGGCGCTGACCATCCAGGGCGAGGACGTCGAAGAAAGCGGCCTGGTCTGGGAAGTCGCCGACGCCGACTGCTGGACCTACCCGCTGCCCGGCAGCCTGACTCTGCAACCCTGGCGCACCACGCCCACCGGCCAGCTGCAGGTCAGCATGCACCCGACCCAGGGCCTGCCAGCCGCCCCGGCCGACCCACGCCATGTGCTGGTGCGCGCCATCGACCGCCTCAAGGCCGACGGTTACCACCCGGTAATGGCGGTGGAGCTGGAGTTCTACCTGCTGGACAAGCAGCGCGACGCCAACGGTCGTCCGCAACCCGCGCTACAAGCCAATGGCGTGCGCCCGCAGGCGCCGCAGGTGTATGGGGTGTACGAGCTGGAACAGCTGCAACCCTTCCTCGACGACCTCTACGCCGCCTGCGAAGTGCAGGGCCTGCCGGTGCGCACGGCGATCTCCGAATACGCCCCGGGCCAGGTCGAGCTGACCCTGGAACACCGCTTCGATGCCCTGCAGGCGATCGACGAAGGCGTGCGCTACAAGCGCCTGGTCAAGGGCGTGGCCAACAAGCACGGGTTGCAGGCCTGCTTTATGGCTAAGCCGTTTGGCGACCAGGCCGGCAGCGGCCTGCATATGCACGTGAGCTTGGCGGATGAAAACGGCAACAACCTGATGGCCTCCGAAGACCCGCACGGCACGCCGCTGCTCAAGCATGCCATCGGCGGGATGATGGCCACGCTGAATGACGCCCTGGCGATCTTCTGCCCCAACGCCAACTCGTTCCGCCGCTTCCAGGCCAACAGCTACGCGCCGCTGGCCAAGAGCTGGGGCGTGAACAACCGCACCGTGTCGTTCCGCGTACCGGGCGGCCCGGCCAATAGCCGGCATGTCGAGCACCGCATCTGCGGCGCCGATGCCAACCCCTACCTGGCGGCGGCGGCGATCCTCTCCGGTATCCACCACGGCATCAAAAACCAGATCGATCCCGGCGAGGAAATCATCGGCAACGGCTACGAGCAGGCCCGCGAGACCCTGCCCACCGACTGGCTGACCGCCCTGCGCGCGCTGGAAAACTCGGTTTGGGCCAAGCAGGCACTGGGCGAGGACTTCCTCAAGGTGTTCCTGGCGATCAAGTGGAATGAGTTCCGCCAGTTTATGGGCGAGGTCGGCGAGCAGGACTGGCGCTGGTACCTGACCCACGCCTGACGGCCGGGGCGCTACCAGCTACGCTGTACAGATTCTGAGCACCCTGGAGTGGCCCATGCGCCTCTGCATTATCCTGGCCTGCTGGCTGTACAGCGCATTTGCAACGGCCGAACCGTTGCGCGTGGGCTTGGAGAATCACGACTACTACCCCTATTACAGCGCCGTAGAGGGTCAGGGCTTCGATGGCTACTGCATCGCCCTGCTGCAAGCCTTTGCCAAGCGCGAAGGCCTGGAGCTGGAACTGCGCCCGCAACCGGTCAACCGCCTGTACCGCAATATGCTCAGCGAACAGAACCTCGACCTGCTGTTTCCCGACAACCCGGCCTGGGCACGCGAAGCCCGCGATGGCCAGACGCTGTATTACAGCCAGCCGGTGGTGCAGGTTGTCGACGCCACCCTGGTGCGCCCGGAGCAACTGGGCAAGGGCCTGGCTGCGGTTAAACGCCTGGGCATCGTACGTGGCTTTACTGCCGAGGCCTGGCAATCTGTGCTGGCCAAGGGCGGTGTTGAGCTGGTGGAAGTTCAGGATATTCACAGCCTGATCCGCATGCTTGAGCGCGGCCGCCTGGATGCCATCTACGCCAACCCGCAGGTGGTGCAGCACCAGCTGCGCCAACTGGGCCTCGACCCAGGCCACGTGCAGCTCGACCCGCAACTGCCGCAGGTCAACACCCACTTTCACCTGAGCAGCTACCAACACCCCGACCTGATCAAGCGCTTTGACCGTTTTCTGCTTGAGGACACCGCACAGTTAAGCCAGCTGCGCCAGCAGTTCAACCTGCCTTAAACGCAGCCAACCGCCAGCGTCAGCTGCTATGGTTGGGCAAATCCCTGTACAGAGCCTGTTATGGAACCCGGAAACGCCCAGCTGACGATGACCGTACTGATGACCCCAGACATGGCCAACTTCTCCGGCAATGTGCACGGCGGCACCCTGCTCAAATACCTCGATGAAGTCGCCTACGCCTGCGCCAGCCGCTATGCCGGCTGCTACGTGGTGACCCTGTCGGTGGACCAGGTGATCTTCCGCGAGCCGATCCACGTCGGCGAACTGGTGACCTTCCTCGCCTCGGTCAATTACTCCGGACGCACCTCGATGGAAGTCGGCATCAAGGTGATCACGGAAAATATCCGCGAACGCTCGGTGCGCCACACCAACAGCTGCTTCTTCACCATGGTCGCGGTGGATGAACTGGGCAAACCCGCACCCATTCCCGCGCTGGAGCCGACCACCGCCGACGCCGAACGCCGCCAGCGCCAGGCCTTGCAGCGCCGGCAGATCCGCCACGAACTGCAGCAGCGCTACCAGGCGCTAAACGAAGAAAAAAGCTGAATCCGCAGACAACAACACATGCCATCGGCACAATTGTGCCCTGCGCATAACACCGAGTAAGGCCATGGAAAGCCTGTATTTTTCCCCCATGCTGCTGGGCCTGAACCTGATGCTGGCGAGCGCCATTGCCTGCAGCGGGCTCTGGTATTTTTCCCGCCCCTACCGTGGCCCCGGCTTGTGGATGCTGGGCAGCTGGACCCTGATCATCGGCATCCTGCTGTTTATGGGCTTTATGGCCAGTGGCAGCAAACTGCTGAATATTCTTGGCAATGCCCTGCAACTGGCAGGTGAAGCGATCATCCTGCTCGGCGTGTTCCGCTTTCTCGGCCTGCCGCTGCCCTGGTGGACCGTGCCCGCCAGCGCCGGGTTGATGAGCCTGGCCCTGAGTTGGCACTGGTGGCTGAGCCCCATCAACTCGGAATACCTCGTCGCGCTGTACGCCGCAATTGGCGGTCTACTGCCCCTGCAAGCCTGCTGGGCGCTATGGCGTACGCCCAGCGAGGTGGAACTGCGCGGCGTCTGCCAGTTTGTCGCCATCTCCCTGCTCGGTTATGCCCTGGTCACCCTGCTGCGCGGTGTGATCGGCCTGCACGATGGCCTGCAAGGCATCGTCCATGACGACGTCACGCGCTCGGTAAGCTACCTGCTGCCCTACAACTTCGGCATTCCCCTGTGGCTTATGGCCTTGGTCGGCCTGGTGCTGCTGACCATGCGCCGCATCCTCGCCGACAGCCAGCGTAACGCCCAGCAGGCCGCTGCCAACGCCGAACGTTTCGAACGCCTGATGAGCGTGAGCAACGCCGGGGTGATGGTGCTCGACGGCGAACGCATCATCGACAGCAACCCCAAGCTGGAACAGCTGTTTGCGCAAACCCGCGAACAACTCCTCGGCCAACCGCTATCGCGGCTATTCGACAGCAGTAGCCAACAGCCACTGAGCGAACTGCTGCAACAAGCCGATGGCCACCCCCATGATCTGCTCGCCCAGCGCGCGGATGGCCAGCCGTTCGCCGCCGAACTGAGCATCGCGCGTCTGGCCGAAGCGCAGCAGCAGGTCGCCGAAATCCGCGATGTCAGCCAGCGCAAGGCCCTGGAAGAACAGCTGCGCCAACTCGCCACCACCGACCCGCTGACCAACGCGCTGAACCGCCGCGCCTTCCAGCAGCGTGCCGAACATGAGTTGGTGCGCAGCCAGCGCCAGGGCACGCCGCTGTGCCTGGCGATGCTCGACCTCGACCACTTCAAACGGGTCAACGACCAATACGGCCATGCCGTCGGCGATCAGGTGCTGGTGGCCTTCAGTGAACTGTGCCGGCAGCAGGCGCGCAGCACCGACCTGTTCGCCCGCTTCGGCGGTGAGGAGTTCGTCATCCTCCTGCCCGACAGCGACCTCAACGCCGCGCAACAGCGCCTGGAACGCCTGCGCAATGACCTGCACGCGCAACCCCTCGACACTGCTCAAGGCCCACTGCACGTCACCGTCAGCATCGGCCTGAGCTGCACCCAACCTGGCGACAGCCTGCAACAGCTGCTGCAACGCGCGGACGCCCAGCTATACAACGCCAAAGCGCAGGGGCGTAACCGTATCTGCGTGGATGCGTAAGCGAACGACAGGCTCTGTTAAGCTCAGCCTCCTGCCGCCGGAGCCGCCATGATCGACCTCTTCGATGTTTTTCTGCTGATGCTGTTCGCCACCGCCTGCGCCTGGCTGTGGCATGCCCATGGCCTGCGTGAACACGCATTGGGGTTGGTGAAACAGCACTGCGCCAAATCCGACATCGAGTTGCTGGATGAAAATGTCGCCCTGCGTCGGCTCGCCCTGCTGCCCGATGCACGCGGGCGCAAGCGCCTGGCGCGGGTGTATGGCTTCGAATTCACCGTCACCGGCGAGCAGCGGCATGTCGGCAGCATCACGCTGTTTGGCAAACAGCTGGGGCGTATCGAACTGGCGCCGCACCCTTTCCGTGAACCGCCGGCACCCAGCGCTCAGGTGATTGAGATGCAGCAGTGGCGCAGTCAGCGTCAGGATTCGGACAACAACACGCCGCATTAAGGCCGACTAATTAAAATCCCGATCAGCCAGAAAGGCCAAGATATGCTGCCATTCGGCGCGACAGCCGTAGGTCATCGGCCGGCGTAGCACGCGGCATTTCAAACGATGCCAACGCCCGCCCAACTGATTGCGCCGGCAACCCGCAAACAGCCATTGCGCTTCGAATCCCTCCCACACCCCGGCGACGGCCCAGTGGTTAAGCCAGACCTGCGGTGCCACCTCATACGCGTAGATCTGCTGCAATTCATCCAGGCTCAAATCACTGGCGCACAGCCGCGTGGCGATAGATCGGAGCGCCGTCTCATCCAGCTCAGTGTCCAGCCACAGCTCGGAGAGCGCCAGCCAGGCATCCTCACGGCAGCTCATCGGGCTTAATCGCGCTGCAACAAGAAATGCGTAACCCGCGCGGCGCTGTCAGTCGGGTGCTCCTGCATAAAGCAGTGTCCGCCGGGTACCACATGGGCGCTGACCTGGGCGTTACTGGCGCACCAACGTGCCACCGATTTGGCGACAAAGGGGTAGCTGCGCTCGCCATAAAGAACCTGCGTCGGCGTCGTCACCTTGGCCAGTGACGGCCACAGGCGCTTGGGAAAGGAGCTGAAAATATCGGCTTCGCGACTTGGCCGGCAACGCAGTTCGGCGCCCTTGTCGCTGTCTTTCAAGGCATGCTGGATATACGCGGCAAACGCTTCTTCGGTCCAGCCACGGAACATCCCACGGCCATGCAATGCGTCATACGCAGCGGCGCGATCTGGCCAGCTGCTGCGGCGCTTGAGCGCCTTGCTGGCCAAGGTTGTGCGCCGGCTCAGGCCCACAACATCGGACAGCGCCATAACGCCGATCATTGCTGGGCTGAACAGCACCGGATCAAGCAACACCGCACGCTGAAACAGTTGCGGTTGCTGGGCCAGGATCAGGCTGGTCAACACCCCGCCAAAGCTGTGGCCCAAGGCATAAGCCGGCGCACCGCCAAACCGCTCACGCCCGGCGTTAAAAGCTTCTACTGCCAGTTCGGCGCTGCGGTTCCAACCGTGGAAGCGGCCACCGTGATCACTCTCACCATGGCCCTGTACATCGCATAACCACAGGTCGAAATCCTCGGCCAACAGCGCCAGCAATGGTGTGTAGACCCGCCCGCAGTAGCCGTTGCCATGCAGAAAATGCAGCACGGGCTTGCCCGAAGGCGGTGAATGCCAACCGCGCAAGGTAAAGCCGGCGCTGCTGTCGTGTGACCAGGGGTGGAGATGCATGAGCGCGCCTTGCGTGATCGTATTCAGGTGGGGATTATCCGCATCGCCAGAGGACTCGTCAGTTCTATCTGACTCCGGCATCCTGGCCGCAGACCTATCAAGGAGGACGTCAGGGTGTTTGTTTTACTGGAATCCAGCCATGCAGGCTTTATCGAGCACCTGCAAGAACAACTCAGCAGCGCCGGCATCGACTGCCATGTAATGGACATGGGACGCGCCGCAGATGGCGAACTGCACTTTGCTATTCGCCTACCGCTTTACAGTCAGATGAGCCACGCTCGGCACCTGCTGTACCGCGACAGGCTATTTGCCCTGCGCATCGACCCTGTGTTCCGCCAAGAGTGGCATGCACTGCGTGAAGCCCCCAAACAGCAAGTGTTGCAGTGGGTCACCTCACCCCTGGCTTTGCGTATCAGCGCCCTGGCTGTGCTGATTCTGCTGTTCGGCAGCCTGGCCGAAATGCTCTGGCGCTAATGCACAGGCCGCGAACCCGGCCTGCAACGCCGACACCTCCTGCGCCTCGCTGAAGATCAGCTCCAGCCGCGAGTCCTTGCGCCATTCGCTGTTTTGCCAATGCAGGGCATCACCATTGAGGGCGTTGGCGGACAGCCAGCCGGCGTTGGTGTGTAGCACCAGCTTGGCGCGGCGCCAGGGCAAGCTGCTCAGCCACTCTTGTACACGCATCAGCTCGAACTGCTGGCTGGGGTGCCAGCGCCAACCGATGCTCCAGCCTTCGGCCTGCTGCTGCACCTGGCAGATCGGCTCGCTTGAGCTGCGCCACAGTTGTGGCAATGGCGCCGCGGCCGTGGGCAGGTTATCCGGCGCATCGTGGCTATCGGCCTGGGCACTAAAGCCGGGCAGTTCTGCCAGTGGCAATGCGCCCTGACGGGTCCAGTAAATCGGTCGTGGCGGCAGCTGCGCCTGGATGCGCGCCTTGCTCGCATCATCCAGCCCTTCGGCCTTGTTCAGTAGCAACAAGCCGGCGCGGCCAAGCGTCGCCTGCTGGCTCTCCGGCAGCGCAACACCGGTCACCAGGGCCTGAGCATCCAGCACCAGCAACGGTGCCTGTACGGCCAGCACGCCAGCCCAGGGCGCAGCGCCCAGCTGCTCCAGCAATTGCAGGGGATGGCCGAGGCCGGAGGGCTCGATCAGCAGGCGATCCGGTTTGGCCTTGCGCAGCAGGCGACCTAGGCCGACCTGGAACGGCACGCCGTTAACGCAGCACAGGCAACCGCCTGCCACTTCGCCCAAGGCAACGCCGTCGTCGTCCGTGGTCAGCAGCGCGGCATCCAGGCCGATCAGGCCGAATTCATTGATCAGCACGGCCCAGCGCTCGTGCGCCGGGCGCTGCGCCAGCAGATGGCGGATCAGGCTGGTCTTGCCGGCGCCGAGCGGCCCGGCAATTACATGGGTAGGGATATTTTTCAGCATGGGCCTATGGTGCGGGTTTGCCTGCGGGGCGAGAAGCCCAAGCAGGGCGCAGACTGAATAAAAGCTGCGTGCTAGAGTCGCCGGCATATTTTTTGGGGGATCGGTCGATGCGTGTTTTTCTGTTGCTGAGCCTGTTTACACTGTCCGGCCTGGCCTGGGGTGAAGCCTGTGTGGTGCATAGCCAGGCCGAGCGCCTGGATGTGAAGGTCTGCCAGCAAAACCGCAGCATCCCGCCCAACCTGTTCCGCACCGGTTTTTGCCAGCCGCAGTTGCAGGGCCAGAAGGTCGAGGTGGAGTTTGTCGAGCAGTGCCCGATGGGCTCGTTTGGCGTATGCCGCAACGCCACGGTCGGCGGCACGCCCTATAAGCAGGATGTGCACTATTACGGCGTGGCCAGCGACGCCACCTACCTCAAGCCCTTCTGCGAAAAGCAGAGCAAGGGCGTATGGATGGCGCGCTAGCCGGCGGTTAAAACTCCGGCGCAGGCAATATGCAGTGCTCATACCACTTTGTCGGTGCAACGCCAGGCTATGTGGGAGGGGCCGGGCGGCGTTCCGCTTTAGCCGCGATTTTCTCAACGCAGCCACATCAGTCGCGGCTAAAGCCCCTCCCACGGAAAGCGACAGCCCATAAGGGCCTCACGCGAGTTCTCTGGCGTACAAGCACCGTCATCAAAGCGTCACCATGCCTATGCTCTAGTGGCCTTGGGTACCTCACCCCTGCATGCCGGGTCACGCGCCGGTGTGCCTTTCTGGTGCTTAAGGCTGCTTTCCCGCAGCCTATTTTTTTGCCTGAAATTCAGGCCAGCCAATCCAGCGTCAGCAATAAACGTCGCTCACCGGCCGGTGGTTGCGGCGAGCGGTGAATCAGCCCGCCACCCTCGTTGCCGATCCATTTCTCGCCCTTGGCCAGCAGCACATGGCCGCTCTCGGCACGCTTGATCAGCGCAGCATCACTGGGCTCAGCCGCCGGATCACCCAAACGCCTGCGCGCCATCACGCCCTCTTCCAGCCATTCACTGCCTACCCCGGCATAGCTGGTAATCAGCCGCACCGGCACATGATCAACGTGAAAGCGCGGGCACATGGCCTTGTCGAGAATGCGTAGGCGCAGGCCGAGGCGTTTGGCGTCGAACAGGCAGGCAAACGCGCTGACCAGCCAGCTGACATCCTGCAAAAAAGCCGTCTGCCCCGGCAGATCGCTGTAAGCATCGACCAGGCCACTGAGGTTCGCCTCGCTCTCCGAACTGGCCAATTCCAGCACCATGGATTGCCCCAGCGGCTCGCCCTGAGCTAACAGGGCGTTGGCGAAATCGGTGATCTGCGCAGGCAGCTGGCGTTGCCAGACAGCCAGGTTGACCTCATCACGCAGCACCTCGCCGAATACAGCAATCTGCTCGCTGCTGACCTGCTGCAGTGGATGACGCAACACAGGCGCGAGCATCAGGCGGCCTGCTCATGCCAGGGGCCAAACGGGTCGGGCAGCGCGCGCCAGGCGTCTACACCCAAGGCCATTTCCGCATCAGTCAGCAGGCAGGCATCCAGCTCTGCGGTTAGTTGGGCGAAGTCGATGTTCTGGCCGATAAACACCAGTTCCTGACGGCAGTCACCGGTCTGCGCCTGCCAGTTTTTCATAATTGCCTGCAGGCCCTCGTCGTCCTGTGGCCACTGCGCCTTGGGCACAAAGCGCCACCAGCGCCCGGCAAAGCCGTGGCGCATCAGCCCGCCCGCCTGGGACCAGCTGCCGGCCTCCTGGTATTTGCTGGCCAGCCAGAAGAAACCCTTGCTGCGCAGCAGACGGCCGTTGCTCCATTCGCGGTTGATGAAATTGAAGAAACGCTCGGGATGCAGCGGCTTGCGCGCCCGGTACGCCGTGGAGGCAATGCCGTATTCCTCGGTTTCCGGAATGTGCTCACCGCGCAGCTCCTTAAGCCATCCAGGCGCTTCGGCCGCGCGCGCGAAGTCGAAGCGGCCGGTGTTGAGGATCTTTTCCAGCGGCACCGCGCCCATGGCCATCGGCACAATTTCGGCGTGGGTGTTAAGGCCCTTGAGAATGGCCATCAGCTCTTCACGCTCGCGGCTGCTGATCAGGTCGATCTTGCTCACCAGCAGCACATCGGCGAATTCCACCTGCTCGATCAGCAGGTCAGTGATCGAACGCTCATCCTCTTCACCCAGGGTTTCGCCCCGGCTGGCCAGGCTTTCGGCCTCGTGGAAATCACGGAGGAAGTTCACCCCGTCGACCACCGTCACCATGCAGTCCAGGCGCGCCACATCGGCCAGGCTCTGGCCATCTTCGCCACGAAAGGTGAAGGTTTCCGCCACCGGCAGCGGCTCGGAAATACCGGTGGATTCGATCAACAAATAGTCGAAGCGGCCATCGCGGGCCAGGCGGCCAACTTCTTCCAGTAGGTCTTCGCGCAGGGTGCAGCAGATGCAGCCGTTGCTCATTTCCACGAGCTTTTCTTCGGCGCGGTTCAGGCTGACATCACGCTGAACTTCGCTGCCATCGATATTGATCTCGCTCATATCGTTGACGATCACCGCCACTTTCAAACCCTGGCGGTTTTTCAGGATGGCGTTGAGCAGGGTGCTTTTACCGGCACCAAGAAAGCCGGATAAAACGGTGACGGGAAGACGCTTGGTCATGGTTGCAGGCTCCATCAGAATTCTGCGTGGCGCAGATGCTTTTCACGTTGTTCTTGGCGCTCTTTGGCTTCGATACACAGGCTTGCGGTGGGCCGCAGCAGCAGGCGCTTAAGGCCGATGGGTTCGCCGGTCTCGACGCACCAGCCGTATTCGCCACGGGCCAGGCGGTCGAGGGCTTCGTCGATCTTGTCGAGCAGCTTCTTTTCCCGCTCCAGCAGGCGCAGCTGCCATTGGCGCTGCTCTTCGGCGCTACCGATGTCGGCGGGGTCGCTGCTGGTTTCGCGCTCGCGCAGGCCTTCAAACTCTTCGGCAATGCGCGCTTGCAGTTCATCGCGTTGGTTGAGCAACAGCGCGCGGAAGAACTGCTGCTGCGCGGCGTTCATATAGTCATCCGCCGGCTGGGCGAGCAGCTCGGCGTGGGTGAGCGGCGTTTCAGTCATCATCAGGATTCGCTGGCCTTGTCATTTACTTGTTATAACATAACATTTAAATCCATCACCAAGCGGCAGATTTCTGATGAACGCACTGACCTTGCCAGACATAGCCACGCAAATACCTGCCCACGCACAGGCGCTGGACTGGGTTGGCATGCAGGGCATCGCGCTGCCGATCAACCTGGCTGGGCAGCGCGCCCATGCCCACGCCGATGTCGGGGTCAGCCTGGATGACGGCAATGCCCGCGGCATTCATATGTCGCGTCTGTACCTGGCGCTGCATGCGTTGGAGCATCAGGCACTCAGCCCGGCGACGCTACAGCAGCTGCTGAGCGCGTTTCTCGATAGCCATCAGGACCTGTCGCAGCAGGCGTCGATCACCTTGCGCGGTGAGGTGTTGCTCAGTCGCCCAGCGCTGGTCAGCCCCCTCGCCGGATGGAAGTCATACCCCTTCGAAGTGCGTGCACGCCAGGATTCATGGGGGTTTCACGTGGAACTGCAGGTAGAAGTGGCCTATTCCTCGACCTGCCCCTGCTCCGCCGCCCTGGCGCGCCAGCTGATCCAGCAGCGCTTTATCGAGGACTTCGCAGGCCGGCCGCTGGACCACACACAACTGTTGGCCTGGCTCGGCTCGCCCCAGGGCATCGTCGCCACACCGCATAGCCAGCGCAGCACCGCCACCCTGCAAGTGCGGCTGCAGGCCGACAGCACGCAGTTACCGCTGGTTGAGCTGATCAACGCCGCCGAACAGGCCCTCGGCACTGCGGTGCAGACGGCGGTAAAGCGCGCCGACGAACAGGCATTCGCCCTGGCCAATGGACAGAACCTGATGTTCTGCGAAGACGCCGCCCGCCGCCTGCACAGCGCATTGCGCGAACAAGCGGCCTTCAGCGCCTTTCACTTGCGCGTGGTGCACGCGGAAAGCCTGCACGCCCACGATGCGGTGGCCGCCAGCGCCTGGAACTGGCGCTGAGGCGATTTACCTGACCCATACGCAGCGCTAACCTGCCGGGCAGCCCATTGCAGGTATGCCCGATGACCAGCCCACTGCCCGCCACATTCCACCTGCGGGCCTACCAACCCGAGGATCTGCCAGCCGTGGTCGCGCTGTTTCAGGCCTCAGTCAGCCAATTGACCACCGAGCACTACGACGCGGCGCAGCGGCAGGCCTGGTCTCCCGAGGTTGCAGACTTGCAGGCCTGGCAAACACGTTTCGCTTTAATTGAGCTACTTATCGCCGAAGATGGCTGCGCTATAGCCGGTTTTATCGGCTTTAGCCTGGATGGACATATCGATCTGCTATTCACCGCACCCGGCTATGCCCGCCAAGGTGTCGCCAGCGCCTTGTATGCCGCTGCCGAGCAACGCCTGCGGGCGGCGGGTGTGCGTGAGCTGCATACCGAGGCCAGCCTGGTGGCCCAGGCGTTTTTTGCCGGCCAGGGATTTTCTGTGCAGCAGGCACAGACGGTGACGCGCGGCGCTGTTATTTTGCCGCGCATGCTGATGGGCAAAATTCTGGAGCCGCGATGAACACCCTGACGATGATCGTGCTGGCCGCCGTGGTGCTGGCCGCCTGCGCCCTGGCGCTGTGGAGCTGGCACAACCAGCGCAAGCTGGAAAAGCTCGATGAGCGAATCAACCGGCAGAGTGAGCTGATCGCGCAACTCGACAGCGTGTTGGAAAACCCGCAACTCAGCGAGGCCGAGCAGCTGGAAAAAAGCGAAGCCTTGCTGGCCAAGCTGCAGGAAACGCGCAAGCCTTAAGTCGCGCGACAGATGCCGCCACTTGTAGGAACCGCGGGGATGCCTAATCCATGCGTGCGAATCGCGGGCATGGGCTAGGCGCCCCCGCCGCTCCTACAAAAGCATGCGCCGCCGAGCCGAAGCGCGCCCTACCAACCGCCACCTCCCCCGCCACCGCCGCCGCCACCTGACGAACCACCGCCGGATGAACCACCACCCTCTGACGAGCTGCTCGATGGCGGCGATGAGGCTAGCGCCGTGGCACTGCTTAGCCCGGCCGCCAGTGCGGTGCTCATCGCCAGCGGGGTGCTGAAGCTGCTGCGGCTGTGATACCAGTCGGGTTGATAGTCACGCTGCGCCGGGTCGATCAGGCCGCTGGCCAGCGCTGTGCTAAAGCGTGCGCTCCATTTGTCTTCCACGCCCAGAGCCATGGCGTAGGGCAGGTGTTTTTCGTACAGCGCGATGCTCATCGCCGGGGCATTGCCGGCCAGGGCCAGGGCGTCGCTTTCCGCCAGTTGCAGGTAGTCGCGATAGCCTTCCAGCTGATCAAGCAGGCGCCGCCCTTCAATCGATGGCGCCGGCAACAGGTAATAGAACAGCACCACCACCAGCACATACACACAGAGCAGCAGCAAGGCCGGCACCGACGCTGCATCACTGAGCATCCACAAGCCAACCGGCACCGGCCAGACAAACATCAACCCCGCCAGACCCAGGCCGATCTGCTTGCCCAAGCTGGGCTGATGCCAGGCCATATACAGCACAAACAGCGACGGCACGCCAAAGCCCAGGGTGAACACCACACCGGCCAGGCCGACGGCCACATCATCCTCGCTACGCGCGCCGGTCAGCACCATCACCAGGCAACCGACCACCGCCCACACCAGGCCCCAGGTCCAGATGCCGCGGTTATTGCTGAACCAGGCCTTGCCCTGGGTGTGCAGCTGGGTTTTCAGCCCGGCCACAGCATCGGCCAGGCGCGGCTCGTAGTCGCTGCCAATCTCCAGGGCAATACCTTCCTTGTTGGCCGGAAACAGGCGCTTGCGCAGCTCGCGGTCAGACTCGCTGAAGTCCTCACGCGCGCCTGCGCCACGGGCCAGGGTAAAACCGCCGCCGCGCGGCTTGTCTTCAATATGCAGGTGCTTGCGGATCGCCATATCGGTGAGCCACACACTGAACGCCCGCGCGTCCTGATAGCGGCCCTTCAACCCGCGATGCCAGAGGTAGCCGGCCTGCACTGCGCTCATGCCCCGGGGGGCCTCGAACAGCGGAATGATCAGGCCTTTTTCAGGGTCACGGCCGACCCGATCCCAGGCCCGCAGATAAAAAATCACCAGGCCGACCAGCAGCAGCGCGCCCAGGCACAGACCGAGGTTATCCAGCAGCAGAGAGCCCAGGCGCTGCGCTACACCCGGCCGCGCCACCAGGCCCGCCGGCCAATCCACGGCCACCGTCAGGCCGTGGTAGGCCGGCAAGGCTTCGGTGGTGGCCAGGCGCAGATAGTCGTCGCGCTGCTCAAGCACCTCGTAGGCCTGGCCCTGCTCACCGTCAGCGCCGGTATAGGCGGCCAAATCACCAATCCGCGCACCCGGCGGTAGCTGGACCTCGACCGAGGCCTGGAGAATCGGGAACACCCACTGGTTACCGGTGACGTTCCAGTACAGCTCGTCGCTATTGAAGTGGTGCAACAGCTGGCGCCCAACCCGGTAACGCAGCTCGTACTGATAACGCCCCGGCTGCAGCAGATGGTCGGCCGAGCCGAGGTAATAGCGCACCCAGCTGCCGTTCTGCTCGACCCGCGCCCGCTCTGCCTGGCCATCGCGGCTCACCCCAAGCAGGGTGATCGGGCTGCTCTGCAACAGACCCAGGGGCAAGCTGTAACTGACTGGCAGATCGCGGTAGATACCGCGCTTGATCTGCTCGCCCTCGGCCTGCACGGTAATCCGCTCGGTCACCAGCAGGTTGCCGTCTGCCTGCACCTGCAGGGTCACGGCAAAGTCTTCGATCACCTCGGCGGCTGCGGCCCACAACGGCAGCAGACACAGGCTCAACAGGGCAAAACGCAGCACTCGCAGCATGTCAAAACTCCATTTTTGGCGACTGGGCGTCACGCGGATCATCCAGACTGAAGTACTCGGACTGGGTAAAGGCAAAGGGTCGCGCCACCAGGTTGCTCGGCACCGACTCGACCAGCACATTCAGCTCGCGCACCGCGCCGTTGTAGTAACGCCGGGCCATCTGGATATGCTCCTCGACCTCGCTGATATTGCGCTGCAAATCGAGAAACTGGCCGTCGGCCTTGAGCGCCGGGTAATCCTCGACCAGGGCGAACAACTGGCGCAACTGAGTGCTCAAATGCGCCTCAACCGGCGCGCGTTCGCCCAGCGGCGAATCCGCCAGCTGCACCGCGCGCATGCGCTCCTGCACCAGCGCCTGCAGGGTGCCCTGCTCGTAGCTCATGTACTGGCGCACGCATTCGACCAGCGCCGGAATCAGACTGGCGCGGCGCTTGAGCTGCACGTCGATACCGCTCCACGCTTCGGCCACCCGCGCGCGGTTGAACACCAGGCGGTTGTAGTAATAAATCGTCAAACCAGCGAGCGCCAACAGCAGCGCCAACACCACCCAGAATCCCGCCCCTTGCATAGCTACTCCTTGATAAAAACCCGCTAATTGCCTGCGCTATCCGCCTACCACCTCACACCATAGCCGCCACCGACCGCGCCTGCCGGCACACCCGGTAACGCCAGCAAGGCGGACAGCACCCGGCAATCGCCGTATCCTCTAGTGCCTGTTACTGCGAGGCCACCCATGCAGATCGAGTTACTGGAGATCCGCGACCACCTGCAGCGCTTCCCGCCCTTCGATGCGCTGCCCGACGACAGCCTCGACGCCATCGCCCGGCAGGTCGAGGTGGCCTACTTCAAGGCCGGCACGGACATCCTCCTGTACGGCGCGGCGATTCACGAGCTGCACTACGTGCGCAGCGGCGCGGTGGAAATCTACCGGCGCAGCGGCGAGCTGTACAACCGCCTGAGCGAGGGCGACATCTTCGGCCAGGCCGGCCTGCTGCGCAGCAACAAGGTGCGCTTTCCGGCGCGGGCGATTGAAGACAGCCTGATCTACTTTATCCCCGCCACGCTGTTTGCCCAGCTGTGCGAAGAGCACGACGGCTTTGCCGAATTCGTCGAGGCCGAAGGCCAGTCGCGGCTGAAATCCGCGGTGGAAAGCCAGGGCCAGGCCAGCGAACTGATCCAACTCAAGGTGCACAAACTGATCTCGCGCCAGCCGGTCTGCGTGAGCCTGGATACACCGGTGCAACAGGCCGCCCAGCTGATGACCGAGCAAAGCGTGTCCTCCCTGGTAATTGTCGACGGCGATGCGCCCGGCGCGGCGATGGTCGGCATCCTCACCGACCGTGACCTGCGCACCCGCGTACTCGCCGTGGGGCTGGCTAGCAGCACGCCGATCAGCCAGGTGATGACCCCCGAGCCCTTCACCGTGCAGGCCGATGACAGCGTGTTCGACGCCATGCTGTGCATGCTGCGCCACAACATCCACCACTTGCCGGTGATGCAGCGACGCCGCCCCATCGGCCTGATCAGCCTGAGCGACATCATCCGCTACGAGTCGCAGAGCAGCCTGTACCTGGTCAACTCGATCTTCAACCAGCCGAATGTCGCCGGCCTGCAAAGCCTGCTGGCGGACCTGCGCGGTACCTTCGTGCGCATGGTCAACGAGCAGGCCACCGCGCATATGGTCGGCAGCGCCATGGCCGGCATCGGCCGCGCCTTTACCCAGCGTCTGCTGGAACTGGCCGAGCAGAAACTAGGCCCGCCGCCAGTGCCCTACTGCTTTATGGTCGCCGGCTCCATGGCCCGCGACGAACAGCTGCTGGTCACCGATCAGGACAACGCCCTGGTGCTCGATGACAGCTTCGACCCGGCGCAGCATGACGCCTACTTCGCCGCCCTCGCCCAGTTTGTCAGCGACGGCCTGGCCGCCTGCGGCTACAGCTACTGCAAGGGCGGCATCATGGCCAGCAACGCCCAGTGGCGGCAGCCGCTGAGTGTCTGGCGCGGCTACTTCAACCAGTGGATTGAGCAGCCCAAGGCGCAAACCCTGCTGCACAGCTGCATCTTCTTCGACCTCGACGGCGTGTATGGCGAGATCGACCTGGTGGAAAACCTCAAAGACCTGCTCGCGCAGAAGGCCAGCAGCAACCCGGCCTTCCTCGCCGCCCTGGCGCGCAACGCCCTCAACCGCACGCCGCCGCTGGGCTTCTTCCGTACCTTTGTGATGGAAACCGACGGCCAGCAGAAGCACATCATCAACCTCAAAGGCCGTGGCACCGCGCCGCTCACCGACCTGATCCGCGTGCACGCCCTGGCCTGCGGCAGCAAGGCGCAGAACTCCCTGGAGCGGCTGGACGCCATCGGCAAAACCAAACTGCTGCAGCCCGAAGCCCTTAGCCAGCTGCGCTACGCCCTGGAGTTTCTCAGCCTGGTACGCGCCCGCCACCAGGCCATGGCCGCCGCCGACGGCGCACAGCCAAACAACTACATCGAGCCGGAAAAAGTCTCCGCCAGTGATCGGCACAATCTCAAGGAAGCCTTTCAGGTAATTAGCAACGCGCAGAAATTCCTGCGCTTTCGCTACCCCGCGCAGCCAGGCAAAAGCCTGTGACAACACCCGACACAGCACTGGACTGGGCCGCGCGCTTTGCCGAACTCGCCGCCAACGCCCGCGACCCACGCCTGCAAGCCTTCTACCAGGCCGGCTGCATAACCGCCGACACCCCGCTGCAACAGGTGCCGCTGTTGGCCCTGGACGTGGAAACCACCGGCCTGGATGCCAACCAGCACGCTATCGTCAGCCTCGGCCTGCTGCCCTTCAACCTGCAACGCATCCGCTGCGGCGCGGCGCGCTACTGGGTGGTCAAACCGGCCAGCGAGCTGAGCGGCGAATCGGTGACCTTTCACCACATCACCCACTCCGACATCCGCCACGCGCCGCGCTTGGGGCAGATTCTCGACGAGTTGCTGACCGCCATGGCCGGCAAGGTGATGGTGGTGCACTACCGCAATATCGAGCGCAGCTTTCTCGACCAGGCGCTGCGTCAGCAGTTGGGTGAAGGTTTGCAGTTCCCGGTGATCGACACCATGCAGCTGGAGGCACGTCTGTATCCCAACCGTCAGCCCGGCTGGCTGGGCCGCTTGCTGGGTCGGCAACCGGTGTCGATCCGTCTGGCCGACAGCCGCCTGCGTTACAACCTGCCGATGTACCAGGCGCACCATGCGTTGACGGATGCGCTGGGGACCGCAGAGCTGCTGCAGGCGCAGGTGGCAACGCGGTACTCAGGGGATACGCCGGTGGGAGAATTGTGGAGTTGAGGCAGTTGCTGAGGAACGACTTGGGCGGCACAAACCACCACGATTGATTTATAAGCTGAACAAGCCATGTAAATAACCCAGCCCGGATTTACTACTTCGAGAACTCAGGATGAATAGTTTCGACTGGCACAGCGATACGATAACGGCAGAAACACCGATCACTACGACCTATCGAAATACGCAAAATGTTCGCCGGTTTTTGACGGAAGCTTGCGGCCCTGGCTTCCAATTTAATCGCGCGTTTATGGCTTGGATAAAAGATGGGGCGCCCAAAACAATGGGCGACGTGGCGGCAGAATGGTTGCGGCGCCAGCAACAATAGCGAAGGATGGGTCGGGCTGCGTAGGTTGAGCATCGCGCTGCTCATCATTTGGCCATTTCGTCGACGTGTTTTCGGCATTGCATCGCATGTACTGATGTTTCTGGTTGCACCCCCTCGGGCGCGTGACTTGATTCGCTACGCTCACCCTTCGGGCCAGCCTGCGGATGTTACTACGCTTCGCTCGCTCAGGCGGCCTGTGACCACTACGCATGGCCACTTCAGACCATTCCTAAGGCAGCTACTCACCACTAGGCTGCAAGAAACCGTTAAGAAATACCGCCCACTCTTCCTCTACCTCTCGTCCGACGAAGAGATGGTCAATCAACCCCTGATTTAGTAAGTCAATGAAGCGTCTCATATCAGACTTCCGCACTGACCACTGATCGAGTCCGTCGATGAAGACCGCGTGGGTTACCCGCGAGCCGCCTCTGCTCTCATACTCTCTGAGTTCCAGGCCAACTAGGTGGCATTCGTAGACAGCGTCGCTCATCTTGCTGCCACCCTTAGTTTTTCCCCAGTACTCCTTGATTTCCCAAATAATGCGCGGGTTAGTGAGCCCAGGAATCGCTCCGTCCAAGTTTCGAGCAGAGACGTGTAACTCGTTGTCAGAGCACCACACGCAGCGTTTCTGTGGGTTTGATTCGATAGTTATGCCTTTCTGATTGCAAATTTGCTCCGCTACAGCGGATACCGCCGCAATCATCGCTTTAGAGGATTGGTGGTGATCCGCGTTTTGCGTCGCTGTATGGCCAACAACTTGTTCCAATCGGTTGCAGAATGCTAAAGCCTCCTCTTCGGTACGAAGGTTGGCCTCCGCAATCAACGCTTGGCTATCACGCTCGACCTGATAATCTAAAAACAATTCGACAACTTCCGCCGCTATCGGGAGCTCACTCCCGTCTGGCAATTCGATTAGTCGTTTCGTCTGGAGCTCGGCTAACCACTGCTGCTGGAACGTTTTCTGCCTCGCTAGTGACAAATAAAAACGGTGTAAGTCCCATAAAGGGTGCCGCCAGCCTAAAGCCAGCCAACGCTCGTTTCCTCGCACAACAAAATCCTATATGTATTTTCGTATTTTGATATAGCTACGCCAGCATGAGGCTCAAAGGTAATCTTCAAAATGGTGGACGGTAATCCAAGTCAATTTTCGTAGCCGACAGTTCCCCGAGTACGCTGAGAGCTGGAGTCACTATGGCTTTAGCAGGCGTAGTGTTTTGTCTGCAATGTAGATAAATCAGTACTGATCGCCGGGAAGTAGGTCTCTAGCCGGCACGGCAAGGCTGTTCGCAATGCGTTGAATCGTTGTGAGAGTGGGGTTGCGCTCTCCGCGTTCTATACCCCCGATGTACGTACGGTGGATACCGACGGTATCTGCAAACTGCTCTTGGGATAGCCCCCTGGCGACGCGTAGAGTGCGTACGGCCTCTCCAAACGCCACGCATGTCGCGTCTTTCTTATCCATCCATTCCTCGTGAGCGGCATTAACTCTGCGGGAAGCATTGAGAAATGCTACTTGACAGTCTACAGACTATAAGTATCATTCCAGCCATGATATTGACCTCTACACTCTCACCAAAACCTTTTATTAAGTGGGCAGGTGGCAAGCAGGCTCTGGCTCACCGCTTGTTTCAGGCGTTCCCTGCTGACTTCGAGCGTTTCTATGAGCCTTTTGTGGGTGGGGGCAGCGTGTTTCTTTCGCTATCTCCACACAAGGCTATTATCGGCGATCAGAATCAATGGCTGATTGATACCTATCGTGCGATCCAAGATAGCTGGGAAGAAGTAGCCTCCGTCCTAGATACTCTTCCCAATACGAAAGAAGATTTTCTGCGTATCCGTAAAATGCTTCCAGCATCGCTTTCGCTTACGGAGCGGGCGGCCCATTTTATTTACCTTAACAAAACTTGCTTCAGGGGACTTTTTAGGGTGAATCAAAAAGGGCAATTCAACGTTCCTTACGGTGAGTATGATCGCAGGTACTATGACCCCTTCAACTTAGAAGCTGTTTCTTTTGCACTTCAAGAAACTTTAATAAGACCCGGTGACTTTGAGCGTGCATTATTTGATGTTTCTTGCGACGACTTTGTGTATTTAGACCCCCCCTACTACAAGCTCGGAGGTCACTCGGACTTTAATCGATACACTGAAATGCAGTTTCGCGAGCAAGATCACCTACGACTTGCGGCGCTGTGTCGTGAGCTGGACGTAAAAGGCGTTAAGTGGGCTGTAAGCAACAGTAATACCGTGTTTGTGCGGCACATTTTTGCAGGCTTCAATATTCAGGAAATAACGGCGCGCCGGGAAATCAACTTAAACTCCCAGAGTAGAAATATCATTGAATTGCTTATTACGAACTATTAGCACTTTATAAAGCGCCCTGCCAGGTACTTTCTACAAAAAAGTGGACTCATTTATTTTTAACAGCTCAACACACTATACAAATAAACTACCCATTCCCGTTCGTTTTTAGCTCTCCCTGCCGCAGGCAGGGCCGGATGTCGGGGCGTGTTTCTTTTGCTTACTTTTCTTTGCACCGGCCGGCGCTCCGGGAGCAAAGAAGAGTGAGGCGCCCGAGGGGGCGCAACACGAAATATCAGCGCACGCGGTGGTATGCCGAACAGCAAAAGCGCCCTCTCCCTGCCCCTCTCCCGTAGAAACGGGCGAGGGGTGAAAAACAAAGCATCGCGGCCATGGAACTAGGCGTCCCCGCCGCTCCTACGGGTGCCAACCGGCACAAACCCCGGGCATAAAAAAGCGCGCCCGAAGGCGCGCTCTTGTACTACCTACCAACAGCGGTCAGCGCGGTTCGCTCATCAAGCCTTTGACGATCGACACACAGCCCACCAACAGCACGATGGTAAACGGCAACCCCGTCGACACCGCCATGGCCTGCAAGGCCACCAGCCCGCCGCCGAGCAGCAGAGCGATGGCGATCACGCCTTCGATAATCACCCAGAACACCCGCTGCGGCACAGGCGCATTGACCTTGCCGCCGGCGGTGATGGTATCGATCACCAGCGAGCCGGAGTCCGACGAGGTGACGAAGAACACGATCACCAGCACGATGCCGATAAACGAACTGATCTCCGCCAACGGCAGTTCGGCCAGCATGGCAAACAGCTTCAGCTCCAGCGCAGCGTCCTGCACGCCGGTAAAGCCATCGCCGACCAGCTGACTGATGCCGGTGCCACCGAAGGCAGTCATCCACAGCACCGACACCATCGACGGCACCAGCAGCACGGCGATCAGAAACTCGCGCACGGTGCGGCCACGGCTAACGCGGGCGATAAACATGCCCACGAACGGCGACCAGCTGATCCACCAGGCCCAGTAGAAGGCCGTCCAGCCTTGGCTGAAGTTGGCGTCTTCACGGCCGACCGGGTTGGCCAGCGCCGGCAGGTGTTGCAGGTACGCGCCGAGGTTGTCGAAGAAGCCGGTGAGGATGGCCAGGGTCGGCCCGGCGATGATCACGAACAGCAGCAACAGAATGGCCAGGCCCATGTTCAGCTCGGACAGGCGTTTGACACCTTTGTCCAACCCCGCCAGCACCGACACCAGGGCGATGGCGGTGATGCCGATAATCAGCAGCACCTTGCTCGCGTCTGTGGCGGCGATGCCGAACAGTTTATCCAGGCCGGCGGCGGCCTGTTCCGCACCCAGGCCCAGGGAGGTGGCCAGGCCGAACAGGGTGGCGAACACCGCGAGGATGTCGATGATATGCCCCGGCCAGCCCCATACGCGCTCACCGAGAATCGGGTAGAAGATCGAGCGGATCGACAGTGGCAGGCCCTTGTTGAAGGAGAACAGCGCCAGCGCCAGGGCGACGATGGCGTAGATCGCCCAGGGGTGCAGGCCCCAGTGGAAGATGGTCGCAGCCATGCCCAAGCGCGCAGCGGCTTCGGCATCACCGGCAGCGCCGGCCAGGGGCGCCCAGTCGGTGCGTATGCCGTCTTCACCGACGCTGACCCCGCCCATGGCCGCCGAGAAGTGCGACATCGGCTCGGCCACGCCGTAGAACATCAGGCCGATGCCCATACCGGCGGCGAACAGCATGGAGAACCAGCCGGCGTAGCTGTAGTCCGCGGTGGCATCCATACCACCGAGGCGCACCTTGCCCAGCGGCGAGACAATCAGGCCGAGGCAGAGCAGTACGAAGATGTTGGCTGAACCAAGGAAGAACCAGGCCAGGTGATGGGTGAGCCAGCCGCGCATGGCGCTGAACAACGGCTCTACATGGTTTTGCAGGGCCAGGGTCAGCACCACAAACAGCACGATGGTCAGTGCGGAAATGCTGAAAACCTTGCCGTGGATGTCGAGGGCGAAGGAGAACTGCCCTTTGATGTTGTCCTGACCGATGACGTAGTCGGTGTCGATCAGATTAGCCTCGCCCGAGGGGGCGGGGATGCCGTCCAGAATTGCCGCTTCTGGTTGCGGGGTCGTGTCAGACGAAGGGTCTTTTTCCATATGGAATGCTCCTTTGGCGTGTGGCACGCATTACGCGCACGAGGACGGGATTGCCCTACTCGTACAGCCGCCCAACCGGCAGCTGCGGGGTACAGGGTAACAGCCATAGCCCATGCGTGCAGGCGCAAAGCCAGTATTGGCGGCCATTGCAGCCCGTGGCGGGATGGTTATTTGCTCTGCCTGGTCAGTTTTTCTCGGCACTTGCCTCCCGCAGGGCGAGGCTATTAGCTATGGTTGGCCTATGGCCTGCTCGGGGTCGCTGTTCGAGATGTCGCTGATGAGAGCATTGCTGACACTGCTGGCCTGCCTGCCGTTTACCCTGGCCTCGCTGACACAGGCCGAGACCTTCAAGGTCGGGGTCGAGCTGCAGCCCTACTTGCCTTACTCCAACGTGCAGGATGGCCAATACCTGGGCTACGGCCGCGACCTGCTCGACGCCTTTGCCGCGCACCAGGGCCATGAATTTATCTACCAGCCGCTGCCGGTGCGGCGCCTGCTCAGCGACTTTCTCAGCGGCCGGGTGGATTTCAAATACCCGGACAACCCGCGCTGGAACGCCGACCTGAAACAAGGCCACAAGGTGCATTTCAGCCAGGCGGCGGCGCCAGCCATCGACGGCGTGCTGGTCAAACCCGAGTTTCTCGGCAAGGGCAAACAGCGCCTACTGCGCCTCGGCACCCAGCGCGGCTTTACCCCATGGCCGTATCTGGATGAGATCGAGGCCGGCAAGATTCTGCTGATCCAGGCCAACCAGATCGACTCGCTGCTGGCCATGGCCATGAACGACCGGGTCGACGGCGTTTACCTCAACCCGCAAGTGGTGCGCCACCAGCTCTACAACAACGCGGAAAGCGGCCTGGTCTTCGACCCCAAACTGCCCTATCAGGATGACCACTACTTCCTTTCGAGCATCAACCACCCCGAAGTGATCGAACAGTTCGACGCCTTCCTCACGAGCCAGGCCGAGCTGGTGCAAACGCTAAAAGAACGCCACGGCATCAGTGATCCGCTGAACGGGCAGTGACCACTGGCTGCTTACTGCGGCTGCAAACTTCCGCAATCCGCCGCCACCCAGCGCGCATGGCTTTGCATGCTGCTGCTCTGGCCATCGAAGATGCCGTTGACCGTTGAGGTGAATTCCTTGTCGCTGACAAAGCGCGTCTCGCCTTCGCCCTCACCGTTGGGGCAGCTGAAGCGGAACTTCCACAGCTCGTCGCTGCGCTCGGTGATTTCATTGCTGCAGCCGGACTCGGGGTCTTGCATGGGGATCTGCTGAGCCTTGATCTGTGCCTCGCTCATGCAGATGCGCACGCCCTTGTCGCCTAGTTGCACGCCTTGCTGAGCCAGCATCTGCTCCATCATCTGGCGTTGTTCGGGCGGCAGGTTTTTCATCTGCTCAAGCATCTGCTCCATCCCCGGCACCGCCTGGCCGCCGACCTGCATATTGTTCGAGCTGATTTCCCAGAGGCCGGGCTGGATATCCACCGCGCTGGCCAGGGCGGGCAGCAGGCAGAGGCTGAGTAGCATGGAATTACGAAGGGCGCGGCGCATAAGCGGCTCCTGAAATAAGTGGGCGACCCTGCAAGCGTAGACCGCTGCATCCGCCTGTGCGCCTGATGGGTTATGCCGCGCCGGAGCATGCGACAGACCGTCTGCAGCTGCCGCGCGGTTAAGCCCACCCGGCCTTCGAAGGCCGGAATATAGCCCGGATAAGCGCAGCGTAATCCGGGGCACCGCGATCCCGGATTGCGCCAAGGCTTATCCGGGCTACATAGGTTCGTCGTAGCAGCAGTGGGGGCGTCCAGGTGCTAACCCATCAATTGGCTGACGGGTCAGCCCCCTCTACGGGGTGACCTCCTCTTGATAGATACGCAGGCCGCGCGCCTGGTAGTTGGCCAGGGCGCTGGGGTGATCAAGGCTGCAGGTATGCACCCAGACCTTGGTGGTGCCCGGCCAGGCCCAGGCGGATTGCAGGGCGTGGGTCAGCAACGGGCCGCCAAAACCCTGACCGAAGAAGGCCTCGGCCAGGCCGAAATAGAGAATTTCCACTGCGCCGTCGGCATCACGCAACAGCTCGTAGTAACCAGCGATAGCGCCCTGGTGATAGGCCACCCAGGTGCGGTGATTGGGCTGCTCGATCAGCTCGCGCCACTGCGCGTCGGTCCAGCTGAGTTTGTCAGTCCACTGCCAGGGCTCGCCGACCAGCTGGTAGAGAAAGCGGTTGAGCTGAAACTGCTTGAGCTGGCATTCCACCACGCTCAGGTCGGCCGGCAGCGGCTTGGCAAGAATCTGTTCGGGGTGCTGCATATCCAGGTAATAGGTGATGGTGCCGCCCTGCTCGCTCATGCCGTCTCCGCCGCTCTGTTAAGGCCATCTAGCCCATGAAAAAACGCAGGCTAATGGCCCTCGATGGGTTCGGCAATCCTGTTGAAGATATCCCATTAACCAAAATGAACAGCACAGCCTGAGCCTTCTAAAAACTTACATATGGCCGAACACTTTTTTACACATGGACGATATGAAACTTACATATGGCCGAAGCTAAACTTTCATTCGTAAAGTGAACGCCTGTTTGCAGATGCGTCAGGCCAAACGAACAAAACCCCCACCGGCTACGCCAAATGGGGGTTCTCCTCTACAACAACCAAGGCTTGTGGCCCGGGAGCAGACGCAGCCTTAGCCGTCGTCCTGGCCTGCCGCCGAGGCGGCCGGGGAGCTTTGCTCACAGCTCCAGAGTTCCAACGCCGGCTGGGTCGCTTGTGGCGGGCCGAGCCATTCACTCATCGAGTAGCAACGCTGGTTGAAACACAGTTGATAATCCCCTGCCTCGGGGGTTCGCCCCAAACGCAGTGGTTGCAAGGGTGGTAGCTGACGCTGGTAATGCCAGCTGCCCTCGCGCAGTTCGGCGCCGTCTGGAATCTCCATACCGGCCCCGGAACCCTTGACCCGCGCCTCGCCGAGCAGCAACCCCTCAGGCGTCACGCGGTAATCCTCTTCCCAACGAATCTTCTCGATGGTGTGTGTCCAGGCCAGGGTAAAGCTGGGTGTGGGCACGTCTGCCCACACCGCGCCAGCCAAACCCAGGCACAGGCCAATCACGCCGCCGCCACCTGGGCGCGATGCGCGCGCCAGAAGTGCTGGGCGATAAACAGCGCCGCCAGGGCGAAGCCGATCTCATCACTCATCGGCGTAGCCAGAATCAGGCTGGCACCGGCGGCAAAGCCCAGCGCACGCTCCCACCAAGGCATCTTGGCCTGCAGATAGCCGGTAAAGATTGCGCCCCAGATACCAATCGCCAACGCCGCCTTGGCCACCACATACAGCGTGGCCAGTAGGCTGTCGCCCTGCAGCATCAGCGCCGGTTCGTACACCGCCATAAACGGCACGATAAACCCGGCCACGGCGATACGAATGGCCCACAGGCTGATCTTCAGCCCGCTTTCCTTGGCAATCGGTGCGGCTGCGAAACAGGCCAGCGCCACCGGCGGCGTAAGGTCGGCCATGATGCCGAAATAGAACACGAACATATGTGACACGATCAGCGGCACGCCCAGCTCCAGCAGCGCCGGCGCGGCAATCGAGCTGGTGATGATGTAGTTGGGAATGGTCGGGATGCCCATGCCCAGCACCAGGCAGGTGAGCATGGTGAGGATCAGCGAGAGGAACAGGTTGTCCTGGCCGATGGCGAGGATATAGCCGGCGAAGGTCGACGCCACACCGGTCAGCGACACCACGCCGATAATCACCCCGACCAGGGCGCAGGCGATGCCCACCGGCACGGCATGGCGTGCACCTTCCACCAGCGCATGCAGGCAGATCACCAGGGTGTCGCGGCCGCCTTTGATAAACCAGCAGATAGCCACCAGCAACGCGACAACGCCAAACACCACGCCGATGCCGAGCTGGAAGAAGCCGGCGCAGAGCACGCCCAGGGCAATCCAGAAGGCAAAACGCATGACCTTGGACGACACCCGCAGGATGATCGCCGAGCCAAGGATCACGATGGCGGTCAGCGCCAGGCCGACCATCCCGGAAAACAGCGGCGTGCGCCCGGAGAACAGTAGGTAAATGAGGATGAACAGCGGAATCAGCAAGTACCAACGCTGCTTCACCGCCGCCCAGGGATTGGGGCACTGATCTTTTGGCAGGCCGCGCAGGTTGGCGCGCTTAGCCTCCAGGTGAACCATCCAGAACACCGAGCCGAAGTACAGCATGGCCGGAATCAACGCAGCCTTGGCCACCTCGAAAAACGGCACGTTGATCGTCTCGGCCATGATAAAGGCCACCGCGCCCATGATCGGCGGCATGATCTGGCTGCCCATCGACGAGGTCGCTTCCACGCCACCGGCAAACGCTGGCTTGTAGCCGAAGCGCTTCATCAACGGGATGGTGAACTGGCCGGTGGTGACCACGTTGGCCACACCCGAACCGGTGATGGTGCCCATCAGCGCCGACGACACTACGGAAACCTTGGCTGGGCCGCCGAGCTTGTGGCCGAACAGGCCCATGGCGAAATCGGTGAACAGCTTGATCATCCCGGCCTGTTCAAGGAACGCGCCGAACAGGATAAACAGGAAGATATAGGTGGCCGATACATAGGTCGGCGTGCCGTACAGCCCCTCGGTGCCGAAGGCCAGCTGGTTGACGATCTGGTCGATGGCGTAGCCACGGTGCATCAGATCGCCCGGCAGGTACTGGCCGAACAGGCCGTAGACCAGAAACAGCGCGCAGATCAGCGGCAGGGCAATGCCCATCACCCGCCGCGCGGCTTCAAACACCAGCACGATCAGCACCAGGCCGACGACCATGTCACTGCTGGTCAGATCGCCCGAGCGCTGGATCAGATCCGCTTCGAAATACCACTGGTAGAACGCCGTGGCCATTCCGGCCAGGCCCAGTAGCCAAGCCAGCGGCTGCCAGGGCTGCTCCTTGCCACGGGCGGGAAAACAGAGAAACACCACCAGCAGCAGAAAGCCCACATGCACGGCACGCAGAATCTGGCTGGATACCGGGTGGAAGGCCGCGGTGATGATCTGGAAGATGGAGAACAGCAGCGCGACATAAAACAGCGCTTTTGGCCAATCGCTGGGACTGCCGGCGAGGCCTTGGTTTTGCTCACTCATGAAGGTCACACCCTCGTTACAACGTCGATAGCACAAGAGTCGCCAACAAAACCTGCCGTGGCGGGCACGCCGGTTTTATTTGCAGCTCTAGACATAGAGCGGCCTGGGTAGGATGGGTTGAGCGAAGCGATACCCATGCGGCCGAATTGATGGGTTACGCCGCTGCGCGGCTAACCCATCCTACGATTCAACCCATCCTACCCAGCCAACCCTTCAGCAGCCTTACAGTGCGCCGGCTTCTTTGTAGAAGCGCTCAGCACCCGGATGCAGCGGGATCGGCAGATCCTTGGCGGCGCCTTCCAGCTTGATGTCCTTGGCCGCCGAGTGGGCGTTGCCCAGGCGCTCAAGGTTGTCGAACATCAGCTTGGTCATCTGGTAGGCCACTTCATCGGACACGCCTTCGTGGCTGACCAGGATGTTGTTGATCGCCACGGTCGGTACATCGCTGTCCTGACCGTCATAGGTGCCGGCCGGGATGGATGCAGCCTGGTAGGCGGCGTTGTCGATCTTCGCAGTGATGTCGGCCGGGATGGCCACGAAGGTGATCGGCAGGGTTGCGGCCAGGTCGCGAATCGCCGCCATGCCCAGGCCCGAGGACTGCAGGGTGGCATCCAGCTGACGGTTCTTGATCAGCTCAACCGACTCGGCGTAGGGCAGAAACTCGACCTTGCCCATGTCTTCATAGCTCAGGCCGGCGGCCTTGAAGATCGCGCGAGCGTTCAGCTCGGTGCCGGATTTCGGCGCGCCGACGGAGATGCGCTTGCCTTTCAGATCCGCCAGGGTGGTGATGCCGGATTCCTTGCTGGCAACGATCTGGATGTAGTTCGGGTAGGTGCCGGCAATCGCCCGCAGTTTTTTCAGCGGGGCCTTGAAGCCGGCGTCTTCCACGCCATTCCAGGCATCGGCCACGGAGTCACCAAGGGCGAAAGCCAGCTCGCCGCGACCGGCTTCGAGCAGGTTGAGGTTTTCCACCGAGGCCTTGGTGGCCTGCACCGAGGTCTTCGCGCCCTCGATGCCGTTGCTGTACAGCTGCGACAGGCCCACGCCAATCGGGTAATACACCCCGCTGGTGCCACCGGTCAGCACGTTGATAAAGGTCGGGGCGGCGAGTACCGCGGTGCTTGCGGTAAAGGCTGCGGCAGCAGCAAACAGGCTGAAACGTTTGGTCATTCGCATGGAAGAATCTCCGTCGTTGTTATGGCTTTATGCAGAGGTTTTCACTGTAGACGCTGCGCGCCACCCAGGCGGCGGTGCAGCGCCGGGACTAACGCAATGACGAAAAGGAGCAGAGGCTCACGCGCGGCCTGAGCCGAGCGCACAAGAGATGGGCGGTTGATGCCGGACGCGACGAGCGCGCAGATGCTGCGGGGCAGTGCATGGGATTCACCTCTTGTCTTTCTTATCGATGGCGAGGCAATCGAGTGCCTGGCTGACAAGAGCTATAGCAGATGCCGTGCCAGCGAAAGAAAAGCCCGTGCTAGAGCCTTTGCGTTGAGCTACACGGCCATCCAACCCGTCGTAACAAGCGGAAATCCGCCAGTGCAAAAACCGGGATAAGCGAAATTCCGCCGACTGTATCGCCGTAGCCCGGATAAGCGCAGCGCAATCCGGGGCCGCGACCCCGGATTGCGCCAAGGCTTATCCGGGCTACGAGCGTTCAGCGTAGGGTGGATCGGGGCGCGTAGCTGACGCTGTCTTCACCCACCATGGCAGTTGGTGGATGGGTGAAGCGTCATCCACCCTACATCCGGGCTACGACTTTAATCCTCGTCGCTGCTACCGGCCGGTCGATAGCTGCTGCGTTGCAAGCCGTGGCGCTGCATCTTTTCATTGAGGGTGCGGCGTGGCAGCTGCAGCAGCGCCATCACCTCGGCGATATTGCCCTGGCAGTGCTGCAGGGCGCGGTGCAGGCATTGTGCTTCGAAGGCTTCCATCTGCTCGGCCAGCGACTGTTGCGGCAGGCCATCGTCGCCCTCCACACCGCCACTCAAGCCCAGGGCATGGCGTTCGGCGGCGTTGATCAGCTCGCGCACGTTGCCCGGCCAGTCGTGCCCGAGCAGCCGGGTCAGCTCGCTGGGCGGCAGGTTCGGTGTCTCACGGCCATGGCGTTGCGCAGCCTGGTTGGCGAAGTGTTCGAACAGCAGCGGAATGTCTTCACGGCGTTCACGCAGCGGCGGAATGCGCAGGGTGGCGACATTCAGCCGGTAGTAGAGGTCTTCACGGAAACGCCCGGCCTTGACCTCATCGAGCAGGTCCGGCTTGACCGCGCTGATCACCCGCAGGTCGACCTGAATGCTGCGGTTGGAGCCCAGGCGTTCGAGGGTTTTTTCCTGCAGCACGCGCAGCAGTTTGACCTGCTGGGCCAACGGCAGGCTTTCCACCTCATCGAGAAACAGCGTGCCGCCATCGGCATGCTCGATGCGGCCGATGCGCTTGCCCTGGGCGCCGGTAAAGGCGCCGCTTTCATGGCCGAACAGCTCGCTCTCAAACAGGTGCTCGGGAATCGCCGCGCAGTTCAGCGCGACAAACGGCTTGCCGGCGCGGTTGCTGAAATCATGCAGACAACGGGCAACCCGCTCCTTGCCGCTGCCGGTGTCGCCGCGCAGGAGGATATTCACCGAGGTGCCGGCCAGTTCGAGTATCTGCCGGCGCAGGGTTTCCATCGGCCGCGAGACGCCGAGCAACTGCGCCTCGATATGGTCCTTGAGGGCGAACTGCTGGCGCAGCTGGCGGTTCTCGCAGACCAGGCGGCGCTTGTCCAACGCGCGGCGCACGCTGTCGAGCAGGCGTTCGGGGGTAAAGGGCTTTTCGATAAAGTCATAGGCGCCCTGGCGCAGCGCCTGCACCGCCATCGGCACATCACCGTGCCCGGTGATCAGAATCACCGGCAGATCGCGGTCGCGCTCCAGCACGCTGTCGAGCAGCTGCAGGCCATCGGTGCCGGGCATGCGCACATCGCTGATGATGATGCCGGGGTAGTCACGGTCGACCAGCGCCAGCGCGGCCTGCGCCGTGGCGCAGCTGTGCACGCGAAAGCCGGACAGTTCTAGCCACTGCTGCACCGCCTCGCGGATGGCCGCTTCATCGTCGACGACTATTACGTGCCCGGTCATATCACCTCCTGATCAATCGGCGGCAGTGTAGCGCGGATAAAATCCGGGAAATAACCCGCACTACGCATTCGGCGCTGCCGGCAAGCGCAGGGTAAACACCGCGCCCTGCTCGCCATTGGCCGCCTCCAGGCTGCCGCCCAGCTCACGGACGATGCCGTAGGACACCGCCAAACCGAGGCCCAATCCGGCGCCCACCGGTTTGGTGGTAAAGAACGGCTCGAACACATGCCCTAGCGCCTCGCTGGCGATCCCGCCGCCGCTGTCGGCGATGCTCAGCAGGCACTGCTCGGCCTGGCGTTCGATACGAATCTGCAGTTGCCGCGACTCACTGGGGGCCATGGCATCCAGGGCGTTGTTCAGCAGATTGAGCAGCACCTGTTCCAGGCGAATCGCATCACCCAGCACCCGCGCCTCGGTGTCGATCTCGCTGTGCAGCTGCACCTGTTCGCTGCGCAGGCGCGGCGCCAGCAGTTGCAGAGCCTGCTCCAGCACATCGCTCAAACGCAGACGCTCGCTCAGACCCGCCGGGCTTTTGCGGGCAAAGGTTTTCAGGTGACCGGTGAGCCCGGCGATGCGTTGCAGCAGGCCATCGATACGCTGCAGCCCTTCGCGCACATCGTCCTGACGACCGCTATCGAGCAACAGACGCAAGCTGCCCAGCTGCATCTGCATGGCAGTCAGCGGCTGGTTGATTTCATGGGCCATGGCCGCCGACATTTGCCCCAGCGCCGCCATCTTCGCCGCGTGCACCAGGCCTTCCTGGGCCTCGCGCAACTCGGCGGTGCGCAGCGCCACCTCACGTTCCAGACGCTCACGAATGCCGGCCTGCAAACGCTGAGTCTTGCGTCGCTGGGCCAGGTAGAGCAGCAGAAACGCCAGGGTCATCCACACCCCGGCGGCGGCCAGGCGATAGCTGCGCACGCTGTCGACCAGGGTTTTCGGCTCGTGCAGCAGATGCAGGGTCCAGCCTTCATCGCCCAGGGCCTGGCGTTGCCAGAGGTAGTCACGCGGGCCATCCGGTCCCTCGACCCGGCGCCACTGGCTGTCGCTGTCGATCTGCCGGCGCAGCGTGCTGGCCAGCGGCTGCAATGCCTGTTCGGCGTATTTGCGCACCTCCACCAGCTCGGCGCGGGCCTGCTCGCTCAAACTGTCGAGGGCGAGAAAACGCCAGGCAGGACGGTTGCTGAGGATCACCACCGAGTAGCTATCGGCCACCAGCAGCACGCCAGGCTGGCTGGCCCATTCGCGTTGCAACTCTTCCAGCTCCAGCTTGACCACCAGCACGCCGAGCACCGTGCCGTCGTCGTCGCGCACCGCATGGGAGAGAAAATAGCCGGGGATGCCAGTGGTCACGCCCACCGCAAAATAGCGCCCGGAGGACTGGCGCACGGCATCCTGAAAATACGGGCGGAAGGCGTAGTTGTTGCCAACAAAACTGCTCCAGTCGCGCCAGTTACTGGCCACCAGGGTTTCGCCTTGGTCGTTGAGCAGATACAGCACATTGGAGCCGGCGGCCGTGTTGAGCTGCTCCAACCGTTCATTGAGTGTGCTGCGCAGCAAGCTGTCATCCGGCGCACGCAGCAGCGACTTGATATCGCTGTCCAGCGCGAGCACCTCGGGCACCGAGCGGAAGCGTTCGACCAGGGTGTGGATCGACTGCGCATACAGCTGCAACTGCCCGCGCGCCTCCAGGCTGCGCTCCTGCCAGGCGCGCTGCTCGGCATAACGCCCGGCCAGCCAGATGCTCGCCAGCAGGCCGAGCAGAATCAGCAGGACGATCAGGGCAACGCGGTAACGCAGCAGAAAGGCAGACATGCACGGCTCGCAACAAGGCAGAGCCGGCATGGTAAGACAAAGCACCGCGCCGTGCAGAGCGCAGCGGCTCGACTGTTTGAACAAGCGCCAGCGGCCGCTATAGTCAGCGCTGGCGGCACGCCGATTTAACCTGGGATGCATGATGAGCTCTGAGCAACAGGCCACCACCCCACGCTTCTGGCGCGACCCGGCGCTGCCCTTCGTGGAAACGCGCGAAGCCCTCGATGGCCGTCTGTTGTGCTACGCCAAGCATTCCCATGAGTGTTTTTCGATTGGCACCATCACCCGGGGCCGCAGCACCTACCTCAATGAAAAGGCGCGCGAGCAGGTCGCGGCCGGCACGCTGGTGCTGATGAACCCGGGTGACGTGCATGCCTGCAACCCCGTTGATGGGCAGCCCTGGTCGTATCGCATGTTCTACATCGACAGCACCTGGCTGGGCGACCTGCAACACCAGCTGGGCTTCAGCCACAACCCGCACCTGCAGCCCTTCTCCGCCATCCTCAGCCGCGACCCTGAGCTGTTCAACGGCCTCAACCAGCTGTACGACCTGCTCAATGCCGCGTCGGTCGATCAGCTGCGCAAAGAGTGCGCCCTGATCGACTATTTCAGCACCCTGCAACAGCGCCTGGCACCCGCGCCGGCCCCCGCACGCGAGGACAACCCGCGCATCCGTCTGGCCGCGGAATTTATCCGCACGCACTGCACCCAGACGCTCAAGCTGGAAGACATCTGCAGCGCCGCCGAGCTATCGCCCTCCTACCTGATTCGCAGTTTCCGCCAGCACTACGGCATGACCCCACATGCCTACCTGCTCAACTGCCGCGTGCAAGTGGCCCAGGCCGGGCTGAAACGCGGCGAGTCGATTGCCGAGGTGGCGCTGGACGCCGGCTTTGCCGACCAGGCGCACTTGCAGCGCACCTTCAAACAGCTGCTCGCCGCCACACCCGGGCAATACCGCCGCGCCTGATCAGACCAGCAGATAAACCGCCGACAGCACCAGCAGCAAGGCCAGGCCGCGATTGAACCGGCGCAGGTAAAGCGGATTCTCCAGATACTGGCGCAGGTAAACCCCGGCCAACGCCCAGCAGCTGATCGACAGATAACAAATCACGAAATACAGCGCCGCGAACTGCCCCACCCGCCACAGATCGCCATCCGCCGCATAGGCGCCCATGCCTGCCATCGAGGCCAGCCAGGCCTTAGGGTTGAGCCACTGCATCAGCGCGCCGTTGAACAGCGACGGGCGCTGCTGCGCGGCGTTGCCACTCAGCTGCCCGTCAGACCGGGCCAGGCCGTAGGCCATGTACAGCAGAAAGGCGACGCCAAACCAGGCCACCCCGTGCGTCAGCGCCGGCCACTGCTGCAACAGCTGCTGCAAGCCCAGGCCCATGGCCAGCAACAGCGCGGTAAAGCCGAACGTCGCCCCCGTGACGTGACGCATGCTGCGGCGCAGGCCATGGGTCGCGCCGGCGCTAAGCGCCAGCAGGTTGACCGGGCCGGGAGAAATCGAGGCAGCGAGGGCAAAGCCCGCCATGGAATAAAACAGCGTATTCATCATTCACCTGTCAGCACTACAAAGGAGGTGCCAGGCTGACAGGCCCACCGCGCAGGGTATTGAAGGAAAATGCCCTGTCAGGGTATGCCAGACAGGGCAGAACAATCAGCGCGAGAGGTGATCCGCCCTCTGCAACAGCCCATCCGCCAGCCACTGCCGCAACCAGCTCACCGCCTGCACCGGTGCCTGTTCACCGAGGTGCGCCAGCTCGCCGCACAGCTCAGCGAAGCTCCAGCCTTGCAAGGCCATGCCCTGCAGTGCCGCCGCTTCATCGGCCGCCAGGCTGCGGTAGCGGGTAATCAGCTGATCGCGCCAGACCACACAGGTCTCAGTCGCAACCAGTGGCTGGCTGCCAGGAAAGTCACCCTGCTCCTTGCCCGCACGCCAAATCGCCAGGCTGTTATGCCGGCACGCCAGCCACTGCACGCTCGGTAGCAAACGCACCTGCAGGGTCGGCCAGTCTTCGGCGGGCAGTTCGGCCATCTGCGTCAGGCTCAGGGGCGCGGCGTCGACGGCATCAAAAGCCAAAGTAAACGCCCATTCCAGCCGCGCCAGTTCGCTGAGCGGCGCGGCCTGTGCGGGAATCAGGTAGCCGTCGATAAAGTCAGCCAGCTGTGCACCGAGCCAGCGCAGGCTGAAATGCTGCGAGGGGTGCGCGTCGAGATAGGCCAGGGCCAGGGCGTCGAATTCTTCATCACCGAGCCAGCCATGCACCGCCGGATAGTCACCACGCAAGGCTTCCAGCAGGCGCGCGCGGTAAGCGTTGTGGTAAATCGCCAGGCCCTGTTCGGCACTCAGCGCCGCACTGCCCAGCAGACTGGCCTGCAGCGCCGGGTTGGGCTGGGCATCAGGGTTGAGCAGGTAGGCCTGCACCTGCGCCTGCCAGTCACTCAGGCGCATTGCGCTGTGCCTTGCAGTGCTTGGGCGGCAAACCGGCGTGCGGTATTCAGCTCGTCGAGCAGCACATCCAGATCGGGGAAATGATCGTCACGCTCCAGCAGCGTGGACACCGGACCGAGGTGCTGCAGGGTGCGTTGATAAAGCTGCCAGACCGGATCGCTGACCGGCTGATCATGGGTGTCGATCAGGTAGCTGCCGTAATCGCTGTGGCCGGCCAGGTGCAGCTGACGGATACGCTGCTTGGGCAGGCTACTGATAAAGGTCCAGGCATCAAAGCCATGGTTGCGCGCGCTGACGTAGACATTGTTGACGTCCAGCAACAGCTCGCAGCCGCTCAACTCGCTGAGTGCAGCAAGGAACTGCCATTCGCTGAACTGATCATCGGCGCAGCGCAGGTAACTGGAGACGTTTTCCAGCACCAGCGGCCGCTCGATCACGTCCTGCACCTGGCGCACCCGCTCGGCCACATGCTGCAGGCTCTCCTCGGTATAAGGCAGCGGCAGCAGGTCGTGCAGCTGGTGGGCATTGCCCCGGCTCCAGCACAGGTGATCGGAGATCCACGCTGGCTGCACGCGTGCGGCGAGGTGTTTGAGCTGACGCAGGTAGTCGCGGTCCAGCTCATGCGGGCCGCCAATCGACAGCGACACGCCATGCATCACCAGCGGGTACTGCTCGCCGATGGCATCGAGAAAGTAGAGGGCCTTGCCGCCTGCTACCAGGTAATTTTCCGAGACGATCTCGAACCAGTCGATGGCCGGCTGCTGCTCGAGAATGGCTTGGTAGTAGGTGCTGCGCAGGCCCAGGCCAAAGCCCAGATTGCCGCGTTGAGCATTCATCGCTCGCTCCTTGCAGGGTGATGCGGGGCAACCGCGCGGCGGCCGCCCCGGCTCACTTACTCGCCGACAGTACCTTTGGCGGCATTGCACTCAGCGAGGGTCATCGACTTGAAGCCGTGACCTTTGCAGGCACCCTGACCTTTGCAGCTGTTTTCGGCGGTCTTGCAGTCATTCTGGCCTTTGCAGGACGTGACGCCGTAACAATGTACTTTGGCTTCTTCAGCCACTGCTACGGTGCTTGAGAGACCAGCGAACAGGCTGGCAGCAGCGAAGGCGATAGCAGCACCAGTAGCAGCGGTGGATTTCATATTCATGTGCGTATCCTCGGGTGATCTGGGTTGGCCGGGCGAAAGGGGTTTTGCGTGCCGGCATTCAACTAGAGCGACGAGACGAACAGGCGTTACAGCGGCGCTGAAAAAAACTTTAGCGATTCAGCGCCGACGCAGCAAAAGCACGAAAAACACCCCACCAATTGCCGCCGTGGCGATGCCGATGGGCAGGTCCTGCGGCGCCAGCAGGGTGCGCGCGGCGACATCCACCCAGACCAGAAACAGCGCGCCAAGCAGCGCACTCACCGGCAGCAGACGACGGTGTTCGGCGCCAACCAGAAAGCGCGCGACATGCGGCAGGATCAGCCCGACAAAACCGATAGCACCGCTTAGCGACACCAGCACCCCGGTTAGCAGCGAAGCGCAGACAAACACCAGCAAACGCACCCGACGTGGTTCCAGGCCCAGGCTGACCGCGCTGTGTTCGCCAGCCATCAGCGCATTCAGCGCCCGCGCCAAACCGAGCAACAGCAGCAGGGCCAGCGCCAGGCACAGCGCCGGCAACCAGAGCAGTTCCCAGCGCGCCAGACCAAGGCCGCCGAGCATCCAGAAAATCACCGAACTGGCGGCATGGTGATCGCCGAGAAACAGCAGCAGGTTGCTCGCTGCCATCATCACAAACGACACCGCCACCCCGGCCAGCAGCAGGCGGTCGCTCTCCAGCCGGCCGCCGCGACTGGCAATCGCCAGCACCAGCAGCATGCTCGCCAGCGCGCCGACAAAGGCCGCCAGCGGCAGGCTGAGCAGGCCGATAAATTCACCCAGATAGAGCACCACAATCACCGCGCCGAGCGCCGCGCCGGAACTGACGCCGAGCAAATGCGGGTCGGCCAGCGGGTTGCGGGTCACCGCCTGCAGCGCCGTGCCGACCAGCGCCAGCCCGGCCCCGACCAGCGCACCGAGCACCACCCGTGGTGCTCGGATCAGCCAGACGATGCTGTCCTGAGCGCTACTCACCGCCTGCGCCGGCTGCAAGTCAAACAGGCGCTGGCCAAGGATTTCCAGCACGCGCGACAAGGGCACTGGCGCGGCGCCAAAGCCCAATGACGCGGCACAGGACAGCGCCAACGCCAAGGCCAGCACCAGCAGCAACAGGCGGTAGGCGCGCGGGCTGCGAATCATCGGGCAAACGCCTGCGGGTGCAGCGCGGCGGCCAGGGTCTCGATGGCGGCGGCGTTATCCATACTCGGGGTTACTGCCAGGTACGGCAGCACCACAAAGCGCTGTTCACGGATCGCCGTCAGCCCCTGCAACGCTGGATGTTGCAGCAGAAAGTCACGCTTCTGCGCCGCGCTGCGCTCGCCGTAATCGACGATCAGAATCACCTCGGGGTCGCTGCTGATAACCGCTTCCCAACCAACGCGCACCCAGCTCGCGGCCAGCTCATCCATGACATTGCGCCCACCAGCTGCCTCGATCAGCGCCTGCGGCATGGCCAGGCGGCCGGCGGTAAACGGGCTTTCCTCGCCGCTGTCGTAGAGAAATACCCGTCGCGCCGGGCCGCTGTCGGCCAGGCGGGCGCGTACCGCCGCCACCCGTTGCTGCATGCCCTGCACCAGCGCCTCGGCGCGCGGCTCAACGGCGAAGATGCGGCCGAGGTTGTGCAGGTCGTTGTAGACATCCTCCAGGCTGGCCACCCGCCGTGGCATCACGTGGGCGCAGGACTCGCTCAGCTCGTACACCGGGATGCCGAAACGCGCCAGGCTAGCCGGGGTGACTTCACCACCGACGCGCATGCCGTAGTTCCAGCCGGCAAAGAAGAAATCCGCCTCGGCGTTGAGCAGGTTTTCCAGCGACGGGTGCCGCGCGGCCAGCTCGGGCAAATCGGCCAGCTGCGCCATCAGCTCGGGGTTGGGGGTTTTCCAGGCGCTGATGCCGCTGTAACCGACCATCCGCGATTTCAGCCCGAGAGCCAGGAGCATGCCGGTCAGGTTGATGTCCTGACTGACCGCGCGCTGCGGCGGTTGCGCGATGGTCAGCTGACGGTCGCAGCTGGTGACGGTAACCGCCTGGACGGACAGGGCGGCGCCCAGCAGCGGCAGGCACAGGGCGTAACGCAGAAAATGCTTCATGGATTGATCCAGGTAATACGCGGGTGCCCCGCGAGGGGATGACGGTCGACCAGCGCCTGCACGCCATACACCTCGGCCAGCAGCGCTTCAGTCAGCACCTCAGTCGGGGTGCCGCTGGCCACCACGCGGCCGTGGTCGAGCACATACAGGCGGTCACAGAAGGCCGCCGCCAGGTTGAGGTCATGGAAGCTGGCCAGGGTCGCCAGGCCGAGGGTTTTGATCAGCCGCAACAGTTCCAGCTGATAGCGCGGGTCGAGGTGATTGGTCGGCTCGTCGAGGATCAGCAGCGTCGGTTGCTGCACCAGGGCGCGGGCCAGCAGCACGCGCTGCTTCTCGCCGCCGGAGAGATGGGCGAACGCCTGGCGCTTGTGCTCAGTCAAACCCACCCGCGCCAGGGCCTGCTCGACCAGGGCAACATCGGCCAGATCATCACCATCAAACAGGCCCTTGTGCGGCGTGCGGCCCATGGCGGTAACTTCGGCCACGGTGAGGCCGAAGTCCTGGGGAAACTCCTGCAGCACCACTGCCACCCGCTGCGCGCACCAGCGCGGCGAACGGCTCCAAAGCGCTTCGCCGTCCAGCTCGACACGGCCCTGATCGGGCCGCTGAAAGCGATAGGCGCAGCGCAGCAGGCTGGTCTTGCCGCTGCCGTTGGTGCCGAGCAGACCGACCAGCTGGCCGTCGCCCACCGCCAGACCGATACCGTCGAGCAAGGCCTGCTCGCCATTGGGCGACCAGGCCAGCTCGCTGATCTGCAAACGCGGCATCAGAAACGGTAATCGGCAGTGACGAACACCGAACGCGGCGCGCCCAGGTACCACTGCTGGCCGTCGCTGCTGCTGGTAGTGGCGTACTGGCGGTCGAACAGGTTGTTCAGCTCCAGGCCCAGGCGCACATCTGCCTGCACCTGCCAGCCGATATTGGCATCGACCACGGTGTAGCTCGGCACCTCCACGTTATTCGACGTATCGGCGTAGCGCGAATCGACATAACGCGCGCCGACACCGGCCTGCACCTGCTCGCTCAGCGCCTTGCTCAGCCACAGGTTGGCGGTGCGCCGTGGCACGTTGGTTGGCCGATTGCCGCTGCGGTCACCACCAGCCTCGCGGAAGTCGTCGTACTCGGCGCGCACCAACGCGGCGTTGGCCGACACCTGCCAGCCCTGCCCCAGCGCCAGCTCCAGGGTGGCTTCCAGGCCGTCGGAAGACTGCTGGCCGATCTGCTCGGTCGGCGCGGTCGGGGTGGCGCGGCTGAGCAGCTTCTCCTTGACGATGTGGTATGCGGCCAGCGTCCATTCGCCTTGGCCATTCCAGAACGCCTGCTTGAGGCCTATTTCGGTCTGCTTGGCCTCGCTCAGGTCGAACTGCTGCTGACTCGGATTGAGCGTCAGCAGGTTGCTCACGCCCTCGGTGCTGGTCGCGTACTGGCCATACAGCGACAGCTCGGGCGTAACCTCGAAGACCAACCCGGCGCGCCAGTTGTCGCCGCTCAGGCTGCGGTCCGTATGCGAGTCATCGACCAGGTTGCTGCGGTCGATATGTACCTGATCGCGGCGCAGGCCAGTGACCAGCGACAGGCGCTCAGTCAGCTGAGTGCGGTTCTCGGCGAACAGCGAGAATTGCCGGGCCAGATTGCGCTCACGCGGACCGTAACCCAATGGATCGGTGCTCTGGTACTGGCCGCCGCTGCTGCCGGCGAGCGGCACGCTGTCAGTGAAGCTGCTGGAGAAGTCGTGCTGGCGAGCGAAGTGGATGCGGTTGTAGTCCACGCCCACCACGCTGCGGCTATCCAGGCCGAACAGGGCGTGCTCCAGGGTGAAGGTCTGGCGGTGGCCGACCTGCTCCTGGGTGTGCTTGATCTCGTAGAAGTCACTGCGCTTGACCTGATCACCCGGCTGCCAGCGGTAGGACTCGGCATTGCGCCAGTAGCGCTGGGTTTTGATGTAGTACAGCTGGTTGCTGGCGCTCAAGGCATCGTTGATGCGCCAGTCACTGACCAGCCGAGTGATCTGGTCGTTGTAGCGAATCTCGGCGTTATCGACGTTGTAATTGCGCTCGCGCAGGCTCTCGCGGTACTGGCCGGCGACCAGCGGCGTGCCCAGGTAGCGCTGCGGGTCCTGATCGCCCTGATCATGGGACAGGGTAAAACTCAGCGCATCGCTGGCATCCCAGCGCAGAGCCGCGCTGAGCGCCTGGCTCTGTGACTCGCCATCATCGACCCAGCCATTGCTGGCCTGCTGATTGAGGTTGAGCCGGTAGCTCAGCGTATCGGTCAGCGAGCCGCCGCTGTCCAGCGCGGCCTGGCGGCGGTCATCACTGCCGTAGCCAAGACGCAGCTGGTTGCTGATGGCGCCGCTAAACGGCTTTTTCGGCACCACGTTGATCACCGCGCCGGTTGCGCCTTCACCGTAGAGCATCGATGCCGGGCCGCGCAGCACGTCGACGCGCTCCACCGACCAGGTGTCGACCGGGAAGGTCACGGTGCCGGCCCCGACATACTGGCGGGTGCCGTCGTAGAGTTGCATGACGGCCGAGTGCCCGGTAAAGCCGCGCGCCGACAGCGCGGTGCCGCCATTGCCGGGGCTGCCGATGCTGCTGATGCCGGGGGTGCGGGTGACCGCCTCCTGCACGCTAAGGTTGTTGCGCCCGCGCACCTGCGCGCCGCTCAGACTGCTGGTACTGGCCGGGGTTTGCAGGGCCGTCAGGCCCAAGCGAGAGCCGCTGCTGCTGGGCGTATGCAGATCGCTTTCACCCTCCGCAGCAGCCTTGGCCTGCACGGTCGTGGCAGGCAGATTGACCGGGGACTCGCCCGCCACAGCCGTAGCGACCAGGCACAGGGCAAGGGAAACAGAGAGTTGAGACAGGGGATAGCGCGCCATGATGCTTCCATCGCAAAAGGGATAGGCACGGCAATCCCGATGGAAACGCGCAACAGCAAAACACGGGCGAGCAGGCACCCACGATCGGCGTCAACGCCCGCCCACCGCGGGTTGCCAAACAGTTGGGGGTTGCCGCAGCGTGCTAAACGCAGCGGCCAACATCCCTAAGAACCTGTTTACGATTCCGCGAGCTAGAGCAATGCAAGGCAAAAAGAGGCGAGGAAGCGGAGTGTACTTTTGTACATGAGCATTCCGAGCCTGTTTTTAACGCAGCAGGGCCGACGCGCAGCAGATCGTAGACAGGTTCTAAGAATCAGGCCGGTCTCCGGGCTCACGAGGGTCATGACGTCATCGCCTTCCCATGCAGAAACTGCACAGTGGCATCGTGATGACGTCGCTCGCTTACCGTTGCGGGGGCAGCGTCGGACTAGCCCAAAGGGCGCACCGACTTCCCGTTTAACCTCACGCACGGCGGCGTGAGACACCTGAAACGGCGCGGATATGACCATCCAGGCCGATCCGCGTCAAGTTTTTAGCTGTTACCGAATGGCCCTACAGCGGTCTTTTCAGCCTTGATCAAGGCGTAAGCGTAGGGTGGACAACGCGAAGCTTGTCCACCACTCGTGGCGTAGTGACTCAGCCCTGATCAATCCGCAGCTCAGGCACTGGGCGGCCGGCCACCAGGCGCTCATCGACCAGGCGGATCAGCTCGGCCTCATCGCGCACGCGGAACCACTCGCCGGCCGGATAGAGGCTAGCCGTCGGGCCCAGATCGCAAGGGAACTGGCATTGGCTACGAGTGATATGCACCCCGCCCTCGCACTCCAGCTTCCCGGCGGCCTTGAGGCGCTGACGCAGGGTTTTCCACAGGTCCAGCGCACCACGCCGGGTACAGCGCGGGCCATTACACAGCAGCAGGCGCTGGGTGTGCGGCGGAATCTGCGACCAGGCGTGATGCCCCGGCACGGCGGCCACACCGACACAGGGCAGGTGCAGCTCGGGACGCTCGATCAGCGCGCAAGCGGCCTCCACCGACAAGCCTTCGGCCTGGCCAATGGCACTGGCGACAAACAGCTGCTCCGGGTTGGCCTGCTGGCCTAGCTCGCTGCGCAGCCAATCGAGGTGCGGGCTGCTGCTCTGCGGTTCCAGATCGATCACCAGCAGCGGCCGCTCGCCCTCGGCCACGCGCTGCCAGAGCGGCGCATAGCCTGCGCTGGTATCAACGATATCGGCCAGCGCCGCTTCCCCTCGCAGCTCAACCAGACGACGGCGGAATAGCTCGGCAAACGAGCCTTCGGCCAGGTCGGGGCCGACAAACAGAATGCGGGCGTATGGGGAAACGGGCGTGGTCATAGCGGCCTCCAAAGCGGGGCGGCAGTCTAACAGGGGATTTTTTGCTCGGGTGGCGGCACGTAGGGTGAAGCGTCATCCACCCTACCTTGCTCGACCCCCTGTAGCCCGGATAAGCCTTGGCGCAATCCGGGATCGCGGCACCCCGGATTGCGCTGCGCTTATCCGGGCTACGTTCCTACCGCTATCCGGCGCAACGCCTCGGCAAGGGCTTCGAGGCTGACAAACTCGCGATCCACGCTCGGCAACTCGGGCCGGCGCAGCAGCAGCACCGGCAGGCCCAGCTCCCGCGCCACCTGCAATTTCGGCTCGGTGGACTGGCTGCCGCTGTTCTTGCTGATCAGCACATCGGTGCCCAACCGGGCGAATAGCGCGCGCTCCTCATCCAGCGCGAACGGCCCGCGCGCGCCGATAATTTCCGCACGCGGCACGGCTTGCTGGGCCGTCAGGCAGCGCACGGTCCAGTGCTGATGCAGGGGAATTTCGTGCAGATGCTCCAGTGGCTCGCGGCCGAGGGTAAATAGCGGACGGCAGAAACCCTTCAGGGTTTCGATCAAACCGGCCCAGTTATCCACTTCACGCCAGTCATCACCCTCGCCGGCCTGCCAGCCGGGGCGGCGCAGCGCCCAGCAGGCAATCCCGCTCAGCTCGGCGGCGCGGGCGGCATTGGTGCTGATCTGCGCGGCATAGGGGTGGGTCAGATCCAGCAGCAGCTCGATGCCCTGCTCGCGGATATACCCCGCCAAACCTTCGGCCCCACCAAAACCGCCAACGCGCACCTGACAGGGCAAGTCATCCGGCACCCGGCCCAACCCGGCCAGGCTGTAGATGGCTTCGGGACTCAGCCGCCGCGCCAGACGCAACGCCTCGGTGGTGCCGCCAAGCAGGAGGATACGCGGGCTCACGGCTTGCGCACCTCCAGCAGGGTGATCGGCAAGGCGCTGCGCCAGGTGTCGAAACCGCCCAGCGGCTGCGCCTGGGCCACGCTGATGCGCGTCAGCTCGCCGCCGACCTGCTCGCGCCAGGCCACCAGCGCCGCCTCGCTTTGCAGGGTCACGGCATTGGCCACCAGACGCCCGCCCGGTTTCAGGCTGGCCCAGCACTGCTCCAGCACACCGGGGATGGTCACCCCGCCGCCGATAAAGATCGCATCCGGCGCCGCCAATCCAGCCAGGGCTTCGGGCGCGCGGCCGGCGACCAGTTGCAGGCCCGGTACACCGAGGGCATCGCGGTTGTGCTGGATATGCGCCTGACGACCGGCATCAGCCTCAATCGCCAGCGCCCGGCAGCTGGGGTGCGCGCGCATCCACTCGATGCCGATGGAACCGCAGCCGGCACCCACATCCCAGAGCCGCTCACCGGGTTGCGGCGCCAGCCGCGCCAGGGTAATGGCACGCACATCGCGCTTGGTCAGTTGGCCGTCGTGCTGATAGGCGTCGTCCGGCAACCCCGGAGTGAGCGGCAGCAGGCGCGCATCGGCGCCAGCCACGCACTCGACCGCCAGTAGATTGAGATCGGCAGCGCGCGGCAACACCCAGTCGCTGGCCAAACCGTCGATGCGCCGCTCCTGAACGCCGCCCAGATGCTCCAGCACGGTCAAACGGCTGGGGCCAAAACCACGCTCACGCAGCAATTCGGCCACGGCCGCTGGGCTGTCGCCGTCATTGCTCAATACCAGCAACCGCGCGCCGGGGAAAAGCTGCGCCTGCAACGCCGCCAACGGCCGCGCCACCAGCGACAGCACCGTCACGTCCTGCAGTGGCCAACCCAGGCGAGCAGCAGCCAGTGAGACGGATGAGGGCGCGGAAAACACCCGCAACTCCTCAGCCGGCAGCTGCCGCGCCAGGCTCGCACCCACGCCATAGAACAGCGGGTCGCCGCTGGCCAGCACGCACACCGGCATCCCGCGCCGCGCCAGCACCGGTTCCAGGCTAAAGGGGCTGGGCCAGCGTTCGTGCTGCCCCGGCAGATCACTCGGCAATAGCGCCAGCTGCCGTGGGCTGCCGACGATCCACTGCGCCTCGCCCAGCACCCGGCGCGCCGCCTCACCCAGGCCGGCATAGCCGTCTTCACCGATACCCACCAGGGTTAACCAGGCCGTCATACCTACTCCTCTGCGCCCGCCCGACGAGCAAGGGTGTCTGCACGTCAAACAAAGCGGGCATAATAGCGCCTTCGTCGGTGCCCGCCGCCATTGTGCATAGGGCCTAAGAGGGAATCCGGAGCGATCCGCTGATCGTGACCGAGCTGCCCCCGCAACTGTAAACAGCGAGTCTGCCGCAACTGCGCCACTGGGAAACCGGGAAGGCCGCGGCAGATAAAGACCTGTCAGCCAGGAGACCTGCCGACGACGCTAGTCGCGAGTGCCAACATCGGGCGGGGTGTACCGATGCCATGAAACCCCCTGTGGGCGGATTTCGCTGGTTCGGTCGCCGCGTCTTTGTTGCTGGTGAAACCGTTGCGCGACCTTGCCACCACTATCGAGATACTTGCCCCACGCTCCGAAAAATCGGGATCGGCGTGCCCAGGCCTGCTGCGTATCGTTCCGGCGCTGGACGGCGGTATCTGCCGGGTCAAGCTGGCCGGCGGCGTGCTGAGCAGCCAACAGGCTCGGGCCATCGCCGAGGCCGCCGAACGCTGCGCCAGCGGTGTGCTGGAGCTGACTAACCGCAGCAATCTGCAGATTCGTGGCGTGTTGCCCGGCCAGCAGGCCGAGTTGATCGAGCGTCTGCTGGCTGCCGACCTCGGCCCAAGCAACCCCGCCGCTGATGACGTGCGCAACCTGCTGCTTAGCCCCGCTGCCGGCCTCGATCCGCAGGCCCTGCTCGACACCCGCCCGCTGGCCGCCGCGCTGCTTGAGCTGCTGCAAAACACCCCGGCGCTGCATGGGCTGTCGGCCAAGTTCGCCCTGCAGCTGGACGGCGGCGAAGCCCTGGCCATGCTCGAACACCGCCACGATATCTGGCTAAGCGCCCTGCCTGGCACGCCAACCCGACTGGCCTTTGGCCTGGCCGGCTGCCCGACTGACCGGCCGCTGGGCGTGGTCGAGGCTGAGCAAGTCATGCCGCTGGTGGAACAATTGCTAAGGCTGTTTATCGAACTGGCTGGGAGCGAACACAGCCGGATGCGCCAGCTGCTTGCCGTAATTGTCCCCAACCAACTGCTGCAACAGCTGCAAATGCGCCTGCCCTTTGCCGTGCAAGCGCCGCTGACCGATTGGCAACGCAAACCAGTCAGCCCACGCGCGCCGATGGGCATTTATCCACAGCAGCAGAACGGCCTGTGCATGGTCGCTACCGCCACGCGCCTAGGCAGGATCGACGCCGCACAACTCAAAGCCCTGGCCGAACTGGCTGAGCACTACGGCGATGCCAGCCTGCGCCTGACGCCCTGGCAGGGCCTGTTGCTGCCCAATATCCCCGAGCCATCAGCAGACAAACTGCTGCAAACCCTGGCCGAACTCGGCCTGCTTACCGATGCGCAGGAGCCGTTAAGCCAGCTGATCGCCTGCACCGGTTCGGCCGCCTGCGCCAAAGGCCTGGCCGACAGCAAGGCCGATGCCCTACGCCTGGCCGAGCGCCTGCGCGCCAGCACGGCGCGGCCGCAGGTGCATCTCAGCGCCTGCCCGCGTTCCTGCGCCGCCGCGCATACCGCGCCCTTTACCCTGCTGGCCAGCAGCGCCGGGCATTACCAGCTCTATCAACGCACGCCCGAGGCGGCCGGTTTCGGTCAACTGCTGGCCAGCGCCATGACTATCGACGAGGCCGGCGACTGGTTCGCCGCCCACTGCGCAACAGGAAACAGCGATGCTTGAGTACATCCGCGACGGCCAGGAAATCTACCGCCAGTCCTTCGCCACCATCCGCGCCGAGGCCGACCTGTCGGCGATCCCGGCAGACCTGGAAAAGCTCGCCGTGCGGGTTATCCACGCCTGCGGCATGGTCGATGTGGTGCAGGATCTGCGCTTCTCGCCCGGCGCCGGTGCCGCTGGCCGCGCTGCCCTGGCCAAAGGAGCGGCGATTCTCTGCGATGCGCGGATGGTCGCCGAAGGCATCACCCGCCCGCGCCTGGCCGCCAACAACCCGGTGATCTGCACCCTGCATAACGACGGTGTGATTGAGCAGGCCCGCGCACTGGGCAATACCCGTTCGGCCGTCGCATTGGAACATTGGCGCGAGCATCTGCAAGGCAGCGTGGTGGTGATCGGCAACGCGCCCACTGCGCTGTTTTACCTGCTGGAAATGCTCGACGCCGGCGCACCGAAACCGGCGCTGATCATCGGCATGCCGGTGGGCTTTATTGGCGCGGCGGAATCCAAGGACGCCCTCGCCGCCGACAGCCGCGGCGTGCCCTATGTGATCGTGCGCGGCCGTCGTGGCGGTAGCGCCATGGCGGTGGCGGCGGTCAACGCCCTGGCCACGGAGGTTGAATGATGAGTGCGCAAAAAGGCCGCTTGCTTGGCATCGGTGTCGGCCCCGGCGACCCCGAACTGATCACCCTCAAGGCCCTGCGCCTGCTGCAATCGGCAGCGGTGGTCGGCTACTTTGTGGCCAAGGCTAAAGCCAATAAGGGTCAGGGCGGCAACGCCTTCGGCATCATCGAACAGCACCTGACGGACGCGCAGCAGCGCCTGCCGCTGGTGTACCCGGTGACCACGGAAAAACTCGCCGCGCCGCTGAGCTATGAAGATGTGATCAGCGATTTCTACGACACCTGCGCGGTGCAGATCGCCGCCCAGCTCGACGCCGGCCATGACGTGGCGGTGATCTGCGAAGGCGACCCGTTTTTCTACGGCTCTTACATGTACCTGCACGACCGCTTGGCCGGCCAGTACGACGTCGAAGTGGTACCCGGCGTGTGCTCCATGCTCGGCTGCGCCTCGGTGCTCGGTACCCCGCTGGTGTACCGCAACCAGAGCCTGAGCGTGCTCTCCGGCGTGCTCCCCGAAGACGAACTCAAGCAGCGCCTGCACAGCGCCGAAGCCGCCGTGATCATGAAACTGGGGCGTAATTTCGAGAAAGTTCGCCGTGTGCTGCAGGAGCTGGGCATCGACCAGCGCGCGCATTACGTCGAGCGCGCGACCATGGGCAACCAACGCATCGTGCCGCTAGATGAAGTGGAGCCGATGTCCTCGCCCTACTTCTCGATGATCGTGATTCCCGGCGAGAAATGGCGCGGTTAACACGGCTGTAGGGTGGATGACGCTTCACCCATCCACCAACCGCGATTGGTGGATGAAAAAAACATCAGCTACGCGCCCCGATCTACCCTACCCAACTGAACGTAGCCCGGATGCAATCCGGGAAACCGCACGCCCCGGATTGCATCCGGGCTACAGGATTCAAACATGAGTACCGCCCCCGCCATCATTGTCCTCGGCCCCTCCGCCCTGCCTTGTGCGCGGCGCATACAGGCGCTTTATCCACAGGCCAAAATCCACGGCCTGCACAGCCGAGTGGCGGACGTTGAGCGGACCTATGCAGACTTTGGCGACACCCTGCGCACGCTCTATCGTGCCGGTACGCCGCTGATCGTCCTGTGCGCCGCCGGTATCGTGATTCGCAGCCTGGCCACTGTGCTCGGAGAGAAAGATAGCGAGCCGCCGGTGCTGGCCGTGGCCGAAGATGGCAGCGCCGTGGTGCCGCTGCTTGGCGGCCTCGGTGGGGTCAACCGCATGGCGCGAGAGATTGCTGCGCACCTGCAGGTCAGCGCGGCGATCACCACCAGCGGCGAACTGCGTTTCGGCACCTGCCTGCTGGAGCCGCCGGCCGGCTATGTGCTGGCCGATCTGGAACAGGGCAAAGGCTTTGTCAGCGACCTGCTCGGTGGCCAGGCCGTGCGGATTGAGGGCGACGCACCCTGGCTGGCCCAGGCCAAACTGCCGGTGGATAACCAGGCTAGCCGGGTGATCCATATCAGCCCACATAACCGCGCCGCCAATGCCGATGAGCTGCTAATCCACCCACAACAAGTGGCCGTATGGGTCGAACGCGCCAGCGCCGATTTACTGAGCGAACTGCAACAGGCGCTACAGACCAGCGGCCTGGCCGCGCAAAGCCTGGCCTGCCTAGTGGCCGCGCCGGAACTAATGGCCAACGCCGACCTGCACGCCTCCGCCGCGCAGCTCAAATTGCCGCTGCGCTTTATCGACGACGCCACGCAACTGCCGCCGCTGCATAGCCAGCACGCCAATCTACGCCTGCTGCTGGCCGCTGCACCTATCGACGCCAGCCAGTTCGGTCGCCCCCGTGGCCGCCTGACAGTGATTGGCCTCGGCCCCGGCGCAGCCGAATTTATGGTGCCCGCCGCCCGCCAGGCACTAGACGAAGCACAAGACCTGCTCGGCTACGAAACCTATATCAATATGGCCGGCCCGCTGCGCCCGGAGCAGGTGCGCCACTGCACCGATAACCGCGAAGAAATGCAGCGCGCCCGCCATGCCTTCGCACTGGCCGCCAGCGGTCGGCGCGTGGTGGTGGTGTCTTCCGGCGACCCCGGCGTATTCGCCATGGCCGCCGCGGTGCTGGAAGCCCTGCATGAATCGACCGACGCCGAATGGCAGCGGGTCGATCTACAGGTATTCCCCGGCGTTTCCGCCGCACTGGCCACCGCCGCCAAAGCCGGCGCGCCGCTGGGCCACGACTTCTGCCTGATCTCCCTGTCGGACAACCTCAAGCCCTGGGCGATTATCGAAAAGCGCCTGGCGCACGCCGCCGCCGCCGACCTGGTGATGGCCTTCTACAACCCCATTTCCAAAGCCCGTCCCTGGCAGCTCGGCTCTGCGCTGGAAATCATCAGCCAACAACGCACACCAGAAACCCTGGTGGTCCTCGGCCGCGATATCGGCCGCCCCGGCGAAACCCTGCGTACCCTCACCCTCGGTGAACTGACGCCAGAGATGGTCGATATGCGCACCCTGGTCATCATCGGCTCCAGCCAGACTTGCCGCTTCCCAAGAGCCGAGGGTGGGGAGTGGGTGTATACGCCAAGGAGTTACCCGCAGCTGTAACGAACGTAGGATGGGTTGAGCATGCTCAACCCATCCTATCTATAAATACCTAACTAAAATGATAAGTCGTGACTTTGACTTTCGCTCAGTGAAGCGAAGTACGCTACCTTCTACACCCCCACTATCTAATAAACGACGAAAGCTCGGGGCAAGTGCTTTGTTAACAAAGCCAACAACACTACCACTGTGTATTATTTTTACCGCATTCTTATCATGCTCATTATCAAAGTCTGCTTCAAATGTTACCGGGTCATCTTCTGAAAATATTTTACCTTCCTCAGTATGATATTGAGTGCCGGATGCCTCAATGACGAAGTCTAACGGCGCCTTTGCATCACTTAAATCTGGACATAATTCAAATGTATCGCTTGCAAGACGAGCGCCGGTATAACCAAGCAATGAAAATGCCGAACCGGAAAAATCAGAAGGCAAACTATACTGAGCTAGATACTCTTTGAAGTCCTCTCGCTTACGAGGGGGCAAGCGCCGCATAAAGACATCAAGAGCACCCGTATGATGCTCACCTCCTGCTTTATCTGAAAAAGCTGGAAACTCATGGAAACCCTCTTCAAGCGCCGCGTGAAAATCATCAGTATTTTTCAAATAACGAAATGATGCATCTTCACCATGACGAACGAGTTCACCAACTACTCTCCGATGGCGTGGAGTACCTGGCTGTGAGTGATGCCATACTAATAGCAACCTAGATGGCTCAAAAATATTCTCAATTACGCTCATTTAGGGTTTCCATTGCTAACTGAGCACGCCTTTGCGTTAGCCGAAAGATGAATTCTGCGCGTGCTTTGGTGAGATTACCACCTGCGGGAGCAGGTAGGTCAACAAGGCGCTCAAGGACCGCTCCAAGAGCATTCAGATCAAAATCCCTCAACCGCTTTAGGAGCAGAACACGGACTCCTGCATGGCTTTTTATAAAGCTTAGGGACTCTATGTGTCCCATCCGTTCAAGGTTATCCCTGGAGTACCTCATATGATGCTTGCCACGTCGAATATAGCGATCGAGCGTTGCGGCGTCCCAACGGGAAAATTTCTCACTCAGAAGCTCATGTCCCAGACTGGTTCCGTTATCAAACCACGGCGCAAAACGCCATTTGACATCAAATTTATCTCCTCGACGACGGGCCACACTTTTGCTTAGTTGCACAGCCTTGAGTAAGTGGCCCCAGTTATCTTGATGCCGGTCTGTGTTACCGATAAGCATATCAAACAAGAGCATACTCCAGAATCCATATATCTGATCTTTACCGAGTACGCGATTGTTAAACTCGTCACAATCAACAATATTGTGTTGTGTGCCACGCTCTCTATCAAACCCTGGGACAATCTTGTGAAAAAAGTTACCTGCTGAATAAAATGATTCATCGCCATCTTTATAGAACCAGGCACTAAGCGCACCACACTGACCATTTCTAGAGTCAAAAGCTGCATAGCATGGCGGCGCAGATATCCCAAGTAACAGAGAGATTTCATAAGCAATTATCTCTGCCCAAAACTGCTCAGGATAGCGCTCAGCTGAGCGCTTAAACATATGACGCCAGTCCGGCTTTATATATTTTTGATCTGGAGTTAGTGGGGAGAACAGTGTTCGCTTAGGGCGGGCTCCTTCCGGATAAGCGGCTGAGAATTCATCGTCATCTGGCCAGTCTGCAATATCAATGAAATCTGTTTGCATTTCTAAACTGGCTCCTTGCCAAAGCACTCATAAAAGACATATGAATTATTTAATTTAAAACTAAGCTAGCGATGAAATATCTGAAAATTATTAGAAAGTAGCTTGGAGACCAAATCCTACGCGAAATATACTGACGTGTAGAGTAGGCAATACTTGCTAGCCCGCCTGTATCATCAAGTAGTCCTGCTCTCCAGTTTACGCAGCAAGCAACCCGGATAACCCATGGTGGAAAACGCTGCGCGGTTTTCCACCCTACACGGACTTGATAGATAGGTAGGGTGGGCAACGCTTCGCTTGCCCACCAATAAAAGCAAACGCCCCTCCTCTCACCCTTGCGCAACAGCTCACCACCCCTAATCCCACCCCTGCCCCCAGCCTGCTCAGCTAAACCTGGCACTTACTCAACACTAAGTTACACTTACCGTCACTTTCTGTTGAGTGCCCCTGATGAGCCAGCCCCGCGAAGCCGCGCAACCCATACGCCGCCTTTATCAAGGCCTGGACGCGCTGGCGAGCCCTGAGCGCTATCTGTTTACCCCTTCAGATATGCGCGCCCTGGTGCCCGATATTTCTGCGCAGGCCTACCGGACACTGCTTAGCCGTGCTGCAAAGGAAGGCAAGCTGGAGCGCATTTGCCGTGGGCTCTACTTCTACAAACCCGCAAAACCCAGTTCCGGTCTGCTGCTGTTTCATGCAGCGGCGCGGCTGCGGGCGCATGAGTTCAATTACATCAGCCTGGAAACCGCGTTAAGCGACGCTGGCATCATCTCGCAGGTGCCAATGAACTGGATCACCCTGATGTCATCGGGGCGCAGCAGCCAGATCAACTGCGGCCAATGGGGCACCCTGGAGTTTGTCCACACCACACAACAAGCCGAGGCGTTGGCCGATCAGCTCAGCTATGACAGCAGATGCCGGATGTGGCGCGCCAAACCTGCGCTGGCCATTCGCGATATGAAGGCTGCCAAAAGGAATCTCGACCTGATCGATTGGAGCATCGCCAATGAGTTTGTTTGATCAGTTGGTAGACCAGGCCATCGGCAACAATACCGAGCTGGCCAACCTGCGCGTGGTGGTGGAAAAGGAACTGCTGCACCACGACATCATGCTGGCGCTGAGCGAAGCCGGCCTGCTGGAAAAGCTGTGTTTTATCGGCGGCACCTGCCTGCGCGCCTGCTACGGCTCCAACCGCCTGAGCGAAGACCTCGACTTCACCGGCGGAGCTGACTTTAACCGGGATGACTTGGCCCAGCTGAAATCGACCCTGATTGGCAAGTTGCAGGCGAAATACGGTCTGCATGTGGAAGTCAGCGAGCCGAGCAAAGAGTCGGGCAACGTCGACACCTGGAAGCTGCGGGTACAGACCCGGCCTGGTGCGCAGCACCTGCCGGCTCAGCGCATTCATATCGATGTCTGCGCCATCCCAAGCTATATGGGCGTACCGAAAACGCTGCTCAACCCCTATGGCGTGGATATGGGCACCCAGGGTCTGATCCTCAACGCGGAGGCGCTTGAGGAGATCTATGTGGACAAGATTTTGGCATTTGCCCTGAGACGCGGGCGGATCAAAAGTCGTGATCTCTGGGACTTGCTGTGGCTAAAGCAGCAGAGAATCGAGCCGGCGTTGCAGTTGATCCCAAACAAGCTCAGGGATCACAAGGTAGAGCTACCGGACTTTCTGCAAAAGGCCGCGCAACGCTCAGCCGCGTTAACTGACGACCCGCAGGTAAAGCAGGATTTTCGCAATGAAATGCAGCGTTTCTTGCCGGCGCAACTCGTCGCGCAAACGCTGAACAACGATAAGTTCTGGGCTTACCTGACAAACGAAATTCCATCGTTGATGCGCCGCGCCGAAAGCAGCCTCAAGCCACAGGCCGACTCGAACGACTTTATGATGTAAGCCCCTTGTCGCTTCTACGCAGCAGATAGCTATCCATAATCCAGCCATGCTGCTCGCGCAGCTCGGCGCGGCGGCTGCGGATGGTCTCGGCCACCTCACTCAACGGCCCGGCGATCAGTACCTCATCCGGCGTGCCGATATAAGCGCCCCAATAGATCTGCATATCCTGGTCGACAAAGCGCTGGTAGCTGTCCTGAGCGTCGAGCATCACCAGCACGCTGTCCAAGCCTGGAGGGAAGCCGCCCTCGGCCAGGCGGCGCGCTGGGGTGATCTGGAAGGCTTGGCCGATGCTGTTAAAGCAGACCTTATGCTTGGCCGCCAGGGCTTGCAGGCTGGTGATGCCGGGGATGACTTCGTACTCGATCTGCTCGCTGCTGTTGGCGACGATCTGCTCGACGATACGCAGGGTGCTGTCGTACAGCGCCGGGTCACCCCAGACCAGAAAGGCGCCGGTTTCACCGTCGCGCATCTGCTCGCGGATCATGCCTTCGAACACCTGCTGCTTGTCCTGATTCAGGTCGACCACGCTGCCGCGATAGTCCGGCACATCGCGCACCCGTTCCGGGCAGTCGGCGCTGGCAAAGCGGTAATCGCGGCCCTGGATAAAGCGCTCGCAAATGGTTTTGCGCAGGCCGATCAGGCTGTCTTTGGCGCTGCCCTTGTCCATCAGAAAAAACACATCCGTGCGGTTGAGGGCGTTGATCGCCTGCACGGTCAAGTAGTCCGGGTCGCCGGCGCCGATGCCGATTATCAACAGGGTTTTCATAAAGCGGTCTCCAGGCTGCCGGCTACAACCGGCAGCGAATCGATATGTCGGTAGTCGGCGCCCAGCTCGACAGCCAATTGGCGCGCGCGGCCGAGGCGGATCGGTGCGCTTTCGATATCCACCAGCAGCGCCGGGCAGGCGCTCGGGATTAACGCCGGCCAGTCGCGCAGGCGGCCATCGGTGATGATCAACAAGCGCTGACGCTCGGCCGGGTGCAGGCGCTGCCGCCGCGCCTGCCAGTCGGCGGCCTGCTGCAACGCATCAAATAGCGGCGTGCCGCCGCCCGCGCCCAACTCGGCCAGCCACTGCTGCAAGGCCTGGGAGGCTTTCTGCCCCTGCCAGAGCCATTGCGCCTGGCGGCCGGTGGCATGCAGCACGGCCAGGCGCGCACGTTGCCGGCGCGCCTGCTCGAACACTTCACTGAGTAAACCCTTGGCCTTGCTCAACGCGCCATGGCGGCGGGTCGAAGCCGAAGCATCAACGATCACCAGCCAGAGTTCCGCCGGCTTGGCGCTGCGTGGACGCAGCACGAGATCCTGACGGCTGCGCGGGCGGCCTTTAAGGCCACCTCTAAAAACTACCTGCGTTGTCATCGCAGCGTTAAAAACAGGCTCAAAATGCTCATTTACAGCTCGTAAACTCCGCTTTTTCGCCTGTTTTTGCCTTGCGCTGACTTCCTCGCCTACGTTTTTAAAAGTGGCCTTAAGCAGGCTTGCCGGCCAGTCGATACGCCCTGCCGCACCACTGCGACTGGCACCGTTGCGACCATTGCCGAGTGAGCCGGGAGCGGCCCGGGCATCCGCGCCTGGGGCTGTGCGCGGGCGGATGCCTAGGGCTTTTTTGTCCAGCGCGGCGGTTCACGCCGGATGCCAAGGCTTTGCGCCTGGGCAGGTAATTCACCCAACTGGCCTTCGCCTTGCGGCTGCTCGCTGGGCTTATCGCTGCTGGGCTGAGATTGCGACTGGGGTTGTGGCGGTTGTGCGGCAGGCGGCGGGTTATGTCGGCGACGGTGACGCAGCACGAAATCCGCCACCGCATCGATATCCGCCGACTCAATGTGTTCCGCACCGCGCCAGGCGGCATGGGCACGGGCGGCGCGCAGCCAGACCAGATCGGCGCGCAGGCCATCGACAGCGGCGGCGAAACAACGCTGGCTGATCTGCTCCAAGGCGGTGTCATCCAGCGGAATAGCCATCAAGCGCAGGCGAGCGCTTTGGCAACGGTCGCGCAGTTCATCTTGCTGCGCCTGCCAGCGCTGCAGAAACGCCTGCGGGTCGGCATCAAAGGCCAGCCGGCGACGGACGATCTCGGCGCGCTGCGCCGGTTGAGGCTGGGCGTCCAGGGCTAGGTTAAGGCCGAAGCGATCGAGCAGTTGTGGGCGCAACTCGCCCTCTTCCGCGTTCATGGTGCCGATCAGCACAAAACGCGCGGCATGCCGATGGGAAATGCCGTCGCGCTCGATATGGTTGACCCCGCTGGCGGCGGCATCCAGCAGCAGGTCGACCAGATGATCGGGCAGCAGATTGACCTCATCCACATACAGTACGCCGCCATTGGCCTTGGCCAGCAAGCCGGGGGAAAACTGCGCGCGGCCCTCACCCAATGCGGCGTCCAGATCCAAGGTGCCGACGATGCGCTCCTCACTCGCGCCCAGCGGCAGGGTGACAAAGGTGCCGCTGGCCAGCAGATCAGCCAGGCCACGGGCCAGGGTCGATTTGGCCATGCCGCGCGGCCCTTCGATCAGCACACCGCCAATCGCCGGATCGATGGCCGCCAGGCACAGCGCCAGTTTCAGGTCATCGGCAGCGACCACGGCGGCGAGGGGGAAGTGGCTATCGGTCATGGCAGGGTCCGTTTCGCTAAAAGATGAAGGGTCACTGGCCGATGCCGAACACGGCAAAGGGCAGCAAGACGATGCCAATAACTTTTGGCCAGATGGCGCCCAGCACCGCACCGACGCAGGCACCGAGCCCTGCCCAGATAAACAGGTCAACCAGCGGAGTTGGCAACGGGCCGAGAACCAGGCCAGCCAGCAGGCCCAGCCAGAAACCACCAAACAGGCCGATACCGGCGGCGCCGATGCGCTCCTTGCGGGTAACTGGCCTGCGCCACCAACTCACCAGCCGGTGTCGCAAGCGTTGCGACACCGGCTGGTGAGGCTGTTTGCTCTCGCTCATGCTTCCTCGCTATCGATCAGCAGGTTTTCCAGGGCTTCGCGGTACTCGCCCGGGTGCTGCCAGAGGCCGCGTTGCTGGGCTTCGAGCAGGCGTTCGAGGATGTCCTGCAGGGCAGCGGGGTTGTGCTGCTGGATAAAGTCGCGGGTACTTTTGTCGAGCAGATAAGCATCGGTGAGCAGTGCGTACTGATGGTCGTCGACCAGTTCGCTGGTGGCATCGAAGGCGAACAGGTAGTCGATGGTTGCCGCCAGCTCGAACGCGCCCTTGTAGCCGTGGCGCTTCATGCCCTCGATCCACTTGGGATTGGCCGCGCGGGCGCGCACCACACGATTCAGTTCTTCCTTGAGGGTGCGAATACGCGGCGTATCGGGCTGGCTATTGTCGCCGTGATAACTGGCCACCTTGGCCCCACGCAGGGTTTCCACGGCCGCGAGCATGCCACCCTGAAACTGGTAGTAGTCATTGGAATCGAGGATGTCGTGCTCACGGTTGTCCTGGTTGTGCAGCACCGCCTGCATCTGCTCCAGGCGCTCGGCGAACTGAGCGCGGGCCGGCGTGCCTTCGCTGTGGGTGCCGTAGGCGTAGCCGCCCCAATTCAGGTAGACCTCGGCGAGGTCCTCACGGGTTTGCCACAGGCGTTCTTCGATGGCGTTCTGCACACCCGCGCCATAGGCCCCCGGCTTGGAGCCGAACACCCGCCAGCCGGCCTGCTTGCGCGCCTCGACTTCATCCAGGCCGCTGTCCTGCAGGGTCAGAGATTCACGCCAGACCCGCGCCGATAGCGGATTCATATCTTCCGGCTCATCGAGATCAACCACCGCCTGCACCGCGTCATCGAACAGACGAATCAAGTTGCTAAAGGCATCGCGAAAAAAACCGGACACCCGCAGGGTCACGTCCACCCGCGGGCGGCCGAGTTGTGCCAGCGGCAGCACCTCGAAACGCTCGACACGCTGGCTGCCGGCCTGCCACACCGGGCGCACGCCCATCAGCGCCAGGGCCTGAGCCATATCGTCGCCGCCGGTGCGCATGGTCGCGGTGCCCCACATCGACAGGCCGAGCTGACGCAGATGGTCGCCGTGGTCCTGCAGATGCCGCTCAAGCAACCGATCCGCCGCCTGCACGCCGATACGCCAGGCCGTCGGAGTCGGCAAATTGCGCACATCGACGCTATAGAAATTGCGCCCGGTAGGCAGCACATCCAGGCGACCACGACTCGGCGCGCCACTCGGCCCGGCAGGGACAAAACGCCCGTTCAACGCCGTGAGCAGACCATGCATTTCTGCATCGCCACAGGCGTCCAGCAGCGGTGCGATCTGCTCACGCAGGCGTTGCAGCACCTGGGTGCTTTCCGCACCAACGGATTCAAAATCCGCCGCGCTAATCAACTGCAAGGCCAGCAGCTCCAAGCGTTCACGGGTATCGCCCGCGCTGCGCCAGCTGTCATCGCTCAGCTCTGCCAACACGGCCGGGCGCGGGCCCTGCCAGGGCGCGGCCATATCGCAGTCGAGGGGATCGAAATCCAACTCCAGATCACGGGCCAGGGCGCGCAACAGGCTGGCATTGCCGCCCTGGCCGTCGCCACGGGGAATTCGCAGCAGCGCCAGCAGGGTATCGCGGCGCAGGGTGCCGGCCGGTGATTCGCCGAATACGTGCAGGCCATCGCGGATCTGCGATTCCTTGAGGTCGCACAGGTAGGCGTCCAGCTGCGGCAGCCAGCTATTGGGGTCTGCATTCAGTTGCAGGCCCAGCTCGCGGTCGAGGCTGGCCTCGCGCACCTTGAGCAGAATCTCGCCGCGCAGCTCGGCGGCGCGGCGCAGGTCGAGCTGGCTGGCTTCGTAATATTCGTCAGCCAGGCGCTCCAGATCGCGCAACGGGCCGTAGCTTTCGGCGCGGGTCAGCGGCGGCATCAGGTGATCGATAATCACCGCCTGAGTGCGGCGCTTGGCCTGGGCGCCCTCGCCCGGGTCGTTGACGATAAACGGGTAGATATTCGGCAACGGGCCGAGAATCGCGCTCGGCCAGCACTGCTCGGAAAGACCGACGCTCTTGCCCGGCAGCCATTCCAGATTGCCGTGCTTGCCGACATGGATCACCGCGTCACACGCAAAGGCCCGGCGCAGCCAGCAGTAGAACGCCAGGTAGCCGTGCGGCGGCACCAGGTCGGGGTCGTGATACACCGCTGCCGCGTCCAGCTGATAACCGCGCGCCGGCTGGATGCCGACAAAGGTCAAACCAAAGCGCAGGCCGGCGATCATCAGCCGACCGCCGCGGAACATCGGATCGCTCTGCGGCTCGCCCCAACGCTCGCGCACTGCCTGCTGGTTGGCTGCAGGCAAACTATTGAAGAACTCCAGATAGTCGTTCAACGCCAGACTCTGGGCGCAGGGCCGTGCGTCGAGCATGTCCAGATCATTGGTCACGCCGCCGAGCAGCTGGTGGATCAATGCGGTGCCGCTATCGGGCAAGCCTTCCACCGGATATCCCTGCTGTTCGAGCGCTCGCAGGATATTTAGCGCCGCCGCCGGGGTGTCCAGGCCGACGCCATTGCCGATACGGCCGTCGCGGGTCGGGTAGTTGGCGAGGATCAGAGCAATGCGCTTATCGGCGTTACTTTTGTGCGCCAGGGCAATCCAGTTACGCGCCAACTCAGCGACGAAATCCATCCCCGGCAGGTGGGGCTGGTAACAGACCACATCACTCTGGCTGCGCTCGCTGCGCCAGGCCAGACCCTTAAAACTGATCGGCTGAGTGATCAGCCGGCCGTCCAGTTCGGGCAGCACGATATGCATGGCCAGGTCGCGCGAGCCCAGACCCTGAGCATTGGCCTGCCACTGTGCATGGTTATCCAACGAACAAATGGCTTGCAGCACCGGAATATCACGACGGAAAGGTCGAGCGCTCGGCGCTTCCGGGTTAGACAGGGCGAAGGCAGTGGTGTTGATAATCAGGCGGGCATCGGCTTCGTCCAGCCAGTCCTCGACTTGGGCCAGGCAGGCCGCTTCCTTAAGGCTGGCCACGGCAATCGGCAGCGGATTAAGGCCCTGGGCCTGCAAGCGCTGGCAGAACACATCGATAAACCCGGTATTCGCCGCCTGCACCTGGGTGCGGTAGAACAGCAGCGCCGCCACCGGCGCACCGGCCTGCCAGCTGGCTTGCCAATCGGCCAGGCTCGGGTTAGCCAGTAGCGGGTGATACAGGCCCACGCGCGGCAACGGCTGCGGGTCGCCCCAGGCATAGTCACGCTGCAGCCACTGGCTGGCGATGCAGTTAAGCAGCTGCAACGCATTGCCCGCACCGCCCTGGCGCAGGAACTGCCAAAGCCGCTCGGCGTCAGCCAGCGGCACGTTGCTCAAGGCCATCAGCTCCGGATCAGGGTTGTCGCAACCCGGCACCATAATCACCTGCGCACCGCGCTCGGCCAGTTCGACCAACCGCTCGATGCCGTAGCGCCAATAGCTGACGCCGCCGTGCACGGAAATCAGGATGACCTTGGCGTGCTGCAGCACCTGCTCGACGTAGAGATCCACCGAGGCGTGATTGCTCAGCTGCGCCGGGCTGGCCAGGCGCAGGCTGGGGTAATCCGCCGGCAACTGCCGCGCCACTTCGGCCAGCAACGACAGGTGCGAATCGCCGGTGCAGAGGATCACCAGCTCGGCCGGGGTCTGGCCAAGGTCGGCAATGCTGTCGACCGGCAGCTGGCTGCCGGGCTGGGTGCGCAGCAAATGCATGCGGGCTTAGCCTGCCAGCGCTGCTTGCAGCTCGGCTTCGATAGCGGCTTGATCCAACGTCTGGCCAATCACCACCAAGCGGGTGATGCGCGGCTCATCGGCCTGCCAGGCGCGGTCGAAGTGTTTGTCGAAACGCTGACCAACGCCTTGCAGCAAGAGGCGCATCGGCTTGCCGGGAATCGCCGCAAAACCCTTGATGCGCAGAATGCCGTGTTTGCTGACCGCATCCTTCAGCGCTTGCAGCAGACGGGCTTCCTCGGCCTCGGGCAGCTCGACGTGGAACGAGGCGAATTCGTCGTGATCGTGGTCTTCATGGCCTTCCAGATCATGGTGAGTCTTGCGGCCCTCGATATGAATCTCGGTCTCGCAATTCAGGCCCAGCAGCACGTCCAGCGGCAGCTCGCCTCCATGGGCTTCGATGATTTTCACTGCGGGCGGCAGCTCCTCGGCCACTTCCGCACGCACCGCAGCCAGGGCGGCGGCGTCGAGCAGATCGGCCTTGTTGAGGATCACCAGGTCAGCGCTGGCCAGCTGATCGGCGAACAGCTCGTGCAGCGGCGATTCGTGATCGAGATTGGGGTCGAGCTTGCGCTGCGCATCAACCTGATCGGGGAAGGCGGCAAAGGTGCCGGCGGCCACGGCCGGGCTGTCGACCACGGTGATTACCGCGTCCACCGTGCAGGCGTTGCGGATTTCCGGCCAGTTAAAGGCCTGCACCAAAGGCTTGGGCAGAGCCAGGCCGGAGGTTTCAATGAGGATATGGTCGAGCTCACCACGGCGTGCCACCAGCTCGCGCATCACCGGGAAGAATTCTTCCTGCACGGTGCAGCACAGGCAGCCGTTGGCCAGTTCGAAGATGCGGCCGTTGGCTTCTTCTTCGCTGCAACCGATGGAGCACTGCTTGAGGATTTCGCCGTCGATGCCCAGCTCGCCGAACTCGTTGACGATCACTGCGATGCGTCGCCCGTCGGCGTGGCCGAGCATGTGCCGCAGCAGGGTGGTTTTGCCGGCGCCGAGAAAGCCGGTAACGATGGTAACGGGGAGTTTGGCGAGGGTTTGCATGGCGAGTCCTGCATGACGTCGAAAGAAAGACGAGCAGGAGGCGGCACAGACATGACAGCCACGGGGCGTCAGCCAACACCACCGGATCACCCCGCCCGGTTGTCGAAAAGCGTGACGAGGCAGGTCTCCTGGCTCACGGTCTGCGCGTTGCGCCACCCTCCTACCTTCCCGCCGTACGGCAGTGGTGTATCGAAGGGCTTTGGACCGTTCACAGTTGCGGGGGCAGCCAAGGCATTAACCTTGTTCCCTCTTAGCTTCATGGGCATGCCCACGAAGAACCTCGAACGCGACAAGGCTACGCAGGCCATGGCGGCCGGTCAATCGCGGTTGACCACTGCCGGCCGCCATGTTGAGCTACGCGGCCGCACACACTGAGCGCCGCAGATGATCCCCAGCAACGCCCCTCGCCACCCCGCTGTCGCCGTTCAGGTGGTCGCCGGACTGGGCTGCCGCAGTGGCTGCAGCGTTGAAGATTTATCCACATTGCTGGTTCACAGCCTGCAGGCGCATGGTCTGACTGTGGATAACCTGACGGGGCTGGCCAGCATCGCGCATAAACGCGACGAGCCGGGTCTGCTGGCATTGGCCGAACGCCTCGGTTTGCAGTTGAGCTGCTTTAGCGCCGAAGAACTGCTGCCCTATCAGCAAGGTGTGCAAGGCTCGCCACTTGCCCTGGCCGCTACCGGCAGCCCGGCCATCGCCGAACCCTGCGCCCTGGCCTTGGCCGAACGCATGGGCGGCAATACTGCCCGTCTGCTCGGCGAGAAAACCCGTAACGCCAGCGCCACCTGCGCCCTGGCGTCGATTGCACCCAAGGATGTGTCATGACCGTTTACTTTATCGGCGCCGGCCCCGGCGACCCCGAGCTGATCACCGTCAAAGGCCAGCGCCTGCTGCGTAGCTGCCCGGTGATTCTCTATGCCGGCTCGCTAGTGCCGGAAGCGGTGCTAGAAGGTCACAGCGCCGAGCAGGTGATCAACACCGCCGAGCTGCATCTGGATGAAATCATCGAGCTGATCCGCCAGGCCCACGATAAAGGCCAGGATGTGGCCCGCGTGCACTCCGGCGACCCGTCGCTGTATGGCGCGATTGGCGAGCAGATCCGCCACCTGCGCCGGCTGGGCATTGCCTTTGAGATCATTCCTGGGGTGACCGCCACTGCGGCCTGCGCCGCCCTGCTGGAAAGCGAGCTGACCCTGCCCGAGGTATCGCAGACGCTGATTCTCACGCGCTACGCGAGCAAGTCGAACATGCCCGAGGGCGAGGCGCTGGGCGACCTGGCCCGCCACGGCGCGACCATGGCCATTCACCTGGGCGTAGTGCATCTGAACAAGATCGTCACTGAGCTGCTGCCGCATTACGGCGCGGACTGCCCGATTGCCGTGGTCCATCGCGCCAGCTGGCCGGATCAGGATTGGGTCAGCGGCACCCTCGCCACCATCGAGGAACAGGTGCGCGCCAAGGGCTTTCGCCGCACCGCGCTGATCCTCGTCGGGCGCGTGCTGCACGCCGAACAGTTCGCCGACTCGGCGCTGTACAACGCCGAGCATCGCCACCTGTTCAGGTCTGCAGAAGACTAAGCAGCGGGCAGTCGGCCAAGCTTATCGACGCAATACGCGCCGTGTGAGCAGCAGCAGATCATCCAGCGCCGGCACACTGGCCAATAACACCAGCAGCAAGGCCAGCGGCACGGTGGCGATATAACCCAGGTGGTTAAAACCCAGTGCGCCGATCACCCCGCCGAGGAAGAAGTACAACGCCAACAGGCTGAGCACCCGCAGACGTTGGCGGTCGGCCATCACCCGAGCGATATCAGGGCCACGCGTGCGATTCCAATAGAACAGCTTGCCTAGCTCGATACCGATGTCGGTGATGATTCCGGTGATATGGGTGGTGCGGATTTCCGCCCTGGAGAGTTTGGTAATCAGGGCGTTCTGCAGGCCCATGATGAAACACAGCAGCATCACCGTCAGCGGCACGAACAGGCCGGTAATCTGCGCCAGCGACGCGCCAAGAAAGCCAAAGCACAGCAGCAGCGCGGCTTCGAGCAGCAACGGCAGGGCGTATTCGCTGTGCAGCTGGCGCCGCCGTGAGTAATTGATCATCACCGTCGAGCAGGCTGCACCCAGGAGAAACGACAGCACGCCGCCGAGACCACTCCACACCAGGCCATAGGCACCCAGAGCAATATTGTCCGCCATGGCAGAGACAATGCCGGTCATATGCGAGGTGTATTGCTGCACGGCAAGAAAGCCGCCGGCATTGATCGCTCCTGCAACGAAAGCCAGGGCAAAACCCAGATGCCGATTGGCTGCGACACTGCGCGTCCGTCCGGTCAGGCTTCTCGCATAGCGAATAGGCATAAGTGCCTCGGGTGAACGGCAGGGCTTAGAGATGAATCTCTGCGCCCTTGATGCCGAGTAGGCGCAGCTCTTCGATCAGACCATTGAGATCGGCGAAGGACTCCACCTGCTCCTGGTCATCGACCAGAAAGAAGCTGGTGCCCGCGCCTTTCTTCAACAGCACGATCCATTCCCGGGTATTGGCCGGGTTGGCGATGATATGGGTATCAAAGAGCACGCCCTGGGCTTGCTTGCTCTTTATATCTTCACGCCGCATCGGCCAGCCTCTGCTTACTCAACCGTTACGCTCTTGGCCAGATTGCGTGGCTGGTCGACGTCAGTGCCCTTGAGCACGGCGACGTAGTAGGACAGCAGCTGCAGTGGGATGGTGTAGAGGATCGGTGCCAGGGCGTCGTGGATATGCGGCATGTTCACCACGTGGGTGCCCTCGCCATTGCTCATGCCGGCCTGCTCGTCGGCAAACACCACCAGCTCACCGCCGCGGGCGCGCACTTCCTGCAGGTTGGATTTGAGCTTTTCCAGCAGCTCGTTGTTCGGCGCCACGGTGACCACCGGCATATCGCTGTCCACCAGCGCCAACGGGCCGTGCTTGAGCTCGCCAGCCGGGTAGGCTTCGGCGTGGATATAGGAAATTTCCTTGAGCTTGAGCGCACCTTCCATCGCCACCGGGTACTGCGCGCCACGGCCGAGAAACAGGCTGTGGTGCTTCTCGGCGAACAGCTCGGAGACTTTCTCGACCACGCTGTCCATGGCCAGGGCTTCGCCCAGACGGGTTGGCAGGCGACGCAGTTCGTCGACCAGCTCGGCTTCCAAACCTTTATCCAGGGTGCCACGCACCTGGCCGAGGGACAGGGTCAGCAGCATCAGCGCGACCAGCTGGGTGGTGAAGGCTTTGGTCGAAGCCACACCGATTTCCGGGCCGGCCTGGGTCAGCAGGGTCAAATCGGATTCACGCACCAGGGAGCTGATGCCGACGTTGCAGATGGCCAGGCTGGCCAGGTAGCCGCCCTGGCCAGGCGCATGCTCCTTGGCATTGCGCAGCGCGGCCAGGGTGTCGGCAGTTTCGCCGGACTGGGAGATGCTGACAAACAGGGTGTCCGGCTGCACCACCACCTTGCGGTAGCGGAACTCGCTGGCCACTTCGATCTGGCAAGGGATACCGGCCAGGCCTTCCAGCCAGTAACGGGCAACCATCCCGGCGTGGTAACTGGTGCCGCAGGCGACGATCTGCACGTTGCGCACCTTGGCGAACAGCTCGGCAGCCTGCGGGCCGAAGGCCTGAACCAGCACGTGGTCTGTGCCCAGACGGCCTTCCAGGGTGCGCTGCACGACCTTGGGCTGCTCATGGATTTCCTTGAGCATAAAGTGACGGTACTCTCCCTTGTCCGCAGCTTCCGCACCCTCGTGGTATTGCACGCTCTCACGCTCTACCGGCTGACCGTCGACGCTCCAGATCTGCACGCTTTCACGCTGAATCTCGGCGATATCGCCTTCTTCCAGGTACATAAAGCGGTCGGTGACCTGACGCAGAGCCAGCTGGTCGGAGGCAAGGAAGTTCTCGCCCAGGCCCAGGCCGATCACCAGCGGGCTCCCGCTGCGGGCGGCGAGCAGGCGATCCGGCTGCTTGGCGCTGATCACCGCCAGGCCGTAGGCGCCGTGCAGTTCCTTGACCGCTTCTTTCAACGCTGCGGTCAGGTCCGGCTGGGTTTTCAGCTTGTGGTCGAGCAGGTGCACGATCACTTCGGTGTCGGTATCGGAGCTGAACACGTAACCCAGGGCCTTGAGCTGGGCACGAAGTTCTTCGTGGTTCTCGATAATGCCGTTGTGCACCACCGCCAGATCATGGCTGGAGAAGTGCGGGTGGGCATTGCGCTCGCTCGGAGCACCGTGGGTAGCCCAACGGGTGTGAGCGATGCCGAGACGGCCGGCCAGCGGTTCGGCGCTCAGCGCGCTTTCCAGCTCGCTGACCTTGCCCACGCGGCGGCGACGGTCGAGGTCACCTTTATCCGTCAGCAACGCCACACCGGCGCTGTCGTAACCGCGGTATTCCAGGCGCTTGAGGCCTTCAACCAGCACGGCAGTGATATTACGTTCGGCGACTGCGCCTACGATTCCACACATAGTCTTCTCCTTAAGCTTCAACAGTCGCGCAGATCAGCTTGATGCCGCGCTCGGTCAATTGTTCACGGGCCTCAGGGCTGAGGCGTTCGTCGGTTATCAGGGTATGGATGCCGCTCCAGGGCAGCTCCAGGTTGGGAATCTTGCGGCCGATCTTGTCGCTCTCGACCATCACCACCACTTCGCGGGCTACATCCGCCATTACCCGGCTAAGCCCGAGCAATTCGTTGAAGGTGGTGGTGCCACGGTTCAGGTCGATGCCATCGGCACCAATAAACAGCTGGTCGAAGTCGTAAGAGCGCAAAACCTGTTCGGCGACCTGACCCTGGAAAGACTCGGAATGCGGATCCCAGGTGCCGCCGGTCATCAGCAGCACCGGCTCATGCTCCAGCTCGCTGATGGCGCGGGCCACATTCAGCGAGTTGGTCATCACCACCAGGCCTGGCTTGTGGCCAAGCTGCGGGATCATCGCCGCGGTGGTGGTGCCGCTGTCGATAATGATCCGCGCATGTTCGCGAATGCGCGCCACCCCGGCGCGGGCGATGGCCTGCTTGTACTGGGAGATCGGCTGGATATCGCTGATCAGCTCCTGCGGCATGGGCACCGCACCGCCGTAACGACGCAGCAGCAAACCACTTTTTTCCAGTGCGGCGAGGTCTTTGCGAATGGTCACTTCGGAGGTGGCGAAGGCTTTCGACAACTCATCCACACTCACCTCGCCTTGCTCGGCGAGCAGGGCAAGAATGGTGTGGCGACGTTGCGGAGTGTTGCGTTTCGACATGCTAAGTTTCGATTCGAAAGATAATGGCACGAATCAAAACCTAATCGAAGTTTTTCGTCAAGTAGCAATCGACGTAGGGTGGACATGCCGAAAGCTTGTCCACCAAGTGCGCGGTGACGGCGGACAAGGCTGCGCCATGTCCGCCCTACCCGGCTTCACTTCTTGGTCGGGCGCTTCCAGCCTTCGATATTGCGCTGCTTGGCGCGGCCGACCGCCAGGGTGTTATCAGGCACGTCACTGGTGATTACCGAACCGGCACCGGTAGTGGCACGGTCGCCCAGCGTCACCGGAGCCACCAGGGCGCTGTTGGAGCCGATAAACACGTCCTCACCCAGTACGGTCTTGAACTTGTTGGCGCCGTCGTAATTGCAGGTGATGGTGCCGGCGCCGATATTGCTGCGCGCACCGATCTCGGCATCGCCCAGGTAAGACAGGTGCCCGGCCTTGGCGCCCTCACCCAGCTTGGCGTTTTTCAGCTCGACGAAGTTACCCACATGGGCTTTGGCGCCCAGCACGGAACCCGGACGCAGACGCGCGAACGGGCCGCAATCGGCACCCTCACCCATTTCGGCCCCTTCCAGATGGCTGTTGGCTTTGATGATGGCACCTTTACGCAGGATCGAGTTTTTGATCACGCAGTTCGGGCCGATCTGTACACCGTCTTCGATCACCACCTGGCCTTCGAGGATCACGTTGATATCGATAGACACATCACGGCCTACCGTGACTTCGCCGCGCAGATCAAAACGCGCCGGGTCGATCAAGGTCACGCCCTGCAGCATCAAACGACGCGCGGCGCGGTACTGATAGTGGCGCTCCAGCTGCGAAAGCTGGATACGGTCGTTGGCGCCCAGCACTTCCATCTCGTCAGTCGCCTGCTCGGTGGCGACTACCAGGCCGTCGGCCACGGCCATGGCGATCACGTCCGTCAGGTAGTACTCACCCTGAGCGTTGCTGTTGGACAGACGACCGAGCCAATCACCGAGTTTTTTCCCTGGGACGGCGAGGATGCCGGTGTTGCCTTCACTGATCAGGCGCTGCTCGGTGCTGGCGTCCTTGTGCTCGACGATGGCTTTCACCACGCCCTGCTCATCGCGCACGATGCGGCCGTAGCCAGTTGGGTCTTTCAGGTTGACCGTGAGCAACCCCAACTGCTGCTCGCTAACTTTCAACAGCAGACGCTGCAGGGTTTCCAGTTCGATCAACGGCACGTCGCCATAAAGAATCAGCACACGCTCTGCGCTCAACGCCGGCAGCGCTTGAGCCACGGCATGACCGGTGCCGAGCTGCTCGTTCTGCAGCACGAAATTCAGGTCATCCGCCGCCAGTTGCTCGCGCACTAGTTCCGCGCCATGGCCGATTACCACATGAATGCCTTGCGGTTTCAGCAGGCGGGCGGTGTCGATCACATGGCCAAGCATGGCTTTGCCGGCAACCGGGTGCAGAACTTTCGGCAAGGCAGAACGCATGCGGGTGCCTTGGCCGGCGGCGAGGATAACGATATCGAGCGACATGGAGGGCAGATCCTATTGAGTAGCCCGGATGCAATCCGGGGTGATCGTCCCGGATTGCATCCGGGCTACCTGCTAAATGACAGGCAAAGAAAAAGGGTAGCCAAGGCTACCCTTTTACTCGTTTGCGATGAAGCGTCGGAATTAACCGCCGAACTTCTTGCGCAACTGCTGAACGGTACGCAGCTGAGCCGCGACCTCGGCCAGGTGAGCGGCTGCGGAACCGTAATCGAACTCCGCGCCCTTCTCATTCAAGGCATTCTCGGCAGCCCGGAGGGCTTCCTGAGCAGCAGCTTCATCGATATCGGCAGCACGCTGCACGGTATCGGCGAGAACTTTCACCACACTCGGCTGAACTTCGAGGAAGCCACCAGAGATGTAGAACACCTCGGTTTCGCCACCCAGCTTGACCAGACGAATCGGACCCGGTTTGAGGTCGGTGATCAGCGGCGCGTGGCCTGGAGCGATACCGATATCACCCAGGTTGCCGTGCGCAATCACCATCTCGACCAGACCGGAGAAGATCTCGCCTTCTGCGCTGACGATGTCGCAATGGACTGTCATAGCCATGTCTAACCTCACGTATCGATCTGCTTACACACTACTGCGGATAAACAGACCGTAAGCGCCCGTTGCCGGGCGCACGGGTGATTACAGTTTCTTCGCTTTCTCAACAGCTTCTTCGATGCTGCCAACCATGTAGAACGCCTGCTCTGGCAAGTGATCGTAGTCACCTTTCAGAATGCCGCTGAAGCCGGCAATGGTGTCCTTCAGGGAAACGTACTTGCCTGGCGAACCGGTGAAGACTTCGGCCACGAAGAACGGCTG